>NZ_CADCXN010000069.1 GCF_902806695.1 Candidatus Methylobacter favarea | reverse complement strand
TGCCAGGTTGCGCCGCAAGTCAAAATGCTACAGCAAGTGCCAAAAGATGTTGGAATATTCCGTAAGGCTTCTGATGGCTAAAAGAAATAATGAGATTATCTATAGTTAATTAGCAATACCTAAAATTAAATACGAACCGACGGGGAATTTATACAGCTTGCAGTATTCATCCCGCTGAATGCCAAGCCCTGGAGAATGGGCCAATAGTTCGCATTTTTGTTTGATTGCCATGTATTGGGAGGCAACGCCGGGCTTGTCCCGGGCAATGTAATCCCGTATTTCCTTTAAATCGTCCGGGCCAACGGGGTAAACCTTGCGGTTGCCTTAGTAAGGATGCCCTGAAAACAAGCGGCTTTAAATGAGCGCGTTAAATGCAGTTTCGCTGTCCACCAATTGGCCTTCGTCGGCTTGACGGATACCTGCGTTTAAGTCGCCTTGTAAGGCTTGCAGTTTTAACTGTTGATACGCCGCATATTCGCTTTCGTAGATCATGACCGCGACGGGGCGACTTTTTTTCTCAATGGTCACACAGGGTTGCGCTGTGCCCTATCGAGCAAGGCGCCAAAACGGGTTTTGGCTTCGGTTGAAGGCATACTGACCGTGGTATTTGCTCCATAATGGTTAAAAAGGTTATTTTAACCATTATGGCTATCGCGGGTAGGTTTTGCAAATAACGAATAATTGCGACCTAACTTTTCGGGAAAGCGATCAATAATCCGTCATTCTGTATAACTCTTCAGAAGAAAATAGTCGCTTGGCTGAGTATCTTTGAATTCGGGGCAAAATCAGTCCCGGTTGGTCTTCAAGAATCGACAGTCAGGTTCTACTAAGCAGCCATTCAGCGAAAACTTTTGACAGCCCGAACCCGACCCTAAGCGACATTCGCCACCATGCTTGTCGACTGTCTGGTTCAAGAACAATCCAGACATTCAGGTTAAGTCTAAACTTCTGCAAATTGAGTTAATGATCACCCAACCTGACAAACTTTGTTAAAGAAACCTCGCTTAATGAGGCGAGTATCTGGCGGGCAGCGCTCGCCCAGGAAAACTGCGCCGCACGTGCATGCCCTTTTATCGCAAGTTCAGCGCGCAAAGCAGGGTCATCGGCTACCCGCATCAGTAAAGCAGCAAGTTCATTAGCGTTATATGCATCAAAATACAGTGCCGCATCCCCGCATATTTCAGGTATCGACGCCGCACGTGAAGCTAATACCGGGCATCCGCAGTTCATCGCTTCAAGCGGAGGAATTCCGAACCCTTCATATAATGAAGGAAACACAAAGCACATTGCTGATTCGTACAGAGATCGCAATTCTGAATCGCTCACATATCCCAGCCACTTTACGCGTTGGCAATCCATCCTGCCAGCGACACCAAATACACGCGAATTCGCACCGCCTGCTATTGCAATATCGAACGGAGGATTTCCAAGGCGGGAAATCGCCTCTAGCACCAGACGAAAATTTTTGTGAGCCGCCATGCTACTTACCACGAGCACATAGGGGCGGATTGATAAGCCAAAACTCTGAATAGCAGCCATATCTGGAGCGATACGTAAAATATGCTCGCCCCCCTCTACTATCACTGAAATTTTATCCTGCGGCACACCGAAGGCTGACACAATCTCTTGCCTAGAGAATCTAGAAACCGTCAGCACCTTGCGGGAAACTCGCCCAAGCAACGGCATCAATATCCGATACCAGAGACGAAATGCTAGACTGAATGCCTTGGGCATCTTTACTGTGGCGGCATCGTGGATGACTACTACTTGCTGACAGGATAAGACCGGAGCCGTATTGCAAAGGCTTAACAGCAAACTCTCTGGCGGTAAGGCACGTGGCAAATCCCATTGCTCCCATAATTGGCCGTGGTTCCGCCCCACAGTTTCCCTCGGAATATGTAGGAACTCCTGCTCCGGTGTGACGCCGGGAGGTAACATAATTCTAAAGCTCAAGCCTCTAACGGCTGGGTCATTCGCTTCAATCAAGTCATTGATTGATGAAATCACCTCGAAAGCAAAACGGTCGACGCCGGTAGGTCGGCGAGAGAAAAAACGACCGTTGATTGTAATCATTGCGGCAGGATGCCGCTAAGTCTAGCGTCACCCTCCACCCAAATCAGAGTAGGATACGTTCCGGCTTGAATCTGGATAGTATTTGCACTGGCACCCTTGAATCCGTCAATTACCCGATCGCCACGCCCTTGACCGAAATGCGTCCCCCCCCCAAGTTCGAACGCAAAAGCATTCTTAATAACAAAGTTTATTACGAGGAGAAAAAAAATGGTGCTTTTAGTTTTAGTGTTCATATAAGTCTCTCAGGAGGATTTATCCAAATTGATCTGGGAACCAAATTTACGAAAGATTTATCCAATTTGATTTGAGAACCAAATTCAAAGTCAAGATTTATTGGTTTAATAGCATCCGACCCTGCCGATGGAAAACAAGTCATTTCCCCAAAATAAACATTCGGACCGATAAGATATAAGTCAACCCGGATGAAATCAAAAGGCGCTGACAAATGCTCAGCAATACGAATGGCATCCTTAAAACAAGAAGGTTCATCTACATCAGGAGTTTGGCGATAATCGTAATCCATCGACAGATTAGGAAGACGAGTAAAATCGGGCAAATAAAAAGTGTCATATTCACTCGTTTCATCACGATCCGTATTTAACATTACCAGAAACACTTTCCCATTCGCGCAAAAAAATTTCCAATCGGGTGGGATTTTGCCTTCGATGTCCAGCTTTTCTTCCGCAATCAATACCCGAGGAATATTCTGATATACCCATTCGCCAAAATTTAATGAATAGTCCTTGGTCAGCCATGTTCCTGACATTTTAACAATTTCGTCAATCGTATCCTGCTGCTTATCAACAATGTAGGTCATGTGACTGCCATGATTGGCTTTTAAAACGAACTCCTTGGGTAATCCATTCCATATATCTGCAGTCAAAGAGTCACCACTCCATAATTGTTTTGGCGACTTGCAACTTGGGGCAAGTTCATGCACGAATTCCCTAACTTTGATTCGATCCGCTACCTTGGCTCTTAATGGATTGCTATCCCAAGCCATAAGCCACAAAATTTTTTCTGTCAATGAACGCGGGGCGCTTAAATTAGGCCAATAGCTGTGCTTCCACAAAAAGCGCAGACGGAAAACAATGGGATCTGGAAGTGTATAGGCTAGACGTTTGAGAAAATAATATAACCCTATTTTCATCTTAAACTCCAAAATCTACTAGAGGAATTATTCTAACATAACACAACATAACCCAACACTTCACCCTGACCATCTAGCTGCTCAGGGTAAACCCATATAAAAATATAAAAAAACAGCATATTATGAAATTAAATTAATATTTTTTGGAAACAATGCAAATGACTCCCTGTTTTATAAAACATTTTTAGAAATTACAGGATCCTCGAATAGAACGTAATAAGCTGCATGAGTTAATGGACATCGTAGCTCTAACGATATGTGCAGTAATCAGTGGAGCCGAAGGCTGTGAAGACATAGCTGATTTTGGCCTGAACCAGTTAGCGTAGCAAAGAAAGCGGGCGAAAGCTTTGGGACAAAATACCGGAAGCCTATCGGGAACACGCCACTTTCCACACCGACCTCTATGATTCCTATGTGGGTGATATAATTAGTCAATTTTTGAGAAAGCCAAAAATTCCCTGACCAAGCGAGATACCCTCTGCTGCATTGTACAATTAAAGCGTTCGATATGGTTCGTAAGGCCGGTTTGCTTGGTTACCCACCCGTGTTATTCCTGCGGGATAACGGCGCCATCCACTATTTGATCTGTCACTATAACCAAACCAGAAAACTGGCGGCATTACATGTGTATCACTACCCACATTTAACATTTTGGTTAATACTTGATCAAGTGCCCTCTGCTCCTGAAGGACGATTTCTTACTATCAGATCATTGCTCATTGCTGCTCCCACTAACAACCATACCAGTGGCAAAGATATATCGGGGATAGCAATGAACCAGCTTATTAGCAAGCCTAGCAAACCAAACAACAAACCTCTTGCATTCTTTGTAGGTTCTCGCCAAACATAAAGAATGCAACTCATCATCAGAACAAGAAAACTTATTACTCCAAAAACGCCCATCGTAGCCAATAAAGTAAAGGCAAAGCTTGATGCACGAGTACTTCCTATGCCAACACCAAACCCATATGTATCAAGAAATGCATCTAGTGCAAACAAATCTGCGTTAAGACGAGACGTACCAGACTCACCCTCGAATTTTTTTACCACCATGGTTTCAATGATCTGACCATCAAAAAAAAAGTTATCGACTGCCCAACTCAATAAAATAAGAACAGACAACAGGGATACTGGCCATAACATGCGGACGCCACGTGTAGGAAACTCAAGCAGCAACCATAAGGTAAACAATGCCGCTAGACCAAAATAAGCCAGTGATGATGTAGATACTATCAATGCCAACAAAATAGGCAAAGCCAATCGCCAGTTCTGCAAACCTAATCCCACCACACCAAAAGCAGTTAGAAAGTGCAATGACATAATACTGGGCTCCTGAAAGGTTGCAGACATGCGATTTAACCCTGCAAAAGACTGTTCGTATGCTTGTCCAAGACCTTTATTAGAGTTGATAAAATCGGCTGGCCATAGTATGCCCGTATAGAATGAAAGTAGCTGATAGAACCCGAAGCACAAGGATAATGTTACGCCAATCATAACGCCCCGTAAAATGGTTACCAAATCAATCAGGCGCCATTGCAGAAAAGCGTAAATAAGAAAACTGAGCAACAAATTACAGACTAAATAGAAGGCTTGATTAAAGTTAGTGCTGCTTGGAACTAGCCGCTCAGTAATGCCTGTATCCAGCCCAAGGCGTGGCGGCATTATATGTGCTTGTCCTTCAAATAGTCTAGGTAAAAATAAAGATCCTGCAACACCGATAACGGTAAATAGAATCAAGGTGAATAGTCGACCATTAATCACGATTGCCGCCCGCCTTTGTTTACTAGGTGATAGATCTTCCAAGCAAATCTTGCCGAAATGCCACAATCCAACCGTCAATAAAACATAGCCTGGTGAAATACCAGTTATTCGGCCACCACCTTGAATCAATATTGGCGAGGCAGCCTGAAAAAACGCTGCAATGCCCGTCATGATTACCCAGGACCGCACACTGCATAAAGAAACAATAGCCAGCATTAGAAAAAAAGGCGAGAATTCTGTAAAAACCATTTGTTCCTCAAACTATGCTAATTACACGCAGTCTTTGCAATATGCAAGGCTTCCGGTGGACTTTGAGTTATCATTAGCCTGAAATCTCTTTATAAAGTCTCTCATGCTGCATAATCATCCGGTCTTCGTTTAAGAAATTGCTTGCCGAAGGAGCTGCTTTTTTTCGCATTTCCGCCAATAATGTTGGCTCTTCTATTATCCGTAGCATCGCTGCATCAAGTGCATAAGGCTTGTCTGGATCATAGATTAGGCCATTTTTTTCGTGCTGTATCATTTCCGGTATTCCTCCACGCTTCGTCCCAATAACGGGGACACTAAATCCAAGTGATTCGGCGACCACCATGCCTAAAGGTTCATGCCATATAGAAGAAACGACCGTGACATCAATCTGATTAAAGAAGGCCGCAGGCTCAACCTGGCCAAGAAAAATGATACGGTCAGAGGCATAGCGCCGCTTTAATTCGGCGACATAGTCATCCGTGCCAGAGCCACCGATCAGGAGCCGCACAGCGCGGTTGCACTGAGCGGCAATGCGAATAAATGCCTCCGCAAGCTGAACAATTCCTTTGACAATTGTTAGTGCGCCGATAAAGCCAAATGTTAGCATATCTTGATTTCGTAGCGCTGGGTTTGCCCCCTTAAGTGTGCGTCCATTGTGAATGACCTTTTTTATCGGAACATCTGTGAAAAGCCTTGCTTGCAGGTGCCTGTCGAGCACTGCATGGCTCACCCCCACTACGGCATTCAGTTTACTGGATGCGTGTGCATGGGGAAGCCGTAAAATAGTGCAGTCAACACAGGGCTTTTCACAGTTGCGCCCGTCATTAAACATAGTGCTTTTGGGGCATATTGAGTAATAATCGTGTAGCACCTGCACGACAGGAACTTTGGCCTTTACTGCCACGCTCCAGGCAGCTGCAGAAAATCCTGACAAGTTGTGACAGGAGATAATCTCCGGTCTGAACTCATTGATGATAAGTCTAACATCATTCCCGGCCAGACAATTATAACTATCGAGAGCATGCCAGAGTAACCGTTTCCAGGAAGGGGATGTAGAAGAAGAATGATGCCAGTAAATATTTCGGATTCCACTACGGTATATTTTAATGCCATTTATAATCGATGTCTTAAGGCCGCGTCCTCCGTGAGTAGAGAGTACCGCTGCTTCATGGCCGCGCTGCAACAGGCCCTTAACTAAATTGGCCAGGGTTATTTCCGCACCACCGCCAATATAGGGAGGATACAAAGAATTAATAAAGAGAATTCGCATGATGAGTCCTATTTAACAGCTACGATGGTTTTAAGATATTTACCCGTCCGCTCCCGACGAAGCAGCAAAACAATAAGGCCCATAACTAGAATGGCAAGAACGATTTGCGAAAAGTAAGTTGCGCAGACAGCACCCCTCCAAGAAAACTTGGGAACCAATGCCATATTGGCAGTAAAGCACATGAGAGCCACGATGACCTGAAAAAAACTACGCGCCATTTGACGATCAGCCCCCGTAAGTGCATCCGAATACGTATCCTGCAACATCAGAATCAGGGGCAGCAAAGCAAGCCAGCGAAGAATATCGGTAGACAAGGCATATCCGTCCCCAAGCAGGTATGGAATGAGCGGCGCGCCGATAAAAACAAGCATAGCAAAAACCAGACAATACATACTGCCATAAATTACAATTCGCGTAGCCATTCGAAAAGGAGGCCCTACACCGCTAGCGCCATCACGGAAGAAACGAGCCGATGCAGCACTAAGAATCGCTTGGATCGGGGTATAGGCCATGTAGATAAGACGAAAAGCTGCGGTATACGCCCCGTTGATCTCAGGACTTACATAGCGTGCAAGTATGGTTTTGTCGATATTAATGTAAACGCTCTTGGAGGAAAGGCCGATAGAGTAGAAAACTCCAATTCTTAACTCCCTAAAGGCCAGCATGAGGTCGAAAGTGGGCCAGCCAATCTGGCGTATAGTTATGAAAAGAACAAAAACCAAGGTAGTAAGTCCCGCGGCAAGGTGAAACCAGCACCAAAGCTCTAGTCGGTCGCCGGGAAAAATAATAAAACTGCTGAATAATTGGAGCTTATTCAACAATTCGGCATTATGGTAAAGAAGGGCGAAGAATACTGAGGCGAAAAGCAGACGCAAGAAGCCATGCAAGGAATAAAAAAACCCCGAGTAGACATGTCGATCAAACCCAAAAAACACATGCGCGGCAATGTCGATAAGCTTCGTGACAAGAATCTCCGACACGCCAAAAATAACCAACATTTGCAGTGTAGCCAGAGTAGGCAGAAAGGTTACGCCCCATAAAATATACAATAAAACAAGCAGCAAACCGCTTATTACGGCTACAAGCAGGGCATTGCCAAAGTAGACGCGAGCATTTCCGGTGCCACGAGCAAGACGGATAACGATGACATTTTCTGCTCCCAATCCTGAGAATGGGAGCATTACCCCTGTCATCGCTAATATGCCGGCCATACGCCCGAAATCATACGCCCCCAGGGCACGGGCTATCAGGATGAACTGGAGGCCCTGAAAAAGTGCAACTAGTAGTTGACTTCCACACATATGCAGTGCATTACGCTTTAACTGTCTCATACTAATCCGTCCGATCCGAAGTCCTGTCGTAAATAGCATTAAAGCGCAAAGCCGCCTTGAGTAACGGTCCCATTATCCTGCCAAAGCCGTAAACGGCATAACGCGGGTATATCTTCATCAGCCATCTATTCCTTACCAATCATGTAAAGGGTTCAATGCCACCAGTGGCGGGCATTGCCGACAGAAAAATCTTTTAATGCTTTACTGTTATAGGGTTTTGCAGAGATTAAATGAATTCGCAAGCTCTAAACTTTTCTCGATAACCATGCAAACTTGAAATTTTTGCTTCAGGTTCAAGGTTATAATTTTCTATAAAGGTTTATTAAAGCCAAGTTCAACCTTTCTGAAGTAAATAAATTCTCGAATCGCTGCCGTGAAGCCTTCCCCATAACTACGGTATCCTGGTAAGAAATACTTCGCATCGCTTTTACCAAGCTTTCTACTGAGTTTGGATCAATCAAAATGCCATTAACTCCATCTACTATCAGTTCAGGTAAACCGCCTACACGCGAGGCTATTACCGGTCGACCCGCACGCATTGCCTCAAGAGCGGAAAGACCAAACCCTTCCCAACGTGAAGGCATGACAAAAACATCGCAAGTTTCAAAATATGATTGAACAGTATCTCTCGGCAGCCAACCCGTAACTTTTATATTCTCGGGTAAATTGAGTATGGCTACCTCACCTGCCGAAGCATCTCCAATAGCATAGGCGAATCCCTCCGATCCTATTCGGTGCATGGCTTCACTGAATAGATCCATCCCTTTTTGCCGATCGAAACGTCCAGCAAAAAGAAAACGCCTTTTTGCTTCGGGCCATTCAATATTGCCGCGCGACTTAAAGTCGCGAGAAATTGCATTTTTTATCGTGATAATTTTTTCTTTCGCTATGCCGACACGAACTGCAGATTGATAATCATGATCTGATATGCAAATAATTACATCAGTCCAGTTAGAAAGTAATCTTTCTATAGATCCAATTAGCCAGCTTTGCCATGGCGCAGACTCTCTGTCAAAAGCCCAGCCATGAGCACAATAAACAAATTTCGGTCGTCTCTTCTTCCAGCCAAAAAACAACCGGACTGCAAGGCCGGTAAATGTGCCATGAATGTGAACCACATCAAAATTATGCTCTTTAAGAAGCTGCTGAAATTTTCGACGGATCTTCAAAACATTACTTAACCTCGATGATTTATCCTTAAAACCATGAAGAGATATTTTTCCTGCATTCGTTAAGTAACCAGTTTGGCTTTCGGGCATGAGTGCATAGATATTCTCAATCCCAAATTTTAATGACTGATACTTCAACAGTTCATCAATATGGGAAGCCGTCCCCCCCTTTAATATCTCAGCGACATGAAGGATTAATAAATTTGTGGTACACATTAATTGACTCATATTAACCTGCGGTTTAGTCGCCCTTATTCATAAAGTGCCCAGCCGCCTCCCTGAGCAAGCGCTCGATCATTTTTTAGCCGGCCAAGAGGACAACTGATAATCCAGCGGTTGAGCCTGCGACTGGTCATTTTATTCCTTATCTTACAGAGAAAAACAGATTGAGAATGTCACCTTCTGAGCTGTGAGGGTCTTTAAAACTGACCCTCGACTTTTTCATTTACTTATAGATCAATGATCACTCAATCTCTACATCTGATCAGCTTTGCTACAGAACATCAACTTCATGGGATTGTAATCGACTGGGAAAACTGATTATTGTTTTCATCGGTTTCGGCAAAGCGGTTTATGTCGTCAGCCTTAACCGTAATCGTGTGCGTGCCCGTTGGAATGATAAAGGCCTTGCAGCCGGAGCCGATGGTTGCAGTGGCGCCTGCAGCCAGGGGACCATCTACCGCGCCGCATGTTTGCTTGACCCCATCCACCAGGTAGGCTACGCCGACGAGCGTGCCTTCGGGCGTTGCTGCCGTGCCCTGGTTTTTCACCGTGCTGGTGAAAAGGCCATTCGCATAAGTCACCGAGGTGGCAATGACATCAGGTAGATCTGGCGGCGCAGCGCCTACCGTAATCGACTGAGAAAACTGATTATTGCTTTCATCCGATTCCGCAAAGCGGTTTATGTCATCCACATAAGCCGAAATCGTGTGCGTGCCGGATGGAATCGTATAGGCTGGACAGCTGGTGCTAATGGTCACAGAGGAGCCTGCGGCCAGGGGACCGTCTACTACACCACAAGTTCTCCACACATCATCCACCAGGTAGCCTACGCCGATAATGGTACCTGCGGGCGTTGCTGCCGTGCCCTGGTTTTTCACCGTACTGGTGAAGATGTTGTTTGCATACGAGACCGAGGTGACGATGACATCAGGTAGATCTGGCCCTACCGTAATCGACTGGGAAAACTGATTATTGCTTTCATCCGATTCCGCAAAGCGGTTTATGTCATCCACATAAGCCGAAATCGTGTGCGTGCCGGATGGAATCGTATAGGCTGGACAGCTGGTGCTAATGGTCACAGAGGAGCCTGCGGCCAGGGGACCGTCTACTACACCACAAGTTCTCCACACATCATCCACCAGGTAGCCTACGCCGATAATGGTACCTGCGGGCGTTGCTGCCGTGCCCTGGTTTTTCACCGTACTGGTGAAGATGTTGTTTGCATACGAGAGCGAAGAAATAATGACGTCGGGGAAAATCGGCGGCGGCGAATCGCCGCCGAGCTGGACCACCTTCGCGACCGATGGAACACCACTCTCATTCAGGATAAATAGCAGGTAGTGGCCCGGAGGAGCAACCCTGCTATTGGGAGGGGCTATGATAGTAAGGCCGCCCGCGGCTTGTGAAAAGGTTAACGGATTGATGTATGTGCTCATGTTAAATGCGTGAGTCACGGAGGAAAGTCTTAGCATCGTGACTTTAAAAGTTGCTATGGCATCCGGTGATTTAATGAAGAAAGACTGCCCATAGCTGACGCTGGGCGGCGCCGAGGTAATCGTCGGCCTGGCTCCCTTGAAAAGATAAGGCGGAGAAAAGATCTCAGTATCGGGGTAGCCGTTACCGCCTGTGCTCAAGACCCGCCCATCCGGCAGCAGGAGCGCCGTAGAATGATACACGCGCGGAATTCCCGAGCTGCTGGCGAGCGTCGTCCAGTTTTCGGTTGCAGGATCCCACAACTCAGCCGCATCCACATGGCCGGTGGCATCGTTGAAGCCGGGCGCGGCAGTGCCGCCGGTGACCAGTACCTTACCATCGGGCAATTGCGTTGCATTGACTTGACGCCGGACATATTGCATAGAGCCGACAGCGCGCCAACTCGGCGCCGGCTGATTGAGGTCAATGACCTCGGCCGTATTCGTGGGCGGATCGCCGCCGCCCATTACCAGTACCTTGCCTGGCGCATACATTACCGCAGACCCGAAGTCACGGAATCCACCGATCCTATTCGCCACGAAGCTCCATGCCCCCGTTCCCGCAGTATCGAGATAGCGGGTTGTCCGCGACGGCGATGCATCGAACACCTTGCCATTCGGCGCCACCATCATTCTGGGATATAGATCCTGCCCAAGAGAGGCGTTAGTGAGGCTGCGAAGCGTCCCCGTCGATGCCTCAAACACCTGGGGCAGCGCGTTGTTGCCAAGCGTTAGATCAATACTGCCCGAGACCACCAAAACATCGCCATTAGGCAGGGTTGTGGTGGTCGGGTACCAGCGGCCGGCATTCATGTCGGGCAAGCCGCTCCACGTGTCGGTGACGGAATTGTACTTGCTCATCCGCGACAGACCTACACTATTGGCGATGTGGCCGCCGGCTACGAAAAGCTCGCCATCTGCCAGAAAGGTGTGACCGCTGCAGAAGAGGTCGTAGCCCGGCTTGGTCAGGCTCGACACATTCTCACTGGCGGGATCCCATGACCAGGGATTGTCCCCCGATACACCGCCATCGCCCGGCCAGATCATCATTTTTCCCGTAGGCAGCAGGTGGCTGTGAACGGGGAAAAAAGGCAGCGGATTGACAAGTGCCCACTGCCCGACGACATCGGCAGTCGGTGCAGCGCTGCTCGGGGCGTCGAAACTGCCCAACATTAGGAGGCCCATAAGGAAGAGAACCGGATGTTTATGAATCGGATGTTTATATTTCATGGATATGGGCTCACTGAGTGGCTGGCACAAGGCGGAAAATCCTGGTTTGAAGATCGTGTTCGTGCTTTTCTCCCTCAGCAACTTCGTCCATGCCGATTGCGAGTATCTCGCCCTTGGCATTTATCGAGACTGCTTGGGTAAGCACAAAGCCGGATCGCAACGTGAGCAGGTCATTCAGATCCTGCATACCCTTTATGAGCGTCCACAGAAAAGCGTGATACCCGGCGCTGCTGTGCGACGTCCCGACCACCGCGCTATTATTGTTGATACTGAGCGCCCTGCTCGAAGTCCCGCCCTGAAGAGTGCCAAGCTCCAGAATTGTGTCCCCGCGCGGGGACCAGATAACGGCCCGGGTCTGTTCATTAGGGTTCCCGGAAGAACCGACTATCTCGCCTTTGCCATTTATATCCAGCGCTTCGCTCGCTCGGTCGCCCGGGAGGGCTCCAAGATCCAGTACATCTCCTCCGCTCTCCCAGAGCACTGCACGGGGACCAGGCGGGATCTCGGATACACCGATGACATCTCCCCGATCGTTGAGCGCAAAACCTCGGCTCGAGATGCTAATGGGAAGATTTGGCAGCGCCTTGATTGAACCTGCGCGGTTCCAGATAACCGCTCGAACACCGGCTTTTCCACTTGAATAACCGACCGCTTCTCCTTGTTGATTAATGGCCATAGCTGCGCTGCTGCTGTCACCTGGCAACGTGCCAAGGTTAACGATCCCGGCTGTCCGCCGCGAGCGGAAGGCTCGCATTCCCGTGTGAATATTCGAGGCGCCCACTACTTCGCCGTTACCGTTGATACCGAACGCGACGCTATAATCACTATTTGGCAAACCATCAATGTTCTGCCGGCCGCGGTCTTTCGCTAATATTCCTCGTTGGCGGCCGCTGACCCGCGCGCCTCCCACAACTTCGCCGTTATCATTCATTTTCCTCACAACAGAAACGGATTCTTCTGGCAGTGAAGACAATTCAGTGGCCACATAGTCGGCATGGGTTGGTATAGAAGCCAGCACGAGCCCAGCGAATAGCATAAGAGCTGCTAAAAAAGGGGTTAGCCACGACAAGCCAAGGAGCTTCAGCAGTGGCGATGCACGCTGGCCAATGTTTTGCATAACAGTTGGCAAAGAACAGAGCGAAGCATCGCTTTTTTTACCGCTCGAGTTGATGCGAGCATTTGACAGCGTTGCCAGTCGCCAATCAGTAACTATTTTTTGCCTACCAAATCTTAATGGCCGCTGATATGTTTTAATGTATCGGCGACCTTGGATATGTATAACGTCAGGGGAATGTATATCTTGTCGCGTTCTGTAGTAAAGCCATTCGTAAATGTTCTGGCTCCTATGTATTATGCTTGTGTTTCCTGTATGACATTTTAGATCTAGACTATATGCTGATCCATAGTAGGTTCTAGGACGACTACCGTTCAGAAACCATTGCAGGAAGGGGATTCTACAATGTTCTCCATGCCAAGCTTCCTTATCTGAAAATATATTCATAATCATGCCTCAAGGTTTAAAACCGGCTAATATCAGGCGAGCGCACTAACGAGATTCTTGATGCGCTCCATTAACTGCTTATTGATAATGAAGCACTATTAAATGCAATAACGCTTTCTTACCTGTTTATAATGATGTTGTCGGAAATGTAGAGGCAATTCCTGGCGAATAATCTTATTTTCCAGAGCAGCATTAATATCTCCCCGTCCTCCCTGTCGCAGCTCACTGACAATTTCGCCAGCATCGCAACGATAATCGAGAAAACGGACGTTCTTTGCGTGCTTCTGATCAAGAAGCCGCAATGTACAAAACGCATAGGATTTCATTTATTAATCTCCAGGATGAAACCGCGATCAGGGTTGTAGGCTCAAACAATCAATGTAAAACTTAAGAAAACGACCTTTTTAGTACTACCCAGTGATGTTATCAATACGGCTGAAGGTGAGGTAGCCACCGTAACCCGCTACTTTTCCTTTTACTATTCAATTACTTGCACAGATAAACCGCTTATTTATAACGCTTACTCATAAAGTTAATAATTTGCATTAATTAACCAAACAGGAGTAATCCTGAACCAGGCGCCAGATACTCTCAGGTGTTAATAGGCATTTTGTCCTATGATTACGACAAAGATTGTTTTTAAAATAATCTTTAAATCGAGGGTGATTGACCAATTATTGATATAATCAATATCGTAGTCGACGCGTTTTTGGATTTTTTCTTCGGTATCAGTATCCCCTCGCCAACCATTTATTTGAGCCCAGCCTGTGATCCCAGGTTTTACCTTGTGCCGTGCCGCATACTGATACACTACGTCCTCATACATCAAGCCAGCTGCCTTCGCTTCCATTGCATGTGGTCTTGGGCCAACAATGGACATTTCACCTGTCAATACATTAAGAAATTGTGGAAGCTCATCCAGACTGGTTCTTCGTAAAAAATGTCCTAATTTCGTGACTCGCGGATCATCTCTAGTAGTTAACTGCCTGGCATTGTCATCCTGTTGATTGATATACATAGACCGAAATTTGTACATATTAATCAGTTGATTGTTAAATCCATATCGCTTTTGGCGGAAAAGTACAGGTCCAGGGCTGTCCAGCTTGATGAGAACTGCAATTATCATTAATAGAGGAGCAATAAGAATAAGGACAAAAAGGGCGAATATCTTATCTTCAATGGTTTTTAATACAAGATTCCACCCTGATAGCGGTTTATCTAAGATATTTAAAGTGGCAATTCCATTGCAATAGCTATAGCCCATTTTAGGGCGCATATAACAAATGCTTTCCGGGCATAACCGAATATTTACAGGAAGAACTTGAAGCTTATGTAATATTGATAATATTCTCTCTTCAGCTCCCCAAGGCAAAGCTACAAGAATTTCGTCTATGCGTCCTACCCTCGCCATTAATATAAGGCTATCTACACTGCCTAACCTATGCTTTTGGTCTATAGCCTCGGAGATTCTGTCAGACCTATCATCAAATACCCCAACGATTTGTACCCAGGGGTGTTGCTGTTTCCTGACTTGTTCAATCATCAGAGCACCTTGGGTACTAGCTCCTACAATAGCAATATTCCGTGTAAGCTGCCCTCTTTGCACCCATGTCAATAAACACTGACGTGCCAGCAATCGAACCAGATATATCCCACTCAATGATGAGATAAACCAGTAAAATGCCCAAGCGGGCGAAAAGGAACTTGAAATTTTTAATACAAAGGCCAAAACCAAAATGACCATAAGTGTAAATATGCAAAATAGAAATATCTTTGAGAAGGATTTTCGTCGCTCAATTATCGATTCAACCTTGTATAAATTACCAAAATAAAATAATGCAATTGAAAACAGTGAGTAAGGCACGATGGCTGGAAGATCCATTGAAAGAGGCTCAATCGTTGCAAGAGGAGTACTTACTAAAATGAAGTAACCGGTATATAACAAAAGCATTGTGTCTGAGAATGCTACTAAACCAGCAATAATCCCAGGAGCTAGAGTAAAGCTAGGACGGTTGGATCTAATAATCTTACATCCTGCAAACGAACTGTTCATAGCGTTCATTAGAAGTCTCCAATAGTAGATCAATAACAATTTAAGGTTATAAATACCCAAAGCCTTATCTGATTACTACTCTGAAAAATAAACAGATAGGTTAATATGATTTAACTTCCTCCGACCCTTTGAGAATCTTTCTAGGCGGGTTTTGTTTTTGTTCCTTTTTAATATTCGGGATGAAGAGACGGCTGACAGTGGCTAGCCCGTAGAAAACCTCCTGCTTTTTTAACTCCGCTTTTTCGCTCTAGGCAATAACTGATTTTGTAATAGATGGCGAACATTAGCGGTTTAATTTCAATTTGTAGTGAAAAGCTATAAGCACATTTTATACCAAAATTTTTTTAGCCTGGAAAACTTGAATTTTATGTATATTCTGCTATAAGTCGCCTCCTCAAAAGGCTATTATCTGGTGCGCCTCTGTATAAATTTGGTGCGCATAACTACTATATTGGTTCTGGAGAAGGGCACCGAATGCGTAAAACCGCTATTAAAATATCGGCGTAAAAATTGCTTGACTATAAATATGCCAGTTTATTCTTCAGTGAACACATGTTGAAAAATTAACTCTGGTTTTAGAAAAATCTACAATCTGAAACGGGAGCGTATATGAACTACTGGACAGCAATTGAACAGCTTATGGACATTGTCGCTCCAGTAATCGAGTCCAATTGCTGGTTATGGAGTGTAATGGCCTGCGCCGTAACTCCTGATCATCGTTTCCTGTAGACTCAGGAAAATCTAATCAATAGTCTGTGCAGTAATAGTCTGTGCAGTAATAGTCTGTGCAGTAATAGTCTGCGCAGTGAATTTTTAACGCCGTGAGGATATTTATTTTTATAGATCGCCACACATTACGGAAATAGCACCAGGTCAGTCAGTGAAACAATTTATTGTTACAAAAAAATAGAATAATTACTCTAGATCTTGGATAGAGAGGCTATCGCAAAGTGGTCAGTTGCAGTCACCAGTAACATATGCGAGTGAATAAAAAGTCGGAGGATATATTCCAAGGGGCTCAGAGGCCAAACAATGGCATTCATGCAAGTCCAGGACACTCAGGGTCTGCGGCAGTAGTGAGAAATCAAAGCCTTCCCACTTATCGCAATCTGGAGATCATTAATTGCTTGCATAGGTGGGGTTGTTGGGGTGACGTATTCACCTTAAAAACTAATACCCGGATTGAACAGAATCATGGATTTCTCACGAAAATCACCCTTCTATAAGGGCATTTGACACCGTCCCTTCGCCCAGGCCGTTAGGGAGAATCTTAACTTGATTTGAAAGAACAACGGACTGATGAAGATATACCGTCTTATGCAGTTGGCTTTAGCAGACCAGCAGCGCCCTGGAGTTAAGCACTTTATGAAAAAGCGCGAAAGAACCTTTATTGATCACATGAAAATCAGCAGTAATTGTCAAGGATAAAAATGCGCGTTACCACAAGATTGCATGGATATGAAAAATACTATTCGTTGTGGCTGGCTTTATTGTTACTGGCGTCTATTCAGCCAAGCACGGCAGCCAATAACATTGGGCCGGACGATGTTATACGCATCTCTGTATATGGATATGAAGATTTAAAAACTGAAACCAGCGTTTCGACCGATGGGCGAATTACCTTTCCGTTAATCGGTGAAGTAGAGGCGAGCGGCAAAACAAGCAGAGAGCTGGAAAAAGCCATTGCAGGGAGTCTGATTGATAAGGGTTTTATTCAGGATGCCCAAGTAAGTGTCACCGTATTGGAGCATATCAGTCAACAGATTTCAGTGCTGGGCTATATCAATAAACCAGGGCGTTATACCCTGAACTCTGATAGTTCAGTAGTTGATTTAATCGCCATGGCCGGAGGCATTAATGATATGGGAGACAGCAAGGCAATAATAACCCGCAGTGTCGGCGGCAAACTGCAAAAGTACGAATTGAATTTGCGCGTTTATCTTGAAGATGCCGAAAGTATCCCGCCATTTAAGATACAGCAAGGGGATGTGGTGTACCTGCCTAAAGCGCCGATGTTTTATATATACGGCGAAGTGCAGCATCCGGGAGGTTATCGTTTAGAGCCTGATATTACGGTAGTGAAAGCTTTGCCAATCGCTGGTGGTCTGACCTTGAGCGGTACTGAAAACGGCATGGTTATTAAACGCAAGAACGAAAGCGGGGCTTTGCAGGAAATTGATGTGGATTTAAGCGATGCTGTATTAAAAGATGACGTGATTTATGTCGACAAACGTTGGTTTTAACATGTATCAAATCCTACTGCCTATTTATATTACTTTATATCAGTTGCTCAGGTCGAGGCAATAAAACAACGGAGCTGCATGAATTTTCATCAATTTATTAACATTCTCTGGGCGCGCAAATCTATTGCTCTGTCGGTATTGATGATGACGTCAATCATTACCCTTGCGGTGAATCTCTTGTTACCCAGGCAATACGTCGCCACAACTTCAATAGTAGTTGATCAACGCAGTATTGATCCGATGACGGGACTAAGCTTGCCGCTACAACAGCAGCCGGGATATATGGCGACGCAGGTTGATGTGATTACCAGTCATAATGTAGCTCGCAAAGTGGTGGAAAAATTGAAACTCAGCGAGAACCCGCAAATGCAGAAAGACTTTGCAGAAGCCGAGAGCAGCGCTGACATCAGGGACTGGGCTGCCGATTTATTGCTGAAAAAAAGCCTGGAAATCAGACCTTCACGCGAGAGTAGCCTGATTCAAGTTGACTTTACCTCAACCGACCCCGAATTTGCCGCGATTGCTGCAAATGCCTTTTCTGATGCCTACATACAAACCAGCATCGAATTGCATGCCCAACCGGCCAAATTGAATGCAGACTGGTTCGACTCGCAGATGGCTTCATTGCGAGGGCGCCTGGAGCGTGCGCAGTCTATACTGTCTAATTATCAACAACTACACGGCATCGTTGCGACCGATGATCGTCTTGACCTAGAGAATTCCCGTCTGGCTGAACTATCAAGACAATTGGTAGAAAGCCAGGTAAACACCAGCGAATTACAATCCAGAAAAGATTTACTGACGACCAACTTCGCAGCAGGCGGTTCATCCAAGTCGTTGCAGGAAGTATTGAACAGCTCATTGATTCAATCGCTCAAGACGGAATTAGCGCGAGCAGAAGCTAGGTTTGCCGAATTGTCCAAAGGGGTTGCTATAAATCATCCACAATATAAGCAAGCAAAAGCCGAAGTTGACAGCCTGCAACAGAAAATTCAGTCCGAAATAAAAATGATTTTAAGCAGTATCGCAAGTGGGCTTAGCTCCTCCTCCCAACGTAACAAATTATTGGCCGATGCACTGGCTGAACAGAAAGCCAAAGTGCTGGAGCTGAAAAAGCAGCGTAATGAAATAGCTGTGTTTAATCGTGAGGTGGAAAACGCCCAGCGAGCATACGATAGCGCCATGCAGCGTGCGATACAAACCCGTATGGAAAGCGAAATGAACCAAACCAATATTTCCATACTTAATTCTGCCCTTCCCCCGGCAAAATCCGCCAAGCCCAAAGTGCTATTAAACATAGTGCTGTCGATTTTTCTTGGCAGCATGTTAGGGGTATGCTTGGCGTTATGGGCAGAAGTTATGGATCGTCGAGTGCGATCTGCTTTTGATATTTCGGAAAGGTTAGCCGTTCCTGTTTTGGCCGTCGTTTCTTCCTCGGCCTCCAAGTCAAAGCAAATACCCCAACTGTTTAATCGTGACAACACCAGCGGTGACTCTAACAATCAAGCCCGCGAAATAATTAAAACAGCTAAATCTGCTACTATTGGCGCGCTATTACTGAATGAAGGAAAAATCAGTGCCAGCGATATTGAACGTATTCTCGTCTTGAAAAAACAAAAAGGCCTGCGCTTTGGCGAGGCAGCGAAGGCGCTCGGATTAATCAACGATGACGATATACAAAAAGCCTTATCGCGACAATTTGATTTTCCATTCCTGACATCAGGCGAAGAGAGTTTCAGCCGGGAACTGATTGCAGCTTATCAACCTTTTAGTGCTCAAGTGGAAGCACTGCGAGCTGTGAGGGGGCAATTGATACTAGGCTGGTTTATTGATGTTCATAAAACTTTGGCTGTAGTCAGCAGTTGCGGTGAAGGACGTAGCTACATGACGGCCAATCTGGCGATAGTTTTTTCTCAGCTTGGCGAACGTACCTTATTAATCGATGCGGATCTACGCCATCCGCGACAGCATGAATTATTCAAGTTACAAGATGACTACGGCCTGGCCGACGTATTAGCAGAGCGCACTGATCTAAAGGTTATTACACGAATTCCGGCGTTTCGGGACTTATCAATATTGCCAGCAGGCACAATACCCCCCAATCCCGCCGAATTGATCAGTCGAGGCTTAAAAAACTGTCTGCAACAATTGCAAACACAATTTGACGTAATCCTGATCGACACACCATCAGCAGAGCAGGCGATAGATGTGCAGATTATTGCCTCTTTGTGTGGCGGCGTCCTTTTATTGGCACGGCAAAATAAAACCCGGCTAAATGATTTACAACATTTAAAAGAAGCTTTGCAAAACACGGAAAGTCAATGCCTCGGCGCTGTATTGACAGATTTAACACCTTAAAAATAAGGATAAAACATTGTTATGAACAGGACCAACGCTCCCAGAGCCATTGTATTGCTTGGCTTATCGGTATCATAGCTGTGGCGGCAAAAACATATAGTCAGCGCCTTAATTATCAAATATTGCTGAACCAACGAGTTATGGTTTACAAAATTATTCACGATCCAAAAATTATATGAGTGCAATCAAACATATCAAGCGGCAGATATTGGCTCAGGCTGGGTTCAACAAGGTCATCCGTAACATGGGCCGACCTTCCGCACAAGGAATTGAGCAATATTATCAAGCGCACCCCCAGTCGCTATGTGCCCAGCATAATGCCTTTAAACTAAAAGAGGTTTTGATTGCTAAAATTGACGATAAAGGCAAGGACAAAGCAATTAATAAAAGCATTAACGACTTAATACCCTAAGGGTGTAGATAACGGTGCTTTTATGTTTGAGGTATGTACCGGATGGCAACAAAAAAAATTCCACTATAAATCGGTGCTTATTCTCATGTTTTATGCTACTGATAGGGGGAGAAATGCCAAGTAAAAGCTATGCTATACAGTTGCAAGATAGTACCTTTAAACCCTATGTTGCTTTCAACATGCTATATGATAGCAATTTTTTACGCCTATCTAACAATGTCGAGCCGGTACTGATTGATGAAAAAAGCGACAAAAACGAATTCATCAAACAGGTTTCAGCCGGATTTGATATGGATTGGACTATCAGCAGACAGCATATCATCATCAAAGCAAATGCTAATCAGAACTGGTTTCAAAATTTCACCACCCTGGATTATATCGGATGGAACACTCAGGCTCAATGGAACTGGCAAGCTGGAAATGATCTTAATGGAGAAATCGGTTACGCCAACATTCAAACCTTGGGCAGTTTTGCTTATTTGAATACCCTAGAATCCAACCTGCAAAATAACCAGCACTTTTTTGCCAATGCTGGATATTTATTTCATCCCAACGGCAAGATCAAGTTGGGGTTGTTTAGAAACGAGATACAATTTAATAATAAAAGTCGACAATTCAGCAATAACATAGAAGACAACGCCGAATTCAACCTGCAATATCTAAGCCCTACCGGCAGTATTTTGGGATTGCGGCTACTCTTAACCGATGGCCAATATCCACAACATCATTTTACTGCTAGCGATACCCAGGATAACGCCTACATGCGCTTCAACTATGCGCTGAACTGGGATTGGCATGCCTCCAACAAAACCCACTTCGATGGATCTTTTGGCTATATCCACCAACACTATTTGCATCTCAGCATTCGCGATTTTGATGGCATAATTGGAGGACTTAATCTGCACTGGCAAGCCAGCGACAAAATGCTGCTTGAGTTGTCCGCAATCCGCGATATTTATCAATCCCAAAATCTATCAGCCAACTTTTTGTTAATCCAGGGCGTGGGCTTTAATCTCATATGGCGGTCTAATCGCCATATTGCCTTGAAGTGGCTTATGTCTTACCAACAGCAACAATATTTAGGTAACGTTGGCACTAACGTCGTTGATTTTGAACAACAAAAAGATACTGTCGGCAATATCGGCTTTAATTTGATGTATTCTCCATCAGATAACATCAGCATCGGCACTATCCTGAACTACGAAAAGCGTGATTCCAACGACCCATTCAGATCCTACGAAACCCGGTCAGCCGGGTTAAATTTACAAGCGACTTTTTAGAATTCGAGTCTCGTAAAGCAGTAGCAAGTGTTTTATGCCAGTGTATCTGCCTATTCTGGTCCAATCTAAGCAGCTGTTTGAAAATTTCCCTCAAGCCAGGCGATTCCACATAATGCATGTCAGGGCGATGCAAATCCGGGTTGCGTCATGGTGAGTAAGCCGTTAATAGTTATTGCAGAGGCGCCGTGAGGGGTTTAGCCAAAGCGAAGGCGTGCTCAATCGCCCCACGGCGAGCCGCCAGCACCCATTCCTGGGTTTGCTTGAGACGCCATAGGACTGCCAGATAGAACTTGAAACGTTCGACGAGCCAGTCCACCTGATGACCGATATAACCAACCTTGACTTAAATCGTGCGTAATTTTTTACCGTGGGGGCGATGACTAACAGCCAGCGTATACCGTCCCGTTCTTGCACGTTCGCCGCGGTAACTACCACGGACTTGAGCTATCCGTGATATTCACGAGGAGATGGCATTTGCGGACATTGATTAGTTTCACAACCTCGAAACCGCCCACCCCGGCAACCGCGATGTACTTGATAATTGGCTATCCAGGCAAACCTGGCGCAAACTCATTTTGTGGGGAATGTCCAGGGCCGATAACGACAGATGCAGCTTCAGGTAACGTCCGCCATTACTCAGATTACTCCGATAATGCTTCTCGCTTCCTCCGCTTTTTTGTGCATCATCAGGTCAACCAATTCTAAAAATATCTATACAGTGAATTCAAAAACCGGAGTTTTCAAACAGCCTCTAAATGAGTTAGGTAGAGAGTGATTATCGTCCCCCTCTAAATTTGCCCTCAAATCCTTACCGTCACTATAAATAAAAATAGCAGAAAACCTAGCGTGTCGTCAAAGGAATTTCGTATACATGTATTTCCCATTGCAACACACGCACAACTTTACTCGTCAACTTCCTCAAATCAATACCGTCCGCAGTAAAAGCGCCCTGAGAGTCAGCTTGGTCAACTTCGCTGACAATAGCAGATGGATGATATTTAGTGAGAATATCACGATCGTTGAAATAATCTTTCCATACAGGCAGGGTGATAGCGCCAGTACCCCAAAATAAAGTTGGAGCCCAGGGTCCCATTACAACTTTTCTTTTCCACTTCCCATCTTTGGCAAACAAAGTTTGCGCATTAACAATTGTATAGCTTCGCTCCTGAAAAGCGCGCTGATAAAGTATTATATTAACTGTAAATGACAAGATTAAGGCTATAGCGCATACTCCATAAAACCACTGCCAAGTACTCGTAATATGCGATTTTTTAAACATAGACAGCCCTGCCGCCCCGAGCATTGCGAGTGCGATATAAAAAGAGACCAGGTAACGGCTCGGAAGATAAGGTAGAATAAATTTGTGGGATTCAAGCATCAACCATGCCAATAAGGGAGCTACCAGTGCAATCCAGGTTTGCCGAGATTCTTTATTATTCGTCAATGACCACCATTCTTGGCATGCCATAACTAGTGCAAACGGGAGTACTATGAAAATTGGCCAGTTACGAATATCACCTATCAATTTCAATAAATTGTTATAAACAACTTTGCGGATATTTGTTGCTGTTCGTTCTCCAACTTGATGAAAAATTGAGGAAGTCCAAAATTCATAATTTGGTAAAATCCATATCATAAAATATATTAAGGCAAAAATGCAGGCTAGAAAAATCGAGATTATTAAGTTAATCCAATCATTTCGTTCTGGACGTATGCCGCATGACATTTTAAAAATCATTGCCAAAAAAATTGTTAGCGAAGGAATCAAGGCAGCATATATAAATTGAATTTTACAAGCGTATGCTATAAAGATTAGAAAACTTGACAAAAACAATGTCTGCCATCTGCTACTCAATCCAGACAAATGGAAATATAATAACCTGCAGGCTGCCAGAATAATTAATGAGCAGAGTATTTCAGTCATGGCAAAATGACTATAGTGAAAGATGTAGAAACTAAGAAACCCTAGCGGAATTGCAATCAGAACCGTTCTAGAAAAGGCTCCGAAACCAGTAGCTAAAAATGCTAGCAAAAATGCCGATGAGATTATTACGGCACCTCGGCAAGACAACATTGAATCAACCAAATAATGGGTTACTAACCACATCCCTATGGCAAATAAAGGTTCTTTGATAATGCCGTCCATTTGAGTCAAGTCAAGATGCCCGGTGATCGTGGCATTACGAAACTGGGCGGTATAAAGGCCTTCGTCTGTAAAAGGTCCACGACTTCCGGAAAGATGATGGTCTGCATCGGCCGTCAGGAAAGGCAGTTGCAGTAATACTAAACCAAGAAATATTACCAACCAACGAAGAGAAGGAAAAAAGACTGATAAGTTAAATGGATTAATATATTTCATCTTAAAATTTTCTCAAAAAATTAATAATTATTATTCACTAAATAGTTTTCTCGATGATGTAACGAGGACGACGTTTAGTTTCTGAGTAAATTTTAGCTAGATATTCACCCATGATTCCGAGACTTAGTAGCTGTATACCGCCAAGGAAATAGATAGGCAAAACGGTGGATGCCCAACCTGGTATCGCATCTTGGGTAAACAAACGCACCGCGATTGCCCAAACCGTAATCAAGAAACTGATCAGAGATACTAGCAGCCCTAAACCTGTAATAAAGCGCAAAGGTAAATCCGAGAAGGAGGTAATGCCTTGCCACGCGAATGAGAGCATTTTTTTTAAGGGGTATTTTGATTCGCCGGCATAACGTTCGGCCCGGTCGTAGTATACAAGAGCATATGAAAATCCCAATTGTGGAATCATGCCGCGAAGGAACAAATTAACTTCACCGAATCCTCTTAGCGACTCAATGGCTTGCCGGCCCATCAAACGGTAGTCAGCATGGTTGTAGATGATTTCCACGCCCATGGCCCTTAACAGACGGTAATAGATTTTTGCTGTAAAACTCTTAAATAAGGTATCGGTCTTGCGGGAATCTCGAACGCCATAAACAATATCGTAGCCTTTCGCATAGCATTCAATCATTTTTTTAATGGCAGACAAATCATCTTGCAGGTCGGCGTCCACGCTGATTATTGCCTCTCCTTCTGCCGTTAACAGGCCGGCCAATAAGGCATTTTGATGGCCGCGATTACGTGACAACTTGATTCCGTGAACAAATTCGCGGGTTTCCGCTAGAGACTCTATGAGCGCCCATGTACGGTCACGGCTTCCATCATCCACATAGTACACACGGCTATTTGGCGTAATCCTGCCTTCAATGATAAGTTGCTGTAACAACTCTGACAATTGGCGGGTGGTTTCCATTAACACCGCTTCTTCGTTATAGCAGGGCACAACAATGCCAATATCTATCATTCGGAATATTGCACGTTTCTTGTTAAAAGCCGGCTCACTGAGCTCACTGACTACAGGATTTGTTGCCGCTTCCCTACGCTCCTCTGTACGAAAAGCGAAATAACGGCTGCCCATAAAGCCTATCGCTGTATAGGGTATAATACCTAGGGCTTGAGCCATGTAATGATTTAAATCGAAATGTGAGCTTACCAATACAACTGTAGCTAAATTAGCCGCGTAGGCTATGACAATCACCAGTAAATAGCGCAGGAAACTAGTCAAGACATAGCCCCGACTGTTAAAAGTCCAAATCTTGTTCAAAGCGAACCCTAGCAAAATGCCTATTGCATAGCCAATAGCATTGGCCTTCACCATATCGAGTTGGAAAAAATACATAGCAACATAAATAATGCTCAATCCGATCAATGTGTTGGCAACACCGACAATCAGGAATCGTACGAGACGCATTAAACCTCCTATGGCTTGGTGGCATGAACAAAATATTGAGCACCAACCGGACACCAGTGCAACCATCGTTCTAGCGGGCGTAGCGCTCGGAGCGCGCCTGGCACGAATAGCCTGTAGCGCAAGCCAACACTCTGAAAACCTGCTCTTTGCAATTCTTTTCGGAGCAGGGATCCACGAATCAATTCGGCATTTTCATCGAAGGGACAGGTGTTTACAGCGTTCACCGTAAGCGGATTAAGCGGATTATGTTCGAAAATAATTGCTGTTCCGCCTGGCTTTATAATTCGGAGCCACTCCCGGAGAAGGCCAGAGTGGGCGGCATGAGGAATGTGATGAAAGACGCAGGCAGCGAAAACTAGATCGAAGGTATTATCGGGATAAGGAATACACTTTCCATCGAAGGATTGGAAATTGGCAAGGCCTGAGAAATGGGATCGGCCTACATCAAGACTTTTTTCTGACACATCCAGACAGGTCAAGGATACCTCAGGAAAAAATTTCATAAAATGAGGTATTGAGGTGCCAACGCCCGCACCAAAATCCAGTATTTGTTGAGGTTTGTAACTAGCTACTCGAGTCGTCAGGAGTTCAAAAACATCTTTGATTTTATACTCGGCAAAGAACTCGGTAGATTCACCGGAGAGCCGGATATTTTTCTGATGCAGGGTCTGATATTCCTCTGCAAATTTATCGAATTCGGCTTTATGCATAAATTAATAACCAATTAATTAAAAAGAAATTTTGTCCAGGAAACTATGTGGCAATTATCGATTCAAGCCAAACGGTACAGCATGTTACGCACTTTAACTTTGATTCATCGCCGCTAACCATTTGGAGGGTCAGTTTATGGTAAAGCAGCCGGATCAGGCTTAGGTCGACGCATCCCTGTATTCATACTCGGGAAGGCTGGCTATATCTGGCGGTGGTGATTGATCCGTATTCTCCACAAGTGGTCGGCCGGCCGATGGCAGAACATAGGCCGCCT
Source organism: Candidatus Methylobacter favarea (assembly GCF_902806695.1). Taxonomy (GTDB): domain Bacteria; phylum Pseudomonadota; class Gammaproteobacteria; order Methylococcales; family Methylomonadaceae; genus Methylobacter_B; species Methylobacter_B favarea. The sequence goes on along the minus strand of NZ_CADCXN010000069.1, from coordinate 98,074 downwards.
AAACTGGTGATGGATGCGTTAATAGACTGGCTGCGTCCAGGTCACTAAAACGTCTTGCTCTTGATAATTCCCTTGGTTCACCCATGCAGCAATAAAAATCCTGGTGATAGTCGATCATAGTCACAATTCTCTCTTCTGAAGGTATTGTTCTGCTACGGAGGATAAGCTAGAAAAAATAAATCATCGATATTTCACCATAGCACAACCTCACATAGCATAGAAAGTTTTTGTTTAAGGCTTTAGGAGGCGGGAAGTAGAGCCACATATGAAGAGTTGCTGAAAATTCTCGCTTGGGAAAATCCAGGCAAGGATTTTTGTGGCTTTGTTTATTTCGGATTGCTTAACGCGGCATCCGCACTGCAACTCTCCTTGCTATTCGGCTTAACGCCAGCATGTCCCGCTAAGTACGTTACGGCGTATTGCCTTTAAGAATAAATTTGTTCGAAGAGACCGTCCTTCAGCATTTAAATGCAAATTGGTATTAAAAAAGTATTTCCTGTCAAAAATAAGATCTTTACGTTTATCTATAATGCATCCGATATGGGCAAATTCGTTACGAAAACTTGATTCGCCTCTTCTTAAGGTGTCCAAACCAGCCTTTGAAGCGATGTAGGGAATGTTCGCGAAATAGACTTGCACTCCCTTTTTTCTCATGGTATGTACAAAATTAATTAGCTGGCCTGCTGTTTTTTCGCACACATGGCTGGGATTGTTGACATCAATGCCTTGACCCTTGAACCTACAACCTTCTGTTCGCAGCATGTCGCCATGATTGTTGAGGTTATATGCGGAGTATTCAAAAACAGCAGGCATCGGCCGAACACGAAATTTAGCCAAGACTAAAGAATTTTCAAGCGCATTTAGGCGCTCAGAAATTATAGCTGGATAAAACTCTCTCAGGATTTTAGCAACAAACATTTGACCGAGCAGCGATGGCGAAACCAATGAAATAAATTCACTCTTTTCCAAGTAACTCATTTCCTTCAAAGTATCATGATCCCAGCCGACAATGTTAGCAACCTGCCATGAGTTCATTTTAGTATTGCAGCCGTAATATCCCGGTTCTAATGGGAGGATCAGAAAATCGCCAGGCTCAACCACAGCACTCACTACTTGTAGGATTTTTTCTAAATTTAATCCTGCGTGCAACCCAAAATTAATTACCGGCATATCCAGCTGCTCACTAGCATGCTCAGCATTAATTCCGAATAAAGTACTTGATCCGCCTGCCACGATTATTTTTCTTTTTCCAGCGTACTCCTTAACTAAATTTTTCTTGATGGTAATCATTTCAGCAACCCAGTATTCAGCCGGCACCGGCGCGTCGATTAATATCAATACGGCGGAATAATCCACTACGCAAGCCACAAGAGCAGAAACAAAAAATGATTTCATGAATCTCATAATCAGAACTGAAAGTAGAGGAATTCCGATTTGCTTGCTGATGCCATGCAACTTAGTAATATAAAAAACAGTACTCCGTAAAAGGCACCTTGCAATCTCGAAGGGCGCCACCTAAGAACACGAAACCATCGGCTTGATCTGAAAGTGTCAGCCTTATGCACCTGCTCGGCATTCTCACTATCTTCACAGGTCGAATGATAGTTCGCGAACAGTTGCCGCATATTCGGCAAACCCCAAGCAATAACAAAGCCGATTATCAAAAAAGTCAAAGCCTTCCTGGTTTTTAGCGAAGCTAAAGGGATCAATTGGTCAAAAACGACTTTATCATGATGTAGAAAATACTTTCCAAGTTGGCCTTCCAGCGAACCCGGAAGAGAAATCCCATTTATTCCCAGCATGCCATATAGCATAGCCATCGCCGAAGAAAAGCTATCCGCCCGAAAGAACACCCAGCCCACTACCACCGCTATAAAGGTCAGTGCTCCTGCGCCAAGATTAGCTAATCGACCACCATCACTCCAACCCATGCGCTCTTTTAAGTTTCGCCAGGCGTGGTTTACCAGCAAGTATAAGCCGTGCAATCCCCCCCAGATGACATAAGTCCATCCCGCTCCATGCCATAGACCACCGAGCAACATTGTGATCATCAGGTTCAAATAACGCCGGGATTTACCATTGCGGCTGCCCCCCAGCGGGATGTACAGGTAATCGCGCAAAAAGCGTGACAAGGTGATGTGCCAGCGTCGCCAAAATTCAATGATGCTGGTAGCTTTGTAGGGGGAATTGAAGTTCATCGGCAAGCGCACATTGAACATCAGAGATAAACCAATCGCCATGTCGGAATAAGCCGAGAAATCAAAGTACAATTGGAGTGTGTAAGCCAGCGCGCTGATCCATGCTTCAAACAGCATCGGTTGACCTCCCGCTGCGACCGCACTGAAAATTGGTGTGGAGAAATCAGCCAACGTATCGGCAATGAACACTTTTTTAGCCAATCCCAGTACGAAAATGCTCAAACCAACGGAGACGTTATCCCAGTTGATGTGGCAAACGTTACGCTTGGCGAATTGCGGCATCATTTCTGTGTGATGTAATACCGGCCCTGCAATCAGGTGCGGGAAGTAGGTGACAAACAGTAAGTAGTGAACGAAGTTAAATTCCTTCGCTTTGCCTTGGCAGGTATCAACCAGAAATGCGATTTGCGTGAAAGTGAAGAAAGAGATGCCAAGCGGAAGAATGACTTCACCGATGGACAGTGAAGTACCAGCGAAATGGTTTAGATTGTCAGCAAGGAAATTGATGTATTTGAAATATACCAAAAGAACTAGATTGACCGTAATCGCACCAGCCAGCAAAATTTTTGACTGACTGCCTGACTGACGAGCAACACTATGACCAATCAAATAGCCTGCACCATAATTGAATACAACAGAACCAAGCAGCAAACTTACATAGCGCACATCCCACCAGCCGTAGAAAAATAACGAGGCGGTTGCAAGCCATAGAGAAGCTAACGCATGGCTGTGTTTACCAATGCGAAAAAACCCGAAAAACACAATCGGAAGGAAGGTGAAAATAAAAATGTATGAATTAAAAAGCATTGATCATATCCCTGATTTCTTTATTGGTGTTGAGAGCTAGCCACTGAAGCTCACCTTCACTAATAAAAAATGTCAAGTCTATTATTCATAATCCCCGGATTCTAAAATAATTACACCGCTATCACTTGTGCTTGTTTAGCGATGCGGCTCGCCAGGGCTTACCGCATCCTGCGACTTGAAGTTAAATTTACCCCTTCAAGGCCTTCAACACTTCCTGCAACGTCGCATTGGCGTCGCCAAACAGCATGCGCGTGTTGTCCATGACGAACAACGGATTGCCGATGCCGGCATAGCCGGATGCCATGCTGCGCTTAAGCACGATTGTCGTTCCGCCTTTCCAGCATTCCAGCACCGGCATTCCGGCAATCGGGCTGTTGGGGTCATTCAGGGCCGACGGATTGACAATGTCATTGGCGCCGATGACGATCGACACGTCAACATGAGGAAAATCCTCATTGACCTCATCCATCTCAAAAACGATGTCGTAAGGCACTTTGGCTTCCGCCAGCAAGACATTCATATGCCCCGGCATGCGTCCGGCCACCGGATGAATGGCGAAACGGACTTTTTTGCCTTTTTCCCTTAACAGCCTGGTGATTTCATTGACGGTATGTTGAGCCTGGGCCACCGCCATGCCATAGCCTGGAATAATCACGAGGTTTTTTGCAGCCAGCAGCAATTCAGCGGTTTCTGCCGGAGTGACAGGCTGTACTTCGCCTTCAATGGCGGCCGCTTCACCGCCCGAAGCCGTGCCAAAACCACCGGCAATAACGCTGATAAAATTCCGGTTCATGGCGCGGCACATAATATAACTCAAGATGGCCCCGCTGCTGCCGACCAAAGCGCCGGTAACAATCAGTAAATCGTTGCTTAACATAAAACCCGTTGCCGCGGCAGCCCATCCGGAATAACTGTTGAGCATGGAGATGACTACCGGCATATCAGCGCCGCCTATGGCCATGACCATGTGTATGCCGAAAATCAGGGCAATGCCGGTCATTATTAACAGCGGAACAATACCGCTACCGGTTTCCGCTTGTTGTAAAAATAGCCGGCCCAGGAAGATAGCCGCAATCAATAATCCCAGATTGAACCAATGCCGGCCAGGCAACAATAGCGGCTTGCCGCTGATTCTTTCACTGAGCTTGCCGAATGCAATCACAGAGCCTGAAAAAGTAACGGCCCCGATTAATACGCCCACGTAAATCTCTACTTCGTGGATAGTTTTCTCCACCCCGATAAGAGTGGCAGACGGATCCATAAAATTGGCATAACCGACTAAAACCGCGGCCATACCGACCAGGCTGTGCATAATGGCAACCAGTTCCGGCATTTGCGTCATTTCGACCTTGAAAGCAGCTGTTACGCCAATAGCGCCGCCAATCAGTAAAGCGATGATTAAAATGACATAGGCATTAAAGGAACCGTTAAGAGCCGTTGCAATAATGGCAATCGCCATTCCGAGCATGCCGTAATAATTGCCGCGCCGTGCTGTTTCCTGATGACTTAAACCGCTCAGGCTAAGAATGAACAGAATGGTGGCGACGATGTAAGACATCGTAATTAAACTTTGAGACATCATTTTCCCCTATTATTTTCTGAACATTTCCAACATGCGGCGGGTAACCAGAAAGCCGCCCACGATATTGATGGATGCAATGAGCAAGGCCAAGCCGGCAAGAATTCTGACGAGATTGCCGGATGCGGAAAGCTGAACCAGTGCGCCGATGACTATGATGCCGCTAATGGCATTGGTGACGCTCATTAAAGGGGTATGCAGCGACGGGGACACATTCCAAATCACCTGGTAACCGATAAAGCAGGCCAGGATAAAGACGGTAAAGTGCGACATGAACGAGGCAGGCGCAACAGCGCCTATACCGAACAACGCCAGTCCGCCAATAATAAGCGGCAAAAGTTGTTTAACAGCCGGAGTGAGATACGATTTTTTTTGTTGTTCCGGCTCGGAAGGATAAGCAGGGGCTTCGGTTTGTGGAGGCGGGGCCGCAGAGAGTTTAGGCGGTGGCGGCGGCCACGTGATTTTACCTTCTTTTATGACGGTTGTGCCGCGTATCACCTCATCGTCCATATTGACGTTAATAACGCCGTTTTTTTCAGGGCAAAGTTCGGTTAACAAATGCCGCAGGTTGGTGGCATAAAGCTGGCTGGACTGGTTGGCCAGCCGGCTGGGTAAATTGGTATAGCCGATAAGGGTTACCTCATGTTTCACGACCACCTTGTCTTTCTCTGTCAATTCGCAGTTGCCGCCTTGCTCTGCCGCCAAATCCACAATCACGCTGCCCGGCTTCATCGATTCAACCATGCCCTTCGTGATTAATTTCGGGGCCGGTTTGCCCGGAATCAGCGCTGTCGTCACGATAATGTCCACGTCCATCGCTTGTCTTGCAAACAAGGCCATTTCAGCCTCAATGAACTCCTTGGACATGGTTTTGGCATAGCCTCCTGTCCCTGAACCTTCTTCCTTGAAATCGAGCATCAAAAATTCAGCATCCATGCTTTCAATCTGTTCTTTCACTTCAGGCCGGGTATCAAAAGCCCTGACTATAGCGCCCATGCCTTTTGCCGTACCAATAGCGGCAAGCCCTGCAACACCGGCGCCGATCACCAGCACTTTAGCGGGCGGAATTTTACCGGCGGCGGTAATCTGGCCGGTGAAAAAACGCCCGAAATGCTGGGCTGCCTCAATAATGGCGCGGTAACCTGCAATATTGGCCATGGAACTGAGCGCGTCCAGTTTCTGCGCTCTCGAGATGCGCGGCACGCTATCCATGGCCAGCACAGTGGCTTGTTTGGCGGACAGTTTTTGCATTAAATCGGAATTTTGCGCAGGCCAGATAAAACTGATTAAATAGCCGCCATTCGGCAACAGGTCAATTTCATCTATTGCCAGTTCCGGGTGTTGTTCGGGCGCGCGAACTTTCATGACGATATCGGATTGCTTCCAAAGCGTTTTGGCATCGGCTGCGACTTCAACACCGACGGCTTTATAGGCTTCATCAGAAATATTTGCGCCCGCCCCCGCGCCGCTTTCGATGCTGACGGAAAATCCCAGTTTTATTATTTGTGCGGCCGCCTCCGGAGTCGTGGCAACGCGCTGTTCACCCTCATGAATTTCTTTGGGTATACCAATCTTCATACGGTCTCCTGTGTTAGTGATTTGAAGTCTGAGAGGCAAAGTTTTTGATTTTCAGTCATAACCTTGCGCGTGGAGCATAGAAGATTAGTCCATGAGTTTCAATAAAAAAAGCTGAACCTATATTTAAAGTGTTTTTAACAAGGCCTATAGAATTTAGATAAGTTAATATATTGCAGTTACCCTTCTTTCAGCTTTTAAACCAAACAATGAAAATTTCCGATGTAAAGCACCCAGTTACCGGGTTAACACAACATGAAAGCGGCTGATGTTTTTGCCAAGGATTTTATTGAGACAGAGGAAGGTCTGATTTTCGCTGTCGTTGCACAGGGTACTGAACAGAATAAAGTGTTGTGTTTTTTACGCTATGTTTATAAAACGCCTTGCTGGATAAAATATCAGACGGCGGAAGCCAATATCTTTCTGGAACAAAATTACCCGGCTTACCTGCATTATTCCACAGAACTGGATGCGCATTTGCATGCGGTATCAGCGGACCGGATCGTCAACCATTATCAACCCCGGCAAAGATTGCTACAGATCATGCAGGCAAAGCGCCATGATCATGTTGAGCAGGATGTATTTCAGCTTTGTAAATGGTATCAACAGCACGGACTGGACTTATCTCAAGCCGGAATCACCGGCTCAATACTAATCGGCGCCCAGCAACCAGGCTCCGATATTGATCTGGTCTGCTATGAAAGAAATCTCTTCCACGCCTGCAGGACGGTTACCCAGGAACTGATCAGCCTGGGACAATTGCAAGCGTTAAACGGCAAGGACTGGCTTCAGTCCTATGAGCGCCGCTCATGCGCCTTAAATCTTGCAGACTATGTGCGGCATGAACAGCGAAAATACAACAAGGCCATGATTAACGCGCGAAAATTTGATTTGAGTTTCATTGACCTTTCGGTAAATCCCAAGCCGGTAAATTATCAAAAATGCGGTTCGATTACGTTGCAGAGCAAAATAATCGATGACACCCGCGCTTTTGATTATCCGGCGGAATATAAAATTGACCATGCGCATATCAGCTCCATTGTCAGCTTTACTGCAACCTATGCAGGACAGGCCATAAACGGCGAGACGGTGGAGGCCTCAGGCATGCTCGAGCAGACAGCACAGGGAAATAAACGCCTGGTAGTCGGCTCCAGCCGTGAAGCGCCCGGCGAATATATCAAAGTCGTTCAGGGTTAAAGCAATGCTCAAGTCGGCGGATTTTTCAGCAGTTGTATTTGATATGGACGGTCTGGTTCTGGATACCGAGGCCGGTTACATCCTAGCCTGGCGACAGGCTGCCGGCGCAATGGGGTATGAGTTGCCTGAACACGCGTGGCGGTCGCTGTCAGGCTTGCATTATGCTGAATTAAAACAAAAACTTATTACCTGGTACGGCCCAGGTTTTAACCTGGAAGAATTTAATCAGACGGCCGGCCGCTTTTGGCGTGAGCAGGTCAATAGCCATGGTATAGAAGTTAAACACGGCTTCAGGGAATTGCTTGAAGTCATCACTGAGCAAAAAATACCTTTTTGCCTCGCAACAAACAGTCTGGAGGGTAATGCCCGGGAATGTCTTGATCTGGCAGGTTTAAAAGATATTTTTTCAACCATCATCGCTCGTAATCACGTTCAACATGCCAAACCGGAACCGGATATTTTTTTAAAGGCTGCGGCACTGTTGCACGTTGAAATCAACCGGTGTCTGGTTATTGAGGATTCCCATGCCGGTATTGAAGCGGCGTCCAGAGCCGGCGCATTTTCGGTATTCATCCCATCGGTATTTCCTGTTAATCCGCTGACAGCCGATCTTTGTGATCTGCTGATGAATGATCTGGCGCAGCTGGCTGATGCCATGCGCGCTTAACTCACTTGCGCCCAGCGGATACTGTATAATTTTCACCCTTTCCTTGTCTTCTGCACATCCATAACATTTGTTAGTTCAATATTCTAAAGTCTCTGTTATCGCTCCCGCCCGACTGCATATGGGGTTTATTGATTTAAGCGGATCATTAGGCCGTCATTTTGGCAGCATCGGTATTGCGCTTAATGAGCACGCGATTCGATTATCGGTCTCCGGTGCTGCGCATCGCCTCATCACCGGTCCTTCTGCACAGAGAGCAGAGAACTGCCTGACGTTATTGTGTCAAGCCCTGGACGTGTCCGATAAGCTGAAGATAACCATTGAAACTTCTATTCCGGAGCATGTCGGCCTGGGCTCTGGCACGCAAATGTCGCTGGCTTTGGGCGCGGCGCTTAATGAAATTTATGGATTGGGGCTTACCGTGCGGGATATTGCCTCGGTAATGGATAGGGGCTTGCGTTCAGGGATAGGTATTGGCGTATTTGAACAGGGCGGACTGGTGGTCGATGGCGGGCGCGGTGAAAACACTATAACGCCGCCGGTTCTGGTTCATATGGATGTGCCTGACAATTGGCGTTTTATCCTGGTTTTTGATCAGCGCGGCCAGGGATTACATGGACAGCAGGAAATAACGGCGTTTAAAAACCTGCCGGCTTTCCCGCAACAGGAAGCCGCGCGCTTGTGTTATTTATTGTTAATGCAGGGATTGCCTGCGGTCGCCGAGAAAGACATTTTTAAATTCGGCGAAGTTATTACCCAATTGCAACGTTCCGTAGGTGAGCATTTTGCCTCCGCGCAAGGCGGAGTTTTTGCCAGCCCTGAAGTGGCTCAAGTCATGCAATGGCTGGGCCGCCGTGGCACAGTCGCCATAGGCCAGACCTCATGGGGGCCAACCGGGTTTTGCGCCATTGAAGGAGCGCAACCGGCCGAATCGATTACCCGTCAGGCCAGACAGCAATTTGCGCATCTTGATCAGTTGAGTTTTGTTACCGCCAGTGCGCGAAATAGCGGCGGGGATGTTTTTGTTGTGTAGGAAGCATTTTGTTATCGAGCGCATTTGTACTTATCATTGCCGGTTCAGGCCGTATGCTGGCCCAGGCTGCCAGAAACGCCGGCCTGAAGCCGTTAGTCATCGATCTGTTTGCCGACCTTGACACGCAATCTTACACTGAGGCTTTTTTCCAAATACCTTCACTGGCAAAAGAGCAGGTAACGCCTGCTGTAGAGTATTTCATTAAGCGCTATGCCGTAACGCATGTTATTTATGGCAGCGGTTTGGAATATTATCCCGAAAGCCTCAATTACCTTGACAGTCGGATGATTATTCTCGGCAATCATCCCGAGACGTTTGCAAGGCTGCAAAATAAGCAGGCGTTTTTTTCCGTACTGGATGAGTTGAACATCCCTTATCCTGAAGTGGCTTTCAGCGCGCCTGAGCATACGGATAATTGGCTGCTTAAACCGTTACAGGGCTATGGCGGCATCGGGGTCAAGCATTGCCATAAGAATGATAATGCAGGCTCAGGGATTTATTGGCAGAAATATCAGGCAGGCACACAAAATTCCGTATTATTCCTCGCTGATGGACAGCGAGTAGAAATCATAGGGTTTAATACCCAGTCGATCATCAGGCTGAGCGAAACTCAGGAGTTTGTGTTTGGAGGCGTCATCAATAGCAGCGAATTGCTGAATGAACAAAAAGCGCTGATAACGGACTGGCTAAACAGACTTGTGCCCATATTCGCGCTTAAGGGATTGAATACCCTGGATTTTATACAATCAGATAATTGCAGTTATGTCCTGGAAATTAATCCGCGCCCTTCTGCAAGCATGCAATTGTATGATGAGGATTTGCTGGTTAGGCATATTCAAGCGTGTGCAGGAGCGACTTTAGCCGCCTTCGGAACAGGGAATAAGCGGCTAAAGCCATCCCTGCAGCCGGGCTATACAGGCTATCAGATTGTTTATGCGGAACACGCTCTGATCATTCCCGATAAATTCGATTGGCCTGAATGGTGTAGGGATTTACCTGAATCCGGTTCATTAATTCGCACCGGACAGCCGGTTTGCAGTATCATTGTTCACCAAAAACAGTCATCGCAAATCGCAGAACTGCTGCTGAGTAGACAGCAGATAATTATTAATAAAATAAAAGGTTTCAAGTTCATGGAATATAAAGCCAGCATTAATAAATTGGCCCAGCCCTTGGTAAAACGACTGCTTGACAATGCTGACAAATTAAGACTTGGCGTAGAAAAGCTGAATAATGGCTGCACTATCGTTGATGCGGGCATTAAAGTACCGGGCGGTATTGAAGCGGGCCGGCTTATTGCTGAAGTCTGTCTGGGCGGCATGGGCACCGTAACCATCAGCCACAGCTCCTATACCGCCAACTGGCCATTGTCAGTCAATGTATATACCGCCAATCCGGTTCTGGCTTGTCTTGGAAGCCAATACGCGGGCTGGAGCTTATCCCATGAGAAATATTACGCACTGGGTTCAGGCCCCGCCCGCGCCCTGGCAAGCAAGGAAAAAAACGGACAGCAGGAGCCGGTTGAAGAGCTTTACAAGGATCTGGGCTATCAGGATGAGGCCGATTCGACTGTTTTAGTGATTGAAAATGATGCCCTCCCACCCCTTCAGATCGTTGAAAAAGTCGCTGCCGCCTGCAATATCGATCCATCCAGATTAACCATTATTGTCACGCCGACCAGCAGTCTTGCGGGCGGCGTGCAGGTTGTCTCCCGCGTCCTGGAAGTGGCGATGCACAAAGCCCATGCGCTGCATTTTCCGCTGGAAAACATTATCGACGGCAGCGGCAGTGCGCCCATTTGTCCGCCGCATCCAAAATTTGTCAAGGCGATGGGCCGCACCAATGACGCCATCCTGTTTGCCGGTCAAGTGCATTTATTTGTAAAAGGCGGCGATGAAGCGGCGGAAAAACTGGCCGAAGAACTGCCCAGTTCAACTTCCAAGGATTACGGCAGGCCTTTCGCTGAAATTTTTAAACAGTATGAATATGATTTCTTTAAAATTGATCCCATGCTGTTCAGCCCGGCCAGCGTCATTGTCACAGCCGTGGATTCAGGCAAAAGTTTTTGTGCCGGAAAACTCGATAACAACTTGCTGAACCTGTCTTTTAATGCCTGATATTCGTGTATTTCATCACGCAGGCCTGGCTCGAAAGTAAGGGGATATTGTTGAGAATGGATTACCTCTCCTCCGCCGCTCCGGGGATTATTTTATAGGAAAGTCCACTTTGGCTTATTGCGTTATTATTAATACTTTAAGGCAGGCAGAGTCTTAAAGAGTGTAGGGATGAACGGCCTCAAAGCCATGTACTTTGGCTTTAGTCGTAAATACAGGCGGCGACCACTCGTTCTGTTCCTGCCCCGCCATGAACCCTGCCAGCCAGAATGCCTGACTGCGAATGGGTAAAATATAGGCATAAAGTTTTCCATTCGGCAACTCGGCTATATCACCCACGGCATAAATATTATTATCAGTCGTTTGCAGATACTGGTTAACCTTAATGCCCCGGCCTGTTTCAAGACCTGCTTTTTCAGCCAGTCCGGTGCGCGGTTTAAAGCCGCAAGCGACAATCACGCCGTCAAATCCCGTAGACACATCGGTTTTTACGCAAACCTTTTCCTCCTGTTTGGCAAACCCCTGGACATTCTGATTCAGCAATACTTTAATTCCAGAATCTGTCAGCACCTTAAGCAATAAAGCTGAATCCTCTGCCGCCAGCTGGCGTTCCATCAGCCTGTCCATGGCATGAAAAAGCGTCACGCTGTCGCCGGCAACGGCTAAATCGGAAGCCACTTCACAGCCGATTAAACCGCCTCCGACAATTGCCCAGTCAGGATTCCTGTTTTCATTTAAAAAGCCTTGCCGGAATCTTCGCAAGGCTTTTAAATCGGCGAGACTGTTCAGGCAAAAAAACAGCTGATTATAAGGTTTAAAGGGAGGCGGAATGAAGGCGGCGGAACCTTGGGAAATTACCAGCTTATCATACGGCAATGATTGTTCCTGACCCGAACCCGCAACCGCAACTGTTTGGTTTTTACGATTGATGGACGTCGCCTCGGCGCTGATAACAATATGGATGCCGTTTTCCCGCAGCTTATCGAACGGTTTCAGGATAATGGACTGCTCTATATCATTTTTGCTAAAACCGCGCGAGAGCAGCGGCCGAGAATAATATCCGTCATTTTCCCGGGTTATCAGGGTAATCTTCGCAGCCGGCGTTAATAAGCGATATTTCTCCGCAAAGCTGACGCCGGCTATCCCCGAGCCAATTATAACAGTGTCCATGCGGTGTTCTTCCATGAAGATTATTAATTATCCGAGCAGTACATACTCGCTTTTTTCCACGCCGCATTCAGGGCAGCGCCAATCCTCAGGGACATCCTTCCATAACGTGCCGGGCGCAATGCCGGAATCAGGATCGCCTTCGGCTTCATCGTAAATATGGCCGCAAACGCTGCATTCGTATTTTTTATATTCAGACATCATCTTTTCTCTCTCAACATATTAAGGCACCCCGGTGTTCCAGGGGTAGGCCTGACTGTAGCAGGTCTATATTATTTTTCCAACAAAGCGCGTTATTTTTTAAAAGGCAGATAGGTTGACGCCTCCTGTTTATAAAGCTGCACGGCTTGCTGTTCTTCGGTTAAAAAATGCTCAATGGCTTTAGCGAATTGCTCATCTCTAAGCCAATGCGCCGAATAGGTAGTGACCGGCTCAAAACCGCGGGAAATTTTATGCTCCCCCTGAGCGCCGGAATCAAAACGCTTTAAGCCATGTTCTATGCAATAGTCCAGGCCCTGATAATAACAAGCCTCAAAATGAAGCGCATTATACTCTTCAAGACATCCCCAGTACCGGCCGTAGAGCGTATCGGTACCGACAAAACTTAGCGCGGCTCCGACATAGCTATTGTCCTTGACTGCCAGCACCAGCAATAAGCGATCGCTCATTGTTGCCGCGCAGGCCAAAAAAAACTCCAGGTTCAGATAGGGCCGAGATCCTCTTTTTATATAGGTCATCGTGTAAAACCGAAAAAAAATCCGCCATTGCAATTCGCTGACATCTCGTCCGGCCAAGCGGATCATTTCAACGCCCTGTTCACTCACCTTTCGGCGTTCACGCTTTACCATCTTGCGTTTACTGGCATTCAAAGTTTGCAGAAAATCACCAAAATCCCGATAGCCTTTGTTAAACCATTGAAACTGTACGCCTTCCCGAATTCCAAGCCCTAAGGCGCGAAACAGTTCAACCTGCTGCTGATCAGGAAACAGGCAGTGCCAGGACGAAATTTCTTTTTGTGCAGCGTTTTCCTTTATATAGACAAACAGCAAGCGTGAGACTTCAAGCTGGTCAACATGCTCACTAATGCAAATACGCGGGCCCTGGCAGGGGGTAAATGGTATGGCGGCAAGCCATTTGGGATAATAGCGCAGGCCAAACTGGTGATAGGCATGCGCCCACTGATTATCGAACACATACTCGCCGCGAGAATGGTTTTTAAGGTACAGCGGCATAAAGGCAAGCAGTTCGTTTTCCTTCATTACCAGCAAATGCGAAGACCGCCAGCCGGTTTGCTCGGCTACCGAACCGCTTTGTTCCAGCGCCATCAAAAACTCATGGCGTAAAAACGGATAGGCAGTGCCTGCAAGTTTATTCCAGGCCACACTATCAACTTGCGTCAAGCTGTTGATCTGTTTTACTTTCATCAGAGGAAACGGGCGAAAAGTTGCTGCAATAATTTATATCCAAATCAATGCTAATTCGATTAACAGAGCCGGCAGATTAACGAATCACCTAAAGGCCTTTGCTGTGATTTTCCATACGTCTTAAAAATTCAGTCATAATCAGGCGATAGAGTTCCTCACCGAGATATTTATCTTCAATGCCGCTGTCAATGTTCGGGTTGTCATTGACTTCTATCACATAGCCTCTGCCGTCCTTTTCCTTGACATCCACCCCATATAAACCGTTGCCTATGGTCTGCGTTGCTTTTAAGGCCGCTTCGAGCACGGCTTTAGGCACTTCAAAGGTGGGCAAGGTATCGCATTGACCGGTATCGGTGCGGCTTTCGCCGTAGCGGTAAATCTGCCAGTGGTTTTTAACCATGTAATAGCGGCAGGCGTATAAGGGCTTGTTGTCAAAAACGCCGATCCGCCAGTCAAACTTGGTATAAAGAAACTCCTGCGCAAGCAGCAGCGCGGATTTTTGAAACAGCTCATCGACTTTAAGCTCAAGCTCCCGGCGATTATGCACCTTGACTATGCCGCGGGAAAATGAGCCGTCCGGAATCTTTATCACCACCGGAAAGCCGGCTTCGACTTCCAGATTATCAAGATGATCGGCATTGCCCTTGTGGAGCAGCCAGGTTCTTGGCGACGGCACGCGATGCGTGCGAAACAGATCGGCAAGATAGACCTTATTAGTACAACGCAGCATCGAGGTCGGATCATCGACAACCACCAGCCCCTCGGCTTCGGCTTTTTTGGAAAACCGGTAGGTATGATGATCTATAGCCGTGGTTTCGCGAATAAACAGGCCGTCAAATTCAGGCAGCCGTACATAATGCTGCTGAGTTATCAATTCGACATCAATACCCAACTGCCTGCCGATGCTGATAAATTTTTTCAGCGCGCTGCGATTGCTGGGCGGCAGCTCTTCGTTGGGATTGACCAGTATGGCAAGATCGTAGCGGGCGGCTTTGCGCGCACGTCCCTTGCGCCAGACTTTTTTGCTGAATTTGTCCAGCGCTTCGGCAAATACGGTTTCCTTGGCTTCATCGAGATCGCGATGGGAGACGGCCTTCAAGTCAGTAACTTCCCATTGCTGTCGAAAGTTCAGCGTCACTTCGAGGACAGGGCAGGAGAAACGTTCGAATAACAGCCTGGCGAGTTCCTGAAAAGCCGGATCGGGCGTAGTGCCGAAATAACTCAGCAAGGTAATTTCATTTTCGGTATTTTGACTTTTAACGGTGCGCGCAAGGGCTTCGGACAAATCTTCAAGCTGCAGCCGGTATAAGGCTTTTTTGCCCAGATCATTAAGCACTTTAACAGATGGAATGACATGGTGGCCTCTCGCCTCTGCGAGCAAAGAACAGTAATATCCGTCTGACAAATAACGATAACTGCTGCAAAGATTGATAACGCGGACACGTCCTTCAGATTCACTTTGTTCAGTAGCAAGATAAGTTTCAAAGGTAATGACCTGATCACTCGGATAATAAGGGTTCCAGTCCGAAAGATCATCAACCACCAGAATGGTACGCGCCATAGCTAAAAAATCCTGAAATAAAATAAATTATAATTTTGGAACCAGACCGTTATTTATACAAGGTGTTTCTGTGGGCATGGGAAAATATTTCAAAATTACTCTAACTGGCGTTATGCTACGGAAAATAGTCAGGTAATCTCTTATGTCTTACAGTCTTCCTTTTGCCGTTATAGATCCCAGTGTTTTTCCTGCCAGCTACGCCTGCGGCAGACAATCCTGGCTTGCACGCCTGGCTCAGCTGCCCATTCCTGTGCAAAGTGTGCCTTATTATTGCCCCGGCGCCGGGCCTGAAGGTGAATCACTGAGCACCGATACGGCATGGATTGGCGATGAAAACGCCTCAAAAATAGTGGTTCTGATCGGCGGCACTCATGGCATAGAGGGATTTGCCGGCAGCGCTGTACAAATAGATCATTTGCAGTTGATTGGCTCCAGCCTTCTTCCTGTTCCGGCCGATACCGCGGTATTAATGGTACATGCCTTGACGCCGTGGGGTTATGCGTGGCAGCGGCGCTGCGATGCCGACGGCGTTGATCTTAATCGCAATGCGGTCGATTTCACAGCGCCATTGCCGGAAAATCCCGGCTATGAACTGCTCAGACCGGCGTTTTTTTTAGCTGATGCAAAACAGCGAAAAACAGCCTTTGCCGAATTCGAGCAACAGCATGGCCGTGAGGCGCTTGAAAAGGCTATCAGCGCCGGACAGTATAGCGACCCGGCCGGCCCTTTTTATGGCGGGCATGCGCCTGCGCACGGAAGACGGGTCACGGAAGAACTTATTGCTAAATATTCCCTGCATGAACGGGATTTGGCGGTAATTGATATTCATACCGGCCTGGGGCCTTACGGCTACGGTGAAATCATTTGCGACCACGCCCCCGATAGTGCCGGAACAGCTGCCGCTTATAAACTGTACGGCGATTCAGTAACCTTGCCGTTGCTGGGCACGTCAAGTTCGGTTCCTAAAACAGGTTTACTGGATTATGCCTGGCACGCCGTCATGAATGCACGAAGCTGCTATATTACCCTGGAGTTCGGCACGTTCAGAACCGATCAGTTGTTCGAAATCCTGCTGCGCGATCATCAACTTTGGGCGCTACCGGATAATCTCCAGGCTCGCTCGCAGCATAGTAAGGTTATGCGGCATCATTTCTGTCCGGCTGATCAGGCCTGGAAGGAAATGGTCCTGTTTCGTGCGCGCCAGGTTATAGCACAGGCATTGCATGGACTATCAGCTTGAGGAATATCGACAATATTCTGATTCGTCAGGCCCGGCTGGAAGATCTTGATGAACTGGTGGAGCTTGAACAAGCCGGCTTTGAAGCCGATAGATTAAGCCGGCGCAGTTTCCGACATTGGCTAATGGCGGAGCATTGCGCCTTGCTGGTCGCCGAAGTAGAAAAGGCTGTCGCCGGCTATGTGCTGATTATTTACCACCCCGGTACGCGGCTGGCCAGAGTTTATTCGCTGGCAGTGTCGCCGCAACTAAGAGGCTCAGGCATTGCCAAACTGCTCATGACGGCAGGTGAACAAGCCGCTAATGATGACGGCCGGCTCTACTTGCGTCTTGAAGTCAGTATCGATAATACCCCGGCCATTGGCCTTTATGAAGCGCTGGGCTATCAGCTTTTCGGCATATACCGCGATTATTATGAAGATCACAAAGACGCCTTGCGCTACCAGAAACGCATCCGCCATTATCGTGATAGTTTGCAACACCGAACCGTACACTGGTTGAGACAAACTACCCCTTTTACCTGCGGCCCGGTGGCATTGATGATGGCCATGCATGGGCTTAACAAAGCTTATTTGCCGTCCCGCGAAGAAGAAATCAACCTGTGGCGGGAAGCCACTACCATTTTCATGACCGCCGGTCATGGCGGCTGCCATCCGCTAGGGCTTGCCCTGGCCGCAAGGCGGCGTCATTTTAAAGTTGAAGTCTGGATTAACCAGACCGGCGCCCTGTTTATTGACGGCGTTCGCAATGAAGAAAAAAAACAGATCATGGAACTGGTTGACAACTGCTTTAAACGGCAAGCCAAAGAACAGGACATCAAAATTTTTTATGCCGATATTACCCAGAATGAGCTGATTACCGCCTTTAATGCCGGGGCGATACCGCTGATACTGATAAGCACTTTCCTTATAAATCGCAAAAAAACCCCGCACTGGGTAGTCATGAGCGGTTTTGATGATGATTGCCTGTATATGCACGACCCGGACCCGGACGATAGCCGCCAAAGCGAACTGGACTGCCAGTTTATCCCCATTGCCCGCGAAGATTTTGGCCGGATGTCCTGCTTCGGTAAAAACCGCTTGCGCAGCGCGGTGATTGTCTGGCCGGGCTAGAACACATCTGCAAGCAAGCGTTCCGCCGGACAGATTTTTACTTTTGCTTTAAATGCGCCCCATGATATTTATCTCTGCAACAATCATAGCCTGCCTTCTGACACCGCATTATTTATTTTCTTAATTGCTGCAGGTGTATTAACATTGCTATTTTCTGTAAGCCTCACTCATGTTTTTAAAGTCGATTTATGTGTAAAACTTCAGACTTGAGCTGGCAATATTGAAAATTATTGAGAATAAATCCTGACAACTGATAACTTCAACCGACTAACAAGAGATATTTAAAGAATTGAAAACAAGCTTACAATCGGAGAAGTTAATAAATGACAGAGCAAAGCTGCTTTTGCCTCAGATTCCATCAACGTCTTCTTTACAAGCTGCGTACAATTGGGATCTTTCTGTTTTTGATGCACAGCAATGGGTAATAAATCTCTTTGCCAAACCTCGTGCCACCCGTTACCCAATCAAGATGCTGCGTTATTGGTTTATGTACCATCTGATTCGAGAAGAGCAGATTCGACTAGGTCGTTCATTGCGCGTATGCGAGATTGGCGTTGACCGAGGCCAGATGCTGCGCTTTATGCGCGATGCGGGATTTACCGATATTGCCTGCTGGGTTGCAGTGGATTATAAATTACAGCCGGAATTAGCAGAGTCTGGTTATACCAGACAGATTGAAGCCAATGTTGACTCGCCGGATTTTTGCCTGGATGAACAATATGATGTGATCATCGTACTTCATTTGCTTGAACATTTATTTGACCCAGAAAGGTTAGTTCACCGGTTAAGCGCTGGATTAGTGCCCAATGGAGTTGTAATAGGGGGTTTTCCTGTCACAGTAGAATGGCTTGTAGCGTATTGGCAAAAGCGAATTCGGCTTACCGCTTCGAAATTTGGCCATGTCAGTGTATTTTCACCGCAACGCATAAGGAATATGGCGACAAGCAGCGGACTATATTTGAATTTTATCTCTGGAGCCTTTTTTCTTCGTAAAAGCGGATTATTCCTTGAGAATATTAAAGGCTGGTTACGGTTTAATTTGTTATGGGGTGCTTTTTTCCCTGCGCTAGGCGGCGAAATCTACTGGTGTATGCGCAAATCAATCGCCACGACGAATTAAATAGGGTCAAGGGGTAAGCCCCGAATGTGGATTTTGCTCTTTGCTGTCGCCGGCGCCTGACTCCCCTCTCCCTAAACGTTCGGCCTTTCAAAGTTATCTAATTCAATTAGGCACTGACTTATCGTAAACTCCTCTTCAATCCTCTTAACAAAGGGGATCATTCTGACGCCGTGAAAGTGAGAGGAACCAATATTATCAATCTTACTCAGACCCGGACGATAACCGTCAAAGCGAACTGGACTGCCAGTTTGTCCCCATTGCCCGCGAAGATTTTGGCCGGATGTCCTGCTTTGGCAAAAACCGCTTGCGCAGCGCGGTGATTGTCTGGCCGGACTAGAGCCCATTTATACGTTAATCCCGGCTTAACTTATTGAGTATGTAGAAATAATCTCAATATTCGTCGATAAAACCCTATTGGCTTGGGCCAGCGTAAATGGGCTACCAGGGCTATTGAACGCCTGGCTTTCCTTGCTTAAGGTTATCCAGCCTTGCCAATCAAACTCCTGAGTTAATCGAACGGCTCCTGTCTTCAAGTTTTTTATTGCCGGGTTTTGCTTACCTCCTTAAACAACATGGGTTAGCCCAAATAAATGTGTCCACAATGAAATATTCCCTACCAAAAAATATTCAGCTCAAATAAATCGCAGAAGTTTTATTGCTAAAAATGCGTGGCATATCCTGGATATAATTTATTATTTATAGCAATAGGAAAATTCTTTACCGCATATGCTTGGGAACTTTTAATAACATGGGTAAGACTATCACTTAACTATAATGCATATAGTTTGTATAACTTTAATAATGTTAAGGACTTATCTATGCGCTTTGATAAAAAAGTTTGCCTTGTTACCGGCGCGGCGTCGGGTATAGGTAAAGTCACGGCAATGCAAATGGCATCAGAAGGCGGTCTTGTTATAGTAATTGATCGTGATCCTGAAAAAGGCCAAAAAACCGTTGATGATATTGGAAAAGCAAAAGGCATCGCATTATTTAGTCAAGCCGATGTAGGAAAAGAAGACGAAATTAAAGCTGCTGTGAATCTTGCTTTGCAGCATTGGGGAAAAGTGGATGTTCTTGTGAATAATGCGGCAATGATGACGTTTAAAAAGATCATCGATCTTACTGCTGCAGAATGGGATCAGGTCATGGCCGTGAACCTTCGTTCGGTGTTTCTTTTCTCTAAATATTGCCTACCGCATATGAAGAAGGGCGCTATCGTCAATATCAGTTCGGTTCATGCCCACGAAAGCACCGCGAACGTGATCCCTTATGCTAGCAGTAAAGGCGCCATGGAAGCTTTTGCACGAGGCGTAAGTCTTGAATATTCGCATAGCCAGGTAAGAATAAATTGTGTAGCACCCGGGGCAGTGGATACACCAATGTTGTGGAATAATCCTAATGTTAAAGACGGCAAAGAAAGGATAAAAGGCGAAGTGGGCAAACCTGAAGAAGTGGCTGCGGCTATTTGTTTTCTTGCCTCCGATGAAGCAAGCTATATAAATGGAACCACACTTGTCGTCGATGGTGGAAGGCTGGATATCTTATAAGGAAAGTATGAGCATGTTTACGCACAGCTTCATGTTTGCGACCGGAATCGAAAACAGTTACCCGACGATTGCATTGCCTGACGGAGCGGTGAGGCGCGTTGATGAAATGGAAAAAACCAGACATTATGAGCATTGGCAAACAGATCTTGAACTGGTCAAAGAGCTAGATATTTCTTATTTAAGATACGGACCGCCTTATTACAAAACCCATCTGGCTCCGGGTAAATATGATTGGGCGTTCACGGACCAGACTTTCCATACGTTAAGGCAGCTAGACATCACTCCTATTGTCGATCTTTGTCACTTTGGCGTCCCTGACTGGATAGGTAATTTCCAAAACCCTGATTTTCCCAACTATTTCGCCGAATACGCTAAAGCCTTCGCAGAACGCTTCCCTTATCTTACCCACTATACTCCCGTCAATGAAATATTCATCGCCGCGACTTTTTCAGCCCAGTATGGCTGGTGGAATGAACGGCTGACTACAGATAAAGCCTTTGTAACAGCTATCAAGCATCTGTGCCAGGCCAATGTTTTAGCCATGCATGCAATTCTTGAAGTACAGCCGCAGGCTATTTTCATTCAAAGCGAATCGTCGGAATATTTCCATCCGGTAAACCCGAATGCGCAGCATATCGCTAATTTTTATAATGAAAAACGCTTCTTGTCACTCGATCTTGTATACGGCTACCCCTTGAACGTAAGAATGTATGAGTACCTGTTGGATAACGGCATGACGCGCAAAGAATACCATTGGTTTGAAGAGCACCAGGTTATAGCACGTTGCATTATGGGTAACGATTACTATGTTACCAATGAGCATCTTGTACATCCCGATGGAAGCACTGAACCGTCAGGAGAAATCTTTGGCTACTATGTAATAACCAAACAATATTATAGCCGTTATAAATTGCCGATTATGCATACAGAAACCAATATGAGAATGCCCGACTCGCTGAACTGGTTTTGGAAAGAATGGGCAAATGTGCATCGACTTAAACAGGACGGCATCCCTATTTTCGGTTTTACCTGGTACAGTTTGTTGCACCAAGTAGACTGGGATTCCGCCTTACGAGAAGATGCAGGCCGGGTAAACGAACTTGGCTTATTTGATCTTGATCGCAAAATAACGCCAGTCGGTGCAGCTTACAAAAAACTCATTGGGCAATGGGAAGATGTTCTTGCAGAAGAGCGTTATGGCTTGCATTATTAGAGAATGGAAAAATCTGAATAAACCGCCGTTAAATTAAATTCGGCTTTCACAGCCGTAAACTGGCTGATAGCCCTGCCAATAAAACTTTTAGACGACACGCGGTTTTAAGGCAATGAAGCCGGTATCCAATTTTGTTTTACCTGAATTTTAAAAAATCAAGCCTGTAGTTTTACGACTTCCGCTTGTTATTTTTTTTAATTCGCAATGGGCCCCTCAGATCAGTCAAAATCCCAATTTAGTTTTCACGGAAATTATTTTATCCCGGCTTGTATTATTAAGTTTATTCAACGATAATACTTCTCCTTTAGCCAGTACGGCTTTTGTATAATGGTAATCGTATCGGTCCTCCCGCAACGATACGCTGTAAATCCCGCCAGGCCCGGAAGGGAGCAACGGTAGCAGCAGATTCGTGTGCCGGGATGCGGCTGGTGCGATTGCCGCCCACTACAGTCACTGCCTTTCGAGCCTGCAATGAACTACCAGGTTCTCGCCAGAAAATGGCGTCCCCATAATTTCACGGAAGTTGTCGGACAAGAGCATGTCGTCAAATCGTTAATGAACGCTTTGCAGCATGGCAGGCTTCATCACGCCTATTTATTCACCGGAACCCGCGGCGTAGGCAAAACCACAATAGCCAGGATTTTAGCCAAGGCTATTAACTGCGAAAACCTTCAGGATTTTAATCCTTGCGGCGTGTGCAGGGTTTGCCGGGATCTGGATGAAGGACGCTTTGTGGATTTAATCGAAGTCGACGCAGCCTCCCGAACCAAAGTCGATGACACTCGGGAGTTAATGGACAATGTCCAATATGCGCCCAGTCACGGGCGCTATAAAGTCTATTTGATCGACGAGGTGCACATGCTGTCCGGGCATAGCTTCAATGCCTTGCTGAAGACGCTGGAAGAACCGCCCCCGCATGTAAAATTCCTGTTAGCCACTACAGATCCCCAGAAAATTCCTGTAACCGTGCTGTCTCGCTGTCTTCAGTTTAATCTGAAACGCTTGCTGCCAGGCCAGATATTCAACCAGATGGAATTTATACTCAAGCAGGAAAGTGTTGACTTTGAAGCTGCTGCATTAAAATTATTGTCTCGAGCTGCTGACGGCAGCATGCGTGATGGCTTGAGTCTACTGGATCAGGCAATTGTGTATGGCAATGGCAAAGTAACGGCGGAGGATGTCAGGGCCATGCTGGGCACAGTGGCGCAGCAGCCTGTTGAGGACATATTAGCGGCTTTGGCCAAAGGTAATGCGGCCGCGATTCTCGATAAAATAAATGAAATAGCGAATCTGACTCCGGATTTCAGCGAGGTATTACAGCAGATATTGCAAATCCTGCATCGCATTGCACTGGTTCAGCAAATACCGGCAGCCATAGATCATGATTTTGATGCCGATATGATTGCCGATTTGTCGCCCCTGTTTACGCCCGAAGATGTTCAGCTTTATTATCAGATAGGCTTGGTAGGGCAAAGAGATCTTGACCTGGCCCCCGATCCACGCAGCGGTTTTGAAATGGTCATGCTGCGCATGCTGACTTTCAGGCCGGCCGCTGTGGAATCCGCGCCTGTCAAGCAGGCCCAGATTCGCCGGACACTCAGCAGAATTGATACGCAACCTGATTATTCCAAAGACAATAGTGAGGCTCCCGCTGTTATTGCTGAAAAAATCCCTGAGGAAAAAATTATTCCCAGGCCGGATGATAATTGGGTGAATATGATTGCAGCAATGAAGATTAACGGCTTGACCAGGGAACTGGCTAATAATTGCGTTCTGGAAAATATTGATGATACAGTTTGCACTTTACTACTGGATCCAGGCCATAAACAATTGCGTAGTGCGCGCACGGAAGAAAACTTGCGAAAAGCTCTGCAGGCCTATCGGGGAACATCGCTGAAGCTGGTAATTAACGCAAAGCAAACAACCATCGACACGCCCGCCGTTCAACTGACTAAAGCGCGCGAAGATAAGCAGCTCGCCGCTATTGAAGCCATTAATTCAGACGAAAACATTCAGGCTTTAAAAGAACACTTTGACGCCAGGGTAATGCCCGGTACCATAGAGCCCGTATAAATTATAGAATGGAGTGTAGAAAATGAAAAATGCACTGGGCAATATCATGCAACAAGCTCAAAAAATGCAGGAAGACCTCAAAAAAGCTCAGGAAGAGCTTTCTGCCGTAGAGATTACCGGGGAATCAGGCGGCGGTTTGGTAAAGATTATAATGACAGGCAAGCGGGAAGCCAGGAAAGTCACAATTGATAATTCCTTGCTTGGCGAAGACAAGGATATGCTGGAAGATTTGGTCGCTTCCGCTATCAATGACGCCGTAAACAAAGTAGCCAGAATGAAAAAGGAAAAAATGACTGCCATCACAGCAGGAATCCCGCTGCCTCCGGGTTTCCAAATGCCTTTCTAGCATGCATAAAAAAGGCCTGTTAGGACAATTAATACAGAGTTTTTGCTGTTTGCCCGGAGTCGGCCCGAAGACAGCGCAGCGCATGGTTTTTCAGCTGTTGCAGCGCGACCGCAACAGCGCAAAAGCGCTGGCTGAAACCCTGCTGCAAGCAATTAAAGAAATTGGCTATTGCCAACAGTGCCGCACCTTAACCGAATACAGTCTATGCGAGATTTGTGCTGACAAATCAAGGGATGACTCGACCATTTGCATAGTGGAAAGCCCCGCCGATGCCTGGATTGTCGATCAGGCTACGGCCTTCAAAGGACACTATTTTGTATTGCACGGGCGTTTATCCCCCCTCGATGGCATAGGGCCTGATGAACTCGGCCTGAATATTCTGGAACAACGCCTGGCAAGCGGCAATATTAAAGAGCTGATTCTGGCCACCAACTCAACGGTAGAAGGCGAGGCAACCGCGTATTTTATCGGCGAACTGGCCGCAAAACATCATGTCCAAGCCAGCAGAATCGCCCATGGTGTACCGATGGGTGGTGAACTGGAATTTACCGATAGCAGTACGTTATTGCATGCCTTCAATGGACGAAGAAATTTAGATACTAATGTAGCTTGAAAGCTCTTACTTGCTTGTTACTGCTTTTAGACGAGTAGATTATAAAGGTGAACCTATGACTGACTGTTTATTTTGCAAGATGGCGGCCGGTGAAATTAAACCGGATGTAGTGTTTGAAGATGATAACGTGCTGGCTTTTAGAGATCTGAGCCCCCAGGCCCCTGTTCATATCCTGATTATCCCGAAACGGCACATCCCGACATTAAATCATCTCGATGATACGTCATTGGCAGGTCAATTATTACAAACCGCGGTAAAACTGGCTGAACAGGAAGGATTATCTGAAGAAGGCTACAGAACAGTGTTTAACTGCAACAAGAACGGCGGACAGGCCATTTATCACCTGCATCTGCACCTGTTGGGCGGACGCCGAATGCATTGGCCGCCGGGATAGGCCTGGAGATTTTCTGAAATCATTTATAAGAATTTTTTAAAGGATCGGAAATATTCTCGGCTTATAAGGCCCCCCCGATTTCTTGCATAATCAAATTGGTGAGTTACCGACTCAAGATGAGCTATCATTCGCCGGATTATCATCGTAATACCGCAGCCTGATCTTATCTTAAAAATATTCATACTTCCCTGACTGCTCCTGATTATCAATCCTTAATGCTGTTCTTCAGTTGTCATCAGATCAGCAAGAACATAAATTCAGGGGCATTGCCGAACCACTTGCGGAAATATTTTTACTATCAGATGTAGAAACAGGCGCATGGATTGATAAAGTGATTTCAATTTTTAAATTAAAAGCGCCAGATCAAGTTTGAAGTATGGCAATAAAAAAACGGAGCCCGAAGGCTCCGTTTTTTTATTCCTGAGCTGCAACATTAATTTTCTTGGGTTTAACGGACTCCCGCTTGGGTATAACGATCTCCAGAACGCCATTTTTTGATTTGGCGTTGATGGCATCGGCATTTGCAGTATCGGGCAGGCTGAAGCGCCGGTAAAAAGAACCATAGGTTCTTTCCACGCGTTTGTAGCCTTCCCTTTCTGTATTAGCTTCGGTTTTCTTTTCACCTTTAATGGTAAGAACGCCGTTTTCCATGCTAACTTCAATTTCTTCAGGTTTTACACCGGGAATATCCGCGTGCAGCACAAACTTGTCATTTTCTTCCTTTATATCCACGGCGGGCGCCCATTCTGCAGTCGCAATTGATCCCTCGCCGCCATTTCCTTCATGAGCCCGTTCCAGTTCTCTTTGTAATTGATTCAATAAACCCCATGGTTGATAACGAGTAATAGCCATATCAGTCTCCAGATAAAAATAAATAGTGAATCATATACCGAACAACCGTTCCATCCGGTATTCAATAAAAATATGGGGAACAGTAATGAATATTTCAAGCTAATTGTGCGATAAACTTAAGGAAATAATCGTATTACCATCAAAATGCAAACATTACCAACAAAAGATAGACAGCTCCGGCTGTGACAACGAACAGTTTAATTTTCTCCAGGGGAGTTAACTGATTCCAGTAGATCAAAAAACGCGTTTTTTTATCCGAATAAAGCTCAAGCAGGCTTTCCTTGCAGAGGCGATAAAGAGGGGGCACCATCAGCCAAAGGGAATAGAGAGCGGCAATGGCTAAAAATAGCAGCAGATAGAAGACAATAACCTGGGTTTCATGAAGGCCGGTTTGGAAAATTTGTTCGACAAGAGTATCTAGGGCGATCTCAATTGACTCAAACAGGACATGGGTGAATTCCAGCAATAAGTTAACTAATACATCGGGTATCGTGATAATCAGGATAAGGGTTATCACGACTAAGCCGTAAATGATTTTTCGATAAGCCGGTGAAATTTTCATGGCGCCCATAATCCATAATCAGTAGCACTTAATATAACGGCATAGACTAAAACAGCATAGTAGCTGTTCGACAGGGAGTTGATTTCATTAAAACCCGGTTATTGAAAGTCCGCCCAGACCCGCGCATTTCTGAACAGGCGCATCCACGGGCCATAATCTCCCCATTCGCCCGGATGCCATGAGTTTTGCAGCGTTCTGAAGCAACGCTCGGGATGCGGCATCATGATTGTAAAGCGCCCGTCCGTTGTGGTCAAACCGGTAATACCGCATGGTGAACCATTAGGGTTCGCAGGAAATTCACTGGTGACAGATCCATAATTGTCAACATAACACAAGGTGACTGTTTGTGCTTCAAGAGCAAGCGCAGGGGCACTGGAAAATGCTGCACGTCCTTCCCCGTGCGCAATCGCAACCGGCATTCTCGAGCCCTCCATGCCTGCAAACAGGATTGACGGCGATTTTTGTACTTGAACCAAAGCCACTCTGGCTTCAAATTGTTCGGAGGCGTTACGCATAAAGCGCGGCCAATGTTCAGCGCCGGGAATAATTTTCTTTAAGCCGGACATCATCTGGCATCCATTACAAACGCCCAGGGCAAAACTGTCCTTGCGCTGGAAAAATGCTGCAAATTCATCCCTGGCGCGGGGATTAAACAGAATGGATTTGGCCCATCCGCCGCCTGCGCCAAGTACATCCCCATACGAAAAACCACCGCAGGCAGCCAGGCCGCTAAAATCACTCAGACTTACCCGTCCCTGAATAATATCGCTCATGTGTACATCGATGCTGGTAAAGCCGGCGCGGTCAAATGCCGCCGCCATTTCTACATGACCATTGACGCCTTGCTCCCTAAGAATAGCGACTTTAGGTCTTGCCGATAAAATAAACGGCGCCGTCACATCCTCATTGCTATCAAAAGTTAATGCCATATTTAAACCTGGGTCATTATCATCAGCAATGCGTTCAAACTGTTGCAAGGCGCAATCCGGATTATCACGTTGCGCCTGCATTCTGTAGCTGACTTCAGACCAGTGGGCCTGCATGTGCGCCCGGCTGGAAGAATAAATCACCTTACCCTCATGGCTGACAGTCAGTTGCTGATTTTCAACGACTTTACCGATTACTTGCACACAACCTGCCAATCCTGATTGATTTAACAGATTAATGACATGATCACAGTCTTTCCGGCGAACCTGCACCACGGCGCCGAGTTCTTCATTAAACAGCGAAGCCAGCACATCATCGCCCAGACTATCGAGGGTTAATGACACGCCCATTCTGCCCGCAAACATCATTTCTGCCACAGTTGCAAGCAAACCGCCGTCAGATCGGTCATGGTAGCTAAGTAATTTAGCCTGATGGTTGAGAGTCTGGATGACCTCGAAGCAGCTTTTTAATAACGCAGGCTTGTCCAGGTCAGGACACTTATTGCCCATTTGCCGGTAAACCTGGGCCAGTACCGAGCCGCCCAGACGGTTTTTGCCGGCGCCCAAATCAATCAGAATCAATACGCTGTCTTCAATACGCTGTAACTGCGGCGTCAGCGTTTTACTGATGTCTATAACAGGCGCAAAGGCGGTAATAATCAGCGACAACGGGGCCGTCATGCTCTTTTCGTCCGTGTTGTCTTTCCAGACAGTTTTCATCGACAGTGAATCTTTACCGACAGGAATGGCAATTCCCAGCTCGGGACATAATTCCATACCGATGGCTTTAACCGTATCAAATAAAGCGGCATCTTCACCAGGATGTCCTGCCGCCGCCATCCAGTTGGCGGACAGCTTAATTTTTTTCAGCGATTCAATTCGGGCCGCTGCAAGATTGGTTAATGCTTCGCCTATCGCCATACGCCCCGATGCAGGCGCATCAATAACAGCAATCGGCGCGCGCTCGCCCATGGCCATTGCCTCACCTGTTAGCGCATAAAAACCCGATGCGGTTACTGCGACATCGGCTACCGGAACCTGCCAGGGACCGACCATTTGATCCCTTGCAACCAAACCGGTAACAGACCGATCGCCAATGTGAATCAGAAAACTTTTATCGGCGACGGCGGGAAACGACAAAACGCGTTTAATGGCTTCGTTGATATCAACACCGCTAAAATCCAGTGGCCGGGATTTTACTGGCGCATGCTGAACATGCCGGTGCATTTTCGGCGCTTTGCCGAATAACACTGACATGGGGATAGCTACGGGCGTATCGCCTAGTAAAGCATCATTGAGCACCAGTTGCTCTTCTTCAGTCGCTTCGCCGATGACCCCATACAAACAATGTTCGCGTTTACAAAAGCCCGTAAACAAGGCTAATGATTCCGGCTTGATGGCGACGACATAGCGCTCCTGCGCTTCATTACACCAGATTTGCATCGGCGACAGGCCTTTGTCCGCATTCTGCACCTGCCGTAATTCAAAACGGCCGCCCCGGCCGCAGTCGTGAATAATTTCCGGCACGGCATTGGACAATCCCCCAGCGCCAATATCATGAATAGATACAATCGGCGTGTCATCGCCCATCGCATTGCAACGATTAATGACTTCCTGACAGCGGCGCTCCATTTCCGGATTTTCCCGTTGCACCGAGGCAAAATCCAGTTCTTCGGAGCCTTCGCCTGAAGCCTGCGATGAAGCCGCGCCGCCACCCAAACCAATCAACATCGCAGGGCCGCCCAGGATAATAATCAGGGAACCTGCGGGTATAGTATGTTTTTTAACCAGCATCGGGCGAATATTACCCATGCCGCCGGCAATCATGACAGGTTTGTGATAACCCTTGAATTCATTGCCGCTGCTGCCGGGCACGGCTTGCTCAAAGCTGCGGAAGTAGCCTGCCAGATTAGGCCGCCCGAATTCATTATTAAAGGCTGCGGCGCCCAGCGGGCCTTCCAGCATAATAGTCAAAGCCGAGGCAATACGTTCCGGTTTGCCGTTGTCCTCTTCCCAGGGCCGGGGAAATCCCGGAATTTTTAAATGGGATACGGAAAATCCGGTTAAACCCGCTTTAGTGGCCGAACCGCGCCCCGTTGCCCCTTCATCGCGAATTTCACCGCCGGAACCGGTAGCCGCGCCCGGGAAAGGAGAAATGGCGGTCGGATGGTTATGAGTCTCTACTTTCATCAGTAAATGCGCGGCTTCTTCGACATAGCCATATTCGCCGTTCAGGGCATTGCGTATCAAGACTTGCGCAGTTGAACCTTCAGCCACCGAGGCATTATCACTGTAGGCAGATAAAATCCCGTCCGGATTTTTTTCGGCCGTATTGCGAATCATGCTGAATAATGACCGTGACTGCTTTTCGCCGTCAATAGTCCAGCCGGCATTAAAAATCTTGTGCCGGCAATGTTCCGAATTGGCCTGGGCAAACATCATCAGCTCAACATCGGACGGGTTCCGGCCCAGTTTCTTGAAGCTTTCGGCCAGGTAGTCAATCTCGTCATCAGACAATGCCAGGCCGAGTTCCGAATTTGCTATAAGCAGCGCTTCGCGGCCCTGCTCGATAACAGCAATCTTCAAAAAAGGTAAAGGCTGATGCTGCGTAAACAAATCCGGTTCGGTATTACCGAACAGAACTGTCTGCGTCATACGGTCGTATAATAAATCGGCTACTGGTTTTTTAACGGCGTCCGATAATGAGGTATCCGGCATTAATGAATATTCGATACCCCGCTCAATACGAATAACTGCTGACAGGCCGCACCGCTGAGCAATCTCTGTCGCTTTACTGGACCAGGGTGAAATCGTGCCTGGCCGCGGCACCACGAGCAGACGTTCTCCCTTCGCATCAATTGATTGCCCGGAACCGTAAGAAAGCAACTGATTTAAAATGGCTGCTTGACTGTCATTCCAGCTTTTTTCAATATCAACAAAGTAAATGAATCGTGCTGAAACCGCCTTGATATCTGCTTCTATACATTGCAGTTGAACAAGCAGTTTTTTAAGACGAAAGTCGGAAAGCGCGGAGGTTCCAGGGATTTTTAACATGGAGAAACGTAAAAAATTTCTTGAGCTTGTTATTTATTGGCCTGATCAGCTTTAATGGTATCAAGCAAAAGCGTCAGCAACTTTAGTCCGGGGCCTTCAGATACAGGTTTTCGATCTTCATCCAGAACAATAACATTGCTATAGGGGTTATTTTCTACCAGCTTGAGTACATACTCTTTTTCATTGCCCTGAAATCCCGTGAATATAAAGACAACTTCATCCCATAACGACCCGTCTTCCACTTTCTTTTCATCGGGATCATACTGAACCTGATACAGACTTTCTTCCTGATCACGCCTGGTTACTTCAATTGAGTTTCGGCTTAATGCTTTACCCACGATGCGCCAGGCCTGGGCAAGGGGAGCTTCTATCCGTAGCTGGTCTGCTCCCGCCTCGGAGTTAACCAGCTCAACTTTAATTAGCTCAGGCCTTGCTTCTGCGGTATTTTCAGGCGTGTCAACAGGCGCTGAATCAGTTGTAGAGGAGGTCTCAACGCCAGAATTAGGGGAATCATCAGTAGGAGCGCCTAAAAAAGAGTTTCCTTTCAAGTCAGGAGGTAAATTCAGCGGGGCTATCTCTGTGGTGTACTGATAATCTTTTTCCTTATCGGGAAATAGATTTTTTATATAAGTGCATGCCGACAGGTTAACCAGCGCAAAAATAAACATGTAAATTTTAAATTTCATTTAAATAACTTCGGCCAAATGCATGGCGTCGCGTACCGCATCAAAACAATCCTGGGTCAGCCAGGTTAATGGCAAGCGTATGCCTTTACCCATCAAGCCGAGTTCCGCCACTGCCCATTTAACCGGAATAGGATTGGATTGAATAAACAGGTTCTTATGCAGCCCAGCCAGTTTTGTATCAATGGCCAAGGCGGTTTCACGATCGCCTTCAATTGCCGCTATAATCATTTCGTGCACTAACCGTGGCGCAACATTGCCGGTTACGGTAATAGTGCCATTGCCGCCGAGCAGGCAAAACTCGCGGCTGCTGGCGTCATCACCGGTATAAATGGCAAAATCATCACCCGTTAAGTCGCGAATCTTTTTAACCCTGGACAAATCTCCCGTCGCCTCTTTAACGCCGACTATATGGTCAATATGAGACAGGCGGCCTACTGTTTCTGGCCGCATATCGCAAGCCGTGCGACCCGGTACATTGTATAAAATCTGGGGAATATCGACAGCTTCCGCGATAGCCTGGTAATGAAGAAACAAACCTTCCTGGGTAGGCTTATTATAATAAGGCGTTACGATCAGGCAGGCGTCAGCGCCTGCTTCCTTAGCCAGTCGGGTCAGGGTAATCGCTTCAGTGGTGGAGTTTGCACCGGTTCCGGCAATAACCGGTATTCGAGCGCCGACATAGTTAACGACAGACCTGATGACGTCACAGTGTTCCTCTTCATCCAGGGTAGCCGATTCGCCGGTTGTGCCCACCGCAACAAGCGCATCTGTGCCTTGTTCAATATGATATTCAACCAGTTTTTTGAGGCTTTCCTTATCTACAGCACCGCTTTCATACATCGGTGTTACTAACGCTACGATACTACCTTGAATCATAAAACCTCTCGATCGGAATTAATACAGCTACAAATCGTTGCCATTATAGCAAGCGATTACCTCAGCCTGAACACTCAAATTGGACTATTAAAGAAAGAAAAAGAAATCTTCAAAAACATTATAGTCCGGCTATTACCTTTTCCCGGGCTAAAATTATCCGGTGTCAAATGCCTGGGAATTTGGGTAAAAGACAGAAAATAATTATGGCTTAGCCTTTATTGCATAATATATTGTAAATTTTAATGGAAAGTATGGTCGCAGCTAATATCAAGGTTATGGAGTTGGCAAAAATTATCGCCTTATCCGCTATGGATAAGCCATAGATCAGCCAAAATAACACGCCTAAGGTAAACAACGCATACATGCTTAAAGAGAGAGATTTTGTATCTTTGGTTTTTATCGTCAATATGGCCTGAGGTAAAAACGAGGCTGTTGTGAGTATCGCGGCTAAATAACCAATAATATCCTGCATAGTCGTCATGGGTATTATTCCAGGTTTCCTTTGGTTCGACGATAAGGGGTATTTCAGATCAAGTATAATTTTGTCTGCCGATTATTATTAAAAAATTTGAGAAAGGAAAGCATCTTAACTTTAGCAGGAACATTATACACTTTCGTGCCTTTCTGATTCTGTCAGTGGCTGAAGGTTGGCTGCATAGGACTTTAATAAAAACAAAAAATTAGTCATAAATAACCCTGAAGCAGATATCATTTGCTGAGTTATGCACAAAATCTGTTGATAACTTTGTGGATAGTTTGTTTTATCGATTGCTTAACTGCGGTTTTTATTAAGCTTTTTTTTAAATCGTATAAAAATAAGTCAATTTAATAGCCTTTTATATAATCAATAACTTAAGGATTTCTAGTTAATTTTGACCGATTAATGCAGAGCAAATCAAGATTATTGATTATTTCTGTTACAAATAATATTGACTAAAAAGCGTTATTATCAAGCTCCGTTGCTTCCAGCATTAGTAACTGACGCAGGCAGAATAAAGACAATTGGAGTTAAAAGCCAAGTACCTGGGTTCTCAAAGGAGGTATCGACGATTAAATCCTTGGCAGCTGCTAAATTGCTATCGAAAGACACAGGGTCGAATTCGCGCTGCCTATTGTAAAACACACAAACTCTGCCGGGCTGGTTTTTGCTGCCGATCAGATCGGCCAATCATGAGATTATTCTGAAACTGTTTTTATAGGTATTGGACAGGTTATGCAGTTAGATAATGTAGTCTTAAAGCTATTCTTGTCAGTTATAATAAAAAAACGGTATAAGCTATCCAGGCATAGAAACAAGTTGTTGGACGTCAGAATGAAGCGAGGTCGGAACATGAAAAAGCTTATTACCACT
The DNA here is from genome assembly GCF_902806695.1 of Candidatus Methylobacter favarea. Lineage (GTDB taxonomy): Bacteria > Pseudomonadota > Gammaproteobacteria > Methylococcales > Methylomonadaceae > Methylobacter_B > Methylobacter_B favarea. The sequence continues at coordinate 64,793 of NZ_CADCXN010000069.1, read as the reverse complement.
CGCGCCAATTCGCCGCATTTCTCCCTCGGTGCGTCGTGCTTGGGAGTTGCTCATACTTCGGTCCACACCAAACGTTGAAGGCCACGAGCAAAGCATGACTTACCGCATAGGAACAGTGTGTGCCAAGGCCGAGACAGGAATTTGAAATAGGAAAAGGCGCCACATTGTACAGCCTTAGGCGCTCTATCTCAGCAGTATATGAACGCCGGCAATGGCAAACCGGATGCGCCGGTAGAAGTTGAAATCGACTTCAAACGCTTAAAGAGCCATGTCTGGATGGCGCTTGTGCGGTCCGAAAGCAAAGAACCAGCGTTACTTAGAATCCGGTAGCTGACATTCGGCTGTTCAAAAAGCCAACCTCTTGGAGCAAAGGCCGCCAAGTATCTGAAAAGCCTGATTTAACTTTATATAATGGCGCTGAAGAAACGCAGGGAACAATGGGCGGCTGGACATGGACTTCTAAAAATGGAAAATGGGTCAATGTTATTGATGACGTTGCCATGGGTGAAGATATGAAGCAATGTGGACTTTTTCTTCGATTGCTGTTTAATAGCGATTTAAAGAGTTCAACTAAACTTAATCAAATAAAATAAAGCGGCCGCAATGCTTCCACCTTGTATTCTACCTGTCACAGGATGAGTTAAACAACGGGCAGCCCATCAATCCGGTACTCAGGCTGCGTTCCTCAGTCATACTACCCAGAGGGAAACTCAAATGTCCGCTTCGGGCCCCTGCTGGCTATAAATGCCTCATGTGATCTGTCAAAGTTCCCTATTAAATGTAAAGTTTTATGGATAAAACGGGGAAATTTTTATTAGCGGCGGCTTCCTTGTTGATGAAGTTCCGAAAGAAACGTTGCTTCATCCATAACCCTGACGCCTAATGCTTCCGCTTTGGTCAATTTGGTGCCGGCATCGCGGCCGGCCACTACACAACTGGTTTTGCCGGAGACCGAACCGGCTACTTTTGCTCCCAGGCTTTCAAGAAATGCTTTAGCCTCATTGCGGGACATATGTTCCAGCGTACCGGTTAAAACCCAGGTCTGACCGGCAAGTATTCGCTCGCGCGGATGCTCATCGTTTTCATCTGGCCAGTTAACTCCGGCCTTGATGATTTTATCGATGATAGTTTTATTTCTATCCTCGCTAAAAAAATCGACCAGGTTTTTAGCTGTAACCGGGCCTACATCAGGAACTTGCAGGAATTGTTCAAAAGATGCGGATTTGATGGCATCCAGATTTTTAAAATACCAGGCAATGTTTTTTGCTCCTTCTTCGCCCACTTCCGGAATGCCCAATGCGCAGAGGAATACATCCAGCCGGGTTGTTTTTGAAGTCTCAATGGAATCAAGAACATTACGAGCGCTCTTTTCCCCGTGCCCTTCAAGCGAGGCAATATCGCTGAGCTTGATGCTGTAAATATCGGCAATGTTTTTAATGATGCCCTGACTATAAAGCACCTCAATAAGCTTAACGCCCAGGTGGGTAATATTCATGCATTTGCGCGATGCGTAATGCCTGATATGTTCAGCAGCCTGAGCAGCGCAGACCAATGCTCCCGTGCAGCGGTAGGCGGCTTGACCGATCGTTCTTTCGACTTTGGAACCGCAAACAGGACAGTTAGCAGGCATAACTATCGGCTTTCTGTGTTCACCTTGTTCCACCACTCTGACAACTTTGGGAATGACATCCCCTGCCCGGTGAATTTCCAGGCGATCGCCGATGCAAAGCCCCAGCCGTTCGATTTCATCCATATTATGCAGGGTGGCATTGCTTACCGTCACGCCGCCTACAAAAACAGGCTCCAATCTTGATACCGGTGTTAAAACACCTGTCCTTCCTACCTGAAACTCAACATCAACAAGCCGGGTGCTTACATTTTTGGCCGGAAACTTTCTTGCGACTGCCCATTTAGGGGAACGGGCAATAAATCCCAAGGATTTTTGCAACTGCAAGGAATTTATTTTATAGACAATGCCGTCAATTTCCATGGGCATGTCTTCCCGGGCCTGCTCCATAATATGATAATTTTTTTCAAACTCATCAGGACTGCCTAAAAAAGCGTAGGAGTGGGGATTTTTTCTAAATCCCAAAGTAATCAGGTAATCGATAATGTCCGACTGCAGTTTAAAATGCTGTTCGCCTTCATACTCGCCAATGCCGTACGGTATAAAACGCAGATCGCGGCTCGCTGCAATTTTAGGATTCATCTGCCTTACTGTTCCGGCTGCTGCATTTCTGGGGTTGACAAAAACTTTACCGCCATTTTGCAGGGCTAGCTGGTTAAGCTTTTCAAACGCCGCTTTGGGCATGAAAACCTCTCCGCGCACATCCAGTTTTAGGGGTGGATCAGAAGTAGCCAGCTTGATAGGTATGGAGCGTACGGTTTTTATGTTATGAGACACATCTTCACCGACCTGGCCATCCCCGCGGGTAACGGCATAGCTAAATATCCCGTTATCATAATGGATGGATATCGCCAAACCATCAAGCTTGGGCTCACTGAAAATTTGCACTGAAGAGCGGTTTAAATTCAGTTCTTTAGCGGCTCTCTCAAAGAAAGCATAGGTTTCTTTGAGAGAAAACGCATTAGCCAGGGAAAGCATCCTGACTTTATGCGCGACCTTTTTGAATTCAGCAATCGGTTTTGCGCCAACCCGTTGAGAGGGAGATTCCGGGCTTATTAATTCAGGATTTGCCGCTTCCAGCTCCAGCAATTTTCTGAACGCCTGATCATATTCCGCATCCGGGACAGAAGGGTTATCGAGGGCATAATATTCATGGTCCCATTGATTGATCCTGGCAATGAGCTGATTATAAACACGAGACAAATCTGAACGGGCGAATTCATTCGCCATTGGCTACTTTCCGGTCTGGCGCCTTGCGGCTTTAGCTTTTAGCCCTGGGTGTTTCACAGGCTTTGACGTATTAATTGAATAGTAGCGTCCGTTAGCGGCTGGCTTTGATGATCACGGACAACCCCACCCAGTTGTGTAGCCAGCAACTGAATGGTTTCTATGTAATCGTCAAAAACCGCCTGGGCATTATCCAGTTCCCCGGGCTGCATGAAAAATACTAGTCCCGGACAATAGAAGGATTCCAGGTTTTTATCCGGAAAAGTGCCTGGCGCAACCATGCAGGCCACGCCGAAATCCACTAAGCGGTTGGCATCCACGCGCTCAAATATTTTTAAATTGCCATATTCAAGGCCAACCAGCTCAAAGGCATTAACCAAGTCGGTGCCCTTAAACCCCTGCTCGGCTTTGGCGACAAGGCTGAACTGAATGATGGCGGGAGCAACAAAGCGTGGCGGCGGCTCAATTTCTTCGGCTTCCGGCGCCTCATAATCGTCATGATGCCCATAATATCTCTTGGATTTGTCACCTCCGCTACTGTGTTTCGCAGACCCTAACGGCACAATGTCAAAGTCATCGTTATCAGTATGAACTTTTAACGATTCATCAATATGGCTAACGGTGTCGTTGTCACTAAAAAAATCCAGATCCCGCCGTGATTTTTTATTTTTCAGGTAAGCCCATAACAACATGCCGATAATGACTACAAGACCGGTTGCAATGATTACAATTCTCAATATTTCTTTATCCATCAGCTTTCCGCCAGACTCACTGCTTCTTCAATATCAACTGCGACCATCCGGGACACACCCGGTTCTTTCATAGTAACACCTGCCAGTTGTTTTGCAATTTCCATTGTCGCCTTGTTATGAGAAATATATAAAAATTGAACTGATGCCGACATTTCTTCAACCATTTTTGAAAACCGCCCGACATTGGCATCATCAAGAGGCGCATCGACCTCATCCAGAAGGCAAAAAGGCGCCGGATTAAGTTCAAAAATTGAAAACACCAGCGCCACGGCTGTTAAGGCTTTTTCTCCACCCGACAATAAATGAATGGAGCTATTCCTTTTGCCGGGAGGTCTGGCAATAATATTAACTCCCGCTTCCAATAGGTCCTGTTCGGTCAATTCCAGATAAGCCTGGCCGCCGCCGAATAATTTAGGGAATTTTTCCCTCAAACCGCTGTTTATTTTATCGAAGGTTTCTCTAAAACGCAGCCTGCTTTCCTTATCAATCTTATTAATCGCCTGATCCAGCATTTGTAATGCTTCCATCAAATCCGCATGCTGGGCATTAAGAAAGTTCATTCGTTCGGATTGCAATTTATATTCTTCAATCGCTGTCAGGTTGATGGTACCCAGGCGTTCAATTTGACCGCTTAAATCGTCGGCTTTTCTTTTCCAGCTTTGCTCATCGGCCTGTTCAGGCAGGGTTTTCAATACCTGTTCGGCATCGGCATCGATTTCCTTTAGCTGCTCGCCGACTGTCTGTTGACGAACCTTACTTTCCTGAAGTTCAAAACGCCGGTTGTCCAGCGCGTCTTTCTGTCTTCCCAGGGTCTGCTGTACCCGGGCATGTTCTTCAGATAACTGCGTTAGCGCAGATTCGATTTCTTCCTGAAGCATACGCTGCTGTTTTAACCTGAGCTCCAGCTGATTTTTGTCTGTAACTGCCTGTTCCAGTTTATTTTTTTCTTCCTGCAACGGCGTCGAAGTTTGTTGCAGCTTATCCTCCAGTTCAGCAATGCGCACAGTGAATTGCTGATACTGAATCTGTAATCGAGCAATTTGTTTTGCAGTTGAGGCTTCAGAAGAGCGCAGCGACTCAATCCGGGTTTTAACGGCATACACCTGCTGTCTTGCTTCATTAACGGTTTGCTCGGTGCGCTGTTGCTGGGCCTGCAGCTCCTGATTTTGCGCTTCCAGGCTTTGCCTTTTTTGCTCCTGCTGCTGTATCACCTGTTCGGCTTCTTCCTGCAGCAATCGGCACGCGGCTAACAGTTCAGCATTTTCACCGGTTTCCGCGAGTATGTCTTCTATTTCATTATCAACCTGATCCAGACGGCGCTGCTGTTGCTCCAGGCGCGCCGAATGCGCGCTGAGTTCAGAATTTCTTGCCGACAGCTCGCTGCTTAAAATAGCGTCCTGCTGCTGGATGGCTTCGCGATTAACTTCGGCATCTTTCAGGCTCGCTTCTGTAGTCTCCAGCTGCTCTTCAAACGCTGCAATTTCATCCTGCAACTGCTGCTGCCGCTGCCTTAATAAGCCTAGCTCCTTCTCACGCTGCAAAATACCGGTTTTACTGTCCCTGGTTCGAAGAATTTTTACCCAGCCAGGCCCAAACCAGGCGCCGTCCGGGCTAATAATCGACTCATGCAGTTTTAGCTGGACTGATAATTCCCGGGCCGTTTTACTATCCGCTGCACAATAAACGCCCGTCAATAAATTGCTTAAATCCCGGTGTGCGGCTATCTTATCGAGCAATGGGCTAAGCCGGCTGTCCGATCCGGAAATGGCTCCTGGTCCGGTTTCAAATAGCGTCACCGATGCATCTATTATGCGCTCCAGATGCGGGATTATCTGATCGGCGCTTTCCAGGCAAACAGCTTCCAGATAGCTGCCTAGAACGGTTTCAACGGCGCTTTCCCAGCCGGCTTCCACATCCAGGAATTCCGCCAGCCGCGTATTATCGGTCAGACCCACGGATTGCAGCCACATTCCCAGATTTTTATTGTCTTTGCCCATGGCGTGTTGCTGCAATAGTTCCAGCGAAGTAATTTTACCTTTCACCGTGTGTATTTCGGAACGCCGGTCATGCAATTCATCATGAAGCTGCTTTAGCTGCTGGCGATGGTCGCGAATCTGCTGATGCAGCTGTTCGAGCTGGCTTTGTAGATCGGCTCGCTGCGATTCAATGGTTTCAATAGCGCCATCCAGCACCTCAATCTCGCTTTGCAAGCGGCTGGATGACAGCTCATTGCGCTCGTTATGTAATTTATCCAGGCGAATTTGCAACTGCCGGTTCTGGTTTTCCAGCTGCGCCGTTTTGACCCGCTGCACTTCAGCCTGTTCCTTGTATTTTGAACTTAACGTCCGGTAGGCTTCCCATTGCTCCTGCCAGGCAGTCCTTTGCTGCCGGGTTTGCTGCTGATGCTGTAAAATCTCCGTTTGTCTTTCCTCGGCATTAATCAAGTCTGCTTCGGCTTCGAACAAGGCCGCTTTGATTTCTTCCAGTTGCTGCAAATCGGTTTGAAGCTCAGCCAGTGAGTGGCTTGACTGCTCATGTGAGCGGCTTATTTCAAGCCGGGTAGACTGATGGTTGCTTTCATTGTGTTTAATCGTCTGTTCCAGGCTGCCGACTTCTGCAACAATATGGTAATAATCGCCCTGCAGGCTGTTTAATTGCCGCTGTTGCGTTTTATGTTCAGCGCGTTTTTCCTCCAGCGCATTATCGATGTTCAGTAATTGAACAAACAAGCGATTATGTTCAGCAGCGGCTTCCTGCAATTTTATTTCCAGCTGTTGCGCGGCCTGATGATAGCTGCTCCAGCGCATCGCCAACAGCTCTAGTTTGAACTGACGCTCCTGCTTTTTCAGTTGCGTATATTTTTCCGCTTTTTCCGCTTGCTTTTGCAAATGTTTAAGCTGTTTTTCAACTTCCTCTTGCAAATCAGCCAGCCGCTCCAGATTTTCCCGGGTGTGCTTCATACGGGTTTCAGTCTCGCTGCGCCGTTCCTTGTATTTGGAAATGCCGGCCGCTTCTTCGATATGAATTCTTAATTCCTCCGGCTTCGCTTCAACCATTCTCGATATAGTGCCCTGCTCGATAATGGCGTAGCTTCTGGAACCTAAACCCGTGCCAAGAAAAATATCGGTAATATCCTTGCGCCGGCAGCGGGCGCCATTCAGCAAAAACAGGGACTGTCCATCGCGACTGACTTGCCGTTTAATCGCAATGGTGCTGTACTGGGAATATTCGCCGCCCGCCTTGCCTGCGCTGTTATCAAAAACCAGCTCTACCGAAGCCGTGCTCACCGGCTTGCGGGTAGAGGAACCGTTAAAGATAACATCGGCCATGCTGCCGCCGCGCAGATGTTTGGCGGAACTTTCGCCCATTACCCAGCGTACGGCATCAATAATATTGGATTTGCCGCAGCCATTGGGCCCGACAATCGCTGTCAAATTACCGGTAACAGGAATTATCGTCTGATCAACAAAGGATTTAAACCCTGCAAGTTTGATTTTTTCCAGCTTCATATCCGGCGTTTATATCCAACCCTATCCATTAAATAATCGGACATTATTAACGATATCCAGAAGAGTTTCGACTTTTTCATTAATCATGAATTAACTGAGGTCTTCATTTGCTGAACAAGATCAGGCGATTTGCCGGCTTTGGTCACCATTGAAAATCGGATAATTAAGAGTGATTTTCTTCAAAGTTATCTTCCTTTCAGTTCACTTAAATTGAGTGAACTTTGTTAATATAAATCGCTCAAACAGCGCATTAATGCAAAACCTATCCCCATTATTTCTCTGTTATCTTCCAACGCCACGAAAGACTTCTCCGCGGTATTCAGTTAAAATAGCAGAAATAACGACTCTAGCGCTTTTATTTAGTAGCGCGTTATAACTTATGTATAAAGTGTATTCACCGAGGTCCTAGCATGCACAAAAAACTTCTTACTCTTATTTGGAGTGCTTCCTTATTCCTTATGTATCCGGAGAGTCAGGCAGCCAATGATTTGCCTCCTACGGCCAAGGTTAAGATGGGAGCTGTGGAAGAAGTCTGTTCTGAATTTACTGATCCAAAATGGCGCCAGGAACAAGTCATCGATGGCGTCACCATCCAGGAATCACGGCTCTGTAACCCCGATAATCCTGCTGACATTGCGGCCTTTGTCAAGGGCACCAATAACATTTCCATGGAAACATTGATGGAGACCCAGCTGGCCGCGGATGCAGTTACTATGTCTGACGATGTTGACGGCGACGGCGATCCTGATAAAATCATTATCAAGCTTGAAGTTGCTGAACTCAATGGCCATTCGCCCGAAGTCAAAGAACCCGTAACCACATTTGATATCGCGCCGGGAATTCAGCCCACTTTTTGGGTTTTTACACCCAAAACACGGGATATGTCTACTCTCAGTCTTTATGAACCCGTAGCCAATTCCTTGTTGCGTGTGCCATCGCCAGCCATTCGCGTTGAGCAGGATGACGTAATCTGGATAATATTGGAAAACACCCATTATTTACCCCACTCCATTCACTTGCATGGAATTGACCACCCCTTTATGGATCATGGCGGCGGCGGTAATGATGGCGTTGGACAAACCAGTTCGATGGATGTTATGCCGGGTGACAGTAAAACCTATGTCATTAAACCACGACAACCAGGCACCATGTATTATCACTGCCATGTCCAGCCTCACGTCCATATTCCTATGGGGCTGCAGGGAATTTTTGTCGTAGAAGAAAATCGTCCCAACAATTGGCCGCAGACTCTTAATGTCGGCGCCGGTCAGGTGCGTCATCCTTCCGTGGCTGTTCTTGAAAAATATGCCAGAGAATATGACCTGCATTATGAAACTGCGGATAAGGAACTGCATGAAGTCGCCGCGAGATCAGCCAATGATCCGCGCCTGATTGCGCAGCATCTGAATATGGATTATGACGTTACCGAAGCCACCGATGATTACTTTATGCTTAACGGCCGCTCTTTCCCCTATACCTTAAGGGAATCGCTCATTGAAATAGAACCGGATCAGAAGGTTAAACTGCGCGTTTACAATGGCGGTCAGGAAACCCTTGCTTTACATTTGCATGGCCACAAACCTACCGCAACCCACTATGATGGCGTTGATAATGGTCCGGGTTCCTATATCACCCGGGATGTGCATGGCATAGAGCCCGCTCAGCGGCTGGATCTGGAATTAAGCGGAGTTGATGACGGATTGCACAGTTTCGGCGAAGGGGTATGGATGTTTCATGATCATGTGGAAAAAGCATTTACTACGAATGGTGTTGCTGAAGGCGGCGATATCAGTTTAGTCGTATATAAAAAATTTCTTAATGAAAAAGGCATTCCCGAGTTACACGGCATGAGCCTGGCACCTTACTTCACTAAAGAATTTTGGCAAAGAAAATATCCGATCTGGCAAGATTTTGATGCGTGGCAAAGTTTGGGCTTGACTGACCAGAAAGCAACATACCAGCCTGCCAAGGTCGCTGTGCGCAATGAATTTGTAAGAAATCCCCCTGTTCCTGCTGCAACCGCATCAGAAAGTTCAGTGATGGGAAAATTATCCTGGGGTATTATTCTGGGACTATTGAGTTATATGGCGGTAATCAAACGGCGCTGGATTTATGAGCGCACCCGTAACTTGGTGGAAACTTTGGTGAAAGCAGCAAATACATGGTTTTTAACAAAAAAACGTTCATAATCGCTTTAACGTATTTGTTTTCTTTGTAACCGCTGTTGCCCTGTATCTATGCAGCGGTTCTTTGTGCTTTCATGATAAATAAAGTGCATAGAGGTAGCTGTTTATTATCGGGTATATTACCGATGCGGCGAGTCGATAAGCGAGATTGGGTTGCCACTCTATGGCAACCCAATTCTGGCATTATTAATTTTTAGTTTAAGGGTGCGTCAACTAAAACTTGAGTATTTGCTGTTGCGCTATTCCCGCCACAGGCCGGATGACCCCAGCCGCTTGCACTGATGTTACCGGCAATATCAAAAATAATATTATCCTTGAAAGCAGTCGGAGGCAGAGTGATATCACCCACGCCTGCGGGTACATGGTCAAGGCCTAAAGCATCCCGGGTTCTCCAGGCAATATTATGGTCAGCGCATGAACTGTCACCGCTCACGCCTATCGCGCCTATTAAAACTCCCTGATCATTATATAAAGCCAGTCCGCCGCCAAAAACATTAACGCCACCGATTTTTTCGCCCACTAAAGGATCGGAGTCTTTGCCATAATTTTTTGATGGCCCTTTGTATGCAGCCTCGGTATCGACAGGATTGCTTTCCTGCAATCCAAACAAGCTGCCTCCAGGTTGAGTGGCTGAATAAAGATTCGCTGTTGACAAGGCGAAACCCGGCAGACTGAATGCGTTAGCCGTGTTCGCCTTTTGCGCAGAAATTACCCGGCTGCCCGGCCATTGATCACCGCGGTCAGAACCTGTTTTTGCAAGCGCGCAAACTACGCCATCACGATTCACAAGGGTTCCCCACATATCGAAATCGAATCCGCCGTTTTCCTGACCTCGTGCGGCTGTTAGCGCAGTTTTGAAGTCTTCAAATGAAGGTAAGCCTTTACAGGCATGACTATCATCGGCATTGGCGCTATTATGGAGAGCGCAAAGCGCGACAACGGCTGCTGAAATAGTAAGTTTTTTTAACATTGGTGTACCCCTCTTCAGATTGAGACAAGAAAAAGTAATTCTTTTTAGCATCAAAGTGGAACGCGAAATGAAGTAATTATTAATTGTTAGATTCAACCCGCGGTTAACATACTACAGCATATCCATAAAAACATATAACCTCTGGTTTATAAGCCTGAATCAGTTGAAACCACTACATACCAGGCTTAGTTGCTAAGCCTGATAAAAACCTCCGATGCCTTTCCCGGCATGAGTATGACTTGGACGATCTGCATAAATATGTTCTTGTCCAGCGGCCACTGTATCGGCATTTAAGCCGTTGCGATCAGCTTGTACTTGCGGAATTTAGTGATTTATAACAGCGCCTTAATCTCAGGCACACAGGAGCCGCAATTGGTACCTGCCTTAAGATATTGGCCTACCTGCTGAGGGGTTCTAAGATTTTTTTCCCTGATAGCAGTCTGTATGGTTTTTTCACCTACATTAAAGCAGGCGCAGACGACAGGTCCTATATCGGGAACACCTAGAGGCGGCAGGCCCGTAAGCAGGGATTTTCGGTCATCTTTCTCTAATTCTGCATGTGCAAACAGACTGGTCAGCCAGCTGCGTTCTGGAAGATTGATATCGCCCCCTATAAAAATCAAGCTTTCCAGACGATTATCAACAATGTGCGCAGCCCTGTAATTATTTATGCCGGAGTCCTGATATTCCTGCCACTGGGAATTTTCCACCGGTGTGTTCCACAGGTTTTTTCTGGCCCAATCTTGCCAGTTTTCCGGCAAAGTCTCACCAGCCAGTTCATAGCGGTAGAATTGCTCGCCTTTGATTTTGACCAGATACTCAGGTTCTGTAATATTCAGCTCGCGCCGCGACAGGATAAAGCCATGCCAAACCGGCTGATACGCCTCGATGCGGACAGGCGTATGTTTGCATTCCGGCTGTTTCGATACCGGGTCAACAACAGGATTGACTAAGGCGCCCATACGTCCCCGGCTGGCTAATTGCCCCGTCCAGTGCATCGGCACAAACAGACTGCCTTGTTGCTGGCTGTCAGTGATCTGCACACGGGCGACCATTGAACCCCACCGGCTTTCAATGGTCGCCAGGGTATTGGGTAATAATTCGTGGCGCCTTGCATCGGTCGGGTGCACTTCAACAAAAGGCTCGGGCTTGTGCTGATTCAGCTTTGCGGCGATGGCGGTGCGGGTCATGGTATGCCACTGATCCCTCAGCCGACCGGTATTCAGTACCAGAGGATAGACTTTATCAGGCAGATTGACAGGCAGCCTCGGCTCTATGGCAATAAACCGGGCTTTGCCCGTGGCGGTATAAAATTTGCCGTCATCAAAAATCCGCGCCCTGCCCTGTGGATGCGTTCGATTTACAGGCCATTGGATCGGTTGGAAATTGTCATATTCCTGCTGACTGATATCAGCAAAAGCCGATATATCAAAATCGCGCAGGCCCTGCTCTGCATTGTTTTCAAACCCGGAAAGCGCGGCATGTTCACGGAAAATCTCGGCGGTATTTTTATAATGAAAAGCCTGTTCATAGCCCATGCGCCGTGCGACCTGAGTGATTATCCACCAGTCGGGCTTGGCGCCGCCGGCAGGACTGAACAAGGCTCGCTGCCGGGAAATGCAGCGCTCGGAGTTGGTCACGGTGCCGTCTTTTTCACTCCAGCCCTGGGCCGGCAGCAATACATGCGCCAGAGCTGTGGTATCGGTATTGGCAATACAGTCCGAGACAACAACAAAATCGCAGTGCTGTAAAGCCTGCTTGACCTTGTCGGCATTGGGCAGACTGACAGCCGGGTTAGTGCCCATAATCCAGACGGCTTTTACTTTGCCGTCATGAATGGCGTCGAAAAGTTCCACGGCGGGATAGCCGGGTTTGCGGGCAATAGTCTTACTGCCCCAAAAACGCCCTACCCGCTCGATATCGTCGTTACGGGCAAAATCCATATGGGCGGCCAATTGATTCGATAAACCGCCGACTTCACGGCCGCCCATCGCGTTAGGCTGTCCGGTCAGCGAGAAAGGCCCCATGCCGGGCTTGCCAATTCTGCCGGTGACCAGGTGGCAATTGATAATGGCATTGACCTTGTCAGTACCCGAAGAAGACTGGTTTACACCCTGACTATACAGGCTCATGACTTTTTCATGACGGGCAAACCAGTGATAAAAGCGTTGCAGATCATTTACATTGAGCCGGCATTGCGCGGCAACACCTTCAATGGTGCCGCTGCTAATGGCGGCAGCTTCCAGCGCGGTGGAAAAACCTTCGGTATATTTTTCGATATAGGCCTGATTCTGCAGATCTTTCCTGCCAAGATAATGCAGCAGGCCATTAAACAGGATGGTATCGCTGCCTATTGCCAGCGGTAAATGCAAATCAGCAATATCACAGGTGACAGTGCGGCGCGGATCGATAACGACAATTTTTAACTGCGGATTGGCTTCTTTTGCGGCTCTGATACGCTGAAAGCTGACCGGATGGCACCAGGCGGTATTCGAGCCAATCAATATAATCAGTTCGGCTTGTTCAAAATCTTCATAGCAGCCCGGAACCGTATCTGAACCAAAAGCGCGTTTATGGCCGGCCACGGAAGAAGACATGCACAAGCGGCTGTTGGTATCCATATTGCCGCTGCCGATAAAGCCCTTCATCAGCTTGTTGGCCACATAGTAGTCTTCAGTCAGCAGTTGTCCCGAGCCATAAATAGCGACAGCATCAGGCCCATATTTTTCAATCGTACTGATTAAAGAGTCAGCCACCAGATCCAGCGCTTCCCCCCAACTGGCCTCACGGCCATACACTCTGGGCTGCAGCAGTCGGCCTTTAAGTTCAACCGTTTCTCCCAGCGCCGAACCTTTCGAGCAAAGGCGGCCAAAATTGGCCGGATGAGACGGGTTGCCGGTTATTTCGACCTGATGAGTCTGTTCATCGACCAAGGCATTAATACCGCAGCCTACGCCGCAATAAGGGCAGGTAGTTTGTACGGATTTAAATGCTGCTGTGTTATCGGCCATCAGGCTGCCTCGGCTGCAGTCAGGTAGGCTTGACCAAAGATAAGCACATCTCTTATATCGCTGATATTTTTCTTTTTTTCCAGCAGTTCCTGATACCACATGCCGTCGGCCGTATCCCCATAAAGCACGGCGCCCATCAATTTGTTATCCCGGATAATCAGTTTTTTATAAATTCCCATAGACGGATCGGTAAAATGAACGGCTTCGCAGGATTCATCACCCAGGAAATCTCCCACGGAAAACAGATTGATGCCCGTCACCTTGAGTTTGGTGGCAGCAGGTAAAGTGCTGTATTCAGCAACGCCATGCGCGCTCAGATGATTGGCGCAGACTTTCGCCTGCTCAAACAGCGGAGCCACCAGACCAAATGTATCGCCGCGATGCTGGATACATTCTCCTACCGCATAAATAGCTGGGTCATAGCTTTGCAGCGTATCATTGACTACAATGCCCCGCTCGCAATACAGTCCTGCTTCCTGAGCCAGGGAAATATTGGGGCGCACGCCTATCGCCATAACAAACAGGTCGCACTCCAGTTCGCTGCCGTCTTCAAAGCGTACAGCTGTGATATGGCCCTTTTCGTCACCCATCAGGCACTGAGACGTAGCGGCCATCCTGAATTTCAGGCCCCGCTGTTCAAGAGCTGTCTGCAACATCTTGCCGGCTTTTCTGTCCATCTGCCGATTCAGCAAAACTTCGCTATTATGAATAACGGTAACATCCATGCCCCTGAGCACAAGGCCATTCGCTGCTTCGAGACCTAACAAACCGCCGCCCAGCACTACCGCTTTCTTATGTTGTCTGCTGTAGGCCAGCATTTTATTAACATCCAAAATATCACGAAAGCTGATTACTCCCTCCAGATCATTACCTGGAATAGGCGCAATAACAGGCTTGGAACCAGTAGCAATTAACAGGCGGTCATATTCAGCACAGGTTCCATCCAGCGCATAAACTTTACGCGCTCTCCGCTCTATACGTACTACCGCCTTATCCGCTCCGGCATGAAGACTGATGCCGTTATCGGCATACCACTGCCGGTCATTCATGACAATATCTTCTATGGTTTTATCACCGCACAGTACCGAAGACAGCATGATTCGATTATAGTTACCGTAAGGCTCGGCGCCGAAAACAGTAATATCATATTTATCAGGTGCAGCAGATAACACTTCTTCAACGGTTCTCATACCGGCCATGCCGTTACCAATAACAACCAGTCGCCGTTTCATCCGATCTACCTTAATATTATTTACTGTCATTTAAGTGGATTCTCCTGAATTTCATATCAAAATGTCTATTCACAGACGCAAATACGAAGCAAAATTTTAATGCTTCGCACTTTTCTGATTAAATGAAAATGGCTTGGTTAAGAAATATTTTCGACGGCAGGCACATGAATTGTACCTTCAGCCACCATTACCGCTTCCCCGCCCACCCTGATGGTTAACGTATCTTCGCGCTTATGATCCATTTCCAGATTGATCACACTGCGGCGAGTGTTTATCTCGCCCCGATCTACAGCAAATGTGTAGGTGCCTTTTTTCAACTGATCGAAAGAACATAAATACGCCGCGAAAGCCGGCATGGCAGTTCCAACCGGCGGATCATCATGCAAGCCTATATTGGGCCCGAACAGGCGAGCATTGAAGTCGGCATCCTGAAAAGGGGTCCTGGCCGAAAACAGTAGTATTTCCTGGGCTGCTGTTTGCGGCGCAACGGACTCACTCCAGGCCTGATAATTAAATTTTGCCGACCGAACGGCTTCGTAGTTATAAACAGGCACAACAAGATAGGGAAAACCGCACGAAACCAACCGCGTATTATATTTTTTATGATCAATCTGTCCCTGCGGTATGGAAAGAAAACTGGCCAGTTCGCCATCAGGCGGGGCAAAGCGATCAACAATAGGTGAAACCTTGCGGGTAAATTGTATAAACACAGGCTTGCCGTTGTCGTTGGTGATATTGGTGTTGATAGGCCCGCTGTTTTGCTCAAAAACAATCGGCGTGAATGTTCCTGTTAACTCAATATCACCGCAGGAAGCCAGGACAAAAGCTGTAGCAATTACCGGATGCCCGGCAAAATCAATTTCACCTTTAGGCGTGAATATACGCATGCGCCTTTTGGTATCTTTGCCTTCATGAAATACAAATACGGTTTCGGATAAATGCAGTTCTTTGGCAGCCAGTTTCATTTGCAGATGGCTTAGGCCATCTGCATTGGGGAACACTGCAATCTGGGCGCCGTTGAAGATCTGGTTGGTAAATGCATCAGCAATGTAATATTTATAATTCATAGATCTATTCCGCATTAATGCTGACTTTGACCCGACCATTTTCAATACGAATGTCATAGGCAGGGATAGTGACGGTTTCATCTTCAAGACAGGCGCCTGTTTGCAGATTGAAATGCTGCTTGTATAAAGGCGATGCCACGACCGGTTGACCCTTAATATCGCCGATTAATCCGCGCGATAACACATTGGCGTTGCCGAAAGGATCGTAATTGTTCAGGGCATAAACGGTTTTCTCTTTAGGCATGTAAAAAATAGCTACCTGCTGACCTTCAATCAGTGCGCAAACGCCGGAATTGGGCTGTAAATCATCAACGCTGCAAACGTCCACCCAATGCGCCATCAAGCCACCTCCACTATTTTAAAATGTTTGCGTTCTTCTTCATCAGCGGGGCGAATTTGTCCACGCTCCTCTACAAACACCACATTATCATCGGCTTTATCACTGTTGATAAAATGCCGGAACCGCTTCAGTTTTGATTCATCCTCAATGGTGGTTTTCCATTCGCAATGATAGGTATCAATAACATACTGCATTTGCTGTTCCAGTTGCTCGCAAAGCCCCAGCTTGTCCTCAATGATCACTGCCTTCAGATAATCCAGACCGCCTTCCATATTTTCCATCCATACCGCTGTGCGTTGCAAACGGTCGGCGGTTCTTACATAAAACATCAAAAACCGGTCAATATATTTAATCAGAGTCTCTTTATCCAGACTGGTGGCAAATAAATCCGCATGCCGCGGCTTCATGCCGCCGTTGCCGCAGACATACAGGTTCCAGCCGGTTTCCGTTGCAATCACGCCGACATCCTTACCCTGCGCTTCCGCGCATTCGCGCGTGCAGCCGGACACGGCAAACTTTAATTTGTGCGGCGAACGCAAGCCCTTGTAACGGTTTTCAAGTTCCACAGCCAAACCGACGCTGTCGTCGATGCCATAGCGGCACCAGGTGCTGCCGACGCAGGATTTAACCGTGCGCAGTGATTTGCCGTAGGCATGGCCGGATTCAAAGCCGGCAGCGATAAGTTCTTTCCAGATATGCGGCAATTGATCGACTCGCGCGCCAAACATATCCACGCGCTGGCCGCCGGTAATTTTGGTATAGAGTTTATATTTTTTGCCCACCTGCCCTAGTGCGATCAGCATATCGGGATTGATTTCACCACCGGTAATACGCGGCACTATTGAATACGTGCCATCTTTTTGCATATTGGCCAAAAAGGTATCATTGGTATCCTGAAGCCCGATATGCTCTTTTTCAAGGATATATTCATTCCAGTACGAAGCCAGAATAGAGCCGACGGTCGGTTTGCAGATTTCACAGCCTTTGCCTTTGCCGTGATTTTCCAGCAATTCATCAAAGGTTTTAATCTGTTCAACCATAATCAGATTGTAAAGATCCTGCCTGGTATAGGCAAAATGCTCACAAATATCGGTATTGACTACATAGCCGTGCTTTGCCAGTTCGCAGTTCATGACTGCTTTCAGTAAAGGCGCGCAGCCGCCGCATCCTGTCGAAGCCTTGGTTTTTTCCTTTAAAGAGCCAAGGGTCGTGCTGCCTGCTTCTATAGCCTGGCAAATGGCGCCTTTGGTCACATCATAGCAGGAACAGATTTGAGCGGAATTCGGCAGGGCATCGGGGCCTAAACCGACTGATTCATCGGAACGCGGCGGTAAAATCAGCGCATCCGGATTTTCCGGCAGCTCAATACCGTTCAGGCAATACTGCAATAACGTACCGTAGCCTGAGGCATCTCCCACCAATACAGCACCCAGCAGCTGCTTTTTATTTTGACTGACCACCAGGCGTTTATAAACTTCACTGGCGCCATTTTGGTAGGTATAAACCAAAGCGCCCTGGGTTTTAGCATGGGCATCACCGATACTGGCGACATCAACACCCATCAGTTTCAGTTTGGTGCTCATGTCAGCGCCGGTAAAGCTGGCTTCATTGCCGGCCAAATCGGCGGCAACCGTACGCGCCATGGCGTAACCTGGGGCTACCAGACCATAAATCATGCCATTCCATAAGGCGCATTCGCCAATCGCGTAAATATCAGAATCTGACGTAAGACATTGGTTATTAATGGCGATGCCGCCGCGCGGGCCGATTTCCAAGCCGCAATCGCGGGCTATATCGTCACGCGGACGAATACCTGCCGAGAACAGCACGATGTCGGTTTCAAGTTCTTCACCATCGGCAAAGCACATTTTGTTAACGCACTGCTCGCCATCAGTAATAATGCTGGTGTTTTTGCCGGTATGAACAAGGACGCCCAGCTGTTCAATTTTATGCCTGAGCATGGCGCCCCCGGCATCATCCAGTTGCACGGCCATTAACCGGGGCGCAAACTCGACCACATGCGTTTCCAGCCCTAAATCTTTTAGCGCCTTTGCGGCTTCCAGACCCAGTAAACCACCGCCGACGACAGTGCCGACCTTGCCGGTTTTGGCAGCAACCGTCATGGCTTCAAGGTCTTCGATGGTACGGTAAACCAGACAATTCTTCCGGTCATGTCCCGGAACCGGCGGCACAAATGGGTAGGAACCTGTCGCTATAACCAGTTTGTCATACTGAATGGCCACGCCCTTGGAAGAAGTAACGGTTTTATTGTCGCGATCAATTCTGGCAGCTTTATCGCCTATATAAATGGTGATGCCGTTTTTTTCAAAAAAGTCAGGCTCAGCCAGAGACAGATCCTGCGCAGTTTTGCCGGAAAAAAAGGAGGATAAATGCACCCGGTCATAAGCCGCTCTGGGCTCTTCACAGAATGTCACTATTTTGTAATGATCATTAAGTCCGCTGTCAACGAGGCTGGCAAGAAAGCTCTGACCTACCATGCCATTACCAATGACGATTAATACTTGTTTTGCGCTCATGTCAAACCTCATTGACCAAGTTAATGCTATTTGAAAATAGCAGCAATCAGCATGCCACTTTCTATAAACCTTTGACTTTATATAAGCAACTTCATCAGAAATTTAAGGATTGAAATATTAAAGCAAATCATACGCATCATTTTTGTGCAAAAATGCTTACATGGTGCAACCGTATGCATGGAAAAAGGGCAATATCACTTAACATCCCACTGAGCAAAAAGTCGGTTCTGTTTTTCAATTTAAGTATAAACGATAAGTATTTTTACCGATTTATAGCTTAAGCTAACATGGTATTCTGTTAAAAATTTCCAACGCTGAGGAGGAAGGGCTAGTTATGGAGATATTGTTTAAAGAATACAGCCAGGTCATCTGGCAGAGAAAATGGTTTTTTCTAATTGCTTTAAGCGCTTTAGCCTCTATTACCTTTCTGGATCTGTCCGTGCCCCTGTACTATAAAAATATTGCCAACGGACTGGCAGAACCTTATTCCGAAACTACCCTGGCTACTTTATTTGAAAATCTTAAATTTATTGGATTTATCTATGCTGGGACGTGGCTATTATGGCGCTTAGTCGAAATAGTCATGGTTCCGCTTGGAGCAGGGGGTGCCAATATGCTGGGGAAGCGTTGCTTCCATGTGCTGAAAAATCATAACTATGCGTTTTTCGAGAAAAATTTTTCCGGCAGTCTAATCCGACAAGTAAATCGCTTTTGCCACTCTTATGAAATTATACTGGAGTGGGTATTCTTCCAGTGTTTCATGAACATTCTGACCATTACTATTTCTTTTAGCATTTTTTACCGGCAGCAGCGCGAGTTCGCTTTTTATTTTCTGATATGGACGGTAGTTTTTATGACCTGGAACATTACCTATTCCATCTGGAAAATGCGCTTTGATAAATCAGTTGCTCAAAGCGATTCGAAATTGGGAGGTGTTTTGTCTGATGCCCTCAGTAATATTTTTATTGTCAAAAGCTTTGCGCTGGAACCTAGTGAGCAAGTCAATATTAATCAGGCATCAGATCAGGTTTATCAAACCAAGAAAACATCCTTTAAATTTATGTTTATATCATTTGCTGTACAGGGATTGATGACATTTGGCATGGAATTACTTCTAGTCTATTTGATAATTCAAAAGTGGAAAGCAGGCAATTTTCAGGTTGGAGAATTTGTCTTATTTCAAACTGTCATGATAATTCTGATTTCACGTCTATGGGGATTTGGTCGTAATTTCCCGCTTTTTTTTTCGGCCCTGGCAGATGCGATGGAAATGGCGGAACTTTTCAATCCGACCGACATTGAAACAGATGAAAGCCACGCCAGACCTTTAACCATAACCAAAGGGGCGATTAATTTTAACAATATTCACTTTACCTATTGCGCACATCCTCATCCGAAAAAATTATTTGAGAACTTTTGTTTGAGGGTGAACCCAGGGGAAAAAGTGGCGCTGGTAGGTCAGTCAGGCTCAGGTAAGTCTTCTTTGTCCAAACTGCTATTTCGCTTCATCGAGCCGCAACAAGGCACGGTTCGGTTTGATGACATAGCAGCAAAAGATATAACTTTGAGCTCATTGCGGAAGCAAATATCGGTCGTGCCACAACAATCCGATTTATTTCACCGTTCAATAAGAGATAATATTACTCTCGGCCGCGATATTCCGGACGAGCAACTCATTAATGCCGCTCGCAAATCTCACAGCCTGGAATTTATCAGCAGCTTGCCTGATCGGTTTGAAACAATGGTCGGCGAACGCGGCGTAAAACTTTCCGGAGGAGAAAAACAACGCATTGCCATTGCCCGCGCCTTTCTGGAAAACGCGCCTGTTGTAGTGCTTGATGAAGCAACCAGCGCGCTTGATTCTCTAACTGAAAAGCTCATCCAGGTGGCTATTTTTGACTTGATCAAAGATAAAACCGCTATTGTAATTGCTCACCGGCTTTCGACAATTTTGCACATGGATCGTATTGTAGTATTGGATCACGGCAATATTATTGAACAAGGCACACATCATCAATTATTGGATTTAAGAGGCAAATATTATGCGATGTGGCAACATCAAAGCGGGGATTTTCTGGTTGAATGACATTTCTGACTGAGCAAATTTTAAAGCTTTACTTCCTTAAGCCATTTACTATCTGACTATTTTGCAAGGCCAGTTGCAGTTTGTTGATAGTCAGAAAGACCGGCTGAAACAGGGGCGCTAGAAGGCAGCAAAATTGGAATTAACTACCTCTACCCTATCCCGAGAGCTCCGCTCAACTTTTTAGTCGCACGATGAATAATATACGGGTCATGATGAACAATATAATTAATCGGATTTTTCACCTTTGTTTTTAACGGCAATATTAATTAACAGCAGATGCACCGCTTCAATGAGGGGTAACGGGGCCTAGACAAAAGCAACCAGGTGAAAATAACTAGCTGGTAAGCCACGGCTGGGATATCAGTAGCGTTGTAAAAAGGGTTGATATAGCGGATGATTTTCGACTGATTAATAAGGACTTTTTCAGCATTGACCACCTTGAAACCGGATGGGGCAACCAGGACTTCTATCAAATGCCGACGGCGCCCATGGGAATTTACCTTAAAGGGCGCCAGCCCATTTTATAAGTCACAAGAAACCTATTACATGTTCAGAACCTGCAATATCCAGATAGTATGAGCTCTATATCTTGCGGGTTGCCGGATTCGGCCGTTCCTTGCAATCACCGCCGCTAATCTAATTTTACAGGCCCAATATCTAGACAAGCTACGGGTTTAACGCAAACGCAATGGCAGTATGAGCAAAGCCCCCAAATACCAGTATGGCAAGACGCAGAAAGGCGGCGCTTTCAATATGAAGTTGCCGTAACAACAGGGCAACAATTCCTAGCTGAAAAATGATGGCCAGGTAATTCTTTAGGTCTATATCTCCGATAGCGGCTGAAATACCGTCTTGCCGGTTCATTACTTTAGTGAAGTATGTATTCAAATCCATCTCCTCCCGGATCAACCAATCTTTATAAATAAACACTTAAGAATCATAAAACCCGTGGCCTAAACGACGATTCCCGTTTATGCCCGATCTCTACAAGAAATGTAAAGTTAATAAGTCGCTATCACTTTCTACAGATAAAAAAATCATACCTGGACCACCAATACAGCCTACGTCTTTGATTCCAGCAAAAGCTACCCTAAAGTTGAGTTTGAGTCAAAACCGAAAGGTATTTATTTTAGCTTCTTCTGGCATCCGGGATGCCAGAAGAAATTTTTCAAGATAACCGCAGGCAAGCGCTGTAGCTTATTTTTATTGCCTGTCGGCTCATTATCTATTCACATAACACTATATATTGTGTTATAATATTAAAGAAAATACTAGATATAGACAGAATAAGCTGTGATCGCCTATTCGCTAATCTGCTGATTTAATGCTTATTTCAACTCAATTTTAACGTCCAGAGGAGCAGCCCCATGACAGCACAACTTCATGTTATCGCAAACACTGTAACCGAGATACCTTTTCAGGATGCGTCAATGGATATCTGGGATACTAAATATCGCTTGAAGACCAAGGATGGGGCAGCGCTGGATGCCACTATTGACGAAACCTATCAACGCATTGCCAAAGCACTTTCCGAAGTGGAAAAAGGTAAAAATAAACAGGAACAGCATTACAAGGAATTTTTATGGGCCCTGCGGCAAGGCGTTATTCCGGCCGGGCGCATTGTCTCCAATGCCGGAGCGTTGGAGCACAAACCGGCGACCTCGACGATTAACTGCACCGTCTCCGGCACTATCGCCGATTCCATGGATGATATTCTGCACAAGGTGCATGAAGCCGGGCTTACCTTGAAAGCCGGCTGCGGCATCGGCTATGAATTCTCGACCTTGCGTCCCAAAAACGCGTATGTTTCGGGCGCAGGCGCCTATACTTCCGGGCCGCTGTCGTTCATGGATATTTACGACAAGATGTGTTTTACCGTATCGTCTGCCGGCGGCAGGCGCGGCGCGCAAATGGCCACTTTTGATGTGGGTCATCCTGACGTGGTTGAGTTTATCCGCGCCAAACGCGAAAACGGCCGGCTGCGCCAGTTTAATCTGTCCCTGCTGATTACCACTGAATTTGTCGAAGCCGTAAAAAACGATCTGCCCTGGCCGTTATCATTTCCTGTCACCGAAATAGAAGTCAGACTGGATAAACTGGACTTAAGCAATAAGGAGCAGATCATCTGGCGCGATCTTCCCGGCAAGGACGGATATGTCGTCAACAATGACGGGCTGGTTGCCTGCCGGATTACCAAAATCCTGCCTGCGCGCCGTTTGTGGGATATTATCATGACCTCAACCTATGACTATGCCGAACCCGGATTTATTCTGATCGATAAAGTCAATGAAATGAACAACAACTGGTTTTGCGAAAATATCCGCGCCACCAACCCCTGCGGCGAACAGCCCCTGCCGCCTTACGGCAGCTGCCTGTTGGGTTCAATCAACCTGACCCGCTTCGTTAAAAAACCCTTTACTGGCGAAGCGCATTTTGACTGGGATACTTACCGTAAAACCATCCGGATTTTTACGCGAATGCTGGATAATGTGGTTGAAGTCAACGGCCTGCCCCTGGCCGGGCAACGCGAGGAAATTATCAGCAAGCGCCGGCACGGCATGGGCTATCTGGGGCTGGGCTCGACCGTCACGATGATGGGCATGAGATACGGCGATGACCAATCGCTGCAATTTACTGAAGACGTCACCAGGATTCTAGCAGTGGAAGGCTGGAAAGCAGGATTGGCTCTGTCCAAGGAAAAAGCCCCCGCCCCGATTATGGAGCAACTGTTTACGATCACCGGGGAAATGCTGCATAAACGCCCGGAAATGATTGCCGACGGCTATAAAATAGGCGATCAGGTTCCCGGCAAACTTTTATTCGCCAAATACAGCCGCTACATGCAGCAACTGGAAAAGGAAGAGCCTGCGCTGATCGCCGAATTGATTGAAACCGGCGCCCGTTTCACCCATCACAGCTCCATCGCGCCGACCGGCACTATTTCGCTGTCGCTGGCCAATAATGCCAGCAACGGCATTGAACCCAGCTTTGCCCATCATTATTCGCGCAATGTGATCCGCGCCGGCAAGAAATCCAAGGAAAAAGTGGATGTTTTTTCCTTTGAGCTCTTGGCTTATCGGGCTTTGGTGAATCCTGACGCCATGCCTTACAGCGACAATCCCGAGCAGAAATTGCCGGATTATTTTATCGCCGCCGATGATGTCAGTCCGAAACAGCATGTCGATATCCAGGCCGCCGCGCAAAAATGGATCGATTCCTCCATTTCGAAGACGGCTAACGTGCCGACTAATTTCCCTTATGAAGACTTCAAGTCTATTTATGAATATGCCTATGACAAGGGACTGAAAGGCTGCACCACGTTCCGCTTTAATCCGGAAGCATTCCAGGGCGTGCTGGTCAAGGAATCCGATCTGGAAAACACCACCTATCAATTTACGCTTGAAGACGGCTCGGTAGCCGAATTTAAAGGCAATGACGAGATTGAATACGACGGCGAAATCCACAGCGCCGCGAACCTGTTCGATGCCTTGAAAGAAGGCTATTACGGTAAATTCTAAGGGGAGATATATCAAAATGGCACATAAAATCACCAAAAAAATCGTCAGCTACAAAGTCCTGAACAAAGACGACATCAAAGCGGCCAAGCAGGAAGAACAGCAGTCGCCGCAGCACATGCACGAAAACGTCGAGCGGCCCGAAGTGCTGGTAGGCTCAACCTACAAGATCAAAACTCCGCAGTCGGAACATGCGTTGTATATCACCATCAATGACATCATCCTGAACCAGGGCACCCCCTACGAAGAGCGCCGCCCTTACGAAATCTTCATCAACTCCAAAAACATGGAGCATTTCCAATGGGTGCTGGCGCTGACGCGCGTTATCTCGGCGGTATTTCGCAAAGGCGGCGATTCCTGCTTCCTGGTCGAAGAGCTGAAAGCGGTATTCGACCCGCGCGGCGGCTATTTCAAAAAAGGCGGCATATTCATGCCGTCGCTGGTCGCCGAAATCGGCTACGCCATCGAATCGCACCTGAAACACATCGGCATGATCAAGCCGGAAGCGATGACCGACCACCAGAAAAAGTTTCTTGACCAAAAACGCCGCGAATTCGAAGCCCAGCATGGCGAGTCGGAAGGCCAGGCGTTCCCGGAAAAAGCCGTGCTCTGCAACAAGTGCAGCACCAAGGCCATGGTGTTGATGGATGGGTGTATGACTTGTTTGAATTGCGGGGAGAGTAAGTGTGGGTGAAATAACAGCTTAAACACTGAGCATTAAGTCGTCTATGTATATATTTGTATATTATGAAAAATGAGTGATAGACCGATCTGTTTAATAACTCTTTAGATGTAAACAAGTGAATCATCTCTAGCATATGAAAAAAGAAAGCATCAAAACTCATCTCAAGCCATACTCAATTTTTCAAAAGAGAAAGACCACAATTAATCGTGCATTTGCTTCTGCGCTCGCACCCAATGATAACTACGATTCACAAATGCTGAATATTGCTTTAAGGCTCTTGGGGCAGAATCCTGACGATGCTCTTATTTGTGTTTACTGCGGTGGCCATGCGCAAACCTGGGATCATCTTATTGGCCTGGTAAAGGATTCTCAATTTCGTGGCTATGGCCATCAAATCGGCAATCTACTTCCCTGCTGTCGTGACTGCAATTCAAAGAAGGGATCAAAGGATTGGCAAGAGTTCATCGAGACCAAAGTGGAAGATGAGCAAGAACAAAAAGCTTTGAAAGCGCAAATACAAGCCTATCTTGATGGTTATGCCAAACCAGTAGATATAGATAAAATTAAAACAGCAATGCCCGAGGAATGGGCCAGATATGCGAATATAAAAAAGCAAATCTTTGATTTGATGAGGGAAGCCGATGAGATTGCAGACAAAATCAGAAGGGATGTTGACTGAAAAGTACGTCTAACCAGACAATGCCGCGGAGCGCGCGAACATGAATTCGCAAAATCTCACCGTAGCAGGGCATTTTTTCGGAGACTGTCTTGTCCGATTATCGTCGTTGTTATGTACCGGGTGGGTGGTCATTTTTATTTACCAGGGTGACAGAAAGGCGGGCGGGCATTTTGGCGAGTGACAGGGGGCGAGATTATTTGCGAGCTACAATTTGGCATCGCTGGAGTCAATTGCCTTTTGAGGTCGATGCGCTGGTCATATTACCCGGTCATATTCAGGCGATCTGAACTATGCCACAGGATGACGGCGATTATTCCTAACGCCGGGGCTCGAAAATTGAGGATTATGCCGGGCTTAACGGCGTTCAATGGGCGGGTGAATGATGCTTTATCATTCTCAAAAGGTACCGGGATGCATGCCCTACATTTGGTTTACGTCCCCTTATCAACAAACTCCGGTATCATCATGTTATTCCCTATGCACTTTTCCAATGGGTACAGGACCATAGGATAGGCTGAGGCACGCAACCCGTCAATTGCGTCAAGACCGGTAAAGCGATTACGCCTTGTCCCCGGTAATTTTTTAGTATTATAAGATGTTCATAGCGTCTCCTTTAAATCCTTTTCGGAACTTTTTGGAAATGATACGCGATGCGTATACCTTATGCTCGCCATATGGTCCCAACTCAGTCCATCAGGAAATTTATCTCTACATTAACTAGATTCTGTGGCAAAACCGAAAAAAACAAAATCAAAATCCGAAGGCAACGCCGGGCGCAAAGGATTGGCGATAGATTCTTTTTGTGCCTGGGATGGCGACATCCTGGTGCTTAATATTCTTGGTACGCCCAGCGCAAAACAGGACGCCATTGGCAAGCCTAAAGGTCATCAGCTCAAAGTGAGCGTCACCGCCACGCCGGTAGGAGGCAGAGCAACCGATCATATGGTTCGATTCCTGGCAAAAGAATTCGGGGTCACAGTAAATGATATTGAAGTTGTGTTTGGACGATTCAATATCAATAAACAGTTACGTATTAAATCGCCCAAACAGCTGCCTTCTGTCATCAACAAACACTTGTCCAAAGAACAGCCAGATAATACGTAATATATATAGCTCGCAGATTTGGGGCGCAGTACGAACCCCAATCTTGTATCTTAACCCCTGCCATGATGAGCTATTCCGGCACTGTGGCAGCCGCAGCTCGCCCTTAGTTTTAAGGAGCAATCTTGTCTCGTATTTTCTGCTGCCACGCAGCCGGACTTGAAGGCGGATCGTCATCTGCAGGTCGATTGCCGCCGCGAGTCCGCCCCTTCACAACCCTGCGCTGGCAGTAATGCCTAATCACCTCTTCCAATCCCGAGCACTGGGCGGCTTATCCGAAGCCGGTGACCGTGGAGCGACCATCCTGGCGCCTCGGTGCTCGGACGTCTCCATTATCCAAAGCTGGCCCTTTTCGCCTTTGCTATTTTATATATGACCGATCGTCGGCATTCCCCATAACCCCGCCTAACAAGGCGCCCCCGCGGCGCTTGCAAGAATCTTTATAAACCAAAATTCTGTACTCCTCTCTGCACTCGCCGCCTTGCCCAAGTTTGTCAACTCGTGTTTTGACATTTTGAAAATTTGACAGTCTTATCAATCCAATTATGCTGTTTAAACCTGACTTTTAAAATGACATGGCTGCCCAAACTCTTCAGAAAATCTTACAAATCTCAGCTTATCATGCAGAGATGCAAAATAGTGCCCTTTTAAAACAGATGGAATCAACACAAACTGTACCGTCCAGCATTCAGGAGAGCATTATCGGAGAACTGGACAGAGATTACTTAAATTTGTTTCATGGTAATATCCAGGGTCATAATCCGATAAGCGATTTGTCTTGGCGTCATATTCAGCAGACGAGCGGCTTTGGCTTGAACCCAACCGCTTTGCTCCAGGGCGGCAATAACCCGTTCACGGTCATCCATGTTTTCATCATTAAAGTCAACTGCCAGCGATTTTTGGGGTTTAAGGTTAAGCCCTGCCTGCGCCACAACATCTTCCAGGCCGGAATTGACCATGACATCACGATCAATGACGCCATCGGGACTCATGATTGCCGCCCGTTCAAGCCGGTTTGCCAGTTCCCGGACATTGCCTGGCCAGTTGTGTTTCATTAATATGCGTATCGCACTTTCCTTGATTTCCAGAGGCCGCCCGCCTTGCTGCTCAGAAATTCTGCCGAGCAGGAATTCGGATAGCTGCGGAATGTCCTCAGTCCTGTCGCGTAAGGCGGGCATCTGCACAGGCATGACATTAAGCCGGTAGTACAGGTCTTCCCTGAACTTGCCTTCGGTGACTTCTTCTTCAAGATTGCGATTGGTCGCGGCAATGATGCGAACATTAACCTTGATGGTTTGGGTGCCGCCCACCCGTTCAAATTCGCCTTCCTGTAATACGCGCAGCAGTTTTGCCTGGAATGAGGCTGAAATTTCACCGATTTCATCGAGAAACAGGGTGCCGTTATCCGCTAATTCAAAACGGCCTTTACGCTGGCTTAGGGCGCCGCTAAATGCACCTTTTTCGTGCCCGAATAATTCCGATTCCAGTAAGGTGTCGGGTAAGGCTGCACAATTCAGTTTTAAAAATGGGCCGCCGGCACAGCCTGAGTTAAAATGAATCGCATTGGCGACCACCTCCTTACCGGTTCCTGATTCGCCTCGAATTAATACCGTGGTATTCCATTTGGCAACCTGGCGTATTACATCAAACACTTTTAACATTGGCAGCGAATGGCCAATGATATTCTCGAAGCTATAGTTTTTGATCAACGCCTGTTTGAGTTGATCCCGCTCACTCAACAGATTGCGCTGATTGCGTTCGATTACCCGCAGCATTTTGACGCTTTGCGCAATCAAATTGGCAATCATCTCCATAAACCGGGCACGCTCGCCCAGAAACAAACTGTTATCAGGCTGGGCTGCCAGCACGCCGATGGTATCGCCTTCTTCTATGTAGATCGGTGAGCCGATAAAAGGTAACTCGGGCTTATACAAGCCCATACGACCTAAAAAACGCGGCTCTTCAGATACCTTGTCAACAACAATCGTACTGCCCTCATCGAGTATGGCGCCCATTAATCCTTCACCTGGATTGTATCTGACCGGCTCGGAAAATTTACCTGCGCCGTTTGTATGGACAACGCTGACAATCATGCTGCTGCTTTCAATTTCTCGCAGCGTTATCATACCGGAACGCATACCTGACCTTTTATGGAGCATCTCCAGAACGGCTTGCAATTTCGCATACAAGTCATGCGTACTGTTTAATACCTGACTGATAAGGTACAAGGTATCCAGCTCGGCTTCGATTAATTGTGTACGCCCCGACATTAGTCCAGACCCCCGGGCTTCTGTCTGTGCCGGGGAAAACTTATCCTGAGCCGGCATCCCTGAGCATAACCTGGATCTATATCAATAAATCCCTGGTGCTGGTTAACAATTTCCTTTGCCATAACCAGCCCCATTCCGGCCTGAGTGCCTCCCATGGGGCGAGTGGTATAAAAAGGTTCAAATACTTTTGCGCGCTTATCGACCGGAATCCCCGGCCCGGTATCTTCAATGCTGACATAAATCAAATCAGCGTCGGCATTCGTAGTAATCTTGAGCCGCTGCTGCGTACAATCCGACTCGCTGATGGCTTCAATCGCATTGTCTATCAATTGCTTGAATAATATGCGCAGGCGATTTTCAGAACCCAGCATGCAGGGCAATTGCGCAAGCGGCTGCCAATGCACGTCTATACCATTACTAAAGATACGCTGATTACTGAGTAACAGTACGTCATGCAGAATCTGGTTCAGGTTAACGTGAATAACAGCGGTTTGCAGAATCTCGGGAATACATTTTTGCATAGTGGAAACGGCTTCTTCTCCCGAGTGCTGAATCTGCTGCAATATCTGCAGCAGGCCCGCCTGCTGCTCTCCCTGCCTGTGTTTTAAAATCTGCTCGGCAGCCCTGATTTGATTCATGGGCATTTGAATTTGGTGTATTGCACCCAGCAATGTTTCCCTTATGCTGCGCACTCGCTCATCCTCAGACATAAGGGTTTTTAAAGTCTGAATATGCAGCTCTTCCATCTGTCGGCGTTGCCTCGTGATATCGGTTATGGTCAGTATCAGATACTGCTTCGAAGTATTTTCAAAAAACGCATCGGCATTTACTTCATTCTCCATGAACCAGTTTCCGGCACAGGAAAACCAGTGCGATATCCCGTTCCCTTTGCCTTCTATTTTAAATTCACGGTTAGCAAAACCCTGTTCATCACCTTGTAACTGCGACCATAAATCGCCCATTTCCTCTCGCAGTTTATGTAAAAAATAAAGTGCAGGCTCGCCTTTATCAAGATCCGTGACCAGCGCCTTATAGTTATGATTATCTAAAATCACCCGATCCTGATTGTCAATAACCACCATAGCCAAGGGCGATGAATTAATCACCGATTCAATCAATAATTTTTGATTAATTATTCTTTTTTCAGATTCATGAGACCGGGTAATATCCCTATGCATGCCTATGTAGTGAGTAACCGTCCCTTGCTGATTTAACATCGGCGCTATAGTCAAATCAGCGAGATAGCGATGACCGGATTTATGCCGGTTGCATAATGTTCCGCGCCATATTTTCTTGCTCCTGATGGTATGCCATAAATCATAATACACTTCTTTGGGGGTGCGTTTGTCCGATAATATTGATTCGTTTTCGCCCAGCACATCTTCAGGCTGATAACCGGTGACTCTGGAAAACTCTTCATTAACGTAAAGAATTCTGGCTTTTTTATCGGTAATTGAAATAGCTATCGGCACCTGTTCAACCGCTTCAACAAACAGGCTGTAAGGCGTCCGGTCGCTATCAACCTTATGCCCTTCTCCAAACAAATCAGGCGCAAGTTCGCTGATGACGCTTGCCATGTTGGTATGTGCCTGTAAAAATCGCAAGGAAGTTTTTTTCATAAGTTATGACTGGGTGTGAGGACTTCTGAATACTTTAGTTAATATCACTAGCAATTATAACGCCAACCTCAACACTCCTATTTCACATAATTCCAGCATTGGACTCACCTTTAGTTTTAAGCAAAGCTATGAAGTGAACACGTTTATAAAGCATGAGATTTTGTAAGGTTTACGACAAATTATTTTTATCTATAACGATATGTATTACTTGCAACAGTTTTCATGCACTGATTTGGGCTGTTTTTGCATAGCCCTTGGCTTACAGGCTTGCTGCCTCTGCACAAAATTTATAGTGGCATAATTGATGCTGTGGTCTTGTAAACAGTTCTGAAAACAGCTTGGAAACAACGGTGAGTGAATATCTTCTACTTTTATTAGGCACGGCTCTGGTCAACAACGTGGTTCTGGTGAAGTTCCTCGGTCTGTGTCCGTTTATGGGTGTCTCGAAAAAGCTGGATTCGGCATTGAGCATGGGCCTTGCGACAACTTTTGTGTTGACTCTGGCGGCCATGACCAGCTGGCTGCTGGAGCATTTTATTCTGGCGCCCTTGAATATTCAATTTTTACGCATACTCGCATTTATTCTGGTGATTGCAGCAGTCGTGCAGTTTACCGAAATGGTCGTGCATAAAACCAGTCCGGTACTGTATCAGATACTGGGCATTTTCCTGCCGCTGATTACCACCAATTGCGCGGTTTTGGGCGTGGCCTTATTAAATATACAAGAGCAATCTGGTTTTATGCAAAGCATGGTTTTTGGTTTTGGTTCGGCGTTGGGCTTTACCTTGGTAATGGTGCTTTTTGCCGGTTTGCGGGAGCGGCTGGCGTTAATGGCAGTCCCGGCATTATTTTCAGGCACGCCGATTGCTTTCATTACCGCCGGCATTTTATCGCTGGCATTTATGGGTTTTGCAGGACTTTACAGTAAATAGTTACGGGGAAAAACTATGTATGTTTTATCCGCTATTGTAAGTTTAACAGTGTTAGGGCTATTTCTAGGCTTGTTGCTGGGTATTGCCGCCCGTTATTTAAAAGTTGAAAGCAGCCCGGTTATCGATGAACTGGAAGCCTTGCTGCCTGGTTCACAATGTGGGCAATGCGGTTTTCCAGGTTGCCGGCCGGCCGCCGAAGCATTGGCCGAGGGTAAAGCGCCCGCGACGATATGTCCTCCCGGAGGCAGCGCCCTGGCGGAGCAAATCGCCGCTTTATTAGGGCTGGACCTGGATTTAAGCGAAATAAAGGAGCCCGAATTACTGGTTGCCAAGGTTAGCGAAGCCACCTGCACAGGCTGTACCCGTTGTTTTAAAGTCTGTCCTACCGATGCCATTGTCGGCGCGCCCAAGCAAATTCACGCCGTGGTTGCCGATGCCTGTATCGCCTGTAAAAAATGTATCGACGTCTGCCCGACTGAATGCCTGCAAATGCACCCGGTTGAAGTCACTTTGCGTAACTGGCGATGGGCCAAACCCGTTTTGCCTGAAGCGAGCCGCGCTGTATGTTAAGTTTTTTCTCGAAACCGCGTATTCGCGGCGGTGTCCATGCCGAGGAGCACAAAGCCGCGACGGCGGCGCTGCCGATAGCAAGCAACTTCCCTTTGCCGAAAAAATTATATATTCCGCTGCAGCAGCATGTCGGCAAAGCCGCGGAGCCCGTGATTAAAGTCGGTGAAAAAGTGCTGAAAGGACAATTATTGGCCTATAGTCAAGGCATGATTTCCGCGCCCGTCCATGCCCCGAGCTCGGGCGTCATTCTTGATGTAAACGATTATCCGGCGCCCCACCCGTCCGCTCTGCCGATTCGAACCATCGTGCTTGCAACCGATGGCAAAGACGAATGGCTGGCAAGCCCTGTCATCACAGACCCGTTCCAGCTAGCGCCCGAAGATATCAGTTTGCGCGTCGGCGCGGCAGGCATTGTCGGCTTGGGCGGCGCAACGTTTCCGACTGCGGTCAAGCTCAATATGGGGCGTGAAAACCATATTGATACCCTGATCATTAATGGGGCGGAATGCGAACCCTATTTATGCTGCGATGACCGCCTGATGCAGGAACGCGCCGAACAGATTATCGACGGAGTGCGTTTGATGCTGCACGGCATGACAAATTCGCCGGGAGCGAATTTGCATTTACCCGAAGGGGGACGGCCCGGCATAAAAACCACAAACGCCGTGGTGGCGGTTGAAGACAACAAACCGCACGCCTTTCTTGCCATGAAGACTGCAGCAAAGCCGTATTCTCTGATTAAGGTCATCCAGATTCCGACCCGCTACCCGATGGGTTGGGACCGGCAATTGATCCGTTATGTAACAGGCAGGGAAGTTCCCGTTGGCTGCCGTTCCTCCGAAATCGGTGTGACTATTCATAATGTCGGCACCGCTTATGCCGTCCATAAAGCAATTCGTCATGGACAGCCTTTGCTTGGCCGGGTGATTACGGTAGCGGGCGGCGCAGTGAAACGTCCGATGAATGTGGAAGTTCCTTTCGGCACGTTAATCTCTGAACTGTTCGATTTTTGCGAAGTGAATCCGGAAGTAACCGCGCGCATCATTATGGGCGGCCCGATGATGGGCGATGCTATGCCGCATACAGGACTACCTACCGTCAAAGCCACCAGCGGCGTTCTGGCGCTAACACAAAGTGAATTGAAAAATACTGATGAACAGCCCTGCATCCGCTGCGCCAGTTGCGTCAGCGTGTGTCCCGCCGGCTTGCGGCCTCTGGATATGGCGAATACTATTCGCACCAATCAACTGGAGGCAACTGTAGATTTAGGCTTGAAAGACTGTATCAGTTGCGGTTGCTGCTCATATATCTGTCCCTCCAATATTCCGCTGGTGCAGTATTTTAAATATGCCTCGGGCGAAGTCATGGCCAGACAGCAGGCGCAGCATAAAGCCGAGCAAACCAGGCGCCTGATCGATGCGCGCAACGCGCGCTTGGAGCGCATGGCTCTGCAACAGCGCGAGGAAGAGCTGGCCCGTCTGGCGGCAAAGGCAGAGCGGGAACGGCTAAAAGCCGAGCAAGGGGCATTGGTATGATCGCTTATATAAAACCCAGCAGCGGCGCGCATGTAGGCGTTAAAACCAGCGTTAGTCATATTATGTGGCAAGTCATGCTGGCGCTGTCGCCTGCCACCGCGTTTGGGATCTGGTGTTTTGGCTGGCCGGCTTTGAATCTGTTTATTATTACCGTCTTATCGGCTGTTTTTTTCGAAGCCTTCTGCCTGCGTCTGGCGGGCAGAGTTGCCAAACCCGTCATTATGGACGGCTCAGCAGTATTGACAGGATGGCTGCTGGCGATAACGCTGCCGCCCTGGGCGCCGTGGTGGCTCGGCGTGGTCGGCGCCGGGCTGGCTATAGTTTTAGGCAAACAGGTTTATGGCGGCCTTGGACAAAACCTGTTTAATCCCGCGATGCTGGCGAGAGTCGCTTTGCTGATTTCCTTTCCTATGGAAATGACGACCTGGGCGAATGTATCGCCGTTGTTTTTTCCGGCTTCGCCGGGTCTTGCTGAAAGCTTGCGTATTACTTTTACCGGAATAGCCGATATCGACGCCAGCACCGGCGCGACGACGCTCGGTTTTATCAAAACTGAATTCTCGCAAAACCGTTTGCTTCCGGAAATTTTGCAGGATTATTCCGCATTGCTTAATTTTATCGGCTGGACGCGCGGCAGCCTGGGTGAAACCTCGACATTGCTGCTGGGTCTGGGCGGGGTCTGGCTGATCCGCCAAAATATTATTCAATGGTATATTCCGCTTGCCTTATTGCTGACAGTTACGCTGTTGGCCGGCATTTTTCATGTCATGGACAGCCAGCATTATATCAGTCCATTTCTGCATTTGAATTCAGGCGCGATGATGTGCGTGGCCTTTTTCATTGCCACCGACTATGTTACCTCGCCGAATACGCCGGCAGGACAGCTGGTTTTCGGCGCGGGCTGCGGTCTGCTGATGTTCGTAATTCGTACCTGGGGCGCCTATCCCGAAGGAGCGGGTTTTGCCGTACTGTTGATGAATGCAGCGACACCGCTGATAGATCATTACATCCGGCCGCGTATTTACGGGCGCGACCACAAAGGCAAAGCCCTTGAAATCCCGAAATCGTAGGTCGGGTTAGCGATAGCGTAACCCGGCAATAGTAGCCGTGCCTTCCCTGGCTTCTGGGCTGCTCACTGCATCCTTGCGGTTCGGGCTTCGCACATCCAAATTCGCTCCAGGCGAATTAGTCCGGCTCTCCCCGGCACCAATCTGTCTTGAACAGATTGGCATTGACCCGAAGGGCTCCGGGCAGGATGGCCCGGTGTGACTAATCCGTCAGGAACGGATTTGCATTTACCCGAAGGGCTCCGGGCAGGAAAGCCCGGAGTGAATCCCTGACCGGATCAGGCTCTGCCGGAACGACGATGTTTTTAACTGAGGACAATGATGCTAGAGCGTGGAAACGATCTAAATTTTAAATGTTTGAGCCAGAGCCTAAGCCATGAGATGTGATCCCGCAACCTTCCAATGCCTGAAAGAAAAAATTGCGGTTTACCGGGAATTCCTGAAAAACTGGCTGGAACCGTCGAACCTGGAAAAGCTCAGACCCACCCTGAAATTTCAAACAGGAATTCTAGCGGGCTTCGCCTTGCTTGCCAGCGTGCTGCTGGGCGTGACCAATTGCAGTACAGAAGGCGCCATTCAACAGCGGCTGGCTGAAGATTTAGCAAAATCGCTGGAAGAAGTCGTGCCAGCCGCTCTTCATGATAATGACATGCTGCAAGATACCTTGACCATTCCATCCGCTGACTACAATATCGGCGCGAACAAAACAACAGTTTATATCGCTAAAAAGTCCGGCGATGTCACTGCCGTGTGTTTTAAATTTACCGCACCGGACGGCTATTCTGGCGCAATCAACATGATTGCAGGTATAGACCGTAATGGCAATATTCTGGGCGTGCGTGTACTCAGCCACAAGGAAACGCCAGGCCTGGGCGATAAAATCGAGGCCGCAAAGTCGGACTGGATATCAAATTTTGTCGGCCGCTCCCTGGACAATTTAAGCGCGGCACAATGGGCCGTCAAAAAAGATGGCGGTGAATTCGATCAGTTTGCCGGGGCGACCATCACGCCGCGCAAGTCAGTACAGGCAATTTATCGCAGCTTGCAGTTATTCAAAGCCCATCAGGCGCAACTGATCAATCCGGTTGCCGGCCTAAGTCCCGACAATGAGTGAAGCTTAACCCTAAACTGTCTCGTCTTAATTTGAAAGCCATTAATCCTTGAGGAATTCGACATGTTCATATCAGAAACCTATCGTAAAATTGCCAGCGACGGCCTCTGGAACAACAATATCGTATTCGGGCAAAATCTGGCGCTTTGCCCGTTGTTGGCCGTAACCGGAACGGCCACCAATGGTTTGGGCATGGGTCTTGCGACACTGGTTGTCATCACTGCGTCCAACGGCCTGATTTCCCTAACGCGGCATTTAATTCCCGGCGAAATCCGTATCCCGATTTTTGTGCTGCTGATCGCCGCGCTGGTGACTTTAGTCGATATTTTAATGAATGCCTGGGCGCACGAACTCTATAAGGTACTGGGCCTGTTTATAGCGTTAATCGTCACCAATTGCGCCCTTTTAGGCCGCGCCGAAGCCTTTGCCTCCAAACAACCGGTAAAACATGCCTTATGGGACGGCCTGATGATGGGCGCAGGCTTTACCCTCGTTCTTGTCGCCCTCGGCGCGGCAAGAGAAATCAGCGCTTCGGGCACCCTGTTCGCCAATGCGTCATTATTGCTGGGCGAGTCGTTCAGGTTTCTGGAAGTCACTGTTATTCCCGACTACAAAGGCTTTTTATTAATGGCTCTGCCGCCTGGCGGATTCATCATGCTGGCTTTTCTGATTGTCGGCAAACGTCTGATAGATCAAAAACTTGCGCAGAGAAAAGCGCAATCCATCCTGGTAAACGAAGCTATAACTGAATAATCGATGAGGAATTATCATGAATGTCGGAGTTTGTTACGCAGAAGTCGATAGACAACTATGGATGCGTCTGGAAGTGCCTGATAACAGTACCATAGAAGAAGCCATCAATTTGTCCGGTGTATTAAAACTTTATCCCGAAATAAACCTGACCTGCCAGAAAGTGGGCGTATTCGGCAAAATTGCTGCGCTGGATACCCTCATTAAGGAGGGCGACAGGGTGGAGATTTATCGGCAGATAACGGCCGATCCACAACAGGTGCAGCGGCGCAGACGCTAATTCATCCAACAGGATCCAGGGGAAGCAAGATGTATATATGCATTTGCAAGGCAGTCACCGACTCGCAGATTTTAACCGCTATTGAAAATGGCGTTTGTACGCGGAAAAAACTGGCTCATTGTTTAGGAATAGGCAAGGATTGCGGCAAATGCAATAAAGAAGTTATGACTCTGCTTAACTGTCATGAAAACAGGCTATCACCTCCCTTAATCATGAAAGATGTACTTTCACAGCAAGCCATAAAAATAGGAAGGGTATGAAGAACCCGAAGTTTTTACGCTAAGGTCATGGCTTTTTTTCGTGAACTTCCTGTTTTCGTGGTAGATTTATAATCTATAAATCTACCTTCATTTACTGCTGTATCCGAGATTCAGGGTAAGCGAAGAATTGACCCCATTGCCACAAATCACTTCCTTCCTTAACGATCAGACAAGAGATAATTTTATGAAAGGCGATTCCAAAGTCATTGAATACCTCAACAAAGCTCTGGAAAATGAGCTGACAGCAATCAATCAGTATTTTCTTCATGCCAGAATGTATAAAAACTGGGGATTTAAAAGTCTTAACGAAAAGGAATACCACGAATCAGTTGATGAAATGAAACATGCCGATCAAATTATCGAGCGCATTCTTTTTCTTGAAGGCCTGCCCAACCTGCAAAATCTCGGCAAATTGATGATAGGCGAGCATGCCCAGGAAATGCTCGAGTGTGATTTAAAACTCGAACAACTCGCCGCCCCCCTGCTCAGAGAAGCCATTGCCTATTGCGAAACCGTGAGTGATTTTATTAGCCGCGAACTGTTTTCCAGTATCCTGGAATCCGAAGAAGAACATATCGACTGGCTGGAAACTCAACTCGAATTGATTAATAAAGTGGGGTTGCAAAATTATTTACAATCTCAGATGTAAAGAGCTTCGCCACGGGTGGACTCGGAACTTCCAATTCTGTACCGCATTGCCCATTGATGCTTCACAGTAAGACTGTATCAGTTCCGCTCGCCGGCTATGCCATTGGCGAGCGGAATAGGTCGGGACATAGCCAGTTACTACATTATCAGATACTGATCAATAGTTAGTTTTTAGCCGCCTTTCTGTTTGCGCCTCAAGTCTATTTTTTCGTGATGTTTAGCCCGAAACGCATCCCGTTCTTGCCGGGTTTTCATACCATCAAGCTTCAGTAAATACTCGCAACGCTCCTGCTCTGTCATAAAATCAGCGCCGTAGATATGAGAAAAAACAGGCACATCGCCTACTCTGCCGGTTAACTCTTGAGGAGTTTCACTAAAGGACTCCTCTTGTTGCTCTACCTCGGACCGGGCTATGGAAGTGGAAGAAAAGACGGCTATAAATAAAGAGGCAAGTAATGCCATATACAGATTATTTTTCAACATGAAATATCTCCTTAAAATTTAAGATAAAAAGCACCTTCTGTTTTAAGCAATATTGACACGCCCAGAAATCGCTGAATCAAGATAAGCGCGTTAAAGCCACTCTCCTTTATATTCCCAGGAAATCAAATCATTCTTCTTCAGCGCTATTGAAATGCTGAAAAAAGACAATTCCCCCTACTTCTCTTACCAAAAATATGACTTGGAAGTTATTTAATTCAGCTTTGAACTTGAACCCGACTGGAAATACGCAGGATAAATAATCGGCCGGTATTTCGCTGCCGGGGAAAAAAGAAAGGGCAGTGTTAATCAATGCAGTTTAATAGTATCAGAGTCAGAGCCTGATATCGCTACCTCAAAAATGGTTAGCGATGAACTGACAGGATTGGACACGGCTTATCCCTGGCGACAGATCTGATTAAATTCTTGGCCAAGGCTTTGCTGAACATAGCCGAAGAGCTGGAATGAATGGCAAAGCTCTGATTGCGCTGGTAGTAGAGATGCAAAATATTGCATCTCCACGCCTCTACTATAACGGAAAGATTCGTTCAGCGATTGCCTAATTGCCAAGCCTCGGTTCAACCATCAAATCTTCAACCCAGCAGCCAATGGGATTGCCCAGATTCATGTTCTTATCTTCAAAGCGCACCAGAAAAACGCTGCGATGGGGTTCTGCTTCCACATGCCCGATCAGGGTGAGGACGCCGCGCGTTCCAGCTTCGGCCAATATCTCGCCTTCGACGCCATCCGGTATGGAGCCATCATCAACGATCGTTTTTGCGGCATAAACGACATCGCCCAACTCTAAATCTTCTATTTTCATTGCTTATCTCCTGTTTTTGTAGCAAAGCTTACATTGTCAGCTCTGTGTGATTAAAACCTGTTTGATTGTGCGTTGCTTATTGTAAAGCTGCTTTGTTAATTCCTTATTAAACAATCTATTACACATAAATTACGAAATGGCATACAGGTTGCTTTAAATATTTACAAGAACGATGCCAAACCCTTCAGGAGACATGTGTGATTACATTAACAGAAAAGGCCATTAACGCTGTCAACCGCTTCATTGCCGGCTCGGAAACACCTTCAGCAGGTTTGCGGATAGAAGTCACTGATGGCGGCTGTTCAGGTTATCAATACGGTTTGAAGCTTGAAGCCAGCCACACGCCGGAAGATACCATCATTGATTGCGGCGACGTGAAAGTGTTTATCGATCCGGTCAGTATGCCGATGCTCGATGGCATGTCCATCGACTTTCTCGACAATATTGACGGCTCGGGATTCAAGTTTACCAACCCTAATGCGGCTAAAAGTTGCGCTTGCGGCTCTTCGTTTAACACCAGCGCCGAAGGTACCGGAACCAAATCCTGTTCTTAATGTAGGGTGGGCAACGCTTTTTGCCCACTGACCTTCAATATGGAATGAATGGTGGGCAAAAAGCGTTGCCCACCCTACAAGTTACAAGCTAATACGAGGATAAAGCCATGTGGGATTATTCAGACAAAGTAAAAGAACATTTTTTTAACCCCAAAAATGCCGGTGCGGTCGTGGATGCCAATGCGACAGGCGAAGTGGGTTCCATCAGTTGCGGCGATGCGTTGCGGCTGACATTGAAGGTTGATGATGACAGCGAAGTGATTCTCGAAGCGGGCTTTCAAACCTTTGGTTGCGGTTCCGCCATTGCTTCATCATCGGTGCTGACCGAAATTATTAAAGGCATGACGCTCGATGAAGCCTTAAAAGTGACGAATCAGGATATTGCCGATCAGCTCGAAGGCCTGCCGCCCGAAAAAATGCACTGTTCGGTGATGGGGCGCGAAGCGCTGCAGGCGGCGATAGCCAATTATCGCGGCGAAGAATGGAAAGATGACCATGAGGAAGGTGCATTGGTCTGTAAATGCTTTGCGATTGATGCGGTGATGATTGAAGAAATGGTCTGGGCCAATAAATTGCGCACCGTTGAAGATGTGACCAACTTTACCAAAGCAGGCGGTGGTTGCGCATCTTGCCATGAAGATATCGAAGCGATTCTGGAAAAAGTATTGGCGGAAAAAGGCGAAAAATTTGACCCGAATGCCGCGCCCATAGAGCAAACTGCAAAAGTCACGGCGATAAAAGCGCCATTGACCAATTTGCAGCGCATCAAGAAAATCGAACAGGTGCTGGAATCCTTAAGACCTGCGCTGATGGCTGACGGCGGCGATGTAGAACTGGTTGAAGTTATCGGCAACACCGCTTATGTCAACATGACCGGCGCGTGTAACGGTTGCCAGATGGCGGCGATGACGATTGCCGGAGTTCAACAGCGTCTAATGGAAGTGATGGGCGAATTCATAAAAGTCGTGCCGGCATCGGAAATGTCGAAACTGGTTAATATAGAGGCTGTGTCATGACCATTTATCTCGATAATAATGCTACCACCCGGGTTGATCCTGCCGTGGTCGATGTGATGATTCCCTATTTTCTTGAGCAATACGGCAATCCGTCATCAATCCATAAATTTGCCGATGGCGTAGCACGGGGGCTTAAACATGCCCGCGGCCAGGTTCAGTCCTTGATCGGCTGCGAACATGATTCCGAAATCATTTTTACGTCCTGCGGCACCGAATCCAACTCCACGGCGATTCTTTCCGCGATCAAGGCCCAGCCGAATAAAAAGGAAATCATTACCACTACGGTAGAGCATCCGGCCATTTTAAGCGTGTGCGAAAACCTTGAAAAAGAAGGTTACACGATCCATAGAATGCCGGTCGATAAAGCCGGACGCCTGAACCTGAATGCCTATAAAGATTTGCTGTCCGATCAGGTGGCGATTGTCTCGGTGATGTGGGCGAATAATGAAACCGGGACGATTTTCCCGGTCGTGGAAATGGCGTCCATGGCAAACGCTGCTGGGGTAATGTTTCATACCGACGCCGTACAGGCGGTCGGCAAGATTCCGATGATGTTGCAGGACACCAAAATCGATATGTTGTCAATATCGGGACATAAACTGCATGCGCCCAAAGGCATTGGTGTTTTGTATCTTCGCCGCGGCACGCGGTATCGGCCCCTACTGCGCGGCGGCCATCAGGAGCGGGGGCGACGCGCAGGAACTGAAAACAGCGCGTCCATTGTCGGTCTCGGAAAAGCCTGTGAATTGGCGCTGGAATATATCGAGTATGAAAACACTAAAGTCAAAGCCATGCGCGACCGTCTGGAACGCGGCATTACCGAGCAGATTCCCCATTGTTTTGTAACCGGCGATATGAACAACCGTTTGCCGAATACGACTGATATAGCCTTTGAATATATTGAAGGCGAGTCGATTTTGATGCTGCTCAATAAAGCCGGCATCGCCGCATCCAGCGGCTCGGCCTGCACCTCGGGATCGCTGGAGCCTTCGCATGTAATGCGGGCAATGGACATTCCCTACACGGCGGCGCACGGCACAATTCGCTTTTCCTTTTCACGCTATAACACGATGGCCGAAGTCGATAAGGTGTTGCAAGTCATGCCTGGCATCGTAGCCACCTTGCGCAAGTTATCGCCGTATTGGGAAGGAGACGGCCCTGCGGCAAATCCGGAGCAGGCGTTTCAACCGACTTATGCTTAAGTGCTACCGTTGATACACCGGAAATAGAATCTTGCAGCGGGTCAGCTTATTCAGGCGGTCCCTTTTAATTGCTTTTATCCTAAATACTGCTGCCAGGCGGTAAAACCTGTAACCTCATTTACATGATCTACATGCCGGTTTAACCCGTGAGTGAAACCGGCCCAATGCCGAGAACGGCAAAGACTAAAAAAACATTTTATTTACGCCGCATTCTTTGTGTAATGAGGTTATTTAAATGACGGGTTGGAAAATACTGCCGCCGGACTAGCGCCATTACGCTTTCTTTACAAATTCCGATTTCAGTTGCATGGCGCCAATGCCGTCAATTCTGCAATCGATATTATGATCACCATCAACCAGGCGGATAATCTTCACCTTGGCGCCCATCTTAATGACCGAAGACGAGCCTTTAACTTTCAAATCCTTAATCAATGTTACATTATCGCCGTCATTCAGCACATTGCCGTAAGCATCACGCACTACGAACCCTTCGGTCTGCGCCTCTGCCGCATCCTTAGGCCATTCATGCCCGCACTCAGGGCAAATAATCATATTTCCGTCTTCATAGCCGTATTCCGAGCTGCATTTTGGGCACT
Source organism: Candidatus Methylobacter favarea (assembly GCF_902806695.1). Taxonomy (GTDB): domain Bacteria; phylum Pseudomonadota; class Gammaproteobacteria; order Methylococcales; family Methylomonadaceae; genus Methylobacter_B; species Methylobacter_B favarea. The sequence goes on along the minus strand of NZ_CADCXN010000069.1, from coordinate 22,556 downwards.
TAAGGGGATTGGTCATAATTTATCCTTTCTGGTGGGCCTGGCTGAATGCCAAGTGTTGGAGTTGCCCCTGAGGGAAAAGAGCAATAGGGTAACACAAGATTGTTGGGCGAGTTGCTCTAGTGCTTGCGTAGGCCGGATTAGCGGCAGCGTAAGCCCGGTTGTTTACTGATGTACAAGTGATCTACCAAGCTTTAACAATCCGATTTCGCTAAACCGGCGTCTTTAAACAATTTGCTTAGGAATTGGCTAAAAAATACTTCCTGAAAATAGCACGGTAAAGAGTATTTTTCTTCTTGCCTTAGAGGGTTGAGAGTTCTCATTGAACACCTCTTCAGTTTTTTGTTTGGGTCGACGGAAACTATACACTCCAATCTTCCTGTTTAAGCCAGGGTGCACTTCTTATATAAATCAAGAGCCATTATTATTTAAATAAACTGCATATTTTTCAGCGAAACTCAGACTTGTAATTTGTCAGTTTTCCTACAATTTTACTCTTAATCATTCGCATTGTTTGATATGACGTAAACTCTTCCGCCTACACTCCGCCTCCAGATCGCTATTTTCAAGCCTTAAACAGTTGGCAAGGGTTTTGCTTCCTCTCTATTGACAGCATTTTGATTAGATTAAAATCTTATGAAAACTCAAACTCGCCACATCATCATAGATGACACTACGCTCAGGGATGGCGAGCAATCTGCCGGCGTCGCGTTTTCGCTGGACGAAAAGCTCATCATTGCAGCGCAGCTCGCAGGCCTGGGCGTATCGGAACTGGAAATCGGCATTCCGGCCATGGGGCCTGTGGAACAGGAAGAAATCAAGGCGATTGCGGCATTGGGATTGCCAGCAAAGCTGCTGGTCTGGTCGAGAATGCGCCGCGATGATTTGCTTGGCAGTCTAGGCTTAAATGTGGATAAGATTGACTTGTCCATCTCGGCATCGGATCAGCATATTCAGCACAAGCTCAAACAAAGCCGGCAGTGGGTTTTAGATGCCATTACCCGCTGCGTAGATGAAGCGCGAAGCTTGAACATGGAGGTATGCGTCGGCATGGAAGACGCCTCGCGTGCGGATCCGGATTTTTTAATACGCATGGCTGAAACCGCACAGCGCGCAGGAGCCGGCAGAATCCGTTTCGCCGATACGGTAGGGATCATGGAACCTTTCGGCGTCTTTGAAATAATTAAAAAATTAAGGGCCGCAACGGATATGGAAATCGAAATGCACGCCCATGACGATCTGGGGCTTGCTACCGCCAATACGCTGGCGGCGGCATTGGCAGGGGCGACTCATGTCAATACTACCGTTAACGGGCTGGGAGAACGGGCCGGCAATGCCGCCCTGGAAGAAGTGGTAGTCGGCTTGAAGCAACTGTACGGTATCGAAACCGGCGTTGATTTATTCCATTTTTCCGCTTTGTCGGCATTGGTTGCCCATGCCTCGGGCGATGCGATAGGCAGCCGCAAGAGCTTGATCGGCAAGGATGTATTCAGTCATGAAGCCGGTATCCATGTCGATGGCTTGATCAAGGATCCGCACAATTATCAGGGTGTTGACCCTGCCATAGTCGGGCGCAGCCATCAACTGGTTTTAGGCAAGCATTCCGGCACCCAGGGGGTGATTCATGCCTACCGGCAAATGGGCATAGCGGTCACCCGAACACAGGCGCAAGCCTTATTAATCCAGGTCAGACGCTTTGTCAGCGATACCAAACAAACTCCCAAAGCGGTCGATCTCAACCGATTTCATCAAAATCTTCAGGAGAGACAGTTATGAATGAATATAGCGAACCACAAACATGCGAGCCGGAGATGAAGGACGAGTTGGAAATACCCGATCAGGACGATCGTTATCCCGGCTCATTCTTCAGAATACCGGGAATGCCTGTTCCGGGACAAACAGCCTGGAGTATTACCTGATGGTCAGGGTCATGTCTGATAATGCAACTGTCAATCCAGAACAACCGCTGGGTTTTTTGGGCCAATGGAAGGAAGATATTTATTGTGTTTTTGGCCGTGACCCTGCTGCGCACAGCGTTTGGGATATTTTGCTGACTTATTCGGGTGTTCATGCAGTGCTGGTGCACCGGATAAGTCACCGTTTATGGAAAGCGAACTGGAAATTGACTGCCCGAATCCTGTCCGCAATGGCCAAAATGTTTACCAGTGTCGAAATTCATCCGGGCGCAACCATCGGGCGCCGCTTGTTCATTGATCATGCGCTGGGCGTCGTAATCGGAGAGACGGCGGAAATTGGCAATGATGTCACGCTCTATCATGGCGTAACTCTGGGAGGTACCACCTGGAACAAGGAAAAACGTCATCCTACCCTGGGCAACAATGTGCTGGTGGGTTCCGGAGCTAAGATTCTTGGAGCCATTACCCTGGGCAATAATGTCCGTGTCGGCGCTAATTCGGTGGTCGTCAAGGATGTTCCGCCTTGTTGTACGGTAGTGGGCATTCCGGGGCGGGTTATTCAAAGCAAAGGCACCCAAATACAAAACCTGCGCGGCATTGATCTGAACCATCATTTGATTCCTGATCCGGTCGGCAGGGCTATTGCCTGTTTGATAGAACGGATTGATGAACTGGAAGCCAGGCAAATGGGAGGCAAAGTAACAGATGAAGAAATTTGTGATGTGTGTGAAGCGGAAAGCGTCTGCATTCCAAGAAAAGAAGGTCCGGTAAAGCTGGCCGCGGGAGCATAAATGGATCTGTTGGATTTTGAAGCACAGGGCTTGTATTTTGAAGAGCCCGAGGTTGCGGGGGTGAAAGCGTTAATAGCAGTCGCTGCAGAAAATTATGCCAATGGCGATGCCGAGCTGCCGTTACTGAAAGCTTATTTTCTTGCGCCTGAGTCGTTGAACGTACTGGTGGCGTTGAACCGTTTTTATTATTACCAGCACCGGCTCGAAGATGCATTGAATGCAACCCTTAAAGCCTTGGCTGTGATAAGACCTTTGATAGGTTTTCCCGAGGACTGGCGGGACTTGCAACCCAGCCATATTAATGGCGCCCCTGCGGCTTTATTAACTCAGGTCAGGTTGTATCTGTTTACCCTGAAAGCCATCGGCTTTTTAAATATGCGCATGGAGAATCTGGATTTGAGCCAGAGCATATTTGAAAAACTGGCGGCTCTGGACAGCAAAGACCGGATTGGCGCAAGGGGATTACTGGAACTGGTGGTCAAGCGTAAAGGCGAAGACCCAAAGTTTCTATTATCAGAGCAAGATCATGTTTAAAAAGATAACTGATTCATTACTGACCGTTAGCACTAATTATCCCGGCAATCTACCTTTTAATTCAGGATCTATCTTTAGTCTGCCCCCTTTAATTACCGGAGAAAAGCCATGAGTTTTGAAGAAGAAATGGAAGAGCTGGAATCTGCCGAAGACTTTTTACAATATTTTCAACTGGAATATGAGCCTGGCGTAGTGCATGTCAACCGCTTGCATATTTTGCAGCGTTTTCATGATTATATACAAAAAGCCGGTGATGACATGCCGGAAAATGAAATTCCGAAAAGGGCGGTTTATAGCAAATTATTGCAGAGAGCCTATCAGGATTTTGTCGAATCCGACGCCCAGACCGAAAAGGTTTTTAAAGTATTTGCGATGGGCGAACCGCAGACGGCATTTGTTTCCTTAAGCGATATAAAAACATGAAACCCGAACGCTTCGATGAAGGCCGGTTTGAATTTGGTGAAACGGTCCGGATAACCAGAAACGTCCGCAATGACGGCACCTACCCCGGCATGGAAACAGGGGCTCTATTGATTCGTCGGGGCAGTGTCGGCAATGTTATCGAAGTGGGCACTTTTCTCCAGGACCAGGTTATTTTTACCGTACATTTCCTGAACCCGGGACGCATGGTGGGTTGCCGTCTGGAAGAACTGATAGGGATTGAAGAACCCTGGAATCCCAGCCGCTTTGAGTTCAGAGACAAGGTGATTTGCACTATCGATTTGGCAATGCAAGGTAATATTTTGTTTGCAAAAGGCACGGAAGGCGAAGTTTTTAAGGTGCTCAGAGACAGTGAACTGATTCAATATCATGTCGCTTTTCAGGGCAGAACTCTGCAAGTGCCCGAGTCAGCGCTTGCCCCGGCGCACCCTGAGTCATTTCATGAACCGGAGCTTTGATATGACTGTAATTGAAAAACCTGCTCAGTTGGAAACTGACAATTTATCTTACAATTTATTAAGAGCGGCTTTACTCTTATTCAAAAAATCACCCGCTGAATTGGCGGAGGCCGAGTTAAACAAGGCAAAAATTCAGGCTTTAAATGAATTCAGGATTGAAAGCCGTGTGCTGAATGCGCCTGAAGCGGCGGCAGTGATTATTACCGAACAGGAATTGCGGCAGGCCTATCAGGAAATTCGCGGCCGTTATGACAATGAGTCTGCTTTTCTCGGCGATCTGGAAAAAAACCGGCTCGACACCGCGAGCCTGATGGCGGCACTGCATCGTCAGTGCAAGGTCAATACGGTGCTGGAGTTAATTGCCAGCCTTGCGCCCGCGATCAGCGAGGTCGAAATCGGCATCTATTACCATCTTCATGCCGATCAGTTCCATCTTCCTGAAAGGCGTGAAGCCTGCCATATCTTTATCAGTATCAATCCGGATTATCCTGAAAATACCTGTGAGACGGCTTTACTGCGTGCTCAGGAACTTGCTGGAAAACTGCATAAAAAACCGTATAAATTTGCCGATCTGGCGTTAAGGCATTCCGAGTGTCCTACTGCCCTGCAAGGCGGCGTTCTGGGCGCCGTATCCCGAGGCACGCTTTATCCGGAACTGGACGCGGTGCTGTTTAGTTTAAAACAGGGTGAAGTCAGCAATGTGGTCAAGTCGGAAATCGGTTTTCATGTGCTGCTGTGCAAAAGCATACAAAAGGCTGAAACTCTGTCTCTGGCAAAAGCCACACCGAAAATACGTCAGCTAATGAAAGAACGCGCCCGCCATACCTGCCAGCGTGCATGGATAGCCGGCTTACCGATACCTGAATCCGGGGAAAACAATCATGAGCAATAAAGATATCAAACACTGTTCATTTTGCGGCATTAATCAGTCTGCATCAGTACCTTTGATTGCCGGCGCCGAAGGCACTATCTGCGGGGCCTGCGTATTATTGGCGAACCAGGTCGTAACGAATTGGGGGCGGAAAAAAGAGCTTTCCGAAATGCAGGGCGCATTGCCTATCCCGGCAAAAATAAAAGCGCATCTTGATCAATACGTTATTGGTCAGGATCTGGCCAAGGAAATTTTGTCTGTTGCGGTTTATAACCATTACAAGCGTCTCAAGCACGAAAGCGGCGATGCCGGGCTGGGCGAATTTGACAAGGATGTGGAAATCGGCAAGGCCAACATTCTGTTAATAGGCCCTTCCGGTACAGGGAAGACATTATTAGCCAGCACGCTGGCGAAAATTGTCGGCGTGCCGTTTGTGGTGGCCGATGCGACAACACTGACGCAGGCCGGTTATGTCGGCGATGATGTGGAAAACATTCTGGTCAGGTTGCTCGATGTCGCGGAAGGCAATATGGCTAATGCCGAATGGGGCATCGTTTATATCGATGAAATCGACAAAATTGCCCGCAGTCCCGAACAGCAAACCGGAACCCGCGATGTCTCCGGCGAAGGCGTGCAACAGGCCTTGCTCAGGCTGGTCGAAGGTTCTCACGTCAAGATTTCCGGCAAAGGCCAACGCAACAAGGACGGAGAAGCAACAATTGATACGCGCAATATTCTGTTTATTGCCGGCGGCTCTTTTCCGGGCCTGGAAAAACATGTCGAAAAGCGTCTGGTGCCGGCCAATTCGGCAATCGGTTTTCATGCTGAAGTGAATAACCCTGCTGAAAAACCGGCACTGGAAGCCATGTTGAATGCGACTCAGCCCAGCGATTTACGGAAATTCGGTCTGATCCCCGAGTTTATCGGCCGTTTCCCCGTGCTGGCGCCATTGGAACCCCTCGATGTCGAGGCCTTGATTCAGGTGTTAACCGAGCCTAAAAATGCGCTGGTTCGCCAGTATCAGCAACTGTTTGCCTATGAAGGCGTGGAACTGACCTTTGAGCGCGACGCCCTGGTTGAAATCGCCCAAAAAGCCATGGAGCGGGAAACCGGAGCACGGGGTCTGCGCAGCATCATGGAGCAGATCCTCAGAAAAACCATGTTTGATATTCCCTCCGTCGAAGACATTGAGCAATGTATTGTTGATGCCGGTGTCGTTAAAGGGGAAGGCGAGATCAGATTGATAAAAAAGGCCGAAACCAAACTCAGGCAACAGGCCGGGCAGCAGTAAGAACTAACGTAGCCCGGATGTAGCTTTGCGGAATCCGGGATGAGTGTGGCACTAAATACCCGTATTCCGCTACGCTTCATTCATACGGGCTACTCCTGACCAGATAATAAATAGGTTTAATTTTAAAGAGACAGCCATGAGAACCGAAGACAAAATCTGCAAACAACTGGCGGCTAATCCGATTATCCTGTATATGAAAGGGATACCCGCGAATCCGCAATGCGGATTTTCAGCCAAAGCCGTGGGTCTGCTCAATGCGGCCAATATTCCCTACGCCTATGTGAATGTGCTGGAAGCGCCTTTTATCCGGGAAAAATTGCCGGGCATTTCCCGCTGGCCGACGTATCCTCAACTGTTCGTGAACGGAGAATTAGTTGGCGGCTGCGATATTATTGAAGCAATGTCCAACAACGGCAGCTTGTTACCGTTATTAACGGCCGCGGCGCCGAAAAAAGCGGAAGCCGCAAATGATGCATTAACTACCGGCGAAGTTGAGCAACTGGTGCGCCAGGGTATAACTGATGCAGACGTGATAGTTGAAGGAGAAGGCTGCGATTTAGTGATCACGGTGGTCAGTTCGCAATTTAGCGATTTGGCATTGGTCAAAAAACAGCAGCTGGTCATGGCAACATTAACTGGCCCCCTGGCGTCAGACAAACTCCATGCTGTCAGCGTTAAAGCGTATACTCCCGATGAGTGGCGGCATAGACAACGCAATCAGGAGACTGGACTGCTGCAAATACAGCATTAAAATGCCAACTACTAATGGTCCATGCCGATGCGAATTCATTCGCCGCATTACTCCTCTTTTTGTTAATTGTTAACGGCGTACACCGCTCCTTGGCGAGGACATCATGGCTAAAGTAGGTATTTTTTTTGGCACCGATACCGGCAATACCCGGCGCATTGCAAAAGATATTGCTACGGTTTTGACCGCAAAAATTGCCGCAAAACCGGTGAATATACGCAATGCCGCCGTGACCGATATGCTGGCGTATGATACCCTGATTTTAGGCACGCCCACTTATGGTGAAGGCCAACTGCCCGGTTTATCAACCGGCAATGCCACTGAAAGCTGGGAAGAGTTTTTACCGAAGCTGGCCGGGCAGGATTTCAGCGGTAAAAAGGTAGCGATTTATGGGCTGGGAAATCAAAAAAGCTACCCTGCAGAATTTGTAAATGCCATGTTCCATTTGTATGAACCGTTTAAACAATGCGGCGCGACTATGATTGGCGCATGGAATGCCGAAGGCTATAATTTTAAAAACTCTAAAGCAGTCGTTGATAACTGTTTTGTAGGCTTGGCTTTGGATCAGGAAAATCAGAAAGAACTGACTTCCGCAAGACTGGATAGCTGGTTAAAAATGCTTGCAAAGGCTTGGAATTAACAATTCGTTGCACCTAACCCATCAGGACTGGCCATGAGCAAACCCTTACAAACCCCGGCGTGTTCTCATCAAGAACTGCGCAAAACCAGCTATTTAACGCGGAAAATCCGTTTTAAAAAACAGCCGACTTCGGCCATCATTTTTGCTTTTGAAGACAGTGTCTATGCCTATATCAACCATTGTGTACACATGCACAGACCTTTAAACTGCGAACAGGACGCCATTTTTGATGAATCCGGCTTATATCTGCGCTGCTCCATGCACGGCTTTATCTTTGACCCTAAAACAGGCGCGTGCCAAAGCCCGCTTTGTTTTGGACAACGCTTGCAATCGCTATGTCTGGAAGAAATTGACGGCACACTTTATTTTGCCGGAAAGCATCTGACGCTTATCGATTGAAAGGTCATAGCGATGATAGAAGAACTCGCGGTAGTCGTGAAAATAGAAAACCATCAAGTCTGGGTCGAAAGCGGGCAAGCCGGCGCATGTGGCGGCTGCCGGCAAAAAGCATCATGCACCACGGATGTATTCGGCAGCGTTCTCAAGAAAAAGCCGGTGCCGGTCGATAGCGACATGCACCTAAAATCCGGCGATCAAGTCATCGTTGCTATTGATGAAAACCTGTTGCTACGCGCTTCCTTGCTATTGTATATGGTACCGATCATAGCCCTATTTACCGGTGCCGGCATTGCCGACTGGCTGCTGGAGAATAATGCCCGGTATGCAGAGTTATGGATTGCCGGCAGCGCCTTGCTGAGTTTTTTACTTAGCCTGTGGTTAATCAATAAAGCGCAGCATCTGTTGATACTGAATTATTACGCCCGACCCGTCGTCGTAAAGAAAGTTTAAGCCTGCGGACCGGCATGAATATCTGGGCTATTGATAAAGATGTTCCGCTTAAGCTCCTGTTATTGGAACTGGTGCATCGATACGGCGAAGATACCCTGGCATTAAACAATCAGGAGCAGCATTACCAGGCTATCGAGCTGGGAAGCCGTGACGAGCCTGGTCTTTCCGCCTATATCTACACCTTTGGCCAGAACGCAGGATGTTACGGCATAGACCTGAAATATCCCATTTTTGCCCATACTATCACCGGAGAAAATGAGAACCTGACCCTGGAGCAAATAATAGAGATACTCTCTGTTCATCTTTTTTCTTGAATCCTGAACTTCATGAATCAGGAATCACCCACCTTTGCCAGGATAAGAACCATCCGGCAGATTTTCCCAGCCCCGCTATTTACTTTTATATCAATGTCATAAACTCTGGCGTTGCAATTGTGAAACAACAGCGATAAATAACTCGGGTTTCACCTGCTCTGCAATGGCGTTGATTCTTGTGATTTGCGGCGCAAGAAATTCGGATCTGCAACCTTTTACTTATGTGTCCTGCCGTACGGAAGCGGTTGCAAGCATTGTTGTATTTTATAATTACTTCTTTGGGAAGAAAAAGAAGAAATGCCTTTTGATCGCATTTTACAGAAGGCACTCAATAATACTTAAATTTATATGTGTGAGGAAAAGATCATGACTCAACAAAAACAATCAGCGAACGATAAAAAAGGCTCCACGGCAAAGCGGGGTTTTGCTTCAATGGACGAAGAGAAACAACGGGAAATTGCCAGTAAAGGAGGGCATGCCGCTCATGAAAAAGGCAGTGCTCACGAATTTACTCCGGAAGAAGCAAGAGAAGCCGGTCACAAGGGCGGCCAAGCCGCCCATGAAAAAGGCAGTGCTCATGAATTTACTCCGGAAGAAGCAAGAGAAGCCGGCCACAAGGGCGGTAAGAAATAGCGTTTAGTCCCGGCTGCAGGCACCAGTCCCCCTGATTTAATTTTTCTGATTGGACCTGCAGCGACATTTCCTCTTCGATACACTTATTATTGGATCAAGGCGGAATCAGTTCGAAATTAACCGTTATCTCGCGAGAGTTTAAGGTGAGACTTAAGCTCTTGCAAGCTCGAGATTAGCGGCATTTCTAGTTCAACGACAATAAGATCCTGCTTGCCTCCGCTAAAGCGGTAAAAGGTCATGACAAGCAGGCAGGGCATCAGGACCAACAAAAAATCAAGGGGACATTCAACCTGTTTACATTTTCCGATATAAAATGATCAATGGAATTAATGATAGTCCTTACCTATTGAAAGAGCTTTGCCAGGAGCTTAAAGTAGGTGCGCATAACTGGACGTAGTATAAATCAAACGATTTATCCATCAGTCCTTTACCCCTTGAAATTACAATTCGGAACGTTCGGTACAAGAGCAAACCCGGAACTATTAACAATGTCACGGCGCATCATTTCATCTATTACCTGCTGTACACAAGCCGGCAATTTTGCCGCGCCGGTGTTAACAGTGAGTTCAGGAGTTGGCGGCGCTTCATAAGGAGAGGAAATGCCGGTGAATTCGGCAATCTGTCCTGCTCGGGCTTTTTTATAGAGGCCTTTGGTATCACGGCTTTCGCAAACCTCGATGGAAGTATCGCAATAGATCTCAAGAAAATCGCCCTTCCTAACCATAGCGCGCACGCGTTCACGGTCAGCTTGATAAGGTGAAATAAAAGCGGTCAGCACAATGATTCCTGCTTCCATGAAAAGTTTAGCCGCCTCACCAATGCGGCGAATGTTTTCCTGCCGGTCTTTAGCTGAGAAAGCCAGATCGCTGCATAACCCGTGGCGCACATTATCGCCATCCAGTACAAAGGTGCGGCAGCCGCCTTGATGCAAAGTTTCTTCGACGGCATGAGCAAGAGTGGATTTACCCGCGCCGGATAAACCCGTAAACCAGATAATGGCGCCGCGATGCCCATTCTGCGTTTCGCGGCGCACGCGTGTGACCGTGGCATGATGCCAGACGATATTGGTTGAAGCCAAAGGTTTCGTAGTCATATATTAAATTGATTATAATCTTGTTTACAATTGCAACGGGGCGGATTTACCGAAATCTCCGCCTTTATAGCCGATAAAGATGCCCTATTTAACTTTTGGTTTTATCTACAGCCATGTAGGGAAAGCTCCGGCTGAAAAGTTATTCAAAAATTATCACAGTAAATACTTGTCAACCCTGCCTCGTCACAAAACATCGGCAAATCCCTTTCTGGTTTTTTGAAACCAGGCGTAGCCTGCCCAGGCCACCATAAGAGCCGCGCCGGTATATATGCCCAAACCGGCCCAGTCGGGCAAGCGGCCCCAGATAAGCACTTCACGCGCCTGTTCAATTATAAAGGTGAGCGGGTTGGCCATGATTATTGGCCGGTATTCCTCGGGCAGCGCAGTGACGGGAAAAAATACCGGCGATAGAAACATCATGACGGTAGTAACCAGGCCGATGGTTTGGCCCACATCGCGCAAAAATACACCCAAAGAGGCAAGCATCCAGGCAAAGCCAAGACTCAGGATGACCAGCGGCAGCAGGATCAAAGGGATAAAAACCGCCGTCCACTGCACATAACTGTTGAAAATGGCGAAGGCAGTCAGCAATACCAGCAGGCTGACCAGACTATGGAACAATGCTGCGCCCATGGTAATTGTGGGCAGAATCTCCAATGGAAAAACCACTTTTTTAACATAATTGACATTGGCAAGAATCAGCCCCGGCGCTCGGTTGAGCACTTCGGCAAACAGGCCGTGAACAATCATTCCGACAAACAGAACCACGGCAAACTGGGTCTTGCTTTCATCGCCGACGCCCCAGCGGGCTTTGAATACTACGGAAAAAACGAACGTATAAACGACCAGCATGAATACCGGGTTGAGAAATGACCAAAGCAAACCCATCACGGAGCCTTTATAGCGGCCAACTACTTCACGCCTGGTCATTTGCATGATGAGCTGGCGATTACGCCAGAGGCTGCGAGCCAGCGCGGCCAGTGAAACGGGCTGAGACGCATGCGGGTTCATAAAAAAACCTCGGCCTGCGCTAGCGGCAAACCGGCGTTGTCTTTAGCTGAAAGCCGGGGTTCTTCCTGAATCGGCCAGTCTATAGCGAGGTCGGGATCATTCCAGATAATACTGCGCTCAAATTCAGGGGCATAATAATCGGTAGTTTTATAAAACACTTCAGTAGCATCGCTCAAAACTACGAAGCCATGAGCAAAACCGGGCGGCACCCATAATTGAGTGTGATTTTCTTCATTCAGCTCCACACCCACCCATTGTCCGAAAGTAGGCGATTTTTTGCGCATGTCAACGGCCACATCAAATATTGACCCGCGCACCACGCGAACCAGCTTGCCCTGCGGTTGTTGGATCTGGTAATGCAAGCCGCGCAATACGCCTTTGGCCGAACGGCTGTGGTTGTCCTGCACAAACCATACATTAAGCCCGGTAGCCTTATTGAAAGCCTGCTGATTATAGCTTTCCAGAAAGAAACCTCGGCTGTCGCCGAACACCTGGGGCTGAATAATAAGCACTTCCGGAATGCCTAGCGTCGTTACTATCATTTCAATCCCCTTTTTATACCCGCAAATTTCTGCAATGAATTATTAACTTTCAATCATACCCCCGCTACAAAGCCTGCCGATTCTATGCCGGCAATCGCGCAGCGCTCATCCTGATCTGAAACATCCCCACTGATTCCGACCGACCCGATAATATTATTTTCGGCATTGCGGATCAGAACGCCCCCCGGAACCGGCATTATTTTCCCATCAGCCATGCCTATCAATGCATTCATGAAATTCGGCCGGTGCTCCGCCACGCCTGCCAAGCTTCGGGATGATATGCCCATGCTTACCGCACCCCAGGCTTTTGCCGTGGCGATTTGCTGTCTGATCATGGTCGCGCCATCCTCTCTTTGCATGGCTTTTATATGACCGGCCGTATCCAGAACAACCACAGTTAAGGGCGCCATATTTAATTCCCTGGCTTTGCCAATGGCTTTTTCTATAATTTTGTTGGCGTTCTTCAAGGTTAATAATGTCATATTCAAGTCTCTGTTATTTTAATAGGGGCATCAGATGCGGCCATACCTTATCAGCAATAATCTGCTGTGCTTTCAGATTGGGATGCAAGCCATCCTGCTGCATTAATTCCTTTATCAGAGCGACATCTTCCAGGATAAAAGGAATATAGGGGATGTCCAATTCCGCCGATAACTGCGGATAAACGTCATAGAACATATCCACATAGCGCTTGCCGTAATTGGGCGGTATTTTCATGGCGAGTAATAACACTTTGGCGTCGGCTTTCTGCGCGCGCCGGACAATTTCGGCAAGATTGTTTTTCATAACCTTGGGCGGTATGCCGCGCAGCCCGTCATTACCGCCCAGTTCAAGTAAAACGATCTCCGGTTGATGCCTGGCTAAAACCTTATCTATACGCGCCAGGCCGCCTGCGGTAGTATCGCCGCTAATGCTTTCATTATGAACGGCATAGCCGCTGTTTTTTTCCTTCAGTTTGTTTTGAACCAAAGAAACCCAGCCTCGTCCTACTTCAATTCCGTACTCGGCACTGATACTATCTCCCAAAACCACAATTGATTTGGCCATAACAGTCATAGACATTAACGCAATTATCACGGCAAAAAATAATCGGATCATTATGCAAACTCAAGCAGAATTATTAAAGCACATTATAGTAACAGAAAGCCTGGGTAAATCGGTTAGCACTTCCGAAGGAACTTTGCATATCTTGTCATCGATAGATTTGATAATCAATTGTGGCGAAAGTATAGCCATTGTCGGCGAATCCGGCTCGGGAAAATCCACATTAATAAGCCTGCTGGCGGGGCTGGATACGCCCAGCAACGGCACCATAATTCTTAATGGACAGTTGTTAACCGGCATGGATGAAGACGGCAGAGCGGCCATCCGCAATGAGCTTATAGGTTTTGTATTCCAGTCTTTTCAATTGCTGCAAGGACTTACGGCGCTGGAGAATGTCATGTTGCCATTGGAGTTAAGCGGGGATAGAAATGCCAGACTCTCAGCAGCTGCGTTATTGGATAGAGTCGGTCTGTCGCATCGTTTAGCGCATACGCCGAAACAACTTTCCGGCGGCGAACAGCAGCGCGTGGCATTAGCCAGAGCGTTTGTCACCCGGCCCTCCATTCTTTTTGCCGATGAGCCCACGGGCAATCTCGACAGTAAAACCGGTGAATATATTATTGACTTGCTGTTCGAACTTAACCATGAAAACAACACCACGTTGATTCTCGTGACCCATGACCAAGTCTTGGCTAGCCGCTGCCAGCGCACTATCAAGCTGGATTCAGGAAAAATCGTAAGTAATTGACAATATTTATTTTCGCTACGAAGCACCCGAAATAATGCACCACGAAACTTCGTGCCCTTGGTAGTTACTATATTTTGGTTTTGCCAATAATTTTATGAGCACTTAATATGAACCGCTTTAATCTTGCCCTGCGCCTGTTGTGGCGCGACAGCCGTTCCGGCGAATTAACCATACTGGTGCTGGCTTTAATTATTGCTGTCACCAGCTCAACTGCAATTGCAGTGTTTGCCGATCGCCTGCAACGCACTATGGCGACTCAGGCGGCGGAATTTCTGGCTGCCGACCTGGTGATAGCCAGTCCGGCAACGCTGCCTGCGGACTGGCTGGACAAGGCAAAGCAACTTAATCTGACGCAATCGCAAACGGCTGAATTTTCCAGTGTTGTGATTGAAAATGACGAACTGCTATTGGCCGGCATCAAAGCCGTTAGCGCTAATTATCCCTTGCGCGGTTTTTTAAAAATCACGGCATCGGATTATCGGACTGAAACAGCCGTGCAAAAAGGCCCGGCGCCAAGCACGGCCTGGGTTGAAAAACGCGTTTTATCGACGCTAAAGCTCAAGCTGGGCGATCCTTTGAATGTCGGCGAAAAAAAACTGACAGTCAGTAATGTCATCACTTATGAACCCGACAAACGCGGCGACTTTTACAGCTTTTCTCCCCGCATCATGATCAATGAAGCTGATCTGCAGGCGACTGCAATCATACAGCCCGGCAGTCATGTCCATTACTTTTTCCAATTTACTGGCGAAACCGGGGCGCTGGCCGAATTCAGCCGCTGGATCAAGCCGCGGCTGAATCCCTCCCAGCGCATTATGGATATTCATGAAGACCGTCCGGAACTGGGTTCAGCCTTGAGCCGCGCGGAACGCTATCTGGGCTTATCCAGCATTGTCGTGCTTTTGATTGCCGGCGTCGCCGTCGCCATGGCGACCCGCCGGTATACGGAACGGCATTTTAACGCCACCGCCATTTTGCGCTGCCTGGGCTGTAAGCAGCGGGAAATACTCTGGCTTTACAGCAGTCAGTTTATAGTATTGGGCACATTGGCCAGCGCCATGGGCTGTCTATTGGGCTGGTTTGCGCAGGCAGCGCTATTTCATCTATTAAAAGATTTATTGCCCAGGCAAATCGCCAATCCCGGCTTATTGTCTATATTTTTCGGTTTTATCATCGGCATGGCGGTTTTATTGGGCTTCGCCCTGCCGCCCATCCTGCGCCTAAAACAGGTTTCGCCGCTGCGCGTGTTGCGCCGTGAAGTGGAACCCTTGCCCAGCAGCGCCTGGCTGGTGTATGGCTTGGCTAGCGCTATTATCGCGATATTAATTTGGCGGTATACGAAGGATATTAAAATGACGGCGACCATTATCGGCGTCGGCTTTATGACATTGCTGGCCCTAGCTGGGCTGGTTTACAGCCTGCTGGCTTTAGCGCGAAAACTATTGCCGCGGATAAGCCTGATCTGGCGCTTTGGATTACAGGGACTGCTGCGAAACAGCCGCAGCAGTGTTAGCCAGATACTGGCTTTCAGCATTACGCTGGTGGCCATGGTGCTCAGTTTTACCGTACGCAATGATTTAATCGATAACTGGCAAAAACAATTGCCCGAAAATGCCCCTAATCATTTTGCCCTTAATATTTTTCCCAAGCAATTACCGGCATTTAAACACGATATGGAGCAAGAGCAGATCAAGAGCAGTGAGTTTTTCCCTGTAGTCCGGGGCCGTCTCGTGGAAATTAATAACATACCGGTACAACATATTGTCACCAAGGATACTCAGGGAGAAAACGCTACCCATAGAGAGCTCAGTCTTACCTGGACACATAAGCTTCCCGAAGATAATAAAATTATCGCCGGCGACTGGTGGAGCTCTGAGCAGCCCGGGAGCGTTTCAGTCGAAGAGAAACTGGCTGATAGCCTTAAAATAAACCTTAACGATCAATTAATATTTACTGTCGGCAGTCAACAAATTAAAGCAACCGTATCCAGCATCCGCAAGCTTCAATGGGATACGATGAGACCAAACTTCTATATGATTTTCTCTCCCGGCACCCTTGATGCCTATCCGAGCACGTATCTGACCAGCTTTTATTTGCCTGAAAAACAAAAAAATTTTTTAAACACATTAGTCAAAAAATATCCCAGCACCACTATTCTGGAAGTCGATTTAATTTTACAGCAGTTTAAAACCATACTGGCCCAATTAACCCAGGCTATTAATTACCTCTTGTATTTTGCCTTGATGGCCGGTTTTACGGTTTTGTTCGCGGCCGTTTATTCCACCCTGGATAGCCGCATTCAGGATGGCGCTTTAATGAGAACGCTGGGCGCCAAGCGCTCCTTTTTAAGGAAAACTCACGTGATTGAGTTTGGCTTGCTGGGACTGATTGCCGGTGTGTTATCGGTAGTCATTTCAGAAGCCATTATTTATACCTTGTATACTCAGGTCATACACATGGATTACAGTCCCAATTTATATGTCTGGGGATTATTGCCGATAACAGGCGCTTTATTTGTTGGGCTGGCAGGCTATTGGGGAGTTACGGACGTCGTAAATAAAGCACCTCTGCGGGTATTAAGGGAACTGTAATAGGGCGTTACCAAGACAATATTCATGCTTTATTCATAAATTTTAGCCTAAACTTAAACAAACAATTGAAGGTCTAATTTTTTGTTTTCTCAGTAACTAATGAAGGTAAAGAAAGATGAAAAAACTAACAATCAGCATTGCTTTGATAGGCAGCATTCTGGTTTCAGGCTGCTATAGCTATGGAGGATGGACACCCACCGTTGATGCCTATAATGATCCGAATGCTTATCGAATTAACCAGGATATGGCCGAATGCAGGCAACTTGCCGGCCACGCTTCGGGTGGAGCAGCCAAAGAAACCGCTATAGGCGCAGGCGTAGGCGGTCTGATCGGTGCAGCCGGCGGCGCGATTGTAGGCGCCTTTACCGGCAATCCGGCCAGTGGAGCAGCCATAGGCGCGGCTGCAGGCGGTTTCGGGGGCGGGGCTAACCAGGGGCTCAGCTCTGAACAGCAATATAAAAGAGCCTACTCCAGCTGTATGAGAGGCCGCGGGCACCGCATAGTTAACTGATTCGGCTAACGTTTAATCCAGGCAACGCAGGGAAGCGTTGCTTATTGTTGCGCCTGCCGCCCTGGGGAGAAGCGCAGCAGAAATTTCCCCAAATAACGTTCACTTTCTTTCGTATACATTCCCACGGATTCATAAACCGTCAGTAACCTTGCTGTAATCCCGGCAACTGTGCGACTGAAAGTAAGCGCCGAGACTTTAGCCCTGGTATGGGCATAGCCGCGATAGTCAATTCGATTGATCAGATAAAACCCCTCCGCCAATGCCAGAGCGGAAAATTTTTCTACAGCAGAAATGGGAATCAGCACATACAACAAACCCTGTTCAGCCAGTAATTTACCGGCACTGCTGATTAAATCAGAAAAAGATAATAGATCAGTATGTCTGGCGGCATTTCTAAGTGAAGCTGTCGTCTTGCTGTGATTAGCGAAAAACGGCGGGTTGCTCATTATCAGGTCATATTGACTGTCCGCAGCTAGAGCAAAACCTTGAATATCCTGATGAACTGCCTCAATACGATGCGCCCACGGGCTCAAATTGAAGTTAATGCCCGCCTCTTCATAAGCCTCCTGAGTTAACTCCACGCCTGTAACCTTCGCGGCTCCCAGTTGAGCGGCCATTAACGCAAGCACGCCGGTACCGGTACCGATATCGAGCACCCGGTCGCCAGGATGAAGCGGCGCCATAGCGCCGAATAAAACGGCATCCGTGCAGACTTTCATGCCTGATCGTTGCTGCAAAACTGAAAATTGCTGAAAGCGGAAAGTTGACATGCTGCAATTGTTAATAATGTTGGTTTATAAACTGCTTTCTAATGCTATTTCTGCTCCTGCTCAACTACTAGGGCTTTCCTTTTAACTCCTTTTTTCCATAGACCGTTAGCTGAAAAACATGCCCAGCCCCATTTCAGCCAATCGAGTAATGAGACTGCCAGCCACAGCGACCAGGCCAGCATCAATAATCGATAGGTAATTAGCGGTACTGAAATAACACTTGCTGTCGGCAATGTTGATGGGCTTCTGTCCTGATACCAGTTTAATAAAGTTGCGGAAGACTGGTTGCCGGTAATCTGCATTTCGGGCGAACCCAGCAAGCCCTGTTCGACAGCCAAAAACAGCATCGCCAATGAGATTATTGTTAAAGCAGCGATAATAATTTGCAGCGCATTAAAATATTCTGCTTGGGCGACAGACTGCTGAGCCCGCCAGCCTAATAATATTAACCAAGCAATAACGACGCCTGCCGATTCAATGGGTATCTGGCTAAGTCCGACCAGTAATAAAAACCACTGCCAGCTTCTTAAGGGGGTCAGCCGGATTTTGCCCAAACCCAGCGATAAAATAAAAATAACGATCAGCACGCCCCAGAATAAAACGGCTGGGCCGAATTTTGGCCCGAAGGTAAATAATACCCAGCGATCCTGGCCTAAGCCGATACTCAGATTAGTATTAACACTTGCCTGGCCTAAATCAAGCAGAGGCGTGGTTATGACGCTACTCACGGCTGTTGCCTGCCGCCAGTTAATTGAAATGTCCTGCTTGCCGGGGTTAACCGGCACTGTGAGTTTTCTGCCTTCCTGCCGGATTGGCTGAGTCTGACCATTGATGGCTACCGATTGCAGCACTGCTTTTTCCGGTAAGGTAAGCGTGTGCTGCATACCCTGGGAGCTTCTCAGGCTGATTTTCAAGTCAGCGTCCTGTGTGCGCTGCCCGGGTTTAATGCCTAGTATGCTGCTATCGATGGTCAGTGTCTGACCTTCTACAGCATCGGGCCGGGTTATGTGCAGGGTGATTTTTTCGCCCGGCCAGGGATGCCATTCCGGCAGCCATCGGGCATCACTATTCTGGTGAATTATAGGAATGCCTGATGTTTCAATATGCCAGATCGGGCTGACATCGGCTTTCCAGACTTCGATCCACTGATTCGTTTGGGCGGCGGCAAGATTAATTGTCTCCGACTTTTTCAATACCGATTCCCATTGCATAAAGGTTTGCTGGGCCGGCATATTAATTTCGGCTTTACCCTCCTTAACGCGAATGCCCGGCGTAGTAACCGCTTCACCCGGCAGCAAAGGCACGCTTAATAAAACCGCTGAATCGGGAGGAGAAATGCGGGTAATTTGCGTAATAATGCGCCAATCCAGCCCCAGTTGCAAAGTGCGTTCGAGTCTGACAAAGGACGGCAAAACCCCGGAGCCCGGCACAGATTTGCTGTCCTCATCTTTAGCCTGGTTCATCCGGCTGAATTGCAAAACATTATCAGCCTGGCCATTTTCCTCTACGCCAATAACCTGCCATCCGCTGCTTTCCAGGGTTACATGATGCGGCTTTAAAGGTAAGGGCAAGGTAAATTCAGTTAATGAAGGCGTTGCCCCTCTGAGCACAACCTGATGTTCGCCCTCGCTCAGGTTAATCCACAAACCCGTGTGATTGCGATATAGCCCTTGCGCCATTTCGCCGTCCACAATGACCTGATCGGGAAACCATTGTTCGTATTCTGCAGGTAAAGGCACGGCTACCGATTGCTGCGCATGAATTTTTAGGGTAATAGCTATCTCCTTTTCGGTAATAGCCATTTTCATCTGCGGAATCTGAGCACAGCCCGGCAAACAATCGGGCGCTTCCAGCAGCCTGTTTTTCAATTCCTCCAACAGGGCCCGGTCCGGAAATTGGGCATGAACATTCTGTGACGGCATGGACATCAGCGGCAACAGCAAAAACCATAATAATAAAGGCATGGCTGTTTTAAGCTTGAACCTGAATTTTTCAGCTATGCCAAACATCAACAAGGCCAGCGCAACCACTAAAGCAACCCGGATAAAATTCAGCAGCAAGGTCATTACTGGCGAGAGATACCATAAATGCAGCTGTTGCTGAGCATCAACCGAGCCATTCCATGACAATAACACTTTATGCCATTGCCATTGAGGCAGACCCGGGCCTGTCTGTATTTTGGCGGTCGGATCTATGCGCTCAAAATTCACTGCGCTTTTACCTATGCCGGCCGCATATTTGCGCTCCTGCAAGCCGGACATTGACTTTCTCATCACCTGTTCCGGCATGACGGCACTGTCCGCCGCCGGCGCGGGCACTGCTTCCGTGGCCGGATATTCGGGCATAATGATAGCTTGCCACGGCTTTTCGAGTTGCGGATAAAGTCCTGTGCGTATCTGATCGACCATAAAAGGCACGGTAATAAGAACCAGCGCCAGCCAGGAGGCATTGCGATACCAGCTCATGAATTTAAGGAATTTCCCTTGCGGCAACACTTTAATCAACGCTGTCGCGGCCAGAATGTTCAGCCAGACGAAATGGGGCGCACCCGGCTCATGCCAGATAATAGCCAGGGTCATCAGGGCAAACAGTCCCCAATAGACATTCCATAGCCTGCCGGTTGCCAGCGCCGCAATCAGGACCAGAAATAAATCCAGCAGTGTCCAGCGGGAAATCCAGCTGTCCGGCACATTATCGACGCCGCTGGCTGCCAGTAAACGCCAGCCCGGGGGCAGGTTCAGTTCGGCGCTGACATTATGGAAGCTTTGTTCCCAGCCTACCGCGCTTATGGTGCTGATATTGCCCGCATTACGGCTGTCGGCATCGAGCGCTATCAAGCCTTTTCTGACTTCCACACCCTGTTTGGCCGTTCCGGTTTGCCGGGTAATAAGCTGGCTGTTGCCGTCCAGGGTTACTTTACCCAACTGCGTTTGCGGCAGCGCATTAAGCCGCCAGCCACTGGTCATTTTGCCGCTGATCCTGTCATTGACGGTATAGCCTTCGCCGTTAAAATCCAGCCACAGCTTCCGGGTCAAGTTAAGCTGATTAGGTTCAGGCTCGGGATCACCTCTACGTATCACTTTAAATCCCAGCGCCTGTCCCTGCCCGATTTTATAGGCGGGCAGAGATTTCCACTCCGCCGGTAAATTGGTTTGAGCGGCATCGATGGCGTCAAGCTGCTCAATTTCAACGACGCGCAGCTGCGGACGCGCATCAAATACCCAGATTTCTGATTTCGGCCAGTCCTTAGTGTCGACAGTTAAAGGGATAGACTGCAATTCATTTGCACTTCTGGCCACTATGTCAAGCTCCCAGCGACCCGGCCGAAGTTGCAGCAATAACTGTCCATCCGGCTCCAGACGGGCTGGTAATGGACTGTATAAGCCGAGCGGGATAAATTCGTCCAGGATCGGCTTGGCCAATTTCACTTCCCTTTGTTCGCCTGAAACTTCGAGGACCAGACGGGTTACAACCTGCAGCGGCACTTCATCAATAATTTTTCTGAACACTTGAATATCAAGACTGTTTTGAAGGCTTTCAGGTTTTTTTTGACCTATTTCGCTTTCTTTTAACCATAGCTGCCCGTCCCTGATAGCCGGGGTCTGAATGACCATGCCATTGATTTTCAGGCTAACAAGACCCGTATCAACCGGAATGCTTAAGTTGTCCGGAATAGCATGCCATAAAAATCCGCCTTTGATCTGGTAGTAGCCGGCTGTCAGTTTAATTACAGGAACCCCGTTTCTATCCATAACCGGCGCGGTCTTGTTATTGACGGTTACATTAAGCGGCCAGTTTCTACTATCTCCCGGCAAATTGATCCAGCTGTCCTGATATACCTTCCATGTGATTGAAAAAATACCTTTTTCAGGTGTTAATTCCATCTGCGTTTGCGTTGGCCAGCTGCAGCGTTTTTGTTCATAACTGTTATAAATAAAAGGGCAGCCAAGTTCAGGATTATCCTGCAATACCCAGTTGACCCAGGGTTTAAGAGGTTCGGGCACCTGTTCCAGCGATAACGGTTTGGCTAAAGTAACCGATGAAAATAGTAAGGCGCTTAATAATAATATCCGGACTAACCGGCTCATGAGGCACTCCTGATATAGTTATAATCCAAGACAACACAAGAAAGTATACGGATAACATTCCGTTGCCGGAAGTTATCTGTCTATTCCTGCGTCTATTCTATTTTCTTTATAGCCTCATTATCCGCCGATGTTCCTGATTTTTATGGGTTTAGTTTGCTTATTAAAGCTTATTTTCCATTAAGAGCCTGTTCAATATCTTCTAAATATGTTTGATAACAGGGGCATGAGAAAAGTGTATCCCAGCGACATCAATCGAGAACAATTTGAACAGCTCAGGCCATTGCTGGAAAGTGCCGGCAAGAAAACGCGTTCCCGGACTGTCGACCGGTACAGCGCAGGCTGCCGAGCGATGTGCCGAACTGGCGCGGCTTGACTCAAACCGGGGCGCAGCGCCAAGACGAGCTTGTGCATCGTTGATGCTCAACGCGTCACAAACACGGATGGCGCCAGAGATAAAGCTTAGGAGGCCGGCAAAAGGTAACGGGCCTCAAGCGTCATATCTTTGTTAATAGCCAAGCTTTGCCGCCTGCGATAGCCGTCACCACGGCCTGTTCGGCGACAATTACCCTGTCCGGTTCAACGACAACTATCTTGACCGGTTGACCGATATGTAGGACAACGGTGGATTTCAATTTATTTGGAGTCAACCCTTGCCTGGAAAACGTATCACTCAAC
>NZ_CADCXN010000068.1 GCF_902806695.1 Candidatus Methylobacter favarea | reverse complement strand
ACGAGAGCTTTGTCCCCGCAGGGCAACACACGCAATCAAAGGCCGAAACCTTCACCGTTGAGGGCTCCAACAGTTTGTTCAGGCATTTCCTTGCCAGGTTGCGCCGCAAGTCAAAATGCTACAGCAAATGCCAAAAGATGTTGGAATATTCCGTAAGGCTTCTGATGGCTAAAAGAAATAATGAGATTATCTATAGTTAATTAGCAATACCTCTAATGAAAACAATCATAGGCAAATCCCTTGGCGTCTGGCGTATTAGGGCCTATTTTTTAGCGGGAAATATGACCTGAGTTTTTGAAAAACTTCGAACTTGTGTCAGCATGAAAATGCTCTAATAATTGAGCTGCCATAGGCCAAAGATTTTTATAAGCCTTTCTGATGCTTGACGCAAGAAAGCTTTACGCCATGAGGACGGTAGCGAGGCAAGATATTCATCGTTGCGCTTGCGCTTTACTAATAGCTTGGACTTGCGCCGCTTTATGAGCCGGCAAATTATCGCCCCTGATTATAGGCGTCAGTCTCAAGGCCGGCCCTCCGCTGAGAACGTAAATAGACTTGGAAGGCTTCGCTATGCATGGATGGCCCTGTTCAAGCACGATGGGGCAATGACCCCGTGGGCACTTAAGCCCAATAAAGGTCAGCATTTCCCAATGGCCAGCGGACGCTTAGCTCCTGCCTCGAATATCGGTGTTGGTAAGTGTGCGCTTTATTGCCCCACTGACTCTTGCCTCGTTGAGCTTTGGTATTTGACTGAATGGCGGTATAGTGTCCATTATGTTACGCCTGAGCCACATCGGGCCATTGCTCATAGGCCTTTTTGATCGGATTTTAGCGCAAGACCCGCCAGCGCTTGAGATTATTTACCCCCTTTCTTAAAATCGGTAGCTTGAGGCCGCCGCTTTAGGCAATCCAGAGCACCACAGCGGCGGATCTCCACAGATTGAAATTTACCCTTCATCTGCTCGTGGGGTTTATTAAGGAGACTCGCTGGATCACCTGTTTTACTCAGCATTGAGTAACGGCCTTCTCCTTTTTTTTCCGGCCTCGGTTAACTGGACGTAGCACATCTCTCAGCCGGCAAACAGAGGTTAATGACAAGGCGTACCGTCTGCTAGCTTAAGCCGATTATACCGACCATCTGCGTCATCCTGATGCCTTTATTAGGCACGACATTCCTCACTTTTGTGTTGTAGGAAGTTGCTCCAGAGTTTGATATCTTGAGTCTTCTTTTTCTATTCTTCTCGAATATAATAAAATATTACATTTTCAGCTTCAGAGCTAAATCTATAAAAGTAAACCTTAACAGACTATATTCTTGCGATTTGAAAAAACCGTTCAGACCCACAGGACTTTATCCGCCCATAAAGAAATGGCAAGATTGACGGGAGAAGTAAAATTAATTTAGTATTAATTAAAATAATTTTGGCTATATTTAGCAAAATTTGCTACAGTGAAATTCTTGAAGCCTGCCAGTAAAATCACGCGTTTTTTTAACTAATCAAAAAATAGCCTTTATGTTTCTAAATTTCTTTTTTATGCCGCTGCTAGCGACAGTTTTTTTTATAGTAACTTTGTATCCTTGCGCCTTAAAAATAGGTTTTACTGATAAACCCACCCACAGAAAGCAACATCAAAAGCACACTCCTCTTGTAGGCGGTATAGCAATTTATTTTGCACTCCTGGTAACATTCTTTATTAATACCAATTTCTTCCCTCATCAAGCAGCTTTTATCGCTGCAGCCACGTTATTGGTTTGCGTGGGTCTTATTGATGATTACAAAGGCCTTGACGTCAAAATCAGATTAGTTACTGAAATTGCAGCCGCATTTATTATGATAGAATTTGCGCACATAAAAATAATCGACTTAGGCGATTTGTTAGGCTTGGGTAATGTTCACCTTGGCAACTATGCTACTATCTTTACTATATTTGCTGTTGTCGGTGGCATTAACGCTTTCAATATGATTGATGGAATCGATGGCTTGGCAGGCGGCTTAACCTTAATCTCCATTGCCTCAATTGCGGTTGTATCCTTGATCTTTCAGGATTGGATGATTTTTAATTTTTGCATTATTTTTATTGCTTCGATATTGGCTTTCTTATTATTCAATTTACGTATTTTTGGAAGATCGAGTGCTAAAATATTTTTGGGTGATACCGGAAGTACTTTGTTTGGCTTCACCGTTTGCTGGGTGTTAATCGATGCATCGCAAGGCGAAAAAAACCTGATCACGCCGACAACAGTATTGTGGGTTACAGCGCTTCCATTGATCGACTCTGTTTGCATCATGTTGCGCCGTATTAGAAAAAGAGTATCACCATTCAATCCGGATCGAGAGCATTTACATCATATTTTTCAGGTAGCCGGTTACAGCATCAATCAAACTCTAAGTATACTGTTTATTTTTTCACTTGTTATATCCTGTTCTGGTATAGTAGGAAGCATTTATTTTGACATTCCTGAACGAATATTATTTTTGGCCTTTATATTTTTATTTGGCGGATATTATTGGCTAATGAATTACGCCTGGAAGATAATGAAAATATCTCGCTATCTTCGTACCACAAAAATATTTGATAGACGAGTCAAAATTCAAAGAAAAGAAGTTGATATGAGATCTAAAATTGAGAGGAGGTACATACCTACCCAGCAACAACTTGAAAAAATATATAAGGGTAATGGGTTTTTCCTGGCATTTTTATTAAAGCAATGCTTTCTACCCGAAAGTAAGAAACACGAAGAGCCTAAAAATAAGGAAAAAATATTCTTTTGACGGAAAAAAATCAAAAGATGTTAATTGATGAGTTTTCTTTACAGAAAATAGGAGAAATTCTTCCCACTCAACTATTTGCTTTTGTTGCAAAGTTGCCAGTGCTGTCAAGAAGAGGATAGTTGCCTATCAAAATGGAGTCATCCATGAAGCGAATGCCTAGGTTTTCATTTTCAATTTATAAGTTGGCCCCTCAGTATTTGTGCTAGCATTTTTAATATTGTACTGAAGCTACTCGTGGTGGGTATTCGAAATATTTCCTCAGCCGAATTGCCGGGTTTTAGAGCGGAGATTTTTGCTTTTGCTGTGGTATTGGGGGGTGATTTGGCTCTCATATTCTGGTTTGGTCTGCGAATGCTGCTATGCCCATGATGGTCGGGACTTTTAGTGTTGACTATAAATATTTCTATCTTTATATCACCTTATACAGCGTGAAACCCCAAGATAAATTCAGAATGCGGCTACTGATCTTCATCTCCTCCATGGCCGGAGGCGGCGCCGAGCGCGTTTCCGCCAATCTTGCCAACTACTGGGCCGCTAAGGAATGGGACATTACTATTGTTACGCTAGCCCAGCAACGCCTGGATTTCTATGATTTGCATCCTGCCGTCAAGCGCATTGCTCTGGACTTGGCAGGAGAAAGCGCCAATGCCCTGGCTGGATTATTGAGGAATGTACGTCGTGTGCTTGCTCTACGGCGAGTGTTGCGGCAGCTTCAACCTGATATTGCTCTGGGGATGATGACTACAGCTGATGTACTATTGGCTCTGGCGGCTTGGAGATTGCCCATGCTGAGAACCGTAGGCGCAGAACGTAACCACCCCCCGCAAATGCCGTTGGGTTATTTATGGGAAACTCTGCGCAGTCACACTTATGGCCTTTTAAATGCTGTGACAGCGCTGTCCCGTGAGGGTAAAGATTGGATTAAAACCCATACTAATGCCCAACAGGTTACGGTAATTCCCAATGCTGTTACTTGGCCTTTGCCAAGGCAGGAGCCGCGAATGAATCCCAATGCTCTATGCCGATCCGAGAGGCAATTATTGCTGGCAGTGGGGCGCTTGGAAGCGCAAAAAGGATTCGATTGGCTGATTGAGGCGTTTTCCACGCTGGCCGATAAACATTCGGACTGGGATCTGGTAATACTCGGCGAAGGGTCATTGCGCACAACGCTAGAGGGACAAGTGAGAGCGTCAGGGCTAGATCAGCGTATTTTTCTCCCAGGCCGGGCGGGCAATGTAGGGGAATGGTATGAAAGTGCTGATCTTTATGTGATGAGCTCTCGTTTTGAAGGGTTTCCCAATACCTTGGTTGAGGCTATGGCGCATGGTCTTGCAGCGGTGAGCTTTGATTGTGATACTGGTCCGCGCGACATCATCCGCCAGGAACTGGATGGCCTGTTAGTGCCGCCGGGTAATATCGCTGAATTAACCACAGCTTTAGATCGTTTGATGAGTGATGCCTTAACAAGGCAGCATTTCGCCGAACGGGCAGTGGAGGTGAGAGAAAGATTTTCGATGGCAAGAATTGCTGGAATGTGGGAAAAATTATTTAACGGACTATTGCTTGAACAAAAATAAGTAGAAATTTAGTAAAAGCTTCATCAGAAACTTATCAGGTTTTTATATGTTAAATCGATTAAAAAAGAGCAAAAACTATCAGATGTTTTATTTGTTTCGTATGTCCTTAGAATTAAAATTTTTGCGTTTAATGGCTATTTTTATTCCGGATGATTTGTATGTGAGATGGCAATATAAAAGAGAGCTTGGCAAAGAATTAAATTTAATTAATCCTGTGGGTTTTAATGAAAAGTTACAATGGCTTAAACTTAATTGGAGAGACGAAATAGCAACGATATGCGCTGACAAATATAAAGTTCGCGAATATGTGAAAGATCGCATTGGCGATCATATTTTGACCAGATTATATGGTGTTTATGACCGATTGGAAGATATTGATTTGCATAATCTTCCAGAGTCATTTGTATTAAAAATTACTCATGGAAGTGGACAAAATATTCTTTGCAAGAATAAAAAAGATGTTGATTGGGGATATTCCTTTGCATTATTGAAGATATATATGGCTAATAATCATTATTATTATGGAAGAGAGTTTCCGTATAAAAACATTGTTCCCAGAATTATTTGTGAAGAGTTTTTGGATGATGAAGGGAAGGTCCCCATGGATTATAAATTTTATTGTTTTAATGGACAGCCTCATTTTGTCGAAGTCCATTTTGATCGTTATGGGCAGCGTAAAAATAACCTTTATGATTTAAATTGGAATTTATTACCTGTTGAAATGACTTATCCAAGGTTTTTTGGCGCGGTTGATAAGCCGGAAGGTTTTGAAGAAATGTGCGGCTATGCGCAGATATTGACTAAGGGTATGCCTTTTGTAAGGGTAGATTTTTATAATTTTAATAAGAGGATATATTTTGGTGAAATGACGTTTTATCCTGCTTGTGGTATGGATAAGTTTTCCCCTGAGAAATATGATGATATTCTGGGTACATTATTGACGTTGCCTGAGAAATAATGATGATACGCATTATTAAAGCGAATTCCAACTAATGAGAGGAGAAATTAAGAAGTGCAATTAATTATCGGTGGTGACTTAGTACCTACACAATCAAATATTGATTTGTTCAGCAATGGGGATATCAATATACTGTTTGGTGGGGAACTGCTTTCTCTATGGGATGCAGCTGATATGCAAATTTTAAATTTAGAAGTACCAATCACTGATAAGAAAGATCCTATTGCCAAGTGTGGGCCAAATCTTATTGCTCCAACCAGCACAATGAAAGGGATAAAGGCGCTTAATCCAACTTTGTTTACTTTGGCAAATAATCACATTCTCGATCAAGGAATCCAAGGGCTAAAGTCAACCGAGGATATATTGAATAATAATGGGATTTCGTTTATCGGTGCTGGTAATAATTTAAATGAAGCTAACAAGCATTATATTTTTATAAAAGATAACTTGAAGATTGGCGTATATGCTTGTGCTGAGAATGAGTTCACTATAGCAACTGAAAATACTCCAGGTGCAAACCCGTTTGATCCTTTGGAAAGCTTAGACCATATCGTTACCTTAAAGGCAGAATGTGATTATGTTATTGTTCTATATCATGGAGGTAAAGAGCATTATCGCTATCCATCACCTTATCTCCAGAAGGTCTGCAGAAAGATGGCACAAAAGGGAGCGGATTTGGTTGTATGTCAACATAGCCATTGTATAGGATGCTATGAAAAGTATAACAGTTCAACACTTGTTTATGGCCAAGGGAATTTCTTGTTTGACGATTCTGATAGTGAGTTTTGGCAGACAAGTCTGTTAATAAAGGTAAACATTAGTGACAAGCTTCAGTTAGACTATATTCCCATAGTCAAAGCAATAAACAGTGTTCGTCTAGCTGATGGCAAAACAGCTGAAGATTTACTGCTAGCATTCCATCAGCGTTCATGCGAAATTTTGAAATCGGGATTTGTTGAGCAACAGTATCGACAATTTGCAGCAAATAATTATTTGTTATATATAAGCCAATTTGCTGCATTTGGAAAGTGGTTATCGAGGATAGATAGGCAGTTATTTAACGGAATGCTAGCAAAACGCAAATACAACAAAAGGCAATTACTTGCAATACAGAACTATATTCAATGCGAAGCCCATAGAGAATGAGTATTAGCTGGATTACAAGGTGAGAGATGAATGCTATAAATAATAATTTTCAAGTCCAGGTAGCGAGCGCGGCAAAATGGTCGGCTATAACCCAAGCAGCTGCAAAAATTGTCACTCCTGTAACTTCTATGGTTTTGGCCAGAATTCTGGCACCTGAGGCTTTTGGGGTAGTGGCTACCGTAACCATGATTGTAAGCTTTGCAGAAATGTTTACAGATGCGGGTTTTCAGAAATACTTGGTGCAGCATGAATTTAAAGATGAGGATGAAAAGTATAAAAATACTAATGTAGCATTCTGGACAAACTTGGGAATAGCGTTTTTTCTTTGGGCAATCATAGCAATATTTTGTGAGCCACTTGCTACCCTGGTAGGGAATAAAGGATTAGGTGAGGTAATCACAATCGCCTGCATCCAATTACCATTAACATCATTTTCCAGTATACAGATGGCACTCTACAGAAGAGAATTTGACTTTAAAACTCTTTTCTTGGTTAGGGTGACAACAATTTTAATACCGTTTTTCGTAACGATACCGCTTGCCCTCTACGGCTTTAGCTATTGGGCATTAATTATCGGTTTGATTTGCGGGCAATTCTCAAATGCGACTATATTGACAATTAAATCCAGGTGGAAGCCTAAATGGTTTTACAATGTAGGAATATTAAAAGAGATGCTGTCATTTAGTATATGGTCGTTAATTGAGGCTATCTCAATTTGGTTTACCGTATGGATTGATGCGTTTATTATTGGGAGTGCTTTAAATGAGTATTATTTAGGATTGTATAAAACATCGACATCAATGGTTAACTCGCTTATGGCTTTGATTACTGCTTCCACTTTGCCGGTTCTTTTTTCAGCTCTGTCGCGTTTGCAAAATGATTCTAAACAATTTAATTTAATGTATTTTAAAATACAAAGACTTATTTCAATTTTTGTATTTCCTCTGGGTATAGGCGTATACCTCTATAGTGATTTGGCCACTCAGATACTACTGGGAAATCAGTGGAGTGAAGCGAGTGATGTAATAGGCATTTGGGCTTTAACTAGCGCCATAACAATAATTTTTGGCTATCTTTGTAGCGAGGTTTATAGAGCTAAAGGTAAACCTAAATTATCATTCTTGGCCCAAGTATTACATTTAGTTGTTTTAGTGCCCGTTTGTATAATCAGTTCTAAATATGGATTTTGGACGCTCGTCTACGCTCGCTCGTGGATACGAATGCAAAGTGTTTTAGTAGATTTTATTTTAATGAAATTCGCAATGGGATTTCCAATATTTAAAACCCTAGGCAATGTATTTCCTACAGCCATTTCAGCGACAGCTATGGGAATTATCGGGTTCCATTTGCGGCAGCTGAAGGAAGGTATGATTTGGAGTTTTGTATCACTAATAATATGTATGGCAATATACTTCGGATTGTTATATCTATTCCCAAAAATGCGAAAAGAAATGACTGGAATATTAAAGGGATAGCTCTATGTGAAAAGCAGTGCGTAATGCAAATTGCTATTAACAGTGAAACTCTATTTCCCACCCAACTGCTATCATCCTGGCAAACCAATGAAGCAACATTTTCTACCGATGTTTAAAGAGGTAGCGTATTGTCAATATATATCAATGAGTTACGATAGCGACAGGTTTCATTTGTTCAGCTTTATTAGTTTACTGGCAGGGATTTAAACAGCGTGAAACCCCAAGATAAATTCAGAATGCGGCTACTGATCTTCATCTCCTCCATGGCCGGAGGCGGCGCCGAGCGCGTTTCCGCCAATCTTGCCAACTACTGGGCCGCTAAGGAATGGGACATTACTATTGTTACGCTAGCCCAGCAACGCCTGGATTTCTATGATTTGCATCCTGCCGTCAAGCGCATTGCTCTGGACTTGGCAGGAGAAAGCGCCAATGCCCTGGCTGGATTATTGAGGAATGTACGTCGTGTGCTTGCTCTACGGCGAGTGTTGCGGCAGCTTCAACCTGATATTGCTCTGGGGATGATGACTACAGCTGATGTACTATTGGCTCTGGCGGCTTGGAGATTGCCCATGCTGAGAACCGTAGGCGCAGAACGTAACCACCCCCCGCAAATGCCGTTGGGTTATTTATGGGAAACTCTGCGCAGTCACACTTATGGCCTTTTAAATGCTGTGACAGCGCTGTCCCGTGAGGGTAAAGATTGGATTAAAACCCATACTAATGCCCAACAGGTTACGGTAATTCCCAATGCTGTTACTTGGCCTTTGCCAAGGCAGGAGCCGCGAATGAATCCCAATGCTCTATGCCGATCCGAGAGGCAATTATTGCTGGCAGTGGGGCGCTTGGAAGCGCAAAAAGGATTCGATTGGCTGATTGAGGCGTTTTCCACGCTGGCCGATAAACATTCGGACTGGGATCTGGTAATACTCGGCGAAGGGTCATTGCGCACAACGCTAGAGGGACAAGTGAGAGCGTCAGGGCTAGATCAGCGTATTTTTCTCCCAGGCCGGGCGGGCAATGTAGGGGAATGGTATGAAAGTGCTGATCTTTATGTGATGAGCTCTCGTTTTGAAGGGTTTCCCAATACCTTGGTTGAGGCTATGGCGCATGGTCTTGCAGCGGTGAGCTTTGATTGTGATACTGGTCCGCGCGACATCATCCGCCAGGAACTGGATGGCCTGTTAGTGCCGCCGGGTAATATCGCTGAATTAACCACAGCTTTAGATCGTTTGATGAGTGATGCCTTAACAAGGCAGCATTTCGCCGAACGGGCAGTGGAGGTGAGAGAAAGATTTTCGATGGCAAGAATTGCTGGAATGTGGGAAAAATTATTTAACGGACTATTGCTTGAACAAAAATAAATTTTAAATCAAAGCATTTGCCCCATATTTTTCTATAATCCAGCTATTCTCGCATATTTCTTTGAAAAGGTGAGGATGTGCAATAGTATGATAATTACTCGAATCTTGATTATAAGGCCCAATAAATAAAGTGTTAGCTAAACTGTTTAAATTATGTTGAAACTCTGACAGTTGCTTCACTCAAGTGCGAGCATTGGATGAATTCAATTGGTGGTGTACAAGTCTTAGTGTCAAAAGCTACTAGATACGAACGAGGATTCTACCCTTTGAATGGTCATATTACGGCTTATTAATCCCGTTTGTGCTTTAAGATCTTCTAGAGAAGTATGAGAAACGTTAGCCAGACAGAAAGATATTAAATATCGTAAAAATAACCGCCAAAACCAAAAAAGGTTGGCGGAATTTAGATGGATACGAGTAAAGGTACAAATTTGTTTTTTTATATTAAACTTAAAAAATTGAAGCATTAATGTGGACCATATGTTGAGCAATAAGGAGAATGAATTTCTGATGAATTCGGAATTAACTGGTGGCATATCGGCTAAAACCAATCCGCTTGAAAATGGACAGGAAAAATACCTTTTCTTTTCGCTTTTAATCTCTATAACTTATGCAACTATTCTGACTTATCTTCCTATCGACGGCTTCAGAGATAGAGATAATTATCTTATCTATGCAGAGTATTCCCTTGATATTTTTCAATCTCACTTAGATCAAGGTTTAGGCTATACTTTGGTTAATGAGCCTCTCTGGCTTCTAATAAACATATTGCTATCTTTTTTTCTGTATCCTGAAGATTGTGTTCGTGTAATTGTTTTCTTTTCTTCTTTTGTGGTTTCTTTTGTAATTTTGCGAGCATATCCGAAGTATTTTCTTCTGATTTTCTTGTTTCTGCTTGTGCCTCAAGTCTTGAAGAATCATATTATTCACTTACGGCAAGGTATGGCAATTGCAGTATTTTTATTTGGTTGGTTTAGTAAAAATACAAGTATTCGATGGCTGTTTATTATTTTATCTTCATTTATCCATTCATCCTTCTTCTTTATTTTAGTTCTTCTTTTACTTAACAATATATTTTTAATGCTGTCTTTTTCGTGGGGCTGGTTGTTATTTTTTTATGTGCTAGTAGGTTTGTTTCTTGATTTTGCAGGAGCAGGACTTGCAACTCATCTTGGGGCTAGACAAGCAGATGAGCTTCAATCATTAGAAATGAAAACAAGTGGTTTGGGATTTTTATTATGGCTTTTCTTTTCAGGAATTCTTATTTTGGAAGGTAAGAACTTTATGAGGAGGTATAGCTTTTCACTTTTTGTTTTGATTGTTTATCTTTCAGGTTACTTTTTCTTGCCTGTTACGGCAAGAGTGTTTGAGAGCACTTTATTGCTGGTACTTATTTCCAGCTTATACCTTACATCATACCGCAAGCTGGCATTTTATGGGATTTTTACATTTTACTTTTTTTTTGATTGGTATCAGCGCCTCGAGTGGTCCGCATTTGGATGGGGGGCAACTTCTTAATGTGCGCATTTTCCGTTTTTGATTATTTAATGGCTTCCCTCAAAATGGGGGCAAACTGTTGCAGATAATTTATCACCTCTGTCCGAATAATGATAGCGAATGCCCTGCTATTTCTATGTGTTTCGGGAATTCAGGTCAATGGTTAACGATCAGATCGAGTTGATGAATAAAAATATTTCCCATAAAATCGGCCTTAAAATCGGGCCTATAAAGCTGATCCTTAATAGTGAGAGCGAATCGCATCAAGCCACTCCCAGCTATCGTTATTATATTATGTTGTGCATTATTTCGGGTAAGGCAGGGGAGCAGTCCCAAGAAAGGGATATTAAGGGAAGAACATATGGAATGAATATTTTATGGGCCGAGGTGTTTTTTTTGTCTAGCTTGGTAATTAGCCTGGATTTCGAGCTGTTCTGGGGAGTTACGGACTCAAGAACAATCGACAACTATGGGACAAATATTGAAGGTGTATGGCACGCTGTGCCAGGCCTATTGAAATTATTTAAAAAATATGACATTCACGCCACATGGGCTACTGTAGGTATGCTTTTGTGCAAGGATTTCAATCAATGGGCTGGTTTATGTCCCGCAATCCTGCCAACTTATAAAAGGAACAGTTGCTCAACTTACTCTGTAGCTATTCTTGCCCGTAATTTCCCCAAGCTTTTTTTTGCGCCCGTTTTAGTTGAACAAATTTTAACTACAGATAGTCAGGAACTCGCAAGTCATACCTATAGCCACTTTTATTGTGGAGAAGAAAATACTACGGTAGAACAGTTTGCCGCCGATCTGGATTGCTCTAAAAGAATCTTTGATGAATACCGGGTTAAACCAACAAGCATAGTATTTCCACGTAACCAGGTGCGGGATGAGTATCTGAAAGTATTAGTGAACGCTGGTTTCACCGCGTATCGTGGCAATCAAGATCATTGGATGTACCGAGACGGGCATTTAGGTTCAGTTTCATATTTTACGGCACGGCGTCTTATTCGAGCAGTGGATGCAGTCATTCCACTTATAGGCAACCACACATTTTTATTACCTTCTGGCATCCCAACAGGGCAGCTCATAAACATTCCTGCGAGTAGATTTCTGCGGCCGGTATCAGGTCACTCCTGCATCGACAAGCTGCATTTGAATCGAATAAAGCGGGGCATGCTGGAAGCAGCAAGAACAAATAGGGCTTTTCATTTGTGGTGGCATCCACACAATTTTGGTCTGTCCCCCGAAGCCAACCTGGTGAATCTTGAGAAGCTATTGAAATATTATTGTAAATTGAATCATGAATATGGTATGCAATCATTTTCTATGAGGGAGTTGGAGGCATCGTGCAGGATAAACTGAAAGATGGTGAATACAAAGATATACAAGACAACATAAGAATTTGTCATGTCATTATAACGCTTAGCCTTCTTGGCGGAGCAGAGCGAATGCTTATGCGCTTGTTATTAGCCAAGCCTGAATCAACCGATAAAAAAATGGTTCTGGTGTTGTGCCGAGCGGGTGCTTGGGGCGAAGAGCTTCGTTCTGCAGGAGTGTCGGTGCATGAGCTAGGGATGGAGTCGTTCTTGGATATTCCACGTGTTTTTTTTCAATTAAAAAAGTTTATTAGCTCATTTCAGCCTGACATCGTGCAAACCTGGATGTATCATGCCGACTTTTTGGGTGGCTTGGCGGCGTATCTGTCCGGTTACAAGAATATCATTTGGGGGATTCACCGAACCTCCTTATCGATAAGTGATACAAAAAGTACGCTAGTAATTATGAAATTATGCGCGCTATGGTCTCGGTGGGTTCCCAAGAAAATTATCTGTGTAGCAGAAGCTGGACGACTGGCGCATGTAGCCGCTGGATATGATGCGTCGCGTATGCTGGTAATCCCCAATGGCTTTGATTTTTCTAAATTGAGTGCTACAACTGAACAAAGAAATGCACTGCGTAAGGATTGTAACTTTTCAGATGATGAATTGATTATTGGATGTCTAGGGCGATTTCATCAAGTCAAAGGCCAAGATAATTTTGTCAAGGCGGCAGCAATTGTTGCTCGTAGTCATAAAAAAGTTAAATTTTTGATGGTGGGAAAGAATTGCGATGTAAATAACGTCAAGTTGATTGGCTGGATAAATGAGCATAATCTGCAAGATTATTTTGTGTTACTGGGAGAGCGGGAGGATGTGCCTGTATGTCTTACTGCGATGGATGTATTTTGCATGCCTTCACGCACCGAAGGTTTCCCCCTTTGTTTAGGAGAAGCGATGGCCATGGGCTTACCCTGCGTGGCTACGAAAGTTGGGGATACAGCGGTCTTGGCAGGAGGCACAGCGATCCTGGCTCCAACTCAAGATGAGCAAGCTCTTGCGCAAGGCCTATTGAAGGTCATTGCTTTGACAAAAGAACAACGCACTGAAATGGGAAAACAGTCTAAGGAGCACGTGATTGCAGAGTTTTCAATAGATAAGGTGTGTGAGCGTTTTAATGCCGTGTATCAAGAAATTGTTACGAATGTTTAAGCTGTTTATGAAATGATTACTGCCTGCAGGTGCGGCATTCGCTCTCTCCCGACAGGCTAAATTAGGGAACGCTGAGAAAAGCACTTCGTTGATAGCTATGTATTGCTACAAAGAATGTTTTATCGACCGCGCCTCATCAACCTTGATGATGTGGATATGCCAGAGAGGGCATTAGAAAATTTTCTGCAAAATGCAAGGATGGCAGGAGTTCCGGGTGAGAATAATTGCTTGCCTCAGTTGAATGTCAGCGGCGATTTCAATGCATTTGAATTTGATTTAGGAGATTCCATTTTTACACATATGGTTGTGAAGGCATTGCATATATCGACCACTTGGCGGGGAAGAGGCAGGTTCGTTTGCGACACCAGATATGGCTAAAATAACCAGATGTTGGATTATTTGCACAGCAATGTAACGGTGAATATCTGATCGAGGGTATTTCATCGCTTACAGCTTTGCCCCCTGAATCGATGGATTTAATTTATCTCAAACTGTGCTTCAAAACATTTGGAAAAGTGAATTAATCAAAATGGTAGATGATGTATCTAGAATATTGAAGCACAATGGAGTCAGCGTTAATCGTATTGACTTAAAGGATTATATAGGGGATGCACTGAATAACCTGAAATTTTCCGAGGCGAAGTGGGAAGATGCGGTTTTTCGCAATTCTCGGTTTTATACCAACCGCGTCTTTTTTATCGAAATGATTTAAATTTTTGAACAGGCTGGCTTCCAAGGTACTTTGCCCCTTATTGGCCGTTGGGAATGAGTGCCTACGCCTCGCAAAAAGCTGGATCCTTTATTTACCCACTTAGGCGACGATGATTTGCTGGTTTGTGTCTTTGATATTGTACTGTAGAAATTTTAAGAGTGTTTATCTAATGCGTGTATTTCCTGGATTTATTAGTGCTTCTTCTTTATTACCCTTAACACAATGGCTGGGGTTGTTACGGCAAATGGGATCAGCTAGATGTTATCGAGAATCTAATGATGGCGAGGTGGGGGGCCATGCTGAGTCAGGTAAAGGCTGCTCATATCCAGGTTTAACTATCAGTGACATTTCTTCTGCCTGGCATCAGCAAGAGACCCTAGCATGAATGCGTTAGTAGACATTTCAGGCATAGCTGTCCCATCAATGAAATTTCTAATAATTGCCGGCTTTGCCGATGATCTATTGCCATTTCGCGGCGATTTAATTAATGCTCTTTTGGAACGTGGCATTCAGGTGCATGTCGCCTTACCGGATTTGGAAGCAAATAGTGATTTGCACGACAAATTATTGAAAAAAGGGCTAGTGCTCCATAAGGTAGCAATGCAGCGAGCTGGCATGAATCCTCTAGCAGATCTACACACAACTTGGCAGTTGTTGCAATTAATTAAGGCAATAAGACCAGAAGCAGTATTTGCTTACCTGATAAAGCCAGTAATTTATGGCATGATTGCTACTTCAATAGCTGGGGTGCCTCATCGTTTTGCTTTGATTTCAGGGCTCGGTTATGCCTTCCAAGGTGAAAAAAACCAGCGTGGTTTATTACGTCGATTGGTTCAGAGACTATATGCTATTTCACTTAGTGGAGCGCATATGATATTTTTTCAAAATCCGGATGATCTTCACTTATTTCATCAGTTAGGGATTTTGAAACCTAACGCCCCTACCTGTGTAGTTAACGGTTCCGGTGTTAATGTAGACTATTATAAATATACACCTATACCTAAAGGCACTCCTTGTTTCTTAATGATTGCCAGATTTTTGATCGACAAAGGTATCCGCGAGTACGCTGCCGCCGCCAAGCTTGTCAAAGCGAAATATCCTGAAGTTCGTTTTACCTTAGTGGGATGGCTTGATGAAAATCCCAGCGCTATTGCACAACAGGAACTAGATACATGGATAGCAGAGGGTACCATCGAAAATATCGGTCGGCTAGCCGATGTTCGACCAGCTATTGCCCAGTGCAGCGTCTATGTGCTGCCTTCTTACCGTGAAGGTACACCTCGCTCCGTACTGGAGGCTATGTCTATGGGGCGGGCGATTATTACAACCGACGCTCCAGGCTGCAGAGAAACGGTTTGCACTGAAGATAATGGGTTGCTTGTACCCGTAGGTTCTGTGAATGAATTGGCAAAGGCAATGCTAAGATTTATAAAAAATGAAGAGATGATTTTACGGATGGGACAGCGTTCACGTGAAATCGCTGAAGAAAAATATGATGTACATAAGGTAAATCAAGTTATGCTCAACAAGATGGGGATTAGCTGAATTAAACCTAACTTTTTGTCATCTTGAAAGTTTGAATGAGCCAACTTAAGTTACAGTTGTTTATATTAACGCAGCCTGTAGGTTTAACTGATTATTTATAAGAATAGTCAGTAGCTTACGTCAAAGAAATTACCCGATTTTTAATTTTGAGATTTATATGAGTCAAATATCACATATATTAAATGAGTTTGAAGATTTTGCGAAATCAGTTTATGCACCTGAATTTCCAGTATTACTGCACAGACCAGTTTTTGCAGGGAATGAGAAAACTTATCTTAACGAATGTATTGATTCGAATTTTGTTTCTTCAGTAGGTGCGAAAGTGACAGAATTTGAACAAAAGATAGCCGCTTTCACGGGCGCCAAATACGCCATTGCGACTGTTAATGGCACTGCAGCGCTGCATGTCGCCCTGAAATTGGCCGGTGTAGGCAGGGATGACGAAGTGATTAGTCAGCCTCTTACCTTTATAGCAACGTGTAACGCGGTATCTTATATCGGCGCATTGCCTGTATTTGTGGATGTGGATCAATCTTCATTGGGTATGAGTTACGATGCGGTCAAAACTTTTTTGTATGAGCACGCTGAGTTGAGAAATGGGGTGGCATATAATAAAACTAGTGGACGCCGTTTATCTGCATGTGTCCCTATGCATACTTTTGGGCAACCCTGCGATATTGTCTCAATTGTTGCCGTTTGTAAGGATTACAATATCCCCGTAGTTGAAGATGCTGCAGAATCATTAGGTAGTTACATCAATGAGCAGCACTCTGGCACCTTTGGTTTAATGGGTATATTGAGTTTCAACGGCAATAAAATCATTACCACAGGTGGGGGTGGAATGATTATTACCAACGACGCCGACTTGGCAGAGCGGGCTAAATATATCACCACTACCGCTAAAATTCCGCACCCTTTCGAGTATGTTCATGATGAAGTGGGCTATAATTATCGTTTGCCAAATTTGAATGCGGCATTAGGATGTGCTCAGATGGAACAGTTAGATTATTTTATTATGCGCAAGCGAGAATTGGCTCTGCAGTATGAGTCATTTTTCTCAAAAAGTAAGATCGCGTTTATAAATGAACCTAAAGGTTGTGTATCCAATTATTGGCTAAATGCTTTGCAATTTGACTCGCTAAATCAGCGTAATGAATTTCTTCAACATACGAATGCCAATGGAGTAATGACCCGGCCCATTTGGCGCTTGATGAATCACCTGGATATGTTCAAGCATTGTCAGAATGATGGATTGCCTAACGCTACTTGGCTGGAAGAGCGAATTGTTAATATACCTTCCAGCGTGCCTGTAGCATCCACAAAGGAAAAGACAAAAAATACAAGCTAAATATTTCAATGAAATTTAAGGGAATTGACAAGTACAATTTTACTTATTCCACTGAAATCTAGGAAATGCAGTGCTTTCATGGCATCGGTATTATTAAAAAGGAAGCGGAGTTCAACAATAGCAAATAAGATTTTTTCTCAAGTATCTTTTTCACACATCAAAGAGCAAAGTCTCTCATTTCGAGGCTTCGTTTGATAGATAATTTTATATTTGGGTCAAAAAAATAGGAATTTACTTTGATGATAGGATGCAATATACAGCGTTTATTTGATATATTTTTTTCAGGGTTGGCTTTGATCATACTCTCTCCGTTATTGGTTCCTATAGCCATAATTCTTAAGTTTTCAGGAGAAGGAGAGGTATTTTTTGCGCAACAAAGAGTCGGACTCAATGGAAAAATGTTTGATTTACTAAAATTTGCTACAATGTTGAAGGATAGTCCCCACATAGGTACGGGTACAGTCACAGTTAAAAATGATCCACGTATTTTGCCTATGGGACGATTCTTACGTAAATCCAAGATAAATGAGTTACCGCAATTGTTAAATATTTTTTTTGGCGACATGAGTATTGTTGGTCCCCGTCCTCAAACACTGCGTTGTTTTGAGGCTTTTACTGACGACGTACAAAGGCAGATTGTGAAAGTTCGTCCTGGTCTTTCGGGTATTGGATCCATTATTTTTCGGGATGAAGAAAGCTTGCTCCATGAGGCAAACGATCCAGAGATTTTCTATGATACAGTCATAACCCCTTACAAGGGAGAAGTGGAGAAGTGGTATATTGATAACAAGAGTTTGACAAATTATTTTCTGATAATTTTTGTCACCGTTTGGGTTGTACTTATCCCTGGAAGCGCCATAATTGCAAGAGTATTTCCTAATTTACCTCCCGCTCCAAAAGAATTGGCAAATATTTAACTGGCCGGATTAAGATAACTAGATTATCTCCTTGTTGTTAGTTAACCTGAGTTCGGGATAAAAAAAGAAGCAGGTTTTTGTTATAACAAGGAGAAAATAAGTTTTCGAGGCTCACTTGCTCAAACAAAACACCTGCTAGTGGTGAAATTAACACACCTATTCTGCGATGCGGACAATTTTTGCCGAACCTTTAATAGTTGAATGGCAAAAGAATCAACTCATTCAAGGCGGGAAGAAAGGTCATCCCCCGCATCGCATGAGCTATAGCGAAAGGATCATGATTTTAATGGCTTGCCATCAGTCAGGCTTTCGAACCTCTGCATAGGGTTTTACCTGAAGCCTGTACACTGCTATGGGTCATCCGGCTTGCCTAACGGGGGTGAGCTATAATCGCTTTACCGAATGATGCCAGACCTGTTAGCGCCCATTACCGCCTCTATGAACAGTCGTCTTCGCAGGCAGCGCTTTTATTGATGCTATGCCCCTGAAAGTCTGCAAGACTATCCGTATGTCACGGCACCCAACCCGGGTCAGGAAAGCAGGGCGCGGCAAGTCATCGACCGGCAAGCTGTTAGGCGACCGAGACACTATTTCCAAAGAATTAACCCGGCTGTTGACGGTCCAGGATCTTAAACTGATGACCGCCCTGAAAAACAACTGAAAGCTCAGGCTAGGGAGACCTTTGATCAATTACTGCAGCAAGCGCAGCCTCATCGAAACCCTCAATGATCAGCTCAAGAATATTGGCGATCTTGAGCATTCGAAGCATCGCTCGTTGAGCCCTTACAGGTCCCCTATCATGGCCAGTTTACCGGCTTATCCCGATCAGGAAAAAATCAGGATAAAAAGCCGGCTCTTCAATTATGTAAGGCTGATTTACTACCCCTTTTACAGAATGCTTAAACTGAACTCAGGTTATTAAAGATAGAGCCGTGATCACACTCCAGCTGAATGGCGCGGTCCCCGTTTTCAGCACAGTCTCTGATATTTCACCCGTACCGTTGATTTTGTCGATGATCTTGACCCTACTGCCCCTAGCCTTGGTATAGACTTCCGGCTGCACTTGGCAAGCAAGTGCTTGATGCCAGCGTTCCTGGTTATAGAAGTGGAGAGATTGGCAAATCCCATCAACATCCTGCCTGTTGCTGGGGCTTTAAATACACGTGTTCATATTTAAGCGTCCGGCACAGCCGCTCGGCCAAAATATTATCCAGGGCCCGGCCTCGCCCCTCCCTACTGATCGGGATGCGGTTGTCAGCAAGCCCCCGGTAAAGGCATCGCGAGCCGATAAACAAACTCGCGCGGTAAGCGGATATAGGCGATAGCAGTGCTCCCTGTTCAAGTATCCAATCCTGGCGAATGCTCAGGATCGCTCTGCACGTTGATGGGTTTCGGCCCGCGCTTGCCTTCCAACAAGCTGCCCGTCTTCGCCGACAGGTCTTTTTTCCATGGACTCACCCGACGACTCGGGCGGATACTGTGTTCTTGGGTAATTTCATTGATCGTCTTGATGCTTTTTACGGCTGCTATGGCAATCTTGGCTTTTTGAGCACTATAAACATCTGCCGTTTCTTTCACTGATTTTTGCTCTCTGATTTAGCTCAGAGCCTGGCTTATACTATTGTCCGGATTCCGGGGACCGCTATAGTTCTGTTGTCAGAATATGAAAATAGAGTTCCCCCCAGCTAGGGTAAGGGTAACCGCAGTAAATGCAGATATAGATATTTCATCTATGGTTACATCAGTTAGCTTTATTGTAACTATATTGATAAATATATTTGTATTGTCCATATCCGTATCCATAGCGCGAGGAGGCTTTAGGTAAATCATTAAACAC
Organism: Candidatus Methylobacter favarea; assembly: GCF_902806695.1. Taxonomy (GTDB): domain Bacteria; phylum Pseudomonadota; class Gammaproteobacteria; order Methylococcales; family Methylomonadaceae; genus Methylobacter_B; species Methylobacter_B favarea. The sequence goes on along the minus strand of NZ_CADCXN010000068.1, from coordinate 17,854 downwards.
GACACCTTTTAAAGGGACACCGCCCTGAGTTAGACGCTTGACGCTTTGTTCCAACTCTCGCATGGGGTGTTGACCTGCTCTAACAACCATTAATGTTGCACTAGCCCTACGTCCAATTATTGCTGCATCGGTAACTGCTAAAATAGGCGGCGAGTCAATGATGACATGGTCGTAATTCTTACTAATGTTTTCCAATAAATGACCAAACCGTTCATGCAACAGTAATTCTGAGGGGTTGGGCGGTATAGATCCGCTGGGGATAAAGTCCAGATTGACTATCGGTGTTTTATGAATCGTTACATCCCATTTGGGAGCCCGGCCTGAAATAGTATTTGAAATGAGCTCTGAAAGTCCATTTTCTCTACCAATGTCGAAAATCTTATTGATAAAACCCTTGCGCATATCACCATCGATTAACAAAATTTTTTTACCAGCCTCGGCCAAAACGACGGCAAGATTAATGCATACGAAGGTTTTTCCAACTCCTGGGCTAGGACCAGTAATCATAATAATATTGTTTTGCGCTTCTAAAAAAGCAAAATGCAAAGTAGTTCGTAAGCTGCGCAAGCTTTCTATGGCTAGATCCTCTTTATTTTGCACCGCCAAAATTAAAGGTTCTTTTACTTTTCGTGGATGATTTATTTTAATCTTTTTATTGAGCTTTTCTTGATCAACACTATGAGGAATGCTTGCATAAACCGGAATATGCAATTCTTTTTCTATTAAATCGGGGTCCTCGATGCCACGGCGTAATGCTTTGCGAATAAAAGTTAAAGCTATGCCTAAGATCAATCCCAAGATGAGTGAAAACGCCATGATGAGTACTTTTTTGGGTTTTATAGGCAACGTGGGCGATATAGCATAATCGATAATTCTTACATCCGGTACTGCGCCAGCTTTTGCGACACGAAGTGTCTGAGAGTTGTTAAGTAAAGTGGTGTAGAGTTCAGTATTGACCTGAACGTCTCTAGCCAGCTTTAATATGACTTGTTGGGTTTCTGGTAAAGCTTCAATTTTTTGCTCGTGATTATTCATCTGACCTTGCAATCGGGCAATTTGCTTATCAACGGAAACAATGGAAGGATGCGATTCAGTAAACTTTTGCCTTAGCTCATCACGTTGCTGCTGCAGTTTCGTGATTTCAGTTTTTAGTTCCACCACGCCTTTTAAAATGCCTTGTGTTTCGAGATCTAAATCAATTGAGCCTTGGCGGGTTCTGTAGTCGTTTAAAGCTGTTGTTGCTTCAGCCAGTCGCTCTTTAAGCAAGGGCATCTGCTCATTCAGGAATTCCAGTGTTTTTTGTGCTTCCGCTGATTTTTTTTCAACGTTTTGGCGGATATAAATATTAACGATTTGATTTAATATCTGTACGGCCAATTCAGGTTTGTCGGCTTCCAGGGTCAATTCGAGAATCCTGGTAAGTTTGCCTTTTTCAGTGACGAGAAGATTTTCTTTTAATTCATTTATCGCTTTGTCTTCAGATAATCGCATAACAGTAAATTCAGTACCCGGCCGGGCTTTTAATAATGGGACAAACAGCATGAGGGATTGTTGTTCGCCTTTCAGTTGTTTGCTGGCCAGTTTACCTACTTCACCTTCTAATATTAGCTCTCCTTCAAGCATGAGCTGGAAATGGCCTTGTTTGCTTGCTGCCATCAATATGAACTTTTTATTGAGCCAGTTGGATGGCACCATAAAGGCGTCGACGCGGATGGATTCACCGCCCCATGCATATTGTGTTCTTCCTAAGAATGCATTTGAAACTTTATTGTCTTTATTGGACTGTTCATAATGTCTGGCAATAGCCTCTCCGATAATAGGAAAATATTTTGGTTTAGCGATAATACTTAAACCAAGATTTCTAATAGCTTCCCCTAATACCATTCGTGAATTGATAAGCTCAACTTCTGCCATTACGGGTATCTCTGTTTTTTGTATGGAAACACCTGGTTCAAGGGTTCTGAGTGCTTGTGATTGCGCTTCGACTTGCAACATGGCATCGGATTTATAAACGGGACGGTCAATAAAGACTTTGGCTGTACCGATAGCCAGCACGACTGCGGTAGTCAAAGCGATAAGCCATTTGTTATCAAGCAGTATGGCTATAATTTCACTTAAATCGACTTTATCGTCCTTTTCATTTGGTAAGTAATTGACTGCGAGGTTGCTATTATCGAAAAAAGGTTTTTGCATTTTATACTTAAAAAATTGTTTAGTTGAATTAAATTGAAGTGGTTATTTTGCAATAAATATTGCATTGGCTATAGGCAAACGGAAATACACGCTTTAATTTATATTTTTGCAATAGCCATTACTAATAAACGAGTAAGTTATGCATTAACCTGATATTAAGCGAACCCAAACCGTTAAAGTTTTGCGGGATGAGCGCAACCTGCCTGATACAGCTAATCCGTAGTCTAAAGATCCACACATCTCATCCAGAATCATCGGTTGGGGTCAAATGGTTGAACAAACGAGTTCAACAGCGTAACAGTAGGTAGGATTTGATTGATGATTTGATTCCAGCGAATACCTGGTGCGCGGTCAATAAAAATAACGTCACGCGGCTGTAATGGAAAACGATCAGCCAACAATAAGGCATCGGGTGATTTGGCATTCAAATGAAATATTTCGGGCCTCCCAAGCCCACCTCTAAAGATGAAAATTCTGGCCGCATCCGCTACTTCCATATTAATGCCTCCCTGGTCACTGATTGCTTCAGTCAATGTCATTCTCCCTTTATTCATAAAGACACTGCGTGATCTTGTAGCGCTATTTGTACCAGAAGCAAAGCTATTAAGAATATTTGAGTCCCCTAACACAAAAACCTTATTAAATTGCCTATCCGGCACATTCAGCACATCACCGTGTTCAAGCGGCACGTTTTGACTGAGATCACCGCCTTCATAAAGAGACAGTAAATTGATGCTGTAGGTTTTATCGTGGCGAGTTAACGTTATATTTCGTGAATCTGCTTCCGGACTTAAGCCGCCGGCACTATTGATGGCTTCCAAAACGGTCAATGGTATATCTTTTACCAATTGGATACCCGGAGTGGCAACTTCTCCGACCACATAAACCCGTTGACTTCTATAACTGGCTATGCGTACGTCAAGCTGAACTTGTTCTATATATACCGAAAGTTTTTCGGTTAATTGTTGGCGGATTTCTTCAACTGTTCTCCCGGCCGCTTTTATTACGCCGGCATAGGGATAGAAAATATTACCGTCTTCGCCAACAATTGTGCCCGCTGTTTCTGCCGAGCGAAATTCACCGGCAGGGATAGTCAACTCAGGGTGCTCCCAAACGGTTATAGTGAGAATATCCCGGGGACCGACAAGATATTGGCTGGAGTGGGCGAGGGGCGCGCCTTTTTTAGCTTTAGAACCAATGCGATAGTTATAATAAAGATTGGCAATATTGTTAGCACCCAAGCTACGATTGTTTAAATCTTTTTCTAAGTCAACAATTAACTGAGCTGTAATCAGTTTAATATTCAGCTTTTTTAAAATGGTTTTATTGTTTTCAGTAACTGGCATTTCTACGCTCGATTGAGAGGAAAAATGGCTTATATGCTGTCCTGGTATGATGGTGCAGGCGCAAAGTTGGTCTATTGTAATCAGGATCAGTAAAGCTTTGATGCGCATAGAATTAGATATCCAATTAGAGATATTGTTAAGGTAAGAAGCGGAATAAATAGAGTTTTAATAAAGTGTAGTCAGTTTTATAATTTCCATTATAATTTTTTTAACCATTCGGATACGCCTCGCTCAATTAAATTAAACGATGTTACAAAAGCTGATAAATTTTGTTGGTAAGGGTCGGGAATATCGAAATTTCCCCAATTGCCGAGGTGAAAAATTTTGCCTTTTGCATAAGGTTCAATTTTTTCGATGGCGCTTTTGTGAAACGATTCCATAACCAGAATAAGATCAGCCTTACGGATTATATCCTTATTCAACTGGCGCGCCCGATAGCCTGAAATGTCGATGCCTTTTTTCATCATCAGCTGACAGGCTTTCACATCCGGGGCATGCCCAACTAATGCCCCAAGACCTGCAGAGCTCACTACGTAATCAGCTTTTCCAGAGGCGATAAGTGCTTGTTTTAACAAGCCTTCTGCCATTGGGCTCCTGCATACATTTCCGACACAAACAATGAGTATATTTTTAAACATCAACTAAATCTTAAGAAAATTCATATCTAATTATAATGCAAGATAAATGCTAGACGGTAGTCCAGTCATTGAGTTAGGGTTGGCATAGCTGGTTTGGCCGCGGTGTCTGTAAACTGCCAAAACTCATTTTGCTCGACTATCCCGTATTTGTTGAGCCGTTAACATCCCTGATTGAGACTTATACTGTATGCCTGTCGGCATCTTCAATTACCGGCAAACTATAAGTCATTGATCAGGATCTTATTCATAAAGCGGTTTGCCCAAGTTTGTTCAGTGGGTAACATCCTGTCTTGTAAGGGGATAAATATTGCTCCATCGTTCCGGACGATTCTGCATCAATAAAAAAGGCCCATGATCTTTTAATCGGTCAATGTTCTGGTGACAAAATTAATCATTTTTCCGTAAGTTCCAATTTTGCTTGTGCCTTTCCAAATTGTAAACTGGCGCTAGGTCGTCACCATCAATAGATACTGCTCAGGACGCTGTGATGTATCAACTAGAGCCGATGCCGTAATATTGAGCCCGGATAAATTGCCATTTACTGTCTTAATAAGTGCTATCGAAATTTACCCTCATTTTTAGAGAAAGGGCAAATGGAACAGCCTCTTCTAAAGACTATGACAGCCATGTGTTTATTGACACCCTTCAGGGCTTAAGCTGTTGAGGCGGTGATTCCGCCTTACAGCCACCGTAAACCATCCCGTAGCTGTGACGGGTTTATTTATAAGCAGCGCCGTTTGAGTGATTGCTTTTTAAAAAGCAAACACTGCCGTCAAATTTAATCCCGGTTCAGGAAACTGGCCCGGAATTATTCCGCTCGTGTGCATGTAGTCCCTGCTTCTAGGAATTTTTGAGCATTCTAATAACAACAAATCATTTGTTCAAGTCCAACAAGTATGTAACGCATGAGGGTCTGATTCTTCTCTTACGCTAACGATTGAACATATTTCCGAAAGCTGGTTTAATAGCCTAAGTTATTTTTTTATGAGCCGTTCTGCCGATCTGAATGAGTACTGCCCTAGTACATTAATATGCTTGGTCATCAATCAGGATAAGCGCTCCTCGCAATCTTTATTAATCTGTTGAGATTGCTGCTGCAGATGGTCTAACGCTTGCACTACATAGTATTCCACAATATTATATAGCATTGGTCACCTTTCCTAGCTGCTAGCTGATTTTTTTGTCCTGCGCGATATCGCTTGCCGAGTTTACCTTGTTTCCCGTGGCAAAGGTATTTTTTGTCTGGACTATGGGGTCTACTTTAGGGACCGGAATAGTGTTGACACCCTACGGCGGTATTTGTGGGTTGATGGGCTCATCTTGCCTTGATATTTGCGATTAATGTATCCACGTTGAGAAAGAAGATCTGGGCAACAGCATTAATCAGGCCCTGCCTGCCGGGCCCGAGCAAATTTTTTCCTGTGCGCCAACTCAAGCCAAAAGGGGGTAGGCTATTTAACCGGCGGCCCATGCAGCCTGTGACATCGACTGCTGCAAATACTACTCTGCTTATGTCGGCGATGCTTAACCGCACTAGGCCCATAGGGCAGGGCTCAAGAGAGGTATATAGCGTATATCCCTTCATAGTTGTATATTTTAAACTCTCATTCTCAAAGTTACCCATGATCCCCATCTTAGCATATCGAACACTCCGGAAGTGAAAGTTAAACACCAGATTATGCCCTTGAACGATTAGACGATCAGTGGAGCTAAAGCTGCAATGGAAGCAACGATTTTCTTGGTAAAGCCACATTGTAGCCGCCGAATGACGAGCATCCAGGCTAAAGGAGATAAAAACATCAAAATATACAAGTCGAAGAAATTAAGTACACGGATGTCATCATAAAGCGTTCCTTTAAAGAACCAAATCCAGTAACCGCTTGTAACTGCGATCGGATCAATAAAAGATCCAAGAGGACAGCACTGATTCCATCAATAGAGACGCTCTTCATAATAGATCCTTTTAGGTAAGGAGTTAAAAGCTTCGGCGGGAGAATATTCCCTCTACCAGGGGAGGCGTCTTCTTCACACGCTGATCCAGCCAAACAGAATAAAGGTTTAAACCCAAAATCGGTATTGGTCCCGATATTGATAGTTGTGTACCGCAAAAGCAGAAACAAAAGCCAGGGTAGCCAGAAAAGCTGCCAGAAATAATGAAAAAAATGACAGCGGCTCCGCTCCGTCATGTGCAATCGAATATAACCGACGATAACTGGGGAGACGGTAGGGGTAATTAAAGCAGCGTTAAACCAGGGGTTCATTGGTTCTCCCTCTATACGCCTTAAGAACGTATCCCGGCAGGTGCGTAGCTCGCTAGGTGATGATGTGCTGTAGTACAGATAAGAATCGGCTCCTCCCCACAGCGGATCGGTATGTGATAAAATTGATTGAACCAGCAGCATGGGTCGGCAGACGACCCATCAGCTGCCGTTGGCGAATTATTACTGTAGCGTTTGCGCCCTCAGGAAAAAGACTAATGAAGCCGTCTGCTTGATGGTGGGCAGCGAGGATAATGTGCCAAGGACGACCTTCAAAAGTCTATGACGGATTTGGATTAAGGCGCTATTAAAGGTTTTTTGAGTTTTGTTGTCATTAAAAAGCGGCGCCATCCTGTAATAAACAAGCCAATTTTTTCAACCCGGTATCAAAATTTCCCATAAGCTCTAAGCACGCGGCTTTAAAAATCAATGGCCGGCATCTAAATATAAAATTTTATAATGTCTGCCCGGAAAGCCTGGAATTTCAGGAGTCGTACAATAATTGCCTTCATGCCCCAAAAAATGAGAGCGCTAGATTTATATCTATGCCAAAATAAAGGATTATTGAAAAATATAATTGCTAATTCAATAGCTTAAAACACTACTTTATATTTAGATACACATGAATAACGGCAAACTCTATATTATTTCCGCACCTTCCGGGGCCGGAAAAACCACTCTGGTTAAGCAGCTGATTTCCGATTTGGACAACCTGACCGTATCCATTTCCCACACCACCCGTCCGATGCGTACTGGCGAGACAAATGGTCAGGATTATTACTTTATTACGATTGAAGACTTTCAAGCCATGCAGGAAAAACAGGCTTTTCTTGAATATGCACAGGTTTTTGATAATTTTTACGGGACGGCGCAACAGACTCTGGAACAAAACCTGAAAAAAGGTAGCGATGTCATCCTTGAAATCGACTGGCAGGGCGCTCAGCAAGTTAAAAAATTATTGCCGGACAGCATCTCAATTTTTATTTTACCGCCTTCGACAGAGGTTTTGCTGCAGCGGCTCCGAAATCGCGGCCAGGATGATGAACAAATTATTGCCCGGCGAATGCGCGATGCAGTGGCTGAAATTCGTCACTACGAGGAGTTCGATTATCTGGTGGTCAATAATGTTTTTGAGCAGGCGCTGACTGAATTAAAAAGCATCGTAATTGCCAACCGCTTAAGCAGACAAAGACAACTGCATAATCTTCGGCCTCTGCTAACGGCGTTGCTGTCATGAGGGGAATGCCGGCATAGGCTCTTTCCTGAGCCGTGCCGGCTGTGTTTTTATTGCGCTTTAGGCGTATCTTTTGTGCCGCGTTGCTCGTGACGGCGTTTATGAATGTCGTCCAGTTTGGTCATTTGCTCTGGAGTAAGAATCTTTTGCAGTTGCCCCCGCGTTTCTTCATGTAACGCTTTATACTTGGCTTTTTTTTCCTTAAATACAGCTTCGACCTGGGTTTTTTGTTCCGGGTTAAGACCCAGTTCCTGGGTTAAGCGCTCGATTTTCTGTCCATGAGGCCGCTTGAAATCGCCTTGCGGCTCTTGTCCGGCCAGGGCGGCTAGTGGAAGGCTTAAAGTCAGGACGATAATGCTTATCAGTTTTTTATTCATCATTAATTACCTCGGTTGTTAAAATAGATAGTCGATGCAGAACAGTCATTTGCCGTCCTTGATGAATAAGATACCCGTTAAAAAAGGAAGCACAATGAAGCAAATGTGGAAAGAATATGGAGTTTGGGATTAGGACATATCTCCATTAACTGCCGTTTTCGGTTGCGGCTCGTAGCGATAGCCGGCGCCATACACCGAATGTATCAGTTCTGCTTCGGGCAGCAAATCGCTGAGTTTTTTGCGCAGTTTTTTGATATGGCTGTCGATAGTCCGGTCCGAAACGATGCGGTGATCCTGATAAATCCGGTCCATTAATTGTATCCGTGAAAAAATCCGGCCCGAGTGCTGATACAGCACCTGCAGCAGTTGAAATTCAACGGCGGTTAGTGTCACTTCCTGGCCGCCTGCAATAACCCGGAAACTGAAAGCGTCCAGTTCCAGAATACTTGACTGAGCCGATACAGGCTGCGGCTGGGTTCGGCGTAACACGGCTTTAATGCGGGCCACAATCTCACGCGGGCTGAATGGCTTGCAGATATAATCATCGGCTCCCAGTTCCAGGCCTAGCAAGCGATCAATTTCTTCAATACGGGCCGTAACCATAATAATGGGGACGGCGCTGAAGCTGCGGATTTCCCTGCAAACATCCAGCCCGTCCCGGCCGGGCAGCATTAAATCGAGAAGAATTAAATCCACGCTGTTTTCCTTGAGCCAGGGTATGACTTCCAGACCATTATCAAAGCTGTGGGTTTTAAAGGCGGCGTTATGCAGATAATCTTCCAGCAGGAAGACAAGTTTTATCTCATCTTCAACGATCAGAATGCGTTTGCTTGATAGTATGGTATTCATCAGTAGACCGGAAGTTCCATTTTAATTTCAAGACCGCCCAGCGGCGAAGCTGCCGCGTAAATAGCGCCGTTATGAGCCTCGGCAATGTTCCGGCAAATTGCAAGTCCCAAGCCTGCTCCCCCATGACTGCGGCTGCGGGAGCTTTCGATCCGGTAAAAGCGATCAAACAATTTAGGCAGATCCTCTTCCATAACTCCCGGCGCGCTGTCCTGAAAACTGAACGAAATTTTATCGGCAACGCGGGAAACGGTAATGAGCAATTGACCCGCCTTATCGGTATAGTTCACGGTATTTTTCAGCAGATTTCGATAAAGCTGGGATAATCGGTCCGGATCGGCGTGAATTATGGAAGGTTCGACCAACCGGTTCTTCAGCTTTACCGAAATATTCCGTCGTTCAAATTCGGGAGCAAAAGCAGTGAGGTCTTCTTCCAGAGTAACCAGAGGATCAGTTTGCGTTTTGCGATAACTCAACGCGCCCTGATCGGACAGGGCCAACTGGTAGAGATCCTCCGCCAGCCGGTTCAGCCGCATGACATCGCCGTACAGCGAATCGACTGCATCACGGGTTAATGGCCGAATGCCGTCCTGCAAGGCTTCCAGTTCCCCGCGCAGCACTGATAATGGCGTGCGCAGTTCATGCGATATGTCCGCAACCCAGCGCCGGCGGGTCTGTTCGGCCTGTTCCAGCGCTGCGGCAAGATCATTAAAGTTATGCGCTAATTGTCCCAGTTCATCATGCGAATCAATCGGCAGCCGCGTGTCATACCGGCCGATTGCCAAGGCCTTGGACGCGGCGGTAATGCGCTTGAGCGGCATGCCCAGTATGTAAGCCAGCAGCAAGGCCAGGCTGGCCGAGAGCGATATCATTAACACCGCAATCCAGACAAACGCTTCAGTCTGCTGCTCCATGAACTGGATTTCCCCCAGCTGGTTAAGCGATTTACCGGGTAAAACGCCTAAAAAGCCAACGCTTTGGTTGCCCTGATAAATGGGTTTCAGAGACAAGTGCGAGAGCCGCTCGGGGCGCCCGAAGAGGATGCTTTTGTCGGCCTTTAATAACATGACGCGCATTTCCAGAGGAATGAAATGGCGCTTTGAATACGCTTCGGGCAATTTTGGCGGCCACGCCGCGGCGGGTTCGGCTGCTGCCTGTTTTAGCCAGGCCGGAGGCGGACGATAATGGCCATGCGGGTTGGCTTTTGACAATATTTCAATCCACTTGCTTTTATTATTGGCCAGTTTGCGCCATCCCTGATCCTTTGCATAATAGTCGGCCAGTGCTTCGATAAGGTTGTCTATGCGCTCTTTTTGCCGGGTTTCGACAAATACCATAAAGCCGCGTTCAAACGACTCGCGCATGAATGCATACATGCCGGCAACCACAATAAGGGTGGACAGCAGCAAGGTTAAAAACAATTTTACCCGAATCGATTTATACATTCCGCATCGCCAGCTGATAATTTATTATCTTCGCCAAATGTGCAAGAAATATGAAACGCTTCTTTCAGGTGGACGCTTAAAATTCTGAAGCTTATAAAAAACGGTTTTACGATTCGGGTTTCGGATCGCGGGCCAGCAGGTTTTGTACGGCGGTGAGCGGCGCCAGGTCGTCATATAAAACTTTGTAGACCTGTTCAGTAATCGGCATGTCTATACCCTGTTTTCTGGCGAGTAAAAAAGTTTCTCTGGCAGCCGCAATACCTTCAATCTCCTGGCCAATTTCCCGCAGCGTAGCGGCTTTATCCTTGCCTTGTCCCAAGGCTAAGCCGAAGCGCCGGTTACGGGATTGATCATCGGTGCAGGTTAAAATCAGATCGCCGAGGCCGGCCAAACCCATAAAGGTTTCCTGTTTGCCGCCCAGTTTGACGCCGAGACGGATAATTTCGGCAAGACCTCGGGTAATAAGCGCCGCCCGCGTGTTGGCGCCAAAGCCAAGCCCATCGGCAATGCCGGCGGCAATAGCCATGGCGTTTTTTACCGCGCCGCCAACTTCTACTCCGACCATATCGGAACTGGTGTAAGTTCGAAAACGTCCCCGGTGTAAAATTCCTGCTAACTGGTTTGCGAAATCCTGATTAGCTGATGCAATAGTGATTGCAGTGGGCAGATCGGCTGCAACCTCGCGCGCAAAAGTAGGGCCTGAAAGGATGGCCGAGGGCGTTTTCGGATAAAAAATGTCGGCTACAGTTTCATGAAGCAGGGAACCGTCCTCAGGATTAAATCCTTTAGTTGCCCAAGCTATTTTTACCTGATTTGATAACAAGGGTTTGAGCTTGATCAGAGTCTCTTGAAAGGCATGGCTGGGTACCACAACAAGCACAAGACTGCTGAATTTACCTACCTCCGCTAACTCGGAAGTAACAAAAAGATTGTCAGGAAAGGCCAGATCGGCAAGGTAGCGCCTATTTTGCCGATCCCGCGCCAGCGCTGCAATATGGTCTGGATCACGACCCCATAATAGAGTTTGACAGCCATTGCGCGCTGCCAGGATGGCCAGAGCAGTTCCCCATGAACCGGCGCCCAGAATCGCTATTTTTGTATTCATCAGGCAATTTAATTGATTGCGCCTGAACCCGGAGCTTGTTGCTGGACTTTTTGCAAATGCTGGGCATACAAAGCGTCAAAATTTACCGGCGCTAAAAGCAGTTGGGGGAAGCCGCCTTTGGCGACAAGGTCGGAAATGACTTCTCTTGCGTAAGGAAAAAGAATATTGGGACAAAAACTGCCCACCATGGGGCTCATTTCCTGCTCGGTAAAACCGCTCAGGGAGAAAATGCCGGCCTGATTGACTTCAACAAGATAGGCCGTTGAATCACCGCTCTTTACCGTAATAGTAATGGTGAGCACTACTTCATACAAGGAATTTTCCAAAGGCCCGACATTAGTGCCCAGGTTAAAGTCAACGGATGGTTCCCATTTCTCTGTAAATATCCTGGGTGAGTTGGGAGTTTCAAAAGATATATCCTTGGTATAAACCTTTTGAATGGAGAATTGTTTTTCTACAGCAGTGTTGGCTTCGGACATGTGACAGTTCTAGTAGAGATAATAGTGGCTTAAGAATTATCTGTGATTATTTCGATAATTCAGCGTTGATCTTCTTGCCGCTTACTTTTAGCGGTAATTTATAATCATTTTCCCAGGCTTGCAGTCCGCCGGTAATGACAAACACCTGTTCGAACCCCGCTTTCGTTAATAGTTTGCCGGCCGAAGACGAGCGGGCGCCATTTTGGCAGACAATAAGCACAGGTTCTTTTTTATGCGCTTCCAGTTTTGAAAGCTGTTCGGGTAATTTGCTTAACGGGATATTGACTGCATTTTCAATATGGCTTTGGGTAAATTCCTGTGGTTCGCGCACATCGATGATGGTGGCATTGCCGTCGTTCATTTTTGCGACAGCGAGCAAGGGCGAAACAGAGCCAAACTTTTTAAAGGCTAGGTCAAACAGCTCCTGCAGCAATAAATAGGTAACTACAGCCAGAGCGAGAGACAATATATAGTGATTTAAAATAAATTCGAGATAACGGTCCATGATAGTGTGGTTAAGTCAAGTAGATAGAAAATAAATCAATGCCCGGAACAGGCAAGCTGCATTATTTGAATGAGCTGTAGCATAGGCCCGTCATCGATGAGGTAGTAAGTCAGGCAAACGGGGCGTCGTTCTGCCTAGGTCGACATCCTCATACAAAAAAGCTTATTTACATTCTGGCATGCAGCTTGCTTATGGCCAAGGCTTTAGAGAGTCCAATTCTAAAAAGAATTCGGACAAGAATTATTTATACACAACGGTCACTAACGTGTATTAATATAGTAATGACATTATTTGGGATTACGCCCTGTTATTAGCCTACAAAAGTTAGTAACTTCAACAAAATGATACCTTATTTTCATGCATTTTAGGTAATAGAGAATAAAGCAGGGCATAAATTGATTTATAGTTAAGAAGGCAAATACCTATTTTATTTTAATATCAGGAGAATAAGGATGTCGAAGTCGAATCGGCCAAAGCCAGTGGTATTAGCAATCCTTGATGGATTGGGTTATACACTGGACAAAAAATATAATGCCATTGCCATGGCTAATGCGCCTTGCTGGAACAGATTGCAGAGGGACTATCCTATGGCTTTACTGGAGTGCTCAGGATCAGTTGTGGGATTGCCCGATGACCAGATGGGAAATTCCGAGGTTGGACATGTTCATATGGGAATGGGGCGGTATGTACCTCAGGATCTCACAAAAGTCAATGATGCTATAAAAAATGGCAGTTTTTTTTCCAACCCGGTCTTTTGCCGGGCCGTAGATGAGGCTAAAGAGAAAGACAAGTCTCTGCATATTCTTGGCTTGCTGTCACCTGGCGGTGTGCACAGCCACGAAGATCAGATTTTAGCAATGGTCGAGCTGGCGGCCAGGCGCGGCCTGCGTAAAATTTATGTGCATGCTTTTCTGGATGGACGGGATGTGCCGCCAAAGAGCGCGGCGTCATCCATTGAATTGCTTGAAGCAAAATTCAGAGAACTGGGGGTGGGCAGGATAGCTTCGATTGTCGGCCGTTTTTACGCAATGGATAGAGACAATCGTTGGGACCGGGTAAAATCCGCTTATGATCTTCTTACTAAAGGAGAGGCCACTGTCTATGCCGATTCAGCTTTAAAAGGTCTGGAGTCAGCTTATAGTCGCGGCGAGACGGATGAGTTTGTTTTGCCAACTGCTATTTTAGGCCCTGGCGGTAAGTCCGTTGCTCTTGACCTGGAAGATTCGGTCGTATTCATGAATTTCAGAGCAGATCGGGCCCGCGAAATATCGCAGGCAATAACGGCCAAAACATTTACTGCATTTGATAGAGGCCGCGCGCCTCATAAAGGCTATTTCTGTACATTGACCGAATATCATCAGGATTTTGATTATGATGTGGCTTTTCCCGCAAGCGACTTAAAAAATGGCCTGGGAGAGGTTTTATCCAAGCTGGGGATGAGCCAATTAAGGCTTGCTGAAACTGAGAAATATGCACATGTTACGTTTTTTTTTAATGGCGGCGTTGATACGCCTTTTCCTGGGGAAGACAGAATATTAGTGCCATCGCCTAAGGTAAGAACTTATGACCTGCAGCCGGAAATGAATGCAGCGGAAGTTACTGACCATTTGGTCGAGGCCATTACGGGTGGAAAATACGATGTGATTATCTGTAATTATGCCAATTGCGACATGGTCGGTCACACAGGCATAATTGATGCGGCGGTTTTAGCTGTTGAAGCAGTGGATGCTTCAATGCAACGCGTAGTCGAGGCATTGCAGCGCGTTAATGGAAGAATGCTGGTGACTGCTGATCATGGCAATATTGAGCAAATGGTGGATAAAACAACCGGCCAGCCCCATACCGCTCATACCACCAATCCGGTGCCTTTGATATATGTCGGCGGCGACAGACCCTTAGCTGCCGGCGGCAATCTAGCGGATATTGCGCCAACCATGCTGGCTATTTTAGGAATCGAGAAGCCTCTTGAAATGACTGGCAGATCACTTCTTATTTGTTGACCGGGTGAATGAGGAAACAGAGAGTTCTTTGTTTTTTTTTGCTGGGCATATCAGTAAGCGGGGGGAACGCAAATGTTGCAGAAAAAAACAGAGAACTGGGCGAGGTTCAATCAAATATTAATGCGGTGCAGCAAGATATGCAGCGCATTCAACTTGAGCAAAAAACATTAAATATCCAGTTGGCTGAAATTGAAAAAAGCTACGGCAAAACAGCCGCTTTATTAAAAAAGCTGAAACAGCAGATTGAACGCCAGCGCCTGAAATTGACTCATATTGGGCAGGAAGGCCACGCTCTTCAGAACCAGATTGCGAATCAAAGGGAGGAATTGGCCGGGCAAATAAAGGCTGCTTATGCGATGGGGCAAAAAGAAAAATTGAAGTTGCTGCTCAACCAGCGCGATCCTGCCCTGGCCAGTAGAATGATGATTTATTACAAATACTTAAACTCGGCGCGTTTGGCTAAATTGATTGATATTGAAGAGTCATTGAAGCATTTGAGCAGACTGGATAAGCAAAAACAGGATGAAAGCCGGTTTTTAGAGCAAACTTTACAGCAAAAGGAAGCGGAGCAGTCAATTTTGGATAAGGCCAAATTCCAAAGACAGGAACTGCTGACGCACTTAAATAAGGATTTGTATGCCACTGAACAGCAATTAAGACAATTAAATGAAAGTGAAACCCGATTGAAAAGTCTGATTGCTTCTTTGCAGCTAACTCCAGATAATTCTGAGTTGACTGTCAAACAGGAAAATGAGCTTTCCCCGCTAAAGAATGATGAGTCGTGGCAAAGGGAAGATTTTCCACAGCTTAAGGGTAAGTTGCCCTGGCCGGTTAGTGGTAAATTAGCAAAGAAATTTGGCAGCGCGCGTGCGGAGGGCAACTGGGACGGCGTATTAATAGATGCCCTAGAAGGTACAGAAATTCATGCTGTTACTACAGGAGAGGTAGTATATGCTGAATGGTTAAGAGGTTATGGCATGCTTATGATAATAGATCACGGCAAAGGGTATATGACGCTTTATGCATTTAACCAGAGTCTTTATAAGCAGGTCGGGGAGAAGGTAGAGGCAGGTGAAATTATTGCCTCCGTCGGACAGAGCGGGGGCCGAAGTCAGCCTGGGCTGTATTTTGGCATACGCAAGCAAGGCAAACCGGTTGATCCGCTTGAATGGTGTCGACAGTAAGCTGATTTAAAATCAGTGCTTTAAAGTAGAGATTAATCATTAGAAATATTATGTCAGGAAATCGAATATTTGGAGTCTTAAGACACATGCTAAAGAGAAATATTTTCATTTTGTCCATGGGGATTATGCTGGGTGTTTTTTTAAGCATTTGTAGCAGTGTCTTTGCTGAACGCGATAACGGAGAGGCAGCCGGCGATACTGAAGTTCTGCCTTACGAAGATTTGCGGACGTTTACAGAAATTTTTGGCCGAATTAAAAGAGATTATGTTGAGCCTGTCTCAGACAAAAAGTTACTGGAAGATGCTGTGCGCGGCATGCTCAGCGGTCTTGATCCTCATTCCGCCTATCTCGTTGCGGAAGAATATCAGGAATTAAAGGAAGGCACCACAGGCCAATTTGGCGGTCTGGGCATAGAAGTTACTATGGAAAACGGCTTTATAAAAGTCGTTTCTCCTATTGATGATACTCCTGCTCAGAGAGCAGGGATTAAAGCCGGAGATCTTATTGTTAGGCTTGATGACAAACCTGTAAAAGGCATGTCTTTGGCCGATGCCGTCAAGATGATGCGAGGCGAGCCCGGCAGTAAAATTTTGCTTACTGTAGTTCGCGAGGGGGAAGAAGCGCCATTAAAAATCACTATTGCCCGAGATATTATAAAAGTTAAAAGTGTAAAAAGCCGGGTTTTGGAAAAGAACTATGGCTACGTACGTATCAGCAGCTTTCAATCTGGAACAGGGGAGAGCCTTAAAGATGCACTTGCTGAGCTAAAAAAACAAAATGCAGGCAATTTAAAAGGCTTGGTGCTGGATTTAAGAAATAACCCTGGCGGAGTTTTAAATGCCGCGGTAGAAGTAAGCGATGCGTTTTTAAAAAGCGGGCTTATCGTTTATACAGAAGGCCGCATTGAGAATTCTGAAATGCGCTTTAATGCGGCTCCTGACGATCTTATTGACGGCGCCCCCATGATCGTATTGATTAATTCCGGTTCCGCATCAGCTTCGGAAATTGTAGCCGGGGCTTTGCAGGATCAGAAGCGTGCAGTTATTATGGGCGAGAAATCGTTCGGTAAGGGATCAGTGCAGACTATATTGCCAACGAGTAACGGAGCCGCCGTTAAGCTGACTACAGCGCGGTATTACACGCCTTCCGGCAGGTCCATACAAGCCGAAGGCATTGAGCCGGATATTGCTTTAGCGCATCTCAAGCTGGAATCCCTGGATAAGGCAGAGTTTAGTCCGGTAAAAGAAGCTGACCTATCACATCATTTGCAAAATGGCAAAGAAAGCACGGATATTCAAGGCGTGAATGCATTGGACAAAAACAAGGATCAGCCTCTGGAAATGAAAGACTATGCTTTATATGAGGCGCTGACCTTGTTAAAAGGCATCAGTATTGTAAATAAATAACTATTGCTTGGCTTGGATAAAAATCCGCATATCACATGGGGTATGCGGATTTTTTTATGCCTAGTCATACGGCAGTCAAAATCGCAAGCACTAAGGCCGAATGCCACGAAATACCCTGGTTTTTGCGGCGAAAGAGAATCTATGAAAATATAACGTCTTTCAGGATTGATATAGCTGCGTTAATAACCTTGCTGCCACGGCAAATTCATCAGGCAACGCCAATGGTTTCAGAACCTCAACGTCAGCGGCAAAACTGCTCAGCCATCAGCGTAGTTGCAGCGTGTCCTTAACAGTTGCTTGCAGCTGAAATAATGTCTCGTCAATCCGGGTAAGCTGTTGATCACTGCTCAACGGCGTTTCGGATAAAAGCCTTTGTATCCAGGTCTTGATTTTAAGGCTTAGCCGGATAGTACGCTCGGGCAGGGCAGGATAATCGAACTCACCTTAAATGGTTTTCCATTATTTTATTCATCATTTCAATAACTTGGCTGATAGGATCATTTTGCTCATCTTCATCCGGATCGTCATCCTCATTAACCCAAAAAACTTCGTAATCTTCTTTGATCTTTTCAATAAATTTAAGGTTTGTTATACCTCTCTCTTCACGTCCTTCTTGCCAATGATTTTTAATGAATTCATCAAGAAGGTTATTTTTTCGAAATAGATACGCAAGGTTACCTCTTTTAACACTAGTCTTAATTTTGCTATCCCATGTAATACGCATCTCAAAAAGCCCCCGGACAAAAATTAACCTGAGCCTGAGCGGATTGAAGCCAGGGAAAATGAGTCAGCTGCGTGAGCTGACCGGTATCACGGGTCAGCGCCAGCCAAGCGGTTG
>NZ_CADCXN010000067.1 GCF_902806695.1 Candidatus Methylobacter favarea | reverse complement strand
GACGGCCATTCGCTCGGCCGTCTTTGCAGTTCGCTTGCTTGCCGCATTTTGGACAATCCATCACGCCCTCCCAAGGCATCTGAATGTTGCAAAACTTATACATTGTCTATATTTATTTAGCAATGCCAAAATTTAATAGTTTAGTCCTGGATTTTTACTTTTTTCCTGATTGTTATGGATAGGTAATAGGTAAGAAAAGATTGACACACCCAAATCGTCAGGTTATATTGCAATGCAACAATTGTGCATCGCACAATTGCTTAAAGTTTATCATTTCCTATTAAACTGGAGAATTGTCATGCAAAATGAAATTTTTGAAAATACCACTACCTTTTATCAATCCATATTCAATGCTTACAAGGAGTTCTTTGAGATTAATATGCGCGCAGGTGAAAAACTGCTTGATAATCAAATTAAAATATCGACTTTGTATATTCAAAACAGTTTCAAGCAAATGGAACTTGCCTGTAATTTTAAAGATCCCAAAACTTATTTAACATCGCAAAGTGAAATCGCAAAACAAACTGCCGATGTCGCTTTATCTGTAAATAAGGATGTAATGACCATCGTATCGGATACGCGAAACGAGCTGAAAAGCTGGTTTGATAAAGGAGTGGGAGAGTTTGATAAAGGGGTAAAGGAAGCCGAAAAAACCATCCAGGGAGCCGTTGAAAAGGCTCACAAGGTAGAAGAAGCGGCTTAACCTAATCCGCATAGTTTTTTCTAAACGCCGCCAAAAATACGTTCCATCTGCTGCGGATTTTTGACGGCGTTTTTGTTTACGAATGTTTATTTAACCATTCCCCTATGGCAGCAGGGATGGTTTGCTGGGCTTTTCCGCTGACGTAAATGCCGATATGTCCACCCTTAAAAGCCAGTTCCTCGTAATCCGAAGTACCCACATAGGTTTTTAAAGGCGTTGAAGCAGACGGCGGCACCAAATGATCCTGTAATGCGTAAATATTCAGTACAGGCATAGTAATGTTCTTAAGGCTGACAGTCTGATCCCCAAGTTGGACTTCACCTTTTATCAGTTTGTTGCCTTGATAGAAATCTTTGGTAAATTGCCTGAAAGTTTCGCCTGCCTGATCGGGACTGTCAAAAATCCATTTTTCCATACGCAGAAAATTTTTCGCCGACTTCGGATCCTCCAGGGCGTCAACCATATCCAAGTATTTTTGACCCATCAGACGATAAGGCTTTAATGATAAAAAAGTCCAGTTGAGCATTTCACCCGGAATATTTCCCATAGTATCAACCAGCAGATCCACATCAACATTTTGTACCCATCGGCTCAGTAAATTGTCAGGCGTCTGAAAGTCAACCGGGGTTACCATAGTTACCAGATTTTTAATTTTGTCGGCATGCAGGGCGCTGTAACAAAGACTGAATGTACCGCCCTGACAGATGCCCAGCATGTTAATTTTCTCCACGCCGTGGCGTTTACGGATAACATCAACACAGCGGTCCAGATAACCATTAATATAATCATCCATGGTCAGGCCTTGATCGGCCGGATCAGGATAGCCCCAGTCAATTAAATAGACATCAAGGCCCGCATTCAGCAGTCCTCTGATAGTAGAACGGTCTTCCTGTATGTCAGCCATATAGGGGCGGTTAACGAGCGCATAGACAATGAGCACAGGAATTGAGTTTTTTCTCTCGCTATTATCTGATTTAAATCGATATAAAATTGTTCTGTCTTCCTGATAAATGATCTCCTTGAGCGTCACGCCCGTGGTAATTTCTTCCGCATTTAAAAGGTTTTCAAAACTTTTGCCCAGTTTCTGATTAAAGTCCATTATTTCCTGTATAACTTTATCTGGGGTAATGTTAATAGTAGGCATCGATTTTTTATCCTTTGATGATATCAAGTTTAAAATTGATGGTTAAGGAACAAGGGCGTAAATGAGCTGGACAGGGCGGGAATTTTTCATTATCGGTCGCGATTGCCGATTCATAGCATATCTGCATATATTACACTGCCCAAAATAAAGTGCGCGTTAGTAAACTCATTTTATAGCTGTACGTTAACTATCAGGTTATGGAGAAACTATTTGCGATCCGCTGGCCTTGTTGCTTTTTCAGTTCTTTTAGGGACAGGAGCGGCGGGCGGGGTACGAGCAGGCGTTTTTGATTTTACTGCCGGTTCCGGTTTACTGATAGCAGCTACCTGTTCCTTTAAGGCTGCCAATTCATTACGCAGTTTTTTATTTTCGCGCCATTGCTCATGAGAGCGATCATGCAAGGCATTGAGTTCTCGCCTCGTAGGCATATTAAAGCTCTCCAGGACTTCATCGACCAGCAGACGGGTATGCTGCTTCAATGCCATCAAGGCATTGATGAGATTTCCATGAATTTCAACATATTCATCGGTAGTCACAGACTCGGCATAGACCTCTTCGCAACAATCGACCCATAGGTCATATACGCTACGCATTGACTCAAGCTGCAAGCCTTTTTCTTCCATATTTTTAAAGCAGCTTTGGAATCGCTCAATACTTTTAAGTCCCATTTTATTTTGAAACTGTAGAGATGCTTGCAATGCCGTTTGGTAATTGTTGCCTAAACGATAGAGTTCCTGATACAGAAATTGCCGCTCGCGCATATGGCCCACAGCCGGAGCTGAAATAAACCGGTCAAGATGCCCCTGTATCGCATCCTTCATATGCAGAGGATCAAGCGTATTTATGTCCTGAAAAAAGTCGCCCGGCATAAATGAAAGGGTAGAGGCCATACGTTGCCAATGATCAAGAGGCATTCCACCAATACCCATCCAGTTATGAAGCGACTTTTGTGCGTCAGGCGATACAGAAAAAGTCTCTTTCATGCCGGTCAGCATACCGGTAATCGCTTCTTGCCATTGAGACACAGACTGATTAACCGTAGAGGCTGCCTGGAAGGCGCTATTCATCTGTTCGGCCATCTGAAAATAGGATTTGCTTTGATCAATGAGTTGGGTAAAAAAGTCCTGAACAGAGGGTGTAGCAGTAGGTGAAGCATTTTTCCACCAACTGTCAAGTGCATCAGACCAGGGATTTTTAATAAAATCAAAAGACTGTTGAGGAAATTCCTTTGGTGAGGTATCGTTTGGATTAAGAGAACTGAAGGTCTCCCAGTATTTTTTCTGAAAAGTCAACCAGTCATTGACTATTGAGAAAGGATCTGTGGACATGATTTTCTCCTTAACTATATTTGATTTGAGTCACAATGAGCTCCATTTCTTAAAGCGAATTTTTTGAAAGAAACCCGGATTTATGGGCTATTTTTTTATAATCATTTTTTGATTGAAAAAAGACAGTTTATGCTAAAAATGCAGCTTAACACTGCCAATTGTGCAGCGCAATATACAATCCAGGAAAAAAACTAATTTCTATTATGGATTATGCTTGCTTGTCTGTGCTTATACGAATATGGTGCTAATTTTAACTCTATGTATATTCAATAGTATATATAATAGAATCTGTGCTAACCAAAATAGGTAGAGTAAGCGGAGTATTAGTACGTATATGAAAATACCACTAAATCTTTAACTCATAAAGTTAAATATTATTGTTAGGTTTTTACGAAGTTGAAAAATAGCAGTATTTATTTACTCCCTGTTAGAATTACTCAAATAATAATACATGAAGATGAAGCAGGTATAGTTTTTGACAGCCCGTATACTTTCTAAAAGAATTCCGTGTCAAGAGCTTTTCACAACAGGGATTCGGGGTGAATTTGGCAAAATTCGATAAAATATTGTTCACGCATAAAAACTTTCAAGGCAAGAGTAGAATCTATTAGCTCTCGCTTTATCAGCGAGGCATTCAGTGGTAAAAATGAAAATTTTTTGCACCGCTTGTCTAAATAGCCTTTTGGCTACCATCTCTCGACCATAGTCTATATGGTTTTTTTTCAACTTAACTTAGGTGAAATTATGGATCAAGATATTGTTATTATTGCAGCGGGTCGTACTGCAATTGGCACACTCGGCGGAGGTTTATCGAGCATACCAGCCAGCAGCTTAGGAGCAAAAGTAATTGCCGAATTAATAAGACGCACGGGGATTCCATCTGAAAAAATTGGTGAAGTTATTATGGGGCAAGCTTTAACAGCAGGGACAGGCCAGAATCCTGCCCGACAGGCCGCTATTGAAGCGGGTATACCCGAAAGTGTACCGGCTATGACTATTAATAAAGTCTGCGGCAGCGGTTTAAAAGCAGTACATCTTGCTATGCAGGCGATTCGCTGCGGCGATGCCGAGTTTGTGGTTGCCGGCGGCCAGGAAAGCATGAGTTTGTCCCCGCATGTGCTACCAAATTCCCGTACCGGAAAAAAAATGGGAAACTGGGAACTGGTTGATAGCATGATCAATGACGGTTTGTGGGATGCTTTTAATAATTGCCATATGGGAGTAACTGCAGAAAATATAGTCAAGGAATTTGATATTAGCCGCTCTGAGCAAGATGAATTGGCTGCAGCATCGCAGCAAAAAGTAGAAAAAGCTCAAAGCTCAGGTTTATTTAAAGAAGAAATTATTCCTGTTGCAATTCCTCAGCGGAAAGGCGAACCGATTATTTTCGATACCGATGAATTTCCACGCAGCGGTACCACTGCCGAATCATTAGCCAAATTACGACCGGCTTTTGATGCCGGGGGTTCGGTAACGGCTGGCAATGCATCAGGCATTAACGACGGCGCCGCCGCAGTCATTCTGACCACAAAAAAACAGGCTGATGCTTTGGGAATAAAACCTTTAGCCAGAATAGTTGCTTGTGCCAGCGCCGGCGTCAACCCGGCTATTATGGGTACAGGTCCTATACCGGCAAGTCAACTTTGTTTGAAAAAAGCCGGGTGGACTATAGATGATCTGGATTTAATTGAAGCCAACGAAGCGTTTGCTGCGCAAGCGATTTCGGTTAATCGTAAAATGGGCTGGGATATGTCAAAAGTTAATGTCAATGGCGGGGCAATAGCTTTAGGTCATCCCATCGGCGCTTCCGGTGCCCGCATTCTGGTCAGCTTGCTTTATGAAATGCAGCGTCAGGATGCCAGGAAAGGGCTAGCGACTCTGTGTATCGGCGGCGGCCAAGGTATTGCATTAGCTGTGGAGAGATAAAATGTCAGATCATCAACAAACTAAATTAGCCCTGGTGACAGGTGGTACAGGAGGAATCGGCGCAGCGATTTGTCTAGCACTGCATGATTCAGGCTATAAAGTGGTCACTAATTATCGAAATAAGGAAAAAGCGCAAAAATGGCGCTCGGAAGTGCTTGAAAAGGGCTATGACATAGGCATTTATCAGGCCGATGCAAGTTCTTTTGATGAATGCGAGCAACTGGTTAGGAAAATAGAAGCGGAATACGGTACAATTGATGCGCTCGTAAATAATGCAGGCATTACCCGGGACACTACCTTGCGTAAAATGTCTTTGGCCCAATGGAGTGAGGTTCTTCACGTAAATCTTGACAGTGTTTTTAATATGACACGGCAGGTTATAAATGGCATGCTGGCCAAAAATTTTGGACGCATCATTAATATTTCTTCTATAAACGGCCAAAAAGGTCAACTCGGGCAAACCAATTACTCGGCCTCTAAAAGGGGAATGCACGGATTTTCGATGGCTTTAGCACAAGAAGTAGCGCGAAAAGGCATTACTGTTAATACGGTGTCTCCCGGCTATATTGCCACAGAAATGGTTATGGCCGTACCTGAAGATATCAGGCAGAAAATAATTGCTGACATACCGGTCGGAAGGCTTGGTAGTGTTGAAGAAGTTGCTTGCCTCGTAAATTTTTTAGCCTCAGATAAAGCAGCTTTTATTACCGGCGCCGATATTGCCGTTAATGGCGGCCAGTTAATGTTTTAAATGAATGTTATTAAATAATTATGACGATAATTATAAAGAAATATCCAAATCGCAGATTATATGATACTGATCGTAGTCGCTACATAACCGTAGCCGATGTACGCGACTTGGTAGTCAAGTGCGTGGATTTCAAGGTTATCGATGCCAATACTAATGAAGATATTACCAATAGTGTCCTGCTCCAAATCATTTTTGAGCAGGAAAACCATGGGGAATCCATTTTTACAGCGGAAATTCTTTCTAAAATCATTCGCTTTTACGACAATTCCGTCCAGGAAATATTTACCAGCTACCTGGATCAGAGTCTTAACATGTTTGTGAAACAGCAATCGCTGCTGCAAAAACAGGTGCAGGATATGCTGGTCAACACCCCTCAATTGAATGCGCTAGCTACTGTTACCAAGCTAAATTTGGAAGCGTGGCGAGAACTGCAGGAACAATTTTTCAAAACTGCCGGCTTGTATCCGGGTTCAGATAAAAAACCTCAATAATAATTACTCCTTGTATAGATGAATAAACGGAAGTGAAGCATTTCCTTTTATTCATTTATTAATCCAGATCAAAATAATTATGCCTGTAATATTGATGCGATGCACAAATTGAGGTATAAGGTTACTCTGTATATATTCTAAAAGCACATTTTACTGACAGTGCTTATTCAACCTGCTGTTGCAGGGTTTTTAATTATTCCATAATATTATTGAACCCGTGCAGAGGGTTATAAGCTATTGAAATTAACACTATTTTCAACAGTTAAGGAAAAAAAATGAACAATAAAAAAATTGCTTTGGTAACGGGCGGCATTGGGGGTATTGGAACAGAAATATGCAAACATCTTGCTCAACAAGGCCGCTTGGTCATAGCCACTCATCTTCCAGTTGAAGAAAATATTGCCCGGGCCTGGCAAGAAAGCCAAAAACAAACCGGCTATGATATTGAATTAGCGGCAGTTGATGTTGGTTCCTTTAAGTCGTGCGCGGCGATGGCGCAGGCTATTGCAGAACGCTTTGGACATATCAGCATACTTGTTAACTGCGCCGGCATTACCCGTGACATTCCTTTGCGCAAAATGGAGGAATCGGAATGGTCCAGTGTGTTATCCACCAATCTGGATAGTGTGTTTAACGTTACCCGTCAGGTAATCAATGACATGCTAACAGACGGGTTTGGCCGAATTGTCAATATTTCATCTGTCAATGCCCAAAAAGGTCAGTTTGGCCAAACTAATTATTCGGCTGCAAAAGCAGGCATGCATGGCTTTACAAAAGCATTGGCTCAAGAAGTAGCAAAAAAAGGCGTAACCGTTAATACAGTATCGCCCGGTTATATTGCAACTAATCTGATGAATGCTATACCTGAGGAAATTCTTGATAAAATTATTTCCGCGATACCTGTGGGCCGTTTAGGTAGGCCTGATGAAATTGCCCGTGCAGTGGCATTTTTATGTGACGACAAAAGCAGTTTTATTACAGGATCAGACCTGTCAGTTAATGGTGGTTTATACATGCATTAAACGCAAAAGTGCCCAGCACCTCATGCAGTCGGAAAAATCTAAGGTTTTATTGATGCGGCCCGTGAAGTTTTAATTCCGCCGGGGCTGAGCTTGTCAAAGCGCTGGTATAGCCGGGATTTTCGACAGGCTCAAGGCGAAAGGTTTCAAACCTGTACGGGCCGGATTAGTAGCAATAACTAGATCTTAATTCTCAACATTCTCTATTCGCCAAGGAGGCCGGAGATAACCCGCGGCGACGCGATAGGATAACTGGGTTTCACGTGGAAAGTTGCATTATTAAGCCTCCGTTCATATTAAGTCGGCATACTAGCCCCAACATTTGGACTACCAAGCTGAACTATTACCTGACGGAGACGACTCTTATGAACAAGTGGCTTTTTTTAATTAACCTACTGGCTGTTGTAAGCTTGTATTCTTCTGTGACTTATGCTGATCATAATGATTGGCGAGGCCACGGTCACCATCATGGCTGGCATCATCATGACCGCTATTACCCGCAATCACAGGTAAATAATTATTATCCGCAACCACAAGCTAACTATTATGCGCGACCCCAGCCCAATTATTATCAACCTCCGTATGATCCCCGCTCCCATCAAGGCTTGGCCGGCGGCGTAGTCGGCAGCGTATTGGGTTATGAGATCGGTAATGGCGATCCTATCGCGACCGGACTAGGCGCCGCTGCCGGCTCTTTCCTCGGCAACGGCATTGGCAGACGTTACTAGATTACCTTAAATCTTCTACCCAGCGCGTCATTAAGACCTGGTTCGAGCAGGCTGGAACCAGGTCTTCTCTTTAATTTCAAGTCATAATGGACAATAATACTATTGGCATGAAGGGGCAGAGAGATAGCAGCAGCAACGCTCAATTAACTGATAAATTAATTTTCTGCCCTTAGACCAAAGAGTGTTAGTTGTGAGTTGATTTCAAGGCGGTTTTGTTAGAAAGCCTTTAAAGCACGAAAAACTGAATAATTGATTTTATAAATTCATTATTTAATATCACCAAGATACATATCTTCAATTAACTTTCTTTCTTCCGCTGTAAGCAAAATCCGTGCATATTTTTTTTCCGTGCGGATACTTTCAGATATCTGCGATTGGCGGCGATCAGGCGAGCGTCTGTCATCATTGCGTCTCTCCTGTTCGCGCCGGTTAAATTTTGGCCAGGCCAGATAATTACGCTTTATATTTTCCACCCATTCCGGCGATCCAAACTGATAAGGAACCGTGCGTCTGTCCTTTATGCGACGAGTCATTGAAGATCTTCTTAAGCTTTTCCTCAAATTAATAATATTCATTCTAACTACCTCATTTATATTTTTCAGATATTTTCACATACCAAAAATAATAATAATAGATATTTCCATAAATAAAAGCTTAAGTGCTTCCAAACCTGAATAAGGGTATTGGGTTTTACCGGTTCTCATACAGGTTCATATCGAAAAGTCCAGCATTTTCAGGCTGTTCAGCGTGGTATTTTTTATTAAACCAGTCATAATACTGCCATATTTCAGGATTAGTACGACGAATACCATATTGACTGTAAAATTTATCAAGGTCAGCATTGGTTTTGGCATGCTGTAATTGCTCGATGAAAGGTGCCAGTTGTTCTTTTTGCACCGCCAGGAATATATTCGGATAACTGCCCAGGAACCCGGGCACAACAGTAAGTGTATCTTGTTCGGGCTCTCGTCTTAAATTTTCCCCGAAAATAAACGATACATTCAATAATTTTTTATTGCGTATCAGGGTATATACAAAATCCTTTGCCGGATCATCGCCTTTTATGCGCAAAAATGATACTTCCGGCAACGCATGAATTTCGTGGCCTTTTAAGTCAGCCAGCTTACCCATCATGGTATCCATCTGCTGCTGTTCGGTGGAACTGTTAGCGGGATTACAGGAGGCTTGCTCACAGCGATTAATCAGGTCAGGAGCGCCATCCACACTATCCAGTTTTTGATGAATTTTTTGAAAAAATTCAGGTTTGTAATCTGCAGAGCGATAGTCGATTCCCGGTTCTCTGGTGGTGTCAATAAACAATAATTCAGAATTGCCGAAAATTTTCAAATCCATTCCCTGATACCAGCTATCATGCAAAATCTTCCGCTGCTTTGCCGGGATAAATTGAAGAAAGTTGTTTTCCGCTTCCATGCGGAGAAAATCCATATACAACCGCGTTGCCACTTGATGACCAGCGCTTCCGTACACATTATAGCCCGCTACCAGCAGATAATGAATTCTCTCAAACAATGGATAATCCACTACCCAGGCGGTTAAGGGGAGTTTTCCTACCCATCCTTTTACAACGCTGGCATTGTCATAATGGCGAAAGACAGTTAACAAGGCATTGTCATTTTTGCCGTCGCCGTTCCAGATTAAATCTAAATCAAGCGGTTTTTGCTTTAATAATACCTTGGCGCTAAATGTTTCTTTATTTATCAAGTACTGGCGCTGCAGCTCATTAAATTTATGCCATCCAGTAATTTCTATCCTGTCTCCCTCTGATGCCGGCAGCCGCAGGTATTGATTATTTTCGGCCAAAAATTGAGTGATTTCCTTATTTAAATCATCTTGGGGCGTTGTAAAAGCCACCCAAAACTGATCCCGAATAACATTTAACGCGGCTTGTCCCATACAAACGGGACCTTTAATAAAACCGGCGAAAAAATAATGGGCATCATCAAGCAGGAATTGATACCTCGACATCGCCGGTAATTCGCTGAAGGTTTTAAAAGGATTGGCAGTGCTGTCCTGATCATAGCCCGGCAAACGGCTAACTTTATAATCGGGTCTTAAAAACAGATCCTTAAAACGCTCCATTTTGCCGTCATCAAGCTCATAAACAAAATGGTCTTTATCAACAATAGTCGAGGTGACGGGACGTAAGCGATAATAAAATTTAGCGACCTCGGCTTCCTCGAACGGGCGAGCGCTTTTAATTTCATCTACAGCCTGCCCTGAGGGCGTTTTAGAGCGGATCAGCTTATAGAACTCGTTGTGAGGATGGCCTTTGAAATGTAGATGACCGATAAACAGATGCTCATAAATATAACGGGCGCTTAATTGGTTTTTTAAGGTAGCGCCATTAAAAAATTGCTCCCATTTTTTTATTTCAGCTGCTGCTGAGGAAGATAATGACGGCGGATTGCCGAGCTTGGCGCCATTTTGCAGCCAGGTAAAAAGGGTATTTTCCTCCTCCTCCGAAAGCCGAGGCAATCCATAAGGCATACCGTATAAAGGATAATCTTTTTGATATTGTGAAAATTCTTCAAGGGTTGGACATTCTAGTGTACGTTCCGGGTCAAGCTTTATAGTTTCGGGCAGTTTCCCCCTATTCGGCAGAGGGTTATCGATTTTTAACTTTAAAAATTTTGCGATCAATGAATTGTTCAGATTTATTTCAGGATAGTGCGCTTTTTCATTCAACACTGGAAAAAAGCCTTTTTCCCTCCAGCCTGCTATGGTTGTTTCATCAATAAAAAGCCGGCTAGGCTCAACAGCTCTAAGTCTCTCATGATCATAGACAGGGACCTTTGTCGCCCCCCGCTGGATACCTTCAATTGAAGTTAGCTTGAGCTGACAAGGCGAATCATAACAGGAGTGACAAGCTACGCAACGGGAGTCCAGAATCGGCTTGACTTTGTCATAATATGAAACCGATCCTGAAACCTCTGGGAAATTAGCCGGTATGACACTGTTAGCTGCTGGGTTAACCTGGTCTTCTTTTGCCAGCGGATTAACATCGCTGTATACCACCGTAACCAAGCTGGCAATGCTAAAAAAAATCAGTACATAAACTCTAAACCAGGAGGTTTTGATCATCATAATCCGTTAAGTTTTATTGCTATAAGTTCATTATAAAATTGATCGTATCCTTGCCAGGATGAAAAATTCTTGACTTTAGATGAGCGAAACAGTATATAAAAATAACCCGATCTGTAAATAATCGAGTTAATAATAACATACCCTTGAGATGAGATATCAAGGCGTTTCCTTTAATAAAGACTTAATACCAGGTCGGGATAATCCTAATTTACTGGTTGTGCTATAACGATGCTGCCAAGCGATGCAGCGCTTCGCCGCCATGATTAAATAACGGCCAGCCGTCCCCCGGCAGGACTGCTTTAATGCCGGGTAAAGCAGCGATACGCTTGACTGATTGAATGGCCTGGTTTGGATCGGCAAGTTTTTCCTCAGGCAATAAGCATAATTCCCCGCCAACATGACAACGAATCAAATCGCCTGTTATAAGGGTGGCGTGTTCCAGAATCAGGGCTAGTTCGCCAGGCGTTTTGGAACCGTTAAGCTCATAGGCAATAAGACCGGGAACGATTTCTTCATTATCATGAAGCCAGTGCTGACATACACACGGAAAGGTATCTTCCTCCTCTGCCGGCCCATATACTTCAGCTCCTGTTGCTGCGGCAATATGCTCGCTATCCCGGCAATGATCGCTATTGGTAATAACTATAAAATTCACCCCGCCCAGTCTTTGCAAGTGACTGTGATCATGCTCTGACAGCGGCAAGGGATCAATCAAAACATTTCCTCCCTCACGCACCCAAAGCACACTGTGGAAATCAAGATTGCGTTCCTTATTAAACTCGGACCAGCCAAACAAATCTTTTCTATGTAATTGCTTCATGGATAATCTCCTTGATTCATAAATAACATAATATGTTTGGTGACAAGGATAACGCATCATGATATTACACTATCAAAAAAAAGATTTCTGCTTATGCTTCTGCCGGCGTTGCTCGGCATTATTTAGAATTTTTTGAAGTGTTTCATTATCCGCTTGCGTCCAGCTGATAATCTCAGTAAGGGAACGAAAGCAGCCCAGGCAGATATTATCTTCATTCAGGCAACAATTTCTGATGCAGGGTGAGGTTATACGGCCTCGATTTGAATTCATTGGTTAGATCGTGACCTTGCTGAATAAATATGCCGTATAACACTCCAAAGCGAGGATATATTGGATTGCTTTTGCGTAAGAAGCAGCGTGATGGCCATTTCTTCAAAGGCGGCAAGAGCGCAGATAAAGGAGGCGGTTCTGAATGGCCAGGCAGGCCCGCCCAGAAATAACGTATATAATGAAAATGCCATAGCTGCCGCGGCAAATTTTACCGTCCAGGTATGGTAACTGGTAAAAGAGCCAAATTTCACTATCCCGACAACGGCCGGTAGCAAATAGCTTGCAATAACCAAAGCAACATAAACTATTTCCCGGTTCACTACATCGGGCCAAAGCCACCAAGTGCTAACTGCAATGGTTAAATATGTTATCACATCGGCCCAGCTATCGAGCATTGCCCCGAATTCCGTGACTTGTCCCGTCAGGCGCGCAGTAATGCCATCCAATGCATCGGAAAAAAAACCAGCGGCCAATAAAATCAGAAACAGATCATCGTAGCCATGCCAGGCCAGCCATAATAGAATGGGCGCAACGACTAATCTGAAAGCCGACAGCAGATTGGGTAAAGTCATGAATTTTTGTTCTGGTCTTTCATGAATTTTCATAATTGAAAGGTGGCGGACAGGGGAACATGATCAGAAAGCGAGCGCCATGATAAATGCCCAAGGCGGCTGCAGGTAACCGGCTCCAGGCTGCGATAGTATATTCTATCCATAGGTAAAAGCGGCATCCAGACAGGAAAAGTTCGGGCATGTCTGCCCTGTATAACCTGAAATACTTCTTTTAATTTCAGGTGCTCATGGAAGTGTCTATGAATCAGTCCCATCCAGTCGTTGAAATCACCGGCAATAATCAATGGCGCATCCTGCGGCACATGGCTGTCAATGCGTTTACACAATATTTCAACCTGGCGCCTGCGCTCAGCGCCCATTAATCCAAAATGGATGCAGACAATATGCACAGCATTGTGGCTTTTGGGAATACGGATAATTCCATGCAACAGGCTTCGGCTCGCCCACGGATAGGGCGAGACATTAATATTTTCCCAAAATTCCAACGGATATTTGCTGAGGATTGCATTGCCGTGATGGCCGCTTTTGTAAATTGCATTCTTACCATAGGCATAATAAGGCCAGCCTCCATGGGCAAGAAATTCTGATTGTGAGCTTTCTGGCCAGTTCAGCACTTTTTTTTCATGCAGATTATGTTGGCCCTGCATCTCCTGCAGAAACAATAAATCGGCATCGTCATAAATGAGCGCATCGCGCATTTGATGCAAAACGAAACGTCTATTGCCGGTATTGAAGCCCTTGTGAATATTATAGGTCAATACCCGCAATTGATTTTCACTCATAACCGCTCAACTAAATTTGCTGAAATACTTGCTCATTTACGCTGATTAGGAATAAAAAATCAAGCCTCAGTAGCTTGGCAAGAACTGTCTGTTTACTATCTTTTTATTTTACTTTTCCAGGGGGAGCTTGGAAATGCAATATTTTAGTAGCCAGTAGTTCCTTATAGGCAAGTAAGTGCCAGGCCCTTAACGATGCTTTTTACCAAAAAGCTTTTATTTTGGACAACCTTCCAGCTTATAAATGGCGTATCCCTGACTATCAATTTGCTGCCTTAATTCGGCTGGAGCTTCGACGCTGTGACAAAAATAACAGCTTTCCTGCGTAACTGTTGCATCGGTCTGGCCAATGGTTTCAAGCCATTTTTTGGCATAGCTTAAGGCTTTTTCCTGATCTTGCTCATCAAGCACAACATCAAAGTGCATAATTGCGCCTTTGGCTGTTTTTGCGTAAGTGTCAAATACATGTGAAATAGGCATAAAAGTCTCCCGTAAAAAAACCGGCGATAAATCGCCGGTGCAATAACTGCTTTATAATGAGGATATTATATTTTCGCTTGCTTAAAGCTCCTGAAACAGCGTTTTTATGCGAATTGGCCACGCACAAAATAACGACTTTATTATCGCTGTAACAATCAGTTCGAAACTAATTTGTGCAATCATTAACAAATATCGATTCGATACATAATTAGATTATGTTAATATAATGTTTGTTGTCAACTGAATTTAATCAATATTTAGGATGGGGGCCATGGAAAAAGTTGATGTTTTTGATTTGATTGAACGTATGACTGCCTTGATGCGTGCCGAAGAGCGCAGAAAATGTACGGAATTAGGTTTGCAGCCGGTTCACCTACAGATACTGGATTATCTGTCGCGCTGCAACCGGTATAGTGACACGCCGGCAGCGCTTGCCAATTTTCTTGGAATGACCAGGGGAACGGTTTCGCAAACGCTACTGCTTTTGGTAAAAAAAGGTTTTATAAAAAAAAGCTCTGATGCAATAGACCGGCGCATAGTCCATCTCGCTCTTTTACAGGCAGGAGAAGCTATTCTGAAAAATGCCCGATCTTCAGAACTGTTCAATCAGGCTTCATTGATATTAAGGGAAAATAATTTTCTTAATCAGGAAGAGGTTTTTGTCAAAGCACTTTTGGCGCTGCAAAAAGCGAATAAGTCACAGTCTTTTGGACTTTGTAAAACCTGTAGATATTTCACCCGGTCTTCGGAAGGTCTTATGTGCGGTTTAACTCATGAACCGCTCAGCCAAAGCGATAGTGAAAAAATATGCCAGGAGCATAGTGTTGCGTAAGCCTTTTAACCCAGATGCTTCAGAAGCATCCAATAGATCTGTTCAAGTCCGGTAATTAATCTGTATCTGCAGACTTAAAAAGACTAATACAAGCCCAATTGCAGCTGCGCCGCTTCCGACATCATTTCCCGCGACCAGGGCGGATCAAGCACGACCTCCACATTGACATTGGCGACGCCGGGTAGCGTCCGTATACAGTTTTCTACATCACCTTGAATAATGGGTCCCATGCCGCAGCCCGGCGCTGTCAAGGTCATCATGATATGAACGTCATTTTTGCCTTCACCTGCAGGTTTTACATGACAGTAATAAACCAGTCCAAGATCAACAATGTTAACCGGAATTTCAGGGTCGTAAACTGTTTTCATTACTTCCCAGCAGTTCTTTTCAACTGCCTCAGGGCTGGTATCTGAAACCAGCGTATGCAGTTGGTGTGAATCTTTGCCCAACGCATCGGCATCTGCTCCGGCAATCCGAACCATATGACCCGCATCAGTCACAACCGTATAATTATTTCCCAATGCCTGATGAATGGTAACGTGTTCGCCCTTGCTTAAAATGCCCGGTGCGCCCTCAGGAATAGTGACTACGTTCACGTCTCTCGTTAAAATAAAGCTTTCTCGTTCGGTTGCCATAATAATTCAATTATAAATAAAAAGTTCTGGCATCAACAACCTGGCCGGTTATGTCAATACTTTCCGAGCCAAATAAATACAGGTAAATAGGCGCCAATGATTCCATAGCGGGCAGCTTGCTTTTATCTTCTGCCGGAAAGGTTCGTTTTCTTAATGGCGAATCCACTGGCCCCGGTATAAAAATAGTGACTCTTATTTTACGGGATGATTCAAGTTCTTCAGAGAGTATCTTTGCAAACCCTTCCAGCGCTATGTTGGAAACACCATAAGCGCCGGAGTAAGCCGGGGCAGTTCTTGCCGAAGAATCGGAAGTAAACACGATAGCGGCATGTTCACTTTTTTGCAGTATCGGCAGCAACACCCGAGTCAATAGAAAAGGCGCGTTCAAGTTAACATTCAAGGTATGTGCCCACTCATGCACAGGGAGGCTGGCGATAGGCGTAAAAGCAATGAGTTCAACAGCAGAATGCAAAACCCCCTGTAAGGAACTGTATTTATTCTCAATTCTATCAGCCAATTCCTGATACTCATCTTCATTGGCTCCTGCCAGATCAAAGGGATACATAATGGGCTCGGGAGCCTTCGCCGCCACAATTGCATCGTAAATTGCTTCCAGCCTGGCAATGTTTTTATCGAGCAAAATGATATGCGCCCCCTTTTTGGCCAAAGCCAGCGCCGCTGTACTGCCAAGGCCGCCGCCTGCACCGGTGATTAAAATGGCTTGATTTGTTAACGGCATAGGTTTGATGCTATCCAGGTTAAAATTTGTTCCGGAGATTCTATGAGCGCATCCGCGCCCCAGGTTTCAGGCGCATCGCCGGGCTTAAGATAGCCGTAAAGAGCCGCCAGAGTCTTCATTTGAGCCTGTTTTCCGGCGATAATGTCATGAAGCGCATCGCCGATATAAACACATTCCTGAGGCTTTACCCCTGCCTGTTTACAGGCTGCCAGCATGGGTTCGGGATGCGGCTTGCTGTTTGCTGTGGTATCGCCGCTGACTATACAGGCGGCGCGGCCGGTAAGACTTAATGCCTTCATAAGCGGATTGGTAAAGCGTTCCCGCTTATTGGTGACTACTCCCCATTTAAGTCCTTGTGCTTCAATGACCTTAAGTATTTCAGCCATGCCGGAAAAAAAAACTGTGTGTTCTGCAATATTGTTCTGGTAATGATCAAGCATGGTTTCCAGAATATCTGCCCTAAGCTCCTCATTAACAGAGCCATTAAGGCTTCCATTTATCATTGCCACAGCGCCTAAAGAAATAAGGGGCTTGATTATTTCCGGTGCAGCGGAAGCAAAACCATGCACTTGCAGCGCTTTATTTAAACTGCAAATCAAATCCGGAGCACTATCCACCAGCGTGCCGTCAAGATCGAATAAAACGCAGGATAATCTGAAATCAGCTGCAATCAATGGATCATTCCGCGCGTTTAAAAGCAGCGATGTAATTGACATCTATGTCTTTGCCCAGGCTGAAACGTTTATTCAACGGATTATATTCAATCCCCACTATACCCTGGAGTTCAAGACCGGCTGCCCGGGCTGACTGGCTAAGTTCAGAGGGTTTGATAAAGGTTTTAAAATTATGCGTGCCTTTAGGCAGCATCCTCAGCAAATATTCCGCACCCACAATACCCAGAAAGTAGGCTTTGAGTTTACGATTGAGCGTCGAAAAAAATACCATTCCGCCAGGCTTAACCAGCTTGGCGCAGGCGGCTATGATTGAACCGGGGTTTGGCACATGTTCCAGCATTTCCATGCAGGCAACATGATCAAAGCTGCCAGGCTGCCGCTCAGCCAATGCTTCGGCGCTGATTTTTTCATAATGCGCATTGACGCCTGACTCAAGCCCATGAAGATAGGCGATATCAATCAGGTCTTCACTCATATCTATACCCAAGACCTCAGCGCCAAGTTTAGCCAGACCCTCAGTTAAAATACCGCCGCCGCAGCCAACATCGACAATGCGTTTACCGGAAACATCGGCGTAAGACTGGATAAATTTGATGCGCAAGGGGTTAATATCATGCAGGCTTTTAAATTCGCCCTGCCTATCCCACCAGTGTTCTGCCATCGAGCCAAATTTATCGATTTCGTGCAGGTGCACATTCTCTGTTATCATCATACTGAACCGTGTTTTTAGTTTAATATAGTTTACTATATCACTGGGTTGTTCGTCATTTGTTGTGCTGACGGTTATTTTTAAGATTGTTCCAGATTGAATCAAGAACTTAATGACCGTGTTAATTCACTATAGGTTGTTAACTGGTAACTGGTCGGCACGCCTGAAGACAAGTGGCTGGGATCAGGATCAGCCGTTTGCTACGGGTGGTGGGAACAACTAATTAAGTCAATTTTAAAATCAGCTGCTTCCAATACCTGGAACTGATGACTATCTAAATCTCACAATGCCGCCATTATTAACTCCGCCCAAGGCAGATAGTAAATCTCGTTCTGCCTGAGTAATCGCAGCGCCCACTATTTTTATTGTGGTTATATTCACTTTTCAGTACTCTACTGCTGACTTGTTCATTTCATAAAGCCCTTAACTGATTTTTAATCCTGGCAAATTGCCGTCATAATAAACCGGGCAGGATTGAGCGAAGAAGAAAAGCACAGTAAACAGTTTCTTTTAGTAAAGTTCATCGTCGCCTGATATGACTCGGTCAAGTTTCATAAAACGACCATAAAAAGATAAAAAAATCAGAGGAGTGGATATGGAATTACCAGCATCAGCATCGATAATTATCGCGTTATCAACGAGTCTCGCAGGAATCGGATTTGTAGGGTGGCAACTTCGGAAGATTCT
Source organism: Candidatus Methylobacter favarea (assembly GCF_902806695.1). Taxonomy (GTDB): domain Bacteria; phylum Pseudomonadota; class Gammaproteobacteria; order Methylococcales; family Methylomonadaceae; genus Methylobacter_B; species Methylobacter_B favarea. Next base: position 19,438 of record NZ_CADCXN010000067.1, on the reverse strand, counting down.
TGGTTATGATCCGGGAAATGAAGCCATGCGAGCCATTGCAGCGGCTATTCAGGAAGGAGCCACCGCTTTTCTGACTCGCGAATACCAGGTATTGGCGATTTTCGTAATCATCGTCGCTACGGTCATTTCCACATTCCTGCAGTGGCAGACCGCACTTTGTTTTGTAGTCGGAGCGATTGCCTCGGGAGGCGCAGGCTATCTGGGAATGTATGTTGCTGTGCGCGCCAATGTTCGCACTGCCGCGGCCGCCAGTCACGGTTTGCATAAAGGCTTGCGCATAGCTTTTGGCAGCGGCGCGATTATGGGTATGTCGGTCGTAAGCTTTAGCCTCATTGGCATGACTTTATTGTATCTGGTGTTTAACAGCAATCCGAATCAACTTATCTATATTACCGGTTTTGGTTTTGGTGCCAGCAGCATTGCCCTGTTTGCGCGAGTTGGCGGCGGCATCTATACCAAGGCAGCCGATGTCGGTGCGGATCTCGTCGGTAAGGTCGAAAAGGGAATTCCCGAAGATGATCCGCGCAATCCTGCTGTTATTGCCGATAATGTGGGCGATAATGTAGGCGACGTTGCCGGTATGGGCGCAGATTTGTTTGAAAGCTATAGCGGTTCTATAATTGCTGCGGCAACCTTGGGCGCTACATTGAGTAGCGATTCATCCGCCGCTTTTGTAGGCCTCCCTTTTCTGGTTGCTGCCGTAGGTGTAATCGCCAGTCTTTTTGGCATTTTTATGGTGATTGGCAAGAACCAGGACACGACTCAAATGTCCGGTCAAACTACGAATTTATCTCAAACTGCCACCAGTTCCAGCCGCATTGGTGCTTATTTTATGCATTTTGTAGCAAAGATAGACGAGAATGCTACCCTGGAAGATTTGCTGACTGCACTGCGCCGGTCAATTTGGGGCGCCTCAGTTGTGGTTTTAGGCCTTTCTTTGATAGCCGTGTTGGTATCGGGCGTCAGCATTAATTATTGGCTGGTCATTCTGGTAGGCTTGATTGCCGGTAATGCCATTGCCTATGCAACAGAATATTTTACTTCCTACACTGAAAAGCCAACGCTGGCTATTGCCAAGGCGACTCAAACAGGAGCTGCAACGACTATCATTCAAGGTCTGGCCGTGGGCATGATGAGTACTGTACTGCCGGTTTTAATCACCGCTGTGGCTATTCTGCTCAGTATCTGGCTGGGTCATAGGGCCGACGGTACCATTACTGCCGGGCTTTATGCCGTAGCACTGGCTGGTGTCGGCATGTTAAGTACGCTGGGGGTCACCCTGGCGACTGATGCCTATGGACCGGTAGCTGATAATGCGGGCGGCATCGCTGAGATGAGTCATCTGCCCGCTGAGGTACGTCATCGTACGGATGCGCTGGATAGTCTGGGCAATACAACCGCCGCTACCGGCAAGGGATTTGCCATCGGCTCGGCGGTTTTAACCGCGCTGGCATTATTGGCTGCTTATGTGACTGCGGCAAAAATTGACAATTTGAATATCCTCGGCCCCACCATGCTGCCCGGCATCCTGATTGGCGCCATGATGCCTTATCTGTTTTCAGCCCTGACCATGATGGCTGTCGGCAAGGCTGCTCATGAAATTGTGCTCGAAGTGCGTCGGCAATTCCACGAGATTCCAGGCCTGATGGAAGGAACTGGCCAGCCCGATTATAAAGCCTGCGTCGGCATCAGTACGGAAAGTGCGCTGCGGGAAATGATTTTGCCCGGCTCGCTGGCGGTCGTTGTGCCATTGCTCATTGGCCATATGCTGGGCAAGGAAGCACTTGCAGGTCTTCTCATCGGCACCATGTCCTCCGGCTTTCTGCTGGCGGTGATGATGGCAAACTCAGGAGGCGCCTGGGATAATGCAAAGAAATGGATTGAAACCGGACAATACGGCGGTAAAGGCTCCGATGCTCATAAGGCCGCCGTAGTGGGCGATACAGTTGGCGATCCTTTCAAGGATACCAGTGGACCGTCCCTGAATATTCTGATCAAATTAATGAGTATTGTCAGCCTGGTTTTTGCGACTTCATTTGGTTCGGGGTTGTTAAATTTTTAGCAATGCGTATACATCAGCTTTTTATTGCTTATGAGTCACGGCATTGTTTTAGCGCTTACTTCACTATTTAACGCTAAAGCTAAGCTAGCTCGTGCCAATTTATTGATTAATCAGGGAATAAACCAACCCAAAAATGAGCAGTTGCAGAAATACCAGACCAAAAATAGAGCACGAAAAGTATAACTATGACTTGTTTGGGCTATTCGACGGACCTAGGTTTAACGACAAACATACCGCCAGAAATCGAAATCACAACAATGGCAATAGCAATTGTTGTAAAGTCCCCTTAATCCCTTACCGGAGCAGGCGCCAGGACAACTCTTGAACCATTGGATTCGGCAGCGCTTACAACGCCGGCCGCCTCCATATCTTCAATCATTGTAGCGGCGCGGTTATAACCGACTTTAAAACGTCTTTGTACGCTGGAGATTGAGGCTTTACGGGTTTCGGTGACAAATTGTACAGCCTGGTCATATAAACTGTCGGTCTCTGAGGCTCCACCTGGGCTGCTGTTCATACTGAATCCATCACTGGAATCGGTAAATTCCCGGGTAATGTCTTCCAGATAATTGGCCGGTGCTGTCTGCTTTAAAAATTCCACTACCCGGTGCACTTCATGATCATCAACAAAAGCGCCATGAGCCCGGATCGGAATACTGGTTCCCGAAGGCAAAAACAGCATATCGCCGTTGCCTAGTAGAGTTTCTGCTCCGCCTTGATCAAGAATGGTGCGTGAATCTATACGCGATGAAACCTGGAATGAAATGCGGGTAGGAACATTAGCTTTGATAAGCCCGGTTAGTACATCCACCGATGGGCGCTGAGTTGCAAGTATCAGATGAATCCCTGCCGCCCGGGCCTTTTGCGCCAGACGAGCAATTAATTCCTCAACTTTTTTACCGACTATCATCATCATGTCGGCCAATTCATCGATGACAATGACAATGCTGGGCAAGGTAGTTAATATCGGCAAGTCCTCTCCTTCTTCCAGCGGATTTACCAGTTGAAACATGGGATCTTTGATGGTCTCGCCTCTTGCTTCTGCATCCTCAACCAACTGATTAAAGCCGGCAAGGTTTCTGACGCCCATTTTTGACATTAATTTATAACGCCTTTCCATTTCAGCCACAGCCCAGCGCAGTGCGTTGCTGGCTTCTTTCATATCCGTAACTACCGGCGTCAATAAATGCGGAATCCCTTCATAAACCGATAATTCCAGCATTTTCGGATCAATCATTATCATTCGCACTTGTTGCGGGGTCGCTTTATAAAGCAAACTGAGAATCATGGTATTGATGGCTACAGACTTTCCTGATCCGGTAGTGCCGGCCACCAGGGCGTGAGGCATTTTGCCTAGATCAGCAACCATGGGGGTGCCGGAAATATCTTTGCCCATTGCCAGGGTCAGCATGGATCTGGACTTCTCAAAAGCGCTTGACACCAATAATTCACGCAGTGTGACCATTTCCCGTTCCCGATTTGGTATTTCAAGACCAATCACTGATTTACCGGGAATAACTTCAACAATACGTACGCTGGTAACAGATAAAGCCCTGGCGAGATCTTTGGATAAAGTGCTGATGCGACTGACTTTCACACCTGCTGCAGGAAGTAATTCAAAGCGCGTTATAACCGGCCCGGGAAGAAACCCGACAACTTCGGCAATAACGTTAAAATCCTGAAGAATATGTTCTACCAGCCGCGACATGTCTTCCAGATCACTTTGCGTATAACCTTTAACCCGGGTATCACGGTTATCCAGTAAATCCAAGGAAGGTAAAACTCCTGCACTGGCATCAAAAGAACTGCGTTGTGTCTTTTTGGGCGGCCGGTGAATTTCTTCCTGCTTTTCAATCGGGAGTGCGATTTTAACAGCGGATTTCCGTTGAATCTCAGATGAGGCAGGAATAATGCTGGCCGCTTGTGCCAGTTTGCCTGTACTGTCCTGACGCGCGGTAGCGATACTGCGGAAAATAAGGCGGCAAAAAAATACGGTATATTTTCCGATTAAATCTATTAAAGCTACCCAGGACATTTTGGTAACTAAAGTAATTCCGGCCAATAAAACCACCAGTAAAAACAAGGTAGCGCCTGAATTGCCCAGACCTATCAATAATTCATCTTCTATCGCCTGCCCTAAAATACCTCCCGTGCGGTCCGGCAGTTCAATTTTAATTCTTAACAAATACAGCGAGGATAAGGCAGACCCTGAAATAATGATCGCCATAAAACCTAGCAATTGCAGTGCAGTGGTTATTTTTTCCTGACTTGATCGGCCGTGACTATATATTAAAAAGCCGTTCCAGATAAGAATTAACGGGAACAAATACGCCATTACTCCAAAAAAGTAAAGGCTGAAGTCCGCCAGCCACGCCCCTATCCTGCCGCAAGCATTAGCAACTGTCGGGGTCGTGCCGCTGTGGGTCCAGCCGGCATCCTCGTTGCTAAAAGTGACTAGCGAAATTAAAAAGAACAATGCGTCGGCAAAAAAAATCAAAACAGCGACTTCGCGTAAACCGCGAATAGCTTTTTCTTCCATCACAGCAGCCATAATTAATAGATTAGTCTAAATTAATACCGGTAAAACATGATTATAGATCAATAACTGCATATTTTACATTAATTATATTCATAAAAAATTCGGCTTCTTTTTCCCTTCTTTGGCAGTCTGCCTGATAAAAAGTTTACCAAACACTATTTCAATTTATAATTGCCCTATTTAGTTTCTTATCCTGATGGAGGATTTCAATGAGCGATGCCAAACACTGCCGTCTATTAATTCTTGGCTCTGGCCCAGCCGGATACACGGCTGCGATCTATGCTGCACGCGCCAATCTGAAACCGGTTATCATTACCGGCCTGGAGCAGGGTGGTCAATTAACGACTACAACCGACGTCGATAACTGGCCAGGCGATGTTGAAGGTTTACAAGGACCCGATCTTATGGAAAGAATGCGTCAACACGCCGAACGATTCGATACTGAAATTGTTTTTGATCATATCCATACCGCGGATTTATCTGCCCGTCCCTTTAAATTAACGGGGGATTCCGGTAGTTATACAGGCGACGCGCTAATAATTGCCACCGGGGCTTCAGCACGCTATTTAGGTCTTGATTCTGAAGAAACCTTTAAAGGCAAAGGCGTTTCAGCCTGCGCCACCTGCGATGGCTTTTTCTATAAAAACAAGCCTGTTGCAGTCATTGGCGGCGGCAATACTGCTGTTGAAGAAGCCCTTTATTTATCAAATATAGCCTCAAAAGTAACTGTCGTGCATCGCCGTGACAAGTTTCGCGCAGAAAAGATTCTATCCGATAAACTGATAGAAAAATCGAGGAACGGTAATGTAGCCATAGAGTGGAATTACAATCTGGATGAAGTGCTTGGCAATGACATGGGAGTTACCGGTCTCAGAATAAAAAATACCCACGATAGCTCAACCAAAGAACTGGAAGCCCACGGCGTCTTTATAGCCATCGGCCACACTCCGAACACCGGGATTTTTAAAGGTCAGCTGGATATGGAGCACGGTTATATTAAAGTTAAAAGCGGCCTTAATGGAAACGCTACAGCAACCAGTATTGAAGGCGTATTTGCCGCCGGCGATGTTATGGATCCCATTTACAAACAGGCCATAACCTCAGCGGGGGCAGGCTGCATGGCGGCCCTGGATGCAGAAAAATTTCTCGATGAAATGAACTAATACAGCGCTGTGTTGTAGTGATGCCTGGGCTCTTAACGAATTTACAAATATCAATATATTACAAACACATCACTATGGCTAACGAAGCAGGTGCTGCCCTAGAAAGGCGCAACGAAAGGCAAATAACTTCGAAGCCAAGTACCGGCTTTCATCTGGATAAAACATGCAGCTGACTATCCTCGACCCTAACAATCCGGAGCAGGATTTTCCTGCTTTAAACAGAGCCCTTCTCGAACCGGACGGATTGCTTGCGATTGGCGGCTGCCTGTCAAAAAAACGCTTATTAAATGCTTATCGGCACGGAATTTTCCCTTGGTTTAATCCTGAAGATCCTATTCTGTGGTGGTCGCCAAACCCCAGACTGGTGTTATTTCCGGATAAACTCTATATATCCCGCAGCCTGCGCAAAATCATGCGTAAACAAATTTTTTCGGTTACGGTTGACCAGGCTTTTGATAAAGTCATTGCTGCCTGCGCAAAACCCCGAAAGGAAGGAGCCGGCACCTGGATAACAAAGGAAATAAATGACGCTTATAATGAGCTTCACCGGCTTGGGATTGCTCATTCTGCAGAAGCATGGCTTAATGGCGAATTGGTGGGAGGATTATATGGGCTTGCAATGGGCCGGGTTTTTTTTGGTGAATCGATGTTCCATACCGCGACAGATGCCTCCAAAGTGGCCTTCGCCAGCTTAGTTGGACAGCTTAAGTCCTGGAATTACCAGCTAATCGATTGTCAAATGCATACGCCGCATCTGGAAAGTCTCGGCGCTCAGGAAATTGAACGGAATTACTTTGCAGCATTACTTGACCAATATTGCGATGTTCTCCCTCATCAATCAGCCTGGCAAAGCCTATGACTTCCATTCCGCTATTTTTGACTCATGAGCATCCCTGTGGCTACCTGGAGGGAGAGATTGCCCAATCAGCTTTTGTCCAGGCCCCTTTTCATATTTTGTCATCCATTTATCCGAGGCTCCTGGCAAAAGGCTTTCGTCGTAGCGGAAATGAAGTTTACACAGCCCATTGCGCACGCTGTTCTGCCTGCATACCGGCACGACTGGAAGTAGCTAAATTCAAGGACAATAGAAAGCAAAAACGCTGCTGGAAAAAGAATATTAATATTCAAGCCCTCATTAAACCTCCTGTTTTTTATCAGGCGCATTATGAGATGTATCAACGTTATCAAAATTTCAGACATACTGAGGGTTCTATGGCTTATTCCAGTCCGTACGACTACATCAACTTTCTGAGTAGCAGCTGGTGCAACACCCAATTTATAGAGTTTTCAATTAATAACGAACTTGCTGCAGTAGCTGTCATTGATCGGATTGACAATGCATTGTCAGCTGTTTATACCTTTTTCGAACCGAAATTTTCCAGTTACAGTCTCGGTGTTTATGCCATCTTATGGGAAATTGAGCAAGCTAAATTGCAACATAAGGAATTTTTATATCTGGGCTTCTGGATTGAAAGTTGCAAAAAAATGACGTATAAAATTGAATATAAACCCATACAATTATTAATAAATAATAGATGGACAGAATTATCTGTTTAAAAAAGAGCGCCACTGAGCGGCATACATATCTGTTGTAAAAAACCAGCTTATGTTATGATTATCGGCTTTAAATTGCTGGGATCAGATACCAATGGCTAAAGAAGATCAAATTGAAATGGAAGGCAAGGTAATTGATACCCTTCCTAATACCATGTTCCGTGTGCAACTGGAAAACGGTCATATTGTGACAGCCCACATTTCAGGAAAAATGCGCAAACACTACATCCGCATTCTTACGGGTGACAGCGTCAAAGTTGAGATGACCCCTTACGATTTAACTAAAGGCCGTATCACCTTTCGCATGCGCTAACCCTGCTATCTGTTGGATAGCGCATGCCGCCTGGTTTAACTATTTTCCGGAACAATTAATTCCTTGCTTTCTATCGTAAAAGCAAGTTCATCATTATCGACATAAATCCGTACATTTCCGCCTCGCGCCAACTTGCCGAATAGCAAGTCATTAGCTAGGGGTTTTTTGATTTTTTCCTGAATCAACCGCGCCATAGGCCTAGCCCCCATTTTAGGATCACAGCCATTTTCAGCCAGCCATAAACGGGCTTCTGCATCCAGCGTTAACGTTACATGCTTCTCTGTAAGCAAGACTTCCAATTCGAAGATAAATTTGTCAACTACATGCCCGACAATTGAAATATCCAGTGGTTTAAACTGGATAATGGCATCCAGCCGATTACGGAATTCCGGAGAAAAACCTTTCTCGATAACCTTTAAATTATCACTGCCATGATCCTGCTGGGTAAAGCCAATTGAAGCGCGACTGCCCTCTTCCGCTCCAGCGTTGGTAGTCATCACCATGATAATATTGCGGAAATCAGCTTTACGCCCGTTATTGTCGGTTAATGTGCCATGGTCCATTACCTGCAATAGCAGATTAAATACGTCAGGATGGGCTTTTTCCAACTCATCAAGCAATAAAACAGCATGTGGATGCTTGGTGACCTGCTCGGTTAATAATCCGCCCTGATCAAAACCGACATAGCCAGGAGGCGCCCCTATCAGTCTTGAAACTGTATGACGTTCCATATATTCGGACATATCAAAGCGAATTAATTCTACACCCAATATTTTAGCCAGCTGACGAGTCACTTCAGTTTTACCCACCCCGGTTGGGCCGGCAAAGAGAAAAGAACCAATCGTTTTTTGTGCTTCACGCAAGCCTGCCCGCGATAACTTTATCGCCGATGCTAATGCCGAAATTGCCTCATCCTGGCCAAATACCAGCATTTTCAGATTTTTTTCCAAACTGCTCAGTTTCTCAACATCATTGGAAGATACCGATTTCGCGGGAACTCTGGCAATTTTTGACACTATCTCTTCTATTTCGGCAACATCAATAATCTGCTTACGGTCAGTCTCAGACATCATACGTTGTTTTGCGCCTGCCTCATCAATAACATCAATGGCTTTATCAGGCAAATGTCTATCAGTAATATAGCGATCCGATAATTCAGCTGCCAGACGCAATGCCTCATAGGAATATTTAACGGTATGATGCTCCTCAAAGCGGGTTTTAAGGCCTTTTAAAATCAAAATGGTATCTTCAACTGAAGGTTCCAGCACATCAACTTTCTGGAAACGACGCGCCAGAGCATGATCTTTTTCAAAAACCCCGCGATACTCGTGATAAGTTGTAGAGCCGATACAGCGCAGCTGACCGGAAGCAAGAACGGGTTTGATGAGATTGGAAGCATCCATAACCCCGCCCGAAGCAGAACCTGCGCCAATAATAGTGTGAATCTCATCAATAAATAAAATAGACTCAGGCTCTTTCTTAAGCTGACTTACCAAAGCTTTAAGACGTTTCTCGAAGTCACCCCGATATTTTGTACCGGCAACCAGGGCACCCAAATCCAGGGCATAAATAACACTATGCCTAAGTACTTCGGGTATATTCTCTTCAACAATCCTTTTTGCGAGACCTTCAGCAATAGCGGTTTTGCCAACGCCTGCCTCTCCCACCAGCAATGGATTATTTTTGCGTCGTCGACAAAGAATCTGAATAGTTCTTTCAATCTCAAGTTCCCTGCCAATTAAAGGATCAATTCTGCCCCGCAATGCTTCTTCATTAAGATTGGTAGTATATTTATCTAAAGGATTGCCGGAAGCATCCATATCTGCGTTACCTACTTCTGATGTACGACTATCTGTGGACTCATTGTCATGATCAATTTTGGAAATACCATGGGCCAGATAATTTACTACATCCAATCTCGATATATCCTGTTTATTTAACAGATACACTGCATGCGAGTCCTGTTCACTGAATAAGGCTACAAATAAATTGGCGCCTGAAACTTCCTTTTTATCGGAAGCCTGCACATGAAAAACAGCGCGTTGCAGGACCCGCTGAAACCCTAATGTTGGTTGCGTTTCGCGCTGGACACCTTGGGGAATTAGCGACATGGTCTCATCAATAAATTGAGTCAATTGTCCGCGTAATGCCTTAATATCACAGCCACATGCTTTCATGATGGCTTCTGCAGAGGCATTATCCAGCAAGGCGAGCAACAAATGCTCCACCGTAATGAATTCATGACGTTTATCATGGGCATTTTTAAAGGCATTATTTAATGTTACTTCAAGTTCTTTACTTAACATAAGCTCTCCAACTTACATCTCTTCCATCGAGCACAACAATGGATGGTGATGCTCTCGTGAATATTCATTGACTATATATACTTTGGTTTCAGCAACATCTTTTGTATATGTTCCGCATACACCAACACCTTGCGTATGTATTTGCAGCATCACCTGGGTCGCTTTTTCCTCTGGCATGGCAAAAAAATTCATCAAAATCTCAATCACAAAATCCATAGGCGTAAAATCATCATTTAACAAGATAACTTTATATAAAGGCGGCATTTTCAGCTTGGGCTTGGCTTCCTGTACAGCCAAGCCGTCATCATTATCTTTGAAGGGGTCGAAACCGGACATATTAACCAATTAATAAAAAATCTTTAGCGCTTAACATAATGCCAATAGCAGGAGATTTCAACCCTTTTTACATAACAAATATATATCATGCTCAAAGAATCCTGATTCTGACAGTAGCCGCTATAGCCATTTTTCATAAAGCGGCAAATCCATTTCTACAGAGTATTTTAAAATTACCAAGTTCAAATCTTTACAGACATAGTATCTCTAAATTCAGTAAAATATTAATTTTTATAAGACGGAATTTATTGATGGTTTGGAAACCACATGTGACAGTCGCGGCAATTATTGAACAAAACCTTCGCTTCTTACTGGTGGAAGAAGTAACTTCCACAGGGCTTAAATTTAATCAACCCGCGGGGCATCTGGAAGAAAATGAAGATCTGTTCGCGGCAGTCAAGCGGGAAGTTTATGAAGAAACTGCCTGGCAGTTTGAACCTGAACACATCATCTGTATTCAACTCTGGCGAAAAAAGCCTGATTTTCCCAGTTTTATCAGAATCTGTTTCTCGGGTCGCTGCCATTCCCATAATCCTGACCAGAAACTGGATGAAGGCATTATTGGCACACACTGGCTAAGCCGGGATGAAATAGAAGCTCAAAAAAAACACTTGCGCAGCCCTCTGGTACTTCTTACGGTTGATGAATATCTCAGCGGCCACCGTCATCCTTTATCCTTACTAAAATCATTTCTCGATCTTGATCATGAGTAAAAATATAATTGTCGGCATGTCCGGCGGTGTCGATTCGTCAGTAGCCGCATTAATATTATTGGAACAAGGCCATCAGATTACCGGGTTGTTCATGAAGAACTGGGAAGAAGATGACGGCACAGACCAATGCACTGCACTGAAAGACCTCGCAGACGCACAGCAAGTCTGCGACAAATTAGGCATCGAATTAAAAACAGTCAATTTTGCCGCCGAATACTGGGAAGAAGTATTTGAAGTATTCCTGGCTGAATTTCAGGCAGGCCGGACGCCCAATCCGGATATTCTCTGTAACAAGCATGTTAAATTCAAGGCCTTCCTGAATTATGCCATTGAAGATCTTGGAGCAGACTACATTGCTACCGGCCATTATGCCCGCGTAAGTGAAAAAAACGGCGAATTCTTCCTGCTGAAAGGCCTTGATCCGAATAAAGAACAAAGCTACTTTCTCTATACGCTGGGGCCAAAACAGCTGGCTCAGACATTATTTCCGATTGGCCATCTGCATAAACCGGACATTCGGGCTATAGCCAGAAAGGCGGGCTTTAAAAACCATAACAAAAAAGACAGCACCGGGATTTGTTTCATTGGAGAGCGCAAGTTCACTGAATTTCTGCAGCGCTTTCTACCGGCTCAACCGGGTGAAATGCGCACGATTGAAGGGCAATATATTGCTCCCCATCAGGGCCTTATGTACTACACATTGGGCCAACGCCAGGGCTTGGGCATAGGAGGCGTTAAAAATGCGCCGGATGAGCCTTGGTATGTACTTGATAAAGACATCGAAAATAATATTCTGATTGTAGGTCAAGGCCATGATCATCCGATGATGCTGCATAATATACTGGAAGCCGGTCAATTAGACTGGTGCAGTAATGTGCCATTAACCCAAACGTTACGATGCAAGGCCAAGACGCGCTATAGGCAATCCGACCAGAATTGCTGGTTAGAGCCTATAGGCCATGATAAATGTAAAGCTGTTTTCGATCAGCCGCAACGGGCCATTACCCCAGGGCAATCGGTCGTTTTTTACGATAACGAGATATGTTTGGGCGGCGGAATTATTGAGTCTAGAAAGAGTAGTACTGCCCAGACTGAACATATTTAAGGCTGTGACTGATAGGCTATATCCCAAGCAATAAGAAAGCTTCCGTTGGCAATCAAGCCCTTGATTGTGAAGATGTCCGCGCCCCGCCCCATCCGCGCCCTCGAAAGCAACGGCGCTTCGCTTTTTGCAAGCGCTCCAACCGGCAAGGCAAGGCGATTTGATCAATAGATAATCTTACGCTCTTTCAAGTCGCTATAAATACTATCAACAGAGTATTGGCTTGTATCAAAATTAATATCTGCCAAATCAGGATTACTATTTACACAAAGACAAATCAAGCCGGCATTTTTAATTGCATGGATAAGCGAAGCCGCATCAAGGTCTTCCAGGACAGTAGTCGCATGGCCGTTATCAAATAATTTTTTTTCCAGCTTATAAGCCGTTTCCTTACCGGTTGGACCGGTTAATAAAATGGCTGTAGCTGTTTGCCCATATCTTGCCGCCCGATCTTTTGCATTCACAGGTTGCTGAATTTCCTCATCGGTAAGGCCGGTAATCATACCTGCGCCTACCGTGCCGTTAGTCAGGCGATCAATAATGATGAATGAACCCGTGCCCTTGCTTGTTTTGTAAGGATCGAATACTACCGGCGCATTGACTGAAACTGTGCATGAACCAATTTCATTCAGTTGCAATTCATTGGCATCATGGTGTTCCAGCGTATTGACATCAATCCGATGATGGATCATGGAAATAGAGCCGGGAACACTGCGCGTTGCCAGCTTCAAAATATATTGACGCCCCGGTATCAAGGCCTTCTCAGCCATCCAGATAATATTGGCTATAAATTTATCCGATACGGTTGCAGGTGCGCTTTCTGTGCCGATAATCATATCGCCACGGCTTATATCGATTTCATCGACCATTGTTAAAGTTACCGCCATCGGCGGAAAAGCCTCATCAAGTTCACCGTCATCAGTGATGATGGATTTGATCCTGCTGCTATTTCCTGAGGGCAAGACGGTGATAGCATCGCCTTTGCGAAATATGCCGGACGCCACGGTGCCGCAAAAGCCACGGAAATCCAGATTCGGACGGTTAACATACTGAACCGGAAAGCGGGCATCACTAAAGTTACGATCATTGGCAATGACAATGCTATTGAGCGCTTCCATTAACGGCATGCCGGTAAACCACGGCATGTTCCCGCTTCGGTTAACGACGTTATCGCCATCCAGAGCCGAGAGGGGAATAAAGCAGATATCGTACAGATCAAGCGCTTCGGTAAAGTTCAGATACACCTGCTTGATGGCATTGAAAACAGCTTCACTATAGTCAACCAGATCCATTTTATTGATTGCCACAATAATATGCTTGATGCCCAGCAACGAGGCGATAAAGCTGTGGCGCTTGGTCTGGGTCTGCACGCCGTAGCGGGCATCAATCAGAATGACGGCCAGATCACAGGTTGAAGCACCGGTGGCCATGTTGCGCGTGTATTGCTCATGTCCCGGCGTATCCGCAATAATAAATTTACGTGCAGCCGTGGAAAAATACCGGTAGGCGACATCAATCGTAATGCCCTGTTCGCGCTCGGCCTGCAAACCGTCTACTAATAAGGCCAGATCGATCTTGCCGGCGCCGGTGGTGCCTGATTTAACACTGTCAGCCTGAACAGCTGCCAGTTGATCTTCATAAATCATTTTGGAATCATGCAGCAAACGGCCAATTAATGTGCTTTTACCGTCGTCTACGTTGCCGCAGGTTAAAAAACGCACGAGTTCCTTGCGTTCGTGTTGCGCTAGATAAGCGTTTATATCGGTACTGATTAACTCGGATTGATGGGACATGGGTGGTTTTAAATTCCTGTTGAGGTGCGGTGACAGGCCGTTGTTAGAAGTAGCCTTCGCGCTTTTTCTGCTCCATGGAGCCTGACTGGTCATGGTCGATCAATCGCCCCTGGCGTTCGGAGGTAGTGGTCAGCAGCATTTCCTGAATGATCTCAGGCAGAGTGGTCGCAGTTGATTCCACTGCGCCTGTCAGCGGATAACAGCCCAGGGTGCGGAAACGAACCTTTTTCACTTCAACTTTATCATCAGGGCCAATAGGCATGCGTTCATCGTCAACCATTATCAACATGCCGTCTTTGTTGACGACCGGGCGTTCCTTGGCAAAATACAGCGGCACGATGGGAATGTTTTCCAGATGAATATATTGCCAGATATCAAGTTCAGTCCAGTTGGACAGCGGAAATACCCGGATGCTTTCGCCCTTGTCTATTTTACCGTTAAAGATATTCCATAATTCAGGACGCTGGTTCTTGGGATCCCAACGGTGATTTTTATCCCGGAAGGAATAAACCCGCTCTTTAGCCCGTGATTTTTCTTCATCCCGTCTTGCTCCGCCAAAAGCTGCATCAAAGTGATATTTATTCAATGCTTGTATGAGGCCTTCGGTTTTCATTATGTCAGTGTGTTTTTTACTGCCATGGGTAAACGGGCCAATACCCTGATCAACGCCGTCCTCATTAATATGCACCAGTAACTCAAGACCCAGTTTTTTAATCATATTGTCACGAAACTCTATCATCTCCTTGAATTTCCAGGTGGTATCCACATGCAGCAGAGGAAAAGGCGGTTTGCCTGGGAAAAAAGCCTTCATGGTCAGATGGAGCATAACTGCTGAATCTTTGCCGATCGAGTACAACATCACCGGCCGTTCAAACTCGGCGGCAACCTCACGGATAATATGAACGCTTTCAGCTTCCAGTTGTTTAAGATGGGTCAGTTTATAGTCAATCATTAAAGTCCGTGAGATAGAGTAATTGTTTTGCCTGGTTGACCCAACATTCTAATTTGAACAGATTTTAAATGCCAGATTTGCCTTTTATTTTTGATTGTTTTAATTTGAGTTATGGAACAGAAGCTACATTTTTATTTAAACGGCCCAGAAACACATTCATATTACAATATTATTTTTAAAAGGATGACAAGTATATGAAATATAATGTTCTTTATTCAGTAGCCAGTGCTGGGTTACAGCGTAAAACTTTTTATGGTTTAATCTTGCTGATAACATTGGTATTTTCCGGATGCGCTTCTGTCGGCCGGGAATTTCCTGCTGATAAGGTTTCAACTATCCGCATAGGCGAAACCACGCAAAATGATATCTATAATACTTTTGGTTCTCCCTGGAGAACCGGCATAGAAAATGAGCTGACAACCTGGACTTACGCTGATTATCATTACAGCCTGTTTAGCGATAGCAGTACGGAAGATCTGGTGGTCAGATTTGACCGGAATGGCATCGTGGCCTCGTATGTATTCAATACCACCAAGCGCTTGAATACATCCCGTATAAATCCAAAATAAAGCCGGTTCAGCCTGACCGGATTATAAAAGCCGTATGCTTCGATCTGATCCTGAATGAAGATTAATCTGCAAGATTTTTGTCCGAACTGCTGAGCATATTCAACGCCACGGCTTCGGCTACCTTAATTCCGTCCACGGCTGCCGAAAGAATGCCGCCGGCATAACCTGCGCCCTCACCTGCAGGATACAGCCCTTTAACATTCACGCTTTGATAATACTCATTGCGTTTGATGCGAACAGGTGAGGATGTGCGCGTTTCAACACCGGTCAAAACAGCATCCGCCCTGGCAAATCCCGGTATTTTTTTATCAAATGCCGGAATGGCTTCGCATATTGCGGCGATGGCATAACTTGGCAAAGCGGAGCTTAAATCAACTAAACGAACCCCTGGGGTATAGGAAGGATATACCTTGCCAAGCACCGAAGAAGGGCGCTTTAAGAGAAAATCCCCGACCAGTTGTGCTGGCGCTGCATAGTTTTCCCCTCCCAGTTTAAAGGCATTAGCTTCCAGCCGACGTTGAAAGTCGATGCCTGCTAACGGATGGCCCGGATAATCATCGGGGGTGATGCCCACAACAATACCGCTGTTGGCATTGCGTTCATTACGGGAGTATTGGCTCATGCCATTGGTAACTACAAGTCCGGTCTCGGAGGTGGCCGCTACCACCGTACCGCCGGGGCACATACAGAAGCTGTAGACTGAGCGGCCATTTCGGCAATGATGGACCAGCTTGTAATCGGCGGCGCCCAGTACAGGATGCCCGGCATGAGCGCCGAAACGGCAGGTGTCGATAAGAGACTGCGGATGCTCTATGCGAAATCCGATCGAAAATGGCTTGGCTTCAATATAAACGCCTTGCTCATAGAGCATTTTGAAGGTATCGCGCGCACTATGGCCAACGGCCAGCACAGTGTGATTGCCAGGAATAAACTCACCGCTGGCAAGCAGCACGCCTCGTACCTGTCCTTTATCGATATCTAATTTATCTACCCGGCTTTTGAAGCGGATTTCTCCGCCTAACGACTCGATAGTAGCGCGCATCTGTTCCACCATGCTTACCAGCTTAAAAGTCCCGATATGGGGCTTGCTGACATGGAGTATTTCAGGGGGTGCTCCGGCTTTTACGAATTCAGTGAGAACCTTGCGTCCGTAATGATGGGGATCCTTGATCCCGGTATGCAGCTTGCCATCCGAAAAAGTTCCGGCGCCGCCCTCGCCAAACTGGACATTGGATTCAGGATTAAAGATTCCCTTTCGCCAGAGCCCGAAAGTATCTTTGGTGCGTTCACGCACTGCTTTACCTCGTTCCAGGATAATCGGGCGAAAACCCATCTGCGCCAGAATTAAGCCGGCAAATAGTCCGCAAGGGCCGGTACCGATGACAATAGGCCGCATTGCAAGATATTTTGGCGCCCGAGCTACAAAATGGTAAGTGGCATCCGGCGTTAACGAGATATGCGGGTCATCTTTAAAACGAGTTAAAATCCCCTGCTCATTTGTTGTCTCGATATCCAGGGTATAGATCAGGCTGATGGCATCCCGCTTGCGCGCATCATGGCCTTGCCGGAATATTGTATAAGTAATGAGCTCTTCTGCGCTGATGCCCAGCCGGTTTAATATGGCAGTCTTGATCATGCTTTCCGGATGATCAAGGGGAAGTTTTAGTTCAGTAATTCTTAACATGTAATGGAGTTCGATAAGCCCCTGGTAGAGAACCGGATGTTTTGCGGGTTATTAAATGTGCCGACAGCTGAGCCATTTTAGCCGGGCAGAATTTTCTTATGACCGCATGTTATCTTTAATCCTTGGGTAAGGACCGACAAATTTATTTCAAACAGGAGATTGAACCATGACAATCGGAAAATTATTGATAATAGCTGGCGTCGTTTTACTGATTATAGGGATTGCTGTTATTTATGCACCCTGGCTAATCAACTGGTTTGGCAAGTTGCCCGGTGATATCCGGATTGAAGGTAAAAAAACATTTGTGTTTGTACCTATCACATCTATGATTATAGTCAGCGTTATTTTGACCTTGATTATAAATTTTTTTAGCAAATAAACCCAGGACGATCATACCCACTCTATCTGACTCTTAAAAATATCCTCAAATACACATCCATGAAAATATAGAAAGTAGAATTTGGAACAAAATGGAAATTTCACCGGAATTATTACAGAAAAAAATTCTCATTATTGATGATGCAGCTTCACTGCGTACTTTAACCAAAGCCATTCTTAGAGAAGCCGGCTTTACTCATGTATTCGATGCGCCGGATGGATCTGAAGCATTGTTATTAATGCGAAAAATAAAAATTAATGTAGTAATTTGCGATTGGAATATGCCTGGCATGAGCGGCCTGGAATTATTTAAGGCAGTCAGGGAAGACCCTAAACTGAGCGCCCCGCCCTGGATAATGTTAACGTCTTCATCCGAAGGAGGAAAAGTAAAAGAAGCTATTCAGGCTGGTATAACTTCTTACATTATCAAACCTTACAAACCTGATAACCTGGTAAAACAGGTGGTAAGCAAGCTCAGTTAGGTTGAAATATAAGCGCTATTAATTTTCGGTAGAGGCTGGCTTAGTGCCGGGTACGCGTCGTTTACCAATATTTTTTTGGTCTCTATGACGTATTTTGACTTTGCCGGCAACCGCTTTTTTGGGTTCTATTTTCTTTTTAATGCCGGCGGCTTTCCCGGATGCCTTAAGCTTTTTAGGGCCTTTATATTTACCTTGCAAATCCTTTATATTGCGGCGTTTAAATTTCTGTTTCAAAAAGCG
This sequence comes from Candidatus Methylobacter favarea, assembly GCF_902806695.1. Taxonomy (GTDB): domain Bacteria; phylum Pseudomonadota; class Gammaproteobacteria; order Methylococcales; family Methylomonadaceae; genus Methylobacter_B; species Methylobacter_B favarea. The sequence continues at coordinate 1,252 of NZ_CADCXN010000067.1, read as the reverse complement.
CTCGATACCGGCCATTAAATTCCATTCGGTAGCCTTAACCAAAGCAATAGTTAGTCCTAATTCATCAATCCGGCCCGTTCGGCCAATACGGTGAATATAATCGATTCCGTTTCTCGGTATATCAAAGTTGATGACGAGATTAATTCCTTTGACATCCAGACCCCGGGCAGCAAGGTCTGTAGCAATCATAATGTTAACCTCGCCTGCACGGAACAATTCCATCATCCGGTTACGATCCTTTTGATCCATTTCCCCATGCAGAACGCCGACCCGAAGTTTTTGCCCGCGCAGAGGCCCCTGAAGCTCATTTGCTTTAATCCGGGTATTGGTAAAAACTAACGCTTTATTGTAAGTTTCATTCAGCAACAGCCAGGCTAGCAACTTTTGCTTATGCTCATTATCGTCAGCCAGTACAATTTGTTGCTCAATATTGCTGTGTCCGTCATACAGAGTGTTTAATGCAACAACTTTGTGATTTTTCAGTATCCTGTCGGCTATTTTGATGACGCCGTAATGCGTCAGTGTGGCGGAAAACAGCAGGGTTTGCCTTTGGCTATTGCAACGCCCGGCAATAGCCAGCACGGCTTCGCTGAAGCCCATATCCAGCATACGGTCAGCTTCATCCAGAATCAATACGTCCAGATGACTAAAATCCAGCGACTCCTGTTCTATCAGTTCCAGCAAACGGCCCGGCGTTGAAATAATGATTTCCGCGTTTCTCCGGATCATGCCCTGCTGATGCTTGAAGTCATCCCCTCCTGTAACCAAACCCACTTTCAGGCTGGTAAATTCTGCTAATTTCCGGCACTGCGTAAACGTCTGCCTGGCCAATTCCCGCGTAGGCGCCAGTATTAATGCTCGCGTACCAAATTTGGTGGACGGCAAAGTGATCAAGCGGTGCAGTGTAGGCAACAAAAATGCGGCAGTTTTGCCGCTGCCGGTTTCGGCGCTGACCAGCAGATCCTTATGCTCCATAGCCAAGGGAATTGCCTGTATTTGCACGGGCGTGGGTTTGTCAAAGCCGAGTTTATTAACGGCCAAAAGCAATTGTTCAGCTAGCGAAAAATATGAAAACATTAAGGAAATTATTAGCTTAAGTTCTATGAATTTTTAGTGAGGTCGGCTACTAGTAGTGAGTTCCAATAAAACAATTACACATTAAGCCACCCCAAGGTCGAATTTATTCCAGCGGAATACGGCAGGTGACGCATTAAACTCGCCGATCCCTTTTAGGATTCGCGTTTTCAGTTCA
>NZ_CADCXN010000066.1 GCF_902806695.1 Candidatus Methylobacter favarea | reverse complement strand
GCCACACCCGCCCTGGCGCGACGCGGAAGTGCGGGTTAAGATTCAGAATATTGAACACTCGAAAGCGGCAAAAGCCTTTTGTCCTGATCAGATGCTGACGCCGAACGAAGCTGCCAAAGGCCCCAGACCGCCGGCAAAACCCTGGCCCACGGCTTTAAATTTCCAGTCTGTGCCGACGCGGTAGATTTCTCCGAAAATCATTGCTGTTTCGATTGAAGCATCTTCGCTGAGGTCATAGCGGGCAATTTCAAGGCCGCCCTCTTCATTGACGACACGGATAAAAGCATGATTGACCTGCCCGAAGTTCTGTTTGCGGGCTTCAGCTTCGTGTATGGTTACGGCAAAAACAACTTTGTCCAGATCAGCAGGAATCCTGGCCAAATCCACTTTGATCATTTCATCGTCGCCCTCGCCCGCTCCTGTCAAGTTGTCGCCGGTATGCTGAACGGCGCCATCGGCTACAGTTTTATTATTGTAGAAACAAAAATCACTGTCCGAGCGGACTTTACCGTCCAGTTTAACCAGGAAGGCGCTGGCGTCCAGATCAAACGCCGCGCCATCGGTTGATCGGGCATCCCATCCTAATCCGACCTGAATTTTTTTCAGCCCCGGCACTTCTTTGCTGAGATTAACGTTGCTGCCTTTAGTAAGTGATACTGCCATAATAGTGTCCTCGTGAGTTGTAGTTTACCAAAAATTATAGATTATTTGCGACCTTAGCCGAACCGTGACTTAAGGCGGCTTTGGCGGCCTAGACATTAATCCCGTATTGCCGGGCTAGGGCCGCCAGGCCTCCCGCATAGCCCTGGCCCACGGCTTTGAATTTCCACTCGCCGCCGTGCCTGTAGATTTCGCCAAAAATCATCGCTGTCTCGATTGAGGCATCTTCACTCAAATCGTAACGTGCGACTTCGTTGTTCGAGTCTTTATTGACAATCCTGACGAAGGCATGCGAGACCTGTCCGAAGTTTTGTTTGCGAGCATCCGCCTCATGAATAGTGACCGTAAAAGCGATGCGCTGAATTTCAGCCGGTATTTTATCGAGCAGGACAATAATGCCTTCATCATCGCCTTCGCCCGCGCCGGTGCGGTTATCGCCGGTGTGCTCGATGGCGCCGCAGAGGGATTTCGTCTGATTGTAGAAGATAAAATCATTGTCTGACCTGGCCTTGCCGTCTTCCTTCAACATAAAAGCGCTGGCATCGAGATCAAAATCGGCGCCGGCAGTGGGCCTTACATCCCACCCCAGTCCGACGATAATATTTTTTAATGTCGGGTCAGTCTTGGATAAATTGACATTGCCGCCTTTACTTAATGAAATACCCATATCAATCTCCTTCAGTAATGTGTGCTTAAGGTATAAAGCCTGACTCCGATCTTGATTCTTAAAAGACAGAACAATAACTAAAAAAACTCATTAATTCAGAACTACGTTCAGATTGCATGATGGTAATAAGTTACATGATAACCGCTATTAACGGGCTTGCATAGATAAGCCCCTGCCTCGAAAAAAACCTGTCTCTCTACGCTAAATTGGAATATCCCTAACAGGCTTACCCACCTTGTCCTGCTCAAATCGCACCAAAATAGGACTATTGCTCCATTTTAGCGCTCCTATTAAGTCGAAACCATGCTCCCGATCCAGCTTCAATCATGCAAGTCCTCGCTTCCAAAGCGTTATTACTATAATTAGTTATTCAGCTCGGCATGCAATATGCTTGACTGGGCATTATAACTTTAATAACGGTATCAATATGTCAGCTCAAACTCTTAAATTGCTTTCCTTCTCGGGCAAAATTAAAATTCTCCATATGACCTGGATAGCGTTCTTTATCAGCTTTGTCGTATGGTTTAACCATGCGCCCTTGATGCTGGTGATTGCACAGACTCTGCATATGAGCGGCTCGCAAATAAAAACCATCCTGATATTAAATGTGGCTCTAACTATTCCGGCTCGCATTGTCATCGGTATTCTGGTTGATAAATTTGGCCCCAAACGCACTTATTCAACGCTATTGGGCGCCGGCAGCATACCCTGCTTCATGTTTGCGTTTGCCACGAGTTTTGAACAGCTGGCATTAGCGCGTTTCCTGTTAGGTTTCATCGGAGCCGGTTTTGTCATCGGCATCCGCATGGTTGGCGAATGGTTTCCTGCCCGGCAAGTAGGAATCGCTGAGGGCATTTACGGCGGCTGGGGCAACTTCGGTTCAGCTGCGGCGGCCGGTATCTTACCTACTCTGGCTTTACTGTATGGCGGTCCTGAAGGGTGGCGCTATGCAATTGCAACAACCGGAGCCATTGCCCTGATTTATTCGGTCATTTATTTTTTCAGTGTTTCAGATACACCGAAAGGCTCGACTTACTTTAAGCCGAAAAAAGCCGGCGCGATGGAAGTTACCAGTAAAGGCGGTTTATTTTTTTATATACTTATGACTATTCCCTTATATGTCACCTTAAGCTTATTAACCTGGAAATTATCTCCGGAAGGCGTCAGTCTGTTCTCCAATTTTGTCGCCACCTGCATTTATATCATTATCTGGATTTTATTCTTATATAACGTATACAAAATTGTCCACGTCAACCGGGAGCACTTAAAACACCCTATTGCCGAGATTCATAAATATAAATTCAAGCAGGTCGCTATCCTGGATCTGGCTTATTTAATTACTTTTGGCTCGGAATTAGCGGTGGTTTCGATGCTACCGTTATTTTTCTTTGAAACATTTGGTAAAACTCAAGGCATTAGCATGGTAGAGGCCGGTTTATTAGGAGGCAGTTTCGCCTTTATTAACCTGTTGGCCCGTCCAATAGGCGGCTGGATTAGCGATAAATTCGGACGTAAATTCTCACTGAGCATTTTTGTTTTAGGCTTATCGGCCGGCTATTTCTGTATGTCGCTTATTGATTCAAAGTGGTCTATTACCCTGGCTGTTCTGCTCACTATGGCTTGCTCTTGCTTTGTCTCGGGGGGCTGTGGCGCCGTATATGCAATAGTTCCATTAATTAAACGCCGAATGACCGGCCAGATTGCCGGCATGGTCGGGGCTTATGGCAATGTTGGGGGGGTATTATTTCTGACCGTATTATCATTTGTTTCAGCTCCTGTTTTTTTTATGATCATAGCGGCAGCAGGATTATGTGTCTTGCTTTCAGTGCAGTTTATTGATGAGCCTAAAGGTCATATGGCGGAGATTCAGGAAGATGGCACAGTTGAAATGATTGAGCTTGGTTAACGCTTTTGACAAACATTCTATCCGCGTCAATGGCCTATTAAAGCTTGCCTGTGGCTAAACCTCAGCTCAAAGTCAGCATTGGTTATGCCAGTGATAAAGGCATCAAGTCTGAAAATGAGGATTTTGTCGGCTCCCTCATCCCCGTAGAACCGCAGCTTAGCTACAAAGGCATAACGGCTGCCATCGCCGACGGCATGAGCGGCTGTGAGGCGGGCAAACAGGCCAGTCAATGCTGTATCGCGAGTTTTCTGAACGATTATTACAGCACGCCGGATTCCTGGTCGGTCAAGCATGCCGGCCAGCAAATCCTTTCCGCGATCAACTCCTGGCTATACAGTCAGGGGCAGATTCGTTATGAATCGGCCAAAGGCATGGTCAGCACGCTCAGTATTATGGTTTTAAAATCAACCACTGCGCATATTTTCCATATAGGCGATTCACGGATTTACCGCTTGCGGAACGGTAACTTTGAACAGATAACCCGCGACCACCGCGTCTGGCTTTCAAACGAGAAAAATTATCTTAACCGCGCCATGGGTATAGAGCCTGCGCTGGAAGTCGACTACAAGGCGCTGCCCTTAATAAAGGGCGATCTGTTTTTAATGACCACTGACGGCATACACGATTTTATTGATGACAAAACCCTGAAAAAACTGCTCGGGAACAATGAAGATTTAACCCTGATTGCCGGCGAAATAGTGCATCAGGCGAGTAGCAATAACAGTAATGACAATCTGACCTGTCAACTGGTCAGAATCGATGAATTGCCCGACGCCAGGGAAGACGAAATTCTTCGCCGCCACATTAATCTGCCCTTCCCGCCGCTCCTGGAGCCAGGCATGCTGCTTGATGGCTACAAGATTCAAGAGGAACTGCACTCCAGCAAGCGCACGCAAATTTATCGGGCGTTTGACACTAAAACCGGCGCCCAGGTTATTTTGAAAACACCGTCCATACTTTATGACGATGATACTCATTACATTGAACATTTTTTGCATGAAGAATGGGCCGGGAAACGAATTAATCATGAAAATGTACTCAAAATTATCGGCACTGACCGGGAAAAAAGCTGCATTTATTATGTTACTGAATTTCTTGAAGGACAAACTCTCAGGCAATGGATGAATGCTCATCCCAAGCCGGATATTAAAACCGTCAGAAAAATAATCGAAGCTTGCGCCAGGGGAGTGCGTGCCATGCATCGCATGGAAATGCTGCATCAGGACTTGAAACCTGAAAACGTCATGTTTGATAAAAACGGCACCGTTAAAATCATCGATTTCGGCTCCGTTAAAATCGCCGGCATCGCCGAGATTGCACCGCTGGATTTCAGCACCGGAGACAATGTGCTCGGGACGTTAAACTACACGGCGCCGGAATACCATCTGGGGCAACGCGGCACGGTTAAGTCCGACCTGTTTTCACTGGCTGTGATTACCTATGAGATGATTAACGGCGCCCTGCCCTTTGGCCGGAATATGCCTGAAAAACCTGATCAAGTTAATATAGCAAAACTTCGCTATGTACCCAGCTTTCATTACAACGCCATGGTTCCGATATGGATTGACGGAGCGTTAAAAAAAGCCACCTCGATAAATCCTCAATCCCGCTATGATCATATATCGGAATTTTTGTATGATCTGTCCACCCCTAATCCCGCGTTCCTGAGCGCCAAGGAGGCCATACCTCTGATCGAACGCAATCCGCTGCTATTCTGGCAAAGCCTGGCGCTAATGCTGTTTTTAAGCAATCTGTTGTTAATCTATTTGTTAGTTAAGTGATGGGTCAAACAGCGGTTCCGGCTTACCGGTAAAGTAGCCCTGTGCATAATCCACCCCGAGTTCTTTCAGTTTTTCCAGCTGCTGGCTATTTTCTACATATTCGGCAATCGTTTTCTTGTTATACAGCCGGGCTGCGGAATTAATAAAACTGACCACCAGTTCAGAATAAGGATCATGAATCAGATTATTGATAAATGACCCGTCAATTTTCATGAAATCGACATTAAATTTCCCGAGATTGGATAAATTACTGGAGCCGATACCGATATCGTCCAGTGACAGCTGACAGCCCAACTGGTCTTTCAGCAAATGCATGAAGGTTATGGCCTGTTGATAATCCTGATCGGCAACCCTCTCGGTGATTTCAAAACAAACCTGCTCCGGGTTTACGCCAAAACGCTTGAATTCATTGGCGACGACATCAAGAAAAGGCGGATAGCGGATGGTGCTGCCGGAAATATTAAGTGAATAAATCACATCCTGATGCTTTTGCTGGTCAATAAAGCGGCAGAACTGATGTACGACATAAAAATCGACCTCACGACTGATATGAAATAGATTCGCGGTTTGCAGAAACCGGCCTTGCGAGTCAATTTCACCCTGCCGGTTTTTATAACGCAGCAATACTTCGGCTTTCTGTTCACTAACTGCATGGTTTATCGAAACTATGGGTTGTGCATACAGCACGAAAGACTTGTTCATTAAACCCTCTCTCAAATCCGGCAACAGCTTGAGCGAATCATAATATTCCTGCAAAACCGGATCGTCGTGCTCAATTAATTTAACGACGCTGTTGCCGGCCTGTCGCGACTGGGAGAGCGCCTCATCAACTGCAGCCAGTATTCGCTCTGGAGTCTTATATTCGGGCGCCAGTGCCGTAACGCCGATAATCAGCTTGGGATAATAAAAGTTGCCGCCAATTGAGAGGCATTGACGGTCAAGCAAACCGGCCAGTTCTTCGGCAAATTCAACGCTGTCCCTGACCGGCAATTCAAGGATAATACCCAATCGATTACTGCCCAGTTTACCCATCAAGGCATGAGGCATACTTTTTACCTTACTGAAAATCAATGCCTGAATTACGGCAATAAGTTCAGTTTCCGCTGCCGTTCCCTGCAACAGGCTAGCCATCTGAAGCGCATGATTGATGCCCGTATAGATCAGTGTGTACTTGTGCTGAGTGTTATTCTCCTGAAATATATGTCTGATAGCTTCGATAAATAAATGTCTTGTTAACAACTTCATCGGGCAGCCTGTAAGTTTTTTATATTCAATCAGTTAACCGCCAATATAAGTTAACATAGGGTTACCTATCTGCCTCTCAATACATATTTTTATTTTTGATCGCATTTAAGTCTCTTGCATACTCCGATTTAAATTTTCAGTCATTAATTTATGGGTATCAGGATTACAATCAGGATAATTTCGTTAAGATTAAAATCCCGATAACACACGAGGTATGCAAGCCTTTTTCCTTTGCCTGGATTATACAATAAAGGAACGGTAAGATATTAGCGCCTTTTGCGGTCTGTCAACATTAAATTCAAGGATTAAAAACAATGTCTAAATCACGCATCCGATTGTTGATAATTATCGCGGTTCTAATCGGCCTTTTCTTTTATTTTGATTTGCCGCACGTTTTAACTCTGGAAAATTTGAAATCCCGGCAGGAAACCATCACCGCTTATCGTAATGCCCACCCGGTGCTGGCAACTGTTCTGTATGCCGGGATTTATATTGCTGTGACAGGCCTGTCCCTGCCCGGTGCAGCTATCCTGACATTAGCCGGCGGAGCGGTATTCGGGTTGCTGTGGGGTACCTTTATCGTGTCGTTTGCATCCAGCATCGGCGCAACGCTGGCATTTTTGGCAGCGCGCTTCCTGTTTCGCGATAGCGTTAAGAATAAATTCGGCGAACGGTTTAAGGCAATCGATGCAGGCATGGAGCGCGATGGCGCTTTTTATCTATTCACTTTGCGCTTAGTGCCGCTGTTTCCTTTTTTTGTAATTAATCTGGTCCTGGGATTAACCTCAATAAAGACGCTGACTTTCTATTGGATCAGCCAACTGGGCATGCTGCCGGGAACTCTGGTTTATGTGAATGCCGGTACGCAATTGGCTAAAATCGAATCGCTGTCCGGAATTTTGTCTCCGGCATTATTAGGCTCCTTTGCTTTATTGGGCCTGTTTCCGCTTGTAGCCCGGAAAATCGTAGCCACTGTCAAAGCGGCTAAAGTCTATGAAAAATGGCCTAAACCGCAAAAGTTTGATGCGAATCTGGTGGTCATCGGCGCCGGTTCAGGCGGCCTGGTGGCTTCATACATTGCCGCCGCCGTTAAAGCAAAAGTCATATTGATTGAAAAAAACAAAATGGGCGGCGAGTGCCTGAATACCGGTTGCGTCCCCTCAAAAGCCCTTATCCGCTCAACCCGCTTATTAACGGATACCGCTCGCTCAGCTGAATTTGGCATCAAAAGCATTCAGGCGGAGTTTGACTTCGCAGACATTATGGAACGTGTGCAAAAAGTAATTAAGACGGTTGCCCCGCATGATTCGAAAGAGCGTTACACCCAACTTGGCGTTGAAGTTATTGAAGGCGCGGCCAGGATTATTTCACCCTGGCAAGTAGAAGTGACAACGGCTGGCGGCAAGCAGACGATAACCACTCGGGCTATCGTGATAGCGGCGGGCTCCCGGCCATTAGTGCCACCCATTCCAGGGCTTGAAAATATTGACTATCTGACCTCGGATACTATCTGGGCTCTGCGCAATAAACCCGGACGCATGATAATTCTGGGGGGCGGACCCATTGGCTGTGAATTAGCCCAGGCTTTTGCCAGATTAGGCGTGCAGATTACGCAAATCGAAATGGCCGCACGGCTGTTAATGCGTGAAGATGAAGAAATATCAGACAGGGTGGCTGAAAAGTTTCGTAAGGACGGTATTAATGTCCTGCTGGAACATACCGCCAAACAATTCATCAGCGAAAACGGCGAGAAAATCCTGATTGCCGAACATCAGGGAAAAGTGCTGCGTATTCCGTTTGATCAGGTTTTATTGGCCATCGGCCGCATGGCAAATACTACAGGTTACGGTCTTGAAGATATTGGCGTGGAACTGTCGCCGAAACACACTATTCAGGTTGATGAATTTCAGGCTACCAATTATCCCAATATTTTTGCCTGCGGGGATGTGGCAGGCCCTTATCAGTTTACCCATACGGCCGCGCATCAAGCCTGGTATGCAGCGGTTAACGCGCTGTTCGGCGGTGTTAAGAAATTTCATACCGACTACTCGGTTATTCCGTGGGCAACTTTTACTGATCCTGAAATCGCCCGCGTGGGACTTAATGAGCAAGATGCCAAAGAACAACGCATTGCTTATGAAGTCAGTACTTACAATTTAGCTGATCTGGATCGGGCCATTACCGATGGCGAGACTCAGGGTTTTGTAAAAGTGCTGACCGTACCCGGCAAAGATAAAATCCTGGGCGTAACCAGTGTGGGCGAACATGCGGGCGACTTGATGGCAGAATTTGTACTGGCAATGAAACATAACATTGGCTTGAATAAAGTGCTTGGCGCCATTCATATCTATCCCACATTCGCTGAGGCGAATAAGTATGTTGCCGGAATCTGGAAACGAAACCATCAGCCCGAACTGTTATTGCGGTGTGCGGCGCGCTTCCATGCCTGGCGGCGGGGCTAATTATTGAGTCTTTTTTAAAAAAACGTCTGGAGACATTAATCGATCTGCAATCAGGCATCGGCCTGGAGCTGTTGGCCGATTATTTAGCGGGGCATAATGTGCCAGTAAAAGATGTTGGCCCGGCAATTGCATTGCCTGAAATATCTATATATCCCTGGGCATCCTTAAAGATTTTGCTGCCTGCAATCATTGTCAACCGTTCCGTTGTCATAAAAACCGGCGAGCTGATTGAATCATTAGTATATAGGGTACCCAATTCCTTGATTTTACCGTCAATCGCATCAACTGCATTAATGTTAATAACGCTTGCCGCTGTAAGCGCTTCAAGCAGGTTAAAATTATTTTCAGTTAATCCGGAAAACACTGTTCCATTGATGGTTGCCGTAGTGCCTAATTGGCCAACGAATGTTCCTGAATAACAGTAGGGAGGAAACAGAATAGGCAAAGGAGAAGGACTTGCCAAAGTCAGGAAAGTTAAATCAGGAAAATATTTTTTTTGGGCGGTGTAGACCGTACAACTATCATCCGGGAGAAGCTGTTGAAGAGTGCCGCTGACCGGCTGGCATGAGACTGAGGAATCGGCTGCAAGACTGTTGCTAAACTGCAGGGATAATACAATGGCTGAAAAAACAGGGGTAAATTTCATAGGCATTTTTTCTGAGTAAAGGTGGTATAAACATTGGATTTCTGAAACCATCCTTACAAAATTCAGGTTGGGCTAAAGAGTTTCCAGTTTTTTGAATGGGGATTATAGCGCTCCAATCTGAAGCCTGGCTTAAAAATAATAAGCCAACATCCCTTGCAGGATGAAGTCATTGACTGGAATGATGAATTCTACCTTCGCCGGCTGCATGCGGTCCCGGCCTTTGGATTGGAGTCTGTAAGCGGCCAGGCAATTGGATTAATAATCATTTAAAATAAGCGTGAAATTCCAGGTTAATCCCTTGAATTTGTCCTCATAAATGAGCAGGTCTATGCTGATATAGGTTAATCCGTGAAGGTTAATAATATTGTCAGATAACAATTAACTTGATAACTTAACTGCCAATTGACTTTATAATACGTTTTATATTTTTCAAGCGAAATCAAAATTTAAACGGGTATAACATGGCAAATTACAAGCGCACTGAAGAAATTGCTCGAATTAACAAGGATTGGGCTGAAAATCCACGCTGGAAAGGAGTAAAGCGCTCCTTTAAGGCGGAAGATGTCGTCCGTTTACGCGGCTCGCTTAAAATAGACTATACCTTGGCCACGCTGGGTGCGGAAAAATTGTGGAATTTGGTTAATGGCGACTCGAAAAAAGGCTATGTCAATGCTTTAGGAACTCTGACCGGCGGTCAAGCCATCCAGCAGGCTAAAGCCGGCATGGAAGCCATTTATCTGTCCGGCTGGCAGGTCGCGGCGGATAATAACACCCAAGCGACCATGTATCCGGATCAGTCGCTTTATCCGGTTAATTCGGTGCCCGCCGTTGTTGAACGCATTAACAACTCATTCAAACGCGCTGATGAAATTCAGTGGAGCAAAGGCCTTAATCCCGACGATGCAGCCTATACTGACTATTTTCTGCCGATTGTGGCCGATGCTGAAGCCGGCTTCGGCGGCGTGCTGAACGCTTTCGAACTGATGAAGGCCATGATCAATGCCGGAGCAGCCGGAGTGCATTGGGAAGATCAATTAGCTTCTGTTAAAAAATGCGGACACATGGGCGGTAAAGTGCTGGTGCCTACCTGCGATGCGATTCAAAAACTGACGGCTGCCCGCTTGGCCGCAGATGTAGCCGGGGTTGCCACGGTAATTTTGGCGCGTACCGATGCGAACGCAGCTGATTTGTTGACGGCTGATATTGACCCTAACGATCAGCCTTTTTTAACCGGCCAGCGAACGACCGAAGGCTTCTACCGTGTTAAACCGGGCATAGAGCAGGCGATTTCCCGCGGCCTGGCTTATGCGCCCTACGCTGATATGCTGTGGTGCGAAACAGCAGCGCCTTCGCTGGAAGAAGCCCGAAAGTTCGCTGACGCCATTCATGATAAATATCCGGATCAATTGTTGGCTTACAACTGCTCGCCGTCTTTCAACTGGAAGAAAAATCTCGATGATGCAACCATAGCAAAATTTCAGAACGAACTGGGCGCGATGGGCTACAAATTTCAGTTCATTACCCTGGCCGGTATCCACAACATGTGGTACAACATGTTTCAACTGGCCCACCGCTATGCCCAGGGCGAGGGCATGCGCCACTATGTGGAAATGGTTCAGGAACCTGAATTTGCGGCGGCGGCAAAGGGCTATACATTTGTTGCTCACCAGCAGGAAGTGGGCACCGGCTATTTTGATGATGTAACTACTGTTATTCAGGGCGGAGACTCTTCAGTGACTGCGCTGGCCGGCTCTACGGAAGAAGATCAGTTCTAGGCATGGTCGGCAGGCTTCTCGAGCCTTATGTTATGAAGCAGCCGTTTTTCACATTTTTCTAGGATCAAACATCAATGCAAAAAGAGAATATCATGGGAAATACAGCTAAGCCGCCCGAACCCGAACAACCAATTTCCGATCCGGCCGATAAAGCCCAAACCGTCGAAGAGATTGGCGGCATAAAAGGGCCTGAGCCGACCCGCTATGGTGATTGGGAAAAAAACGGGCGTTGTATTGACTTTTGATTTACAGACGGCGCATCAATGAAATATTCCAGATACTTAATTTAACTGAAGACAAGGAAACACTATGGCAACTAATACAGACAGACCCATTTCCCCGCATCTTCAAAATTATAAACTGCCTTTAACCGGCACCCTGTCCATTTGCCACCGCATAACCGGAGTGATGCTTTCGGTGGGCCTGATCTTTTTTGTCTGCATGGTTTCGGCGGTTGCCGAGGGCGCGGATGCCTATGCCGGCATGCAGACTTTAATGAGCGCATGGCCAATAAAATTAATATACTGGGCATTTATTTACGCGCTTTTTTTCCATTTGTGCCATGGCGTTCGTCACTTGATATGGGATACAGGCCAGGGTTTTGCACGCGAGACCATGAATCAATATGCCATCTATGAGCTCGTAGCCTCTCTGGCGCTTACTGTGGCTGCTTTTATATTTGTTTATTCAAGTTAAGGAGAGTTTATGGATTATCGATCGCCTATAGGCAAAGCGCTGGGATTAGGTTCAGCGAAAGCCGGCACTTCCCACTGGTGGATGCAGCGCATCACGGCGGTAGCCTTGATTCCTTTATCCTTCTGGGTGATAAAATTTTTTGCTCTGACTTTAAATGCGCCCTATCAGCAAACGATAGCCTGGCTAATATCGCCTGTTAATACATTAGCTATAGTGGCCTGGGTGCTGGCTGTTTTTTATCATTCCGCTCTGGGTCTTCAGGTTGTCATTGAGGACTATGTGGCAGCGGAAGGCGCTAAAATTATTTCAATCTGGGCGGTAAATCTGGTTTTTCTGTTTTTGGCGCTTGCCGCGTTGATTGCTGTGTTTCGCATAATCCTGATAGGTTAATTCATGTCGACAGCTTATAAAATAATTGAACACGCCTACGATGTGGTTGTTGTCGGCGCAGGCGGCGCCGGGCTTCGCGCCACATTCGGCATGGCGGAAAAAGGCTTGAAAACCGCCTGCATTACCAAAGTATTTCCAACCCGCAGCCATACCGTTGCCGCGCAAGGCGGCATTAGCGCGGCATTGGGTAATATGGGCGAAGATGACTGGCGTTTTCATATGTATGACACAGTCAAAGGCTCGGACTGGCTAGGTGATCAGGACGCCATAGAATATATGTGCCGTGAAGCCATGGCGGCGGTCATTGAACTGGAGCATTACGGCGTGCCGTTTTCCAGGACGCCTGAAGGCAAGATTTATCAACGTGCTTTCGGCGGCATGACCACTGATTTCGGCAAAGGTTCTGCGCTGCGAACCTGCGCTGCCGCGGACAAGACCGGTCATGCTATTTTGCACACCTTGTACCAGCAGGCGTTAAAGCACAAGGCTGAATTTTTCGTCGAATACATCGTCCTGGATCTGATTATGGAAGGCGACGAATGCCGCGGCGTTCTGGCCTGGAGTCTTGATGACGGCACCCTGCATTTATTCAAGTCCCATATGAGCGTTCTGGCGACTGGCGGTTACGGGCGCATTTATTTTTCCTGCACCTCGGCTCATACGGTTACCGGCGACGGCAATGCCATGGTGCTGCGCGCCGGTCTGCCGCTGCAGGATATGGAATTCGTCCAGTTTCACCCGACCGGCATTTACGGTTCCGGCTGCCTGATTACTGAGGGCGTGCGCGGGGAAGGCGGCTATCTGACCAACTCCGAAGGTGAACGCTTTATGGAACGCTATGCGCCGTCAGCTAAGGATCTGGCGTCCAGGGACGTAGTCAGCCGGGCCATGACTATCGAGATCAGCGAAGGCCGCGGCGTAGGCAAGCTGAAAGATCATATGTATCTGCATATTGAACATCTTGATCCGGCCATTATCCATGAGCGCCTGCCGGGCATCGAGGAAACTTCGCGGATTTTTGCCGGCGTCGATATCACCAAAGAGCCGATTCCGGTTTTGCCTACCGCGCATTACAACATGGGCGGCATACCCACCAATCATAAAGCGGAAATCGTGACGCTGTTCGGCGATAATCCCGATCACGTCGTGCCGGGTTTGATGGCTATCGGCGAGGCCGCTTGCGTATCGGTGCACGGCGCTAACAGGCTGGGATCCAACTCGTTGCTGGATATTGTGGTATTCGGCCGTGCCGCGGCTATTCGCTGCGCCGAGCTCATCAAGCCCGGAACGGCGCATAAACCGCTTGGACGTAATGCCTGCGATAAAGCCCTAGCCCGTTTTGATAAAATCCGCCACGCCAACGGCAGCCGCAGCACTGCCAGCATTCGTCTTGATATGCAGAAAGTCATGCAAGCCAAAGCCACTGTTTTCAGAACCGGCTCAACACTGGATGAAGGCATTAAAGCCATGCAGGAAGTCAGAAAATCATTTTCTGACGTCAAAGTCTCTGATACCTCCCTGATCTGGAATACAGATCTGGTCGAAACACTGGAGCTGGATAATCTGCTGGCCCAGGCGCTGGTAACTATCTCCGCCGCCGGCAATCGCACCGAAAGCCGCGGCGGCCACGCGCGCGAAGACTACCCCAAGCGCGATGATGAAAACTGGCTGAAGCATACCTTAACCTGGTTAATTGATAATAATGTAGGTTTCAATTACCGGCCAGTTCACCTATTTACCTTAACTGACGAAGTCGACCCTATTCCACCCAAAGAGAGGATTTACTGATGGCTGAGTTCACCTTGCCGAAAAATTCGCTGGTAACCGAAGGCAAAACATTCAAAGCGCCGGCAGGCGCAACCAACATCCGCCGTTTTGAAGTCTACCGATGGGATCCTGATTCAGGCAAAAATCCGCGCCTTGATATCTATGAACTGGATATGGATAGCTGCGGTCCCATGGTGCTGGATGCACTTTTCAAAATTAAAAATGAAATTGACAGCACCTTAACATTCCGTCGCTCCTGCCGGGAAGGCGTCTGCGGTTCGTGCGCAATGACCATCAATGGCAGAAACACCCTGGCCTGTACCAAAGCCATTAATGACTATACCGATACTGTCAGGATTTACCCTTTACCGCATATGCAGGTCATTAAGGACCTGGTGCCTGATTTGAGCCATTTCTTTGCTCAATACGCGTCTATCAAGCCCTGGATTGAAACCCTGACTCCGCCGCCGGCGGATTCAGAACGCCTGCAAAGCAGAGAGGATCGCGCGAAGCTGGACGGTTTGTATGATTGCATAATGTGCGCCTGCTGTTCGACCAGTTGCCCGAGCTACTGGTGGAACAGCGAGCGTTATCTGGGCCCCGCCGTTTTGCTGCAGGCTTATCGCTGGCTGGTTGACAGCCGTGATGAAAATACCGGCGCCAGACTGGACGAACTCGAAGACCCGTTTAAATTATACCGTTGCCATACCATTATGAACTGCACGGATACCTGCCCCAAAGGCTTGAACCCCGCCAAAGCCATTGCGGAAACCAAAAAACTGCTACTGCAAAGGCAACAAGGCTGATGGATAAACTGTCCAGGTTACGGTGGCAATGCAGGCGCGGCTTGCTGGAGCTGGACCTGATGCTTGAGAAATATCTGGCAAGCGCTTATTTGACAGCGAATGATGAAGAAAAAGCCCGCTTTGCTGAACTGCTGAAGCTGGATGACGCGGAACTGCTGGCGCTTTTAATGGCTGAGGGAAAGCTGGAGCCGCAAAAAAAAATCGCCATCGGCGTTAATCGAATAACAGATAAAATACGGCTTTAGACTTATTTCTGAAAACTATAAAGGCAGTAGCTGCCCGTCAACAATGCGAATTTTTCGCTGGGCCTTGGCGCCTAAGGTCTGGTCATGGGTAATGATCATTAATGTTACGCCCTGCCGATTGAGGCTTTCGAGCAATTCTATGATTTCAATGCCGGATTTGCTGTCCAGGTTGCCGGTAGGCTCGTCCGCCAGTAATATTTCCGGCCGCATGATCATGGCCCTGGCAATAGCCACGCGCTGCAGCTGGCCGCCGGAAAGCTGATCCGGCTTATGATCGGAGCGATCCTGCAGATTGACTTCCGCAAGCGCCCTCGCCACGCGCTGTTTGCGCTCTTTCACGGCAATGCCCGCCAGAATCATCGGCATTTCAATATTTTCAGCGGCCGACAAGCGCGGGATTAAATGGAAAAACTGGAATACGAAGCCGATATTTTCGCGGCGGATTTTGGCCAGTTCATCGTCGCTTCGCTGCGTGACATCCTGGTCATTTAAAAGATAGCGGCCCGAGGACGGCTGATCAAGTAAGGCAATGACATTTAATAAAGTCGATTTGCCGGAGCCGGACGGGCCCATTACTGAATAATATTCGCCTTTTGCTATGAATAAATTAATGTCATTCAAGGCATGAACGGTTTGATCCCCCACTTTAAAATAGCGGTGTATATGCTCCAGCCGGATCATTGCTGCACGCGGGCGTAAGCTCCGGCCGCGACGCCCTCCTTTCCTACTGACATGACCACTTTATCGCCGGCTTCCAGGCCTGATAAAACTTCTATATAGTTCCAGTTGGCCAGGCCCGGTTTGAAGGTGCGCTCTTCCAGCAAGCCATCCCCTCTCATCAAAAGCACCCGGTTATTTTCCAGCACCGCCTCGGCAGGAATCCTGAGGGCTTCGGGCTTGCTGGCTATCAAGACCTCAATATCAGCGCTGTAGCCGGGCAATAAACCGTGAAGATCTTGCGGGTCGGTTAGCTTGACTTCAACCTCTACCGTGCGTGCCTGTTTTTCTTTTTCCAGCACATACGGCGCAATACGGCTTACCGTTCCGGAACAGCGTTTTTCAGAAAACGCATCCAGCGATACGCAAGCGCTCATGCCGGTCTTTATCTGCGGCGCATCCACTTCATCAATCGGCGCCGATACATATAGACAACTGACGTCCAGTAAGTCTATCGGCGGCAAGGTGGGGATGCCGGGCGGCGAAGGCGTCACAAATTCCCCCACTTCGGCATTGATTTCGGCAACGGTGCCGTCAAAAGGCGCCATAACCAGGCTGCGTTCAACCGCGGCCTGCGCCACGTCGCGGTTGGCCCGGGTCACAGCCACTGCTTCAAAAGCCGCATGACATGCCGCCCGCTTGGCTCTGGCTTCCGTCTCTTTAATATCGACCTGTTCTTCAGAAACAATATGATTGCCTTTCTGCAGGATAGCAAGACGCCTTGCCTCGCGCTCGGCGCCGCCGGCAAGCTGGCAGCTCTGCTCGGCCGAAGCCTGATTAGCCTTGATCTGGGCTTCCTGTAAATTAACCTGGGCTTTCAAGTCTTTATTCCAGACTTCCAGCAATACCTGATGTTGTTTGACGCTGTCTCCTTCCCTGACATGAAGATAGGCTACCTGTCCGCCGGCGGCAGGCGCAAGATAGGAGCGGCGGCAGGCTTTAACCGTTCCTACACGGGTATTGGATACCGTCGCTTTTACCTCGCCTTTTTCAATTGCCTGCACCTCAACATCAACAAGTTTCGGTTTTTTATTTAAAAAATAAATCGCGGCAATCAATGCCAGGCCAAAGATAACAATCAGTTTTTTTTTGCTCATTGCGGTCCTGTCGGGAATAATTGCCAGGGTTTTTATCTTAAAAAAGTTTCAGTAGTTTAAAGCATATCGTTAAGCTGAAAGAATTACTTTGCTATGATCATTCACTAATCATCCTAATAGCCTTTATTACAGCTTAAACCCTGCAATCAGCCTAGCGGAGTTAGTTTTTTGGCATTAGGAAAAATCCCATGCAATTTCGAAATGACAGTGATAAAGGAATACAAAAAGTTCAAATACTGGATGCTGGAAGAAGCGATAAACTCGCACAAGTGGCAAAAAGACCGCCTTGGCCGCAGGGTACGTTTTGAAGAACTGCATGAGCAGAAAAATCATCGCCGCCCTGAGCCAAAGCCACCGGCTTATGCAAACAATGGATTCGATATGGCACTCCTGAGCTTCTGCCGGCCCCTAAGCCGGGTTGCGTATAGCGCAGGGCGACAATGAGCAATTCCGAACACAAGGATTAAAAAAAGCTCAACAAGATGGTTTCATTCACCCAACCAGGCATCCCTGCCTTACATTTGTATTAATCCCAGCTGAGCGCGCCGCCGGTCTGGTATTCAGTTACCCGCGATTCAAAAAAGTTTTTCTCTTTTTTAAGATCGATCATTTCGCTCATCCACGGAAAGGGATTGGCCGCCGCCGGATACAGCATATCCAGGCCTATTTGCTGGCAGCGTCGATTGGCGATGAAGCGCAGGTATTCCTTGAACATGCCGGCATTGAGTCCCAATACGCCGCGCGGCATGGTATCTTCGGCATAACGGTATTCAAGCGCCACGGCCTGTTGCATCAACACCTTGATTTCATCGCGAAAAGGCTCCGTCCATAACTGCGGATTTTCAAGTTTAATGGTGTTGATAAGATCGACGCCGAAATTGCAATGCAGCGACTCATCGCGCAGGATATATTGATACTGTTCCGCCGCCCCCGGCATTTTGTTCTGCCGCCCAAGCGCCAGAATCTGCACAAAACCCACATAGAAAAACAGGCCTTCCATAATGCAGGCAAACACAATCAAGGAGCGCAGCAGCTGCTGGTCGGTCTCCATTTCGCCGGTTTTAAAACTCGGGTTGGTCAGGGTGTCGATAAAAGGAATCAAAAAATTATCCTTGTCCCGGATGCTGGGAATTTCCCGGTAGGCATTGAAGATTTCACTTTCATCCAGGCCAAGACTCTCGACAATATATTGGTAGGCATGAGTGTGAATAGCTTCTTCAAAGGCTTGCCGCAGCAGGTATTGCCGGCATTCCGGGGCGGTAATGTGCCGATAGGTGCCGAGCACGATATTGTTGGCGGCCAGCGAATCGGCCGTGGTAAAAAAGCCCAGGTTGCGCTTGACGATCAGCCGCTCGTCTTCACTCAGCGCGGTGCCGTCTTTCCACTGCCCAATGTCGCGGCTCATCGAGACTTCCTGCGGCATCCAGTGATTGGCGCAGCCTGCCAGGTATTTATCCCAGGCCCAGTGATATTTGAACGGCACCAGCTGGTTGACATCGGTCTGGCCGTTGATTATGCGCTTATCATTTGCGTTAACGCGGACTGAAAGGGCTGCCGGGTTTGAGGCGCCTGGCTCTGCAACCGGCACAGCAACAGCGGCTACGGGTGCGGATTCTGTCACAGCAATAGCCTGAACAGGCAAGGCTTCACTGACTATTTCATCTTCAAATAACAGCATGGTCGTTTCCTTTTTAAATTAATTTTAACTATTTGCCACGAAGAACACGAAGATGCCAAGGCGGGCAAAAACCTGCCCAGTCTACCAGCTTTCTCCGTCGCCCCCTAAGCAGCTAAATTACTGACAGGCTTCGCAGCCCGGGTCATCGATCAAACACTGCTTGGGCTCCGGCATAGCCGATAAAACCGAATTAAGCTCACCGCCAGCTCCTGTGGATTTTTCCGCCGACGTTGCAGCCAGCGAGCGCAGGTAATAGCTGGTTTTCAGGCCGCGTTGCCATGCCAGCAAGTAGGTGTCGTGCAGCTTTTTACCGGACGGAACCGCAAAGTAAAGATTCAGCGATTGCGCTTGGTCTATCCATTTTTGCCTTCGGGCTGCGGCTTCCACCAGCCAGCTTGGGTCAATCTCAAAGGCCGTGGCGTAGAGCGCTTTCAGTTCGGCAGGAATGCGGTCAATACGAGCCAGCGAGCCGTCGTAGTATTTAATATCGGCCGCCATCACTTCATCCCATAAATCCAGCGCTTTAAGGTCATCGACCAGCGTCTCATTGACCACGGTAAATTCACCGGATAAATTGGATTTTACATACAGGTTTTGATAATCCGGCTCAATACTGGCGGAAACGCCGATGATATTGGCAATAGTGGCCGTAGGCGCAATTGCGACACAGTTGGAGTTACGCATTCCGTGTTGCTGAATGCGGGTTCTTAAGGCATCCCAATCCAGGGTGCTGCTGCGGTCAACTTCAACCTGGCCGCCGCGCGCTTCGCTCAATAAGTTCAGCGTATCCGGCGGCAACACACCCTGATCCCACAAACTGCCTTTAAAGCTGGAATACGCGCCGCGCTCCTCTGCCAACCGGCTTGAAGCCGAATAGGCGTGATAACACACGGTTTCCATGGCGCTATCAGCGAATTCTACCGCATCCATTGAGGCATAAGGGATGCGCAGGGCATGCAGACAATCCTGAAAACCCATGATACCGAGACCTACAGGACGATGGCGAAGATTGGAGTTGCGTGCGCTGCCCACGGCATAAAAATTGACATCGATGACATTGTCCAGCATGCGCATCGCTGTCGTGATCGTGGCTTTAAGCTTGGCCTGGTCCAGCGCCAGTTTGCCGTTTTCTTCCATTAAATGCGCCGTCAGATTCACCGAACCCAGATTACACACGGCTATTTCAGTCGCAGAAGTATTCAGGGTTATCTCGGTGCACAAATTGGAACTGTGCACGATTCCGGCATGCTGCTGCGGCGAGCGAATATTGCAGGCATCTTTAAACGTAATCCAGGGATGGCCGGTTTCAAACAGCATGGTCAGCATTTTGCGCCACAGCTGCAAGGCCGAGACGCGCTTGAACTGTTTGATCTCGCCGAAATCTGCACGGCGCTCGTATTGACAGTAAGCCGCGGCGAAGGCCTTGCCGAATTTTTCGTGCAAATCCGGCACGTCCGACGGCGAAAATAATGTCCATTCGGCATTGTCAATAACACGCTGCATGAACAGATCGGGAATCCAGTGCGCGGTGTTCATGTCATGCGTGCGGCGTCGGTCGTCGCCGGTGTTTTTACGCAAATCCAGAAATTCTTCAATGTCCAGATGCCAGGTTTCCAGATAGCCGCAGACCGCGCCCTTGCGCTTGCCGCCCTGGTTAACCGCCACGGCGGTATCGTTGACCACTTTTAAAAACGGAATCACGCCCTGGCTTTTGCCGTTGGTGCCTTTAATGCGCGAACCCAGGGCGCGCACCGGCGTCCAGTCATTGCCGATGCCACCCGCGTATTTCTGCAATAAGGCGTTTTCCTTGATGGCCTGATAGATGCCGTCGAGGTCGTCGCTGACCGTCGTGAGATAACAGGATGACAGCTGCGCATGCACTGTGCCGCTGTTAAACAGGGTCGGCGTGGAACTCATGAAATCAAAGCTCGACAACACGTTATAAAACTCGATAGCGCGCTCTTCACGGTCAATCTCGTTAATCGCAAGGCCCATCGCCACGCGCATAAAAAAGATTTGCGGCAACTCGATACGCTGCTCCTCGATATGCAGAAAATAGCGGTCATAAAGGGTTTGCAGGCCCAGATAGCCGAACTTGAAATCCCGCTCCGCCGCAATCGCCGCGCCCAGCTTATGCAGATCAAACTGTGCCAAGCGCTGATCCAGCAGGCCTGCCTCCACGCCCAGCTTGATATAATGCGGAAAATACTCGGCGTAACGCGTGTGCATGGCGCCGTGGCTGATGTTTTCAGCCAGTACTTCGGCGCGCATTAAATCGAGCAGCAAACGCGCAGTTACATAGTTATAGGCCGGTTCGCGTTCAATCAGGCTGCGGGCGGAAAGAATCAGCGCGCGGCGCACCTCGTTAAATGAAATGCCGTCGTACAGGTCGCGCACAGCCTGCTCTACCACGGTCTTGGGACTGACTTCAGCGCCTAAGTCCAGGCAGGCTTCCGCCGCCATTTCAGTCAACCTGGCAATATCCAGCGGCTGCCTGTTGTCATCAATCGTAATATGCAATTGCGGCGTGTCATGTGCCTGGCCGGCACGTTCGGCAGTACGTTTTTCCCGGTACAGCACGTAAGCCTTGGCTACATCGTGAGCGCCGGAGCGCATCAGGGCGAGTTCAACCTGATCCTGAATATCTTCAATATGCACCGAGCCGCCGGCAGGAAGACGGCGAATCAAGGCGCTCACGACAGCTTGCGTAAGCACAGTCACTTGTTCGCGCACCCGGCTCGATAAAGCCGTTTGGCCGTGCTCTACGGCCAAAAACGCCTTGCTCATGGCGATGGCTATTTTTTCAGGATTAAAGGCGACGGCCGCGCCATTGCGCCGGATCACCTGCAAGGCGGGTAAAGCGGCTGAAGTTTGACTGGAACCTGGCAATGCGCCTGATGGCGCGGTAATAACAGTATCGTGCATGGTTAGCTCCTTATTATCAGGAGCGGGAATGGTTTTAAGAAAGCCGCGGCAGTTTTTAGATAAATCAAAGCTCCAAAATTGCCGCGCCGGTCTTTAAAAACAGCAGGCGGAAAAGTCGCTGCCTGCATAAACGCAAGCGAGTCTTTCCATCTGCCGAGGACACCCCGCCTCAAACGTAATGAAAAAGTCTACGGCAGGTCTCCTGGCTCCCGGGTCATCGCTTGTTGCCGGCCTTCCCGGGCTTTGGAATGACTTCCTGCCCAGTGGCGCACGCGGCAATGTGCTATCCGGTTACAGTTGCGGGGGCAGCTCCGGCTTTCAGGCAGCTTGGGCTTAAACCTGGCACCGGATTCCCTTTTATCCCGACTTTAAAATTAAAATCGAGAACCGTACGGGGTTAAATATAACTTAAACTAACGGGGGGCTGTCAATATAAAAATACTATATATTGATATAATTTTTTAAATTAAGCACTATATATATGATTCTTAATCTTTTCCGAGGACGCAATGCTGCGCAGATTTCTGGCTGTATCGACCATGTTCTGCAAGGCCGCTCTGGTTTCCGGCCAGCCTCGCGTCTTAAGGCCGCAATCGGGATTAATCCATAGCCGCTCCACCGGAATGACTGCCATGGCGCGCCTCATTAATTGCTCCATTTCCGCCACCGATGGAATGCGCGGCGAATGAATATCGTAAATGCCGGGCCCGATTTCATTTGGATAGGAAAACTTGCCGAAGCCATCCAGCAGCTCCATCCGTGATCGTGAAGTTTCAATGGTGATAACATCGGCATCCATCTTCGCAATCGCCTGCAGGATGTCATTGAATTCCGAATAGCACATATGCGTATGAATTTGCGTGCTATTTCCGGCTATGCTGGATGCGAGCTTGAATGCGCGCACGGCCCAGGCCAAATAATGCGCCCAATTCGCGCGCTGCAAAGGCAGGCCTTCGCGGAAAGCCGGTTCATCAATCTGAATAACGGCAATGCCCGCTTTTTGCAGATCATCCACTTCATCACGAATCGCCAGCGCCAGCTGCAGCGCGGTCGTTTCGCGAGGCTGATCATCGCGCACGAAAGACCATTGCAGCATGGTTACAGGCCCGGTCAACATGCCTTTTACCGGCTTGCCGGTAAGTGATTGCGCATAGCGAATGATGTCTACAGTCATCGGCGATGGCCGATAGACATCGCCGTAAATTACCGGCGGCTTGACGCAGCGCGAACCGTAGCTTTGCACCCAGCCGTTTTGAGTAAAAACATAGCCTGCCAGCTGCTCGCCGAAATATTCCACCATGTCATTGCGTTCAGCCTCGCCATGCACCAATACGTCCAGTCCCAGCTGTTCCTGCTGCCGGATGGCGTATTGTATATGCTGCTTCATATCGGCGTCGTATTGCTCCGGGCTGATGTCGCCTTTTTTAAAAGCCGCGCGGCTGGCGCGAATTTCTGCCGTTTGCGGAAAGGAGCCGATAGTGCTCGTCGGCAGCAGCGGTAAATTTAACCGGGCATGGTGATGGGCCTGGCGCTCCGGAAAAACGGCGGCGCGATTCTCATTGATTTGATCGAGTGCGGCCAGCCGTGCTTTAACAGTCTGTGAATGCACCCTGCCTGAACCGGCGCGGGAATTGATTGCCGCGCGCGAGACAGCCAGCTCATCGGCCACCGATTGCGCGCCGTGATCAAGCGCTTTCGCCAGAATCCGTAATTCCTCAAGCTTTTCATCGGCAAAGGCCAGCCACGATTTCATATCGCTGTCCAGCAGGGTTTCATGCGCGAGCGTCACCGGCGTATGCAGCAATGAGCAGCTGGGCGCAATCCATAAGCGCTCGCCCAGCTTTTCAGCAAGCGGCGCAAGCAGCGCCAGGCTTTTATCCAGATCATTGCGCCAGATATTGCGCCCGTCGATTACGCCCGCTGACAATACCCATTCTTCAGGCAGCGTAGCAAGCCAGGTTTCAAGCTGCTCAGGGGCGCGCACCAAATCAAGATGAATGCCGTCCACTGGCAATGCGGCAATGCGGTCCTGGTAACGGGCAACAGAGTCAAAATATGTCGTCAACAGCAGTTTTGGGCGCTCCGTTTTAAAGCGGCTGTAGGCCTGGTCAAAAGCGTTCAGCCAGCTCTCGTCGAGATCCAGCGCCAGAATCGGCTCATCAATTTGCAGCCAGGTAATTTTGCGCCGCTGCAGTTCATTCAGCAGAACAGCGTATTGCCCGGCCAGGGCATCGAGAAAATCCAGTTTATCGGCATTTTTTGATTTGCCCAGATAGAGATAACTCACCGGGCCCAGCAGCACGGGTTTTACTTCAAAGCCCGCTGCCAGGGCTTCATCCAGCTGCTTCAGGTAATCTTGCGGAGTCAGTGAAAATACCGTATCGGCATCCAGCTCCGGCACAATAAAATGGTAGTTCGTATCAAACCATTTGGTCATTTCCATGGCCGGCTGGGCAGCATTGCCGCGGGCCAGAGAAAAATAATCATTTTCATTGAGCGGGCGGCCCTGCAATCCAAACCGCCCGGGCGCGGCGCCAAATAAAACGCTGTGATCCAGCACATGATCATAGAATGAAAAATCGCCGGCCGTGACAAAACTCAAACCGGCATTTTGCTGTTTTTTCCAGTGGCCGGCCCGCAGCGTCTGACCTGTCGTCTGCAAGCTTTCAGCCGAAAGTTCGCCTTTCCAGAATGCTTCCAGGGAAAATTTAAGTTCGCGTTTGGCGCCCATGCGCGGGTAACCCAGGATATGTGTGCGTGCCATGATCAACTCCTTTAAAAGAAAGCCTGCATTTTGGGATAAGCAAAATATTTAATAAAGCGAATGTTTTTATGATAAGTTTGAATCAAATTCATATCAAATTTAATACTCATGCTTGAATTGCGACATCTGCGCTCCATCAGGGCTATTGCCGAAACGAATAAACTAGGCCTTGCGGCTGAACGCGTGTTCCTTACGCAGTCTGCGCTTTCGCATCAAATACGCGCGCTGGAGACGCATTACGGCATCACCTTGTTCCAGCGGACGGCGCAAGGTTTGCGCTTTACCCCGGCTGGCCAATGTTTCCTGGATTTAGCCAATGAGCTGCTGCCTGCTGTTGAAAAAACCGAGCGGGACTTAATCCGCTTGAAAAGCGATCAATCCGGGGAATTAAGAATCGTCCTTGAATGCCACACCTGCTTTGACTGGCTAACGCCGGTCATGGATGTGTTTCGGCGCGCTTGGCCGGAGGTGGAACTGGATCTGGTGGCGGGCTTTCACAGCGATCCGTGGAGCCTGATTGATGCAGGCAAGGCCGATCTGGTCATCGGCAGCCCGCCCGCGGCAATTCGGGAGCTTGCCAGCCGGCCGCTGTTCCGCTTTGAGATTATGGCGGTGCTGCCACCGGAGCATTCGCTGAGCAATCGCCGCTATCTCCAAGCCCGGGATTTTTCAGAGGCGACGCTGCTGACTTATCCAGTACCGGAAGCCCGTATTGATCTGATCGCAAAAGTGCTGAAACCGGCCGGCATCGCATTTGAAAGAAGAACGGCGGAGCTTACCGTGGCTATCATGCAACTGGTCGCCAGCCGGCGCGGCATCGCCGCCCTGCCCAGCTGGGGCATTAAAAGCTATGTCGATCACGACTATGTGATTGCCAGGCGCATCGGCAAAAAAGGCTTGTGGTCCGACCTTTTCGCCATCGGCTCCAAAGACTGCATATCCCGGCCCTATGTGCAGGATTTTGTAAAAATTATCCGCGACACCTGCGCCGAGCATTTACCCGATATCAAGCTGCTCTGACAGGAAAGCACCTGAAATTCAGGCTTTTCCAGGCCAATCTGATGATCCTGATGTGAACATCTACTGTTTTTTTAATGTTAACAGCTTCATCTGGCCCTATAAAACTCGGATTTTGGGCAAACGGCTTAAGCGTTTGCCCAAGGATTTAATGGCTCGCTTCGACCCGGCCGCCTTTAGCCTGGCCAATTTCGGCCAGCGTTTGAGTAAACCAGGGCGCATCAAAATCAAAAGGCTTGCCGCCTTTAATGCGAGGAAACTCGATCGCGCGCAGCACGCCGCCGCGGTCTTCATCATGACCTATAAGACCGGATTCCCGGCGCATTGCGCATTCCACAGCAAGATCGGCGCAGGATTTAATAAGACGGATATCTTCGATATTGGCGGCCGAAGCCCTGGCGAAATAGCCTGATTTCTGAACCAGGGTTTTTTCAGCGCCTATCATCCCGGCGAACTGCTCGCCGAACCATTTACCCGGATTGACGGCATCGAGCTTGACATGACCGAAGGCATCGCGCGGCACTTCCTGTCCTTTAGCCTGCATTTCAGCCACGATAGCCTCAACGCCGGCGCCTTCCGAGACGAAAATATTCACGCAGTCTACCTTATCCATTACCGCTCTCAGACGCCTGGCTTCGGCAGCCAGATCAATCGACATTTCCGGAATAAATACGCCATGCACTTCAAAAGCTAAGCGATCCAGGCCGATTTCGGGCAGCCATTCGGCGCGATCCAGCAGCTTCCGGTATTCCACAGCGGTTGCGGCAGTCAGCCAGCCGCAGCTGCGCCCCATGACTTCGTGGATAATAAGCATGCGCGGGTTGGAGTTGTTTTCGGCGACGACGTTTTTAAAGTAGAGCGCGCCCTGCTCGGCCGCCGTCCAGGCGCCCAGCGACTGCTTGATCGGGAAAACATCATTGTCAACCGTTTTGGGCAAGCCGATGACGGTAAGGCCGTAGTTATTGGTAGCCAGGAAAGCGGCGAGATCGGCGGCGGCGGTATTGGTATCGTCCCCGCCAATAGTATGGAGAATATCCACGCCGTCCTTGATCAGCTGATCGGCAGCGACTTTTTGCGGGTCCTGCCCTTCCTGAACGAGGCCGCGCTTTATGCAGTCCTTAACGTTGGTAAGCTTGACTCTGCTGTTGCCGATAGGCGAACCGCCGAAGCGGTGCAGCAATGCGGCTTTTTCGCGGACTTTGGGAGTCACGTTATAAGAATCGCCGAGCAGCAAACCTTTATAACCGCTGCGGTAGCAGATGATTTCAATGGCAGGATCAATTTCCGTGTAGCGCTCGATAAGACTGCCGATGGCCGAGCTGAGGCAAGGGGCCAAACCGCCCGCTGTGAGAATTGCGACTTTTTTGGGTTTGTTCATGAGTTTATAAGGTATAGGTAAAATTAATTATAAGGTCTTCCAGTCCGGACTTGATTTCAAAATCAAACGGGCAAAATTTTATCATATTGCCGGAAAATATCGTTGTTTCATGAATGGGCGGCTGCCAGAAGTTAGCAGTATGTTAGCGGAAAGCGTAAGCCGGCATTTTCAGCCATCCTCGTTTTCATCAACCGCCCGGATTTTCTCTTCCAGCCTTTTTACTTTTTTCAGCAGTTCGGGCAGTTTGCTGATGGCCACCTGCTCTTTATAGGCGGTTTTCCGGTCTTTTGCAGGGCTTCCGAAAACCTGCGCGCCGGCATCGATATTGCCGGCCACGCCGGCGCGGGCCATGACCACGGCCCCGCGTCCGATAGTCACATGATCGGCAACGCCCACGCTGCCGGCCAGAATGGCATAGTCTTCAATAGTGCAGGAACCCGACACGCCGGTCTGACCGCACATGATCACATTCTTGCCGACTTTATTATTGTGGCCGATCTGCACCAGATTATCTATTTTACTGCCGGCCCCTATCGTAGTGCTCCCGAGTGCGCCGCGGTCAATGCAGGTGTTGGCGCCAATTTCAACATTATCTTCGATAATGACATTGCCGACCTGAGGGACTTTAAGGTGCTGATTACTCCTGAACTTATAACCGAAGCCATCCGCGCCGATAACAGCGCCGGAGTGAATAATGACATGATTCCCGACTATCACATTATCATAGATAACGGCGTAGGGATAAATCCTGCAGTTTTGCCCTATTTTTACATTTTTGCCGATATAGACGCCTGCAAGTATTTCGCTGCCAGCGCCTATGCTTGTATTTGCGCCGATTACCGCATAAGGACCAATGTAGAGTTCAGCGCCCAATGTTACATTACCTTCAATAACCGCCTGCGGCGCGATGGTTCTGCTGTAAGTTCTTTCCGGATGCAGTAATTCAACGGCCTTGATAAAACCGATTTCAGGATCTGGGCATATTAACAAGGCCATGCTTTCAGGGACATTCTCAACAGCAAAATCTTCGGCAATAAAGCAGGCCGTAGCAGCTGAATCCTTGATATAAGTGGAATATCGCTTGTTAGTCAGCTGGGTAACCTGGCCATTTTGCGCAGAGGTAATATCTGCAGCGGAATGAAGAGGGGCTGATGCATCGCCGCCCTGAATTCGGGCGCCGCAAATATCGGCAAGCTCTTTTACGGTAATCGGCATATAAATTATTGACGGGTATTTTTATAAAAATAACCTGTAGTGTATCAAAACTTGCAGCTACAGGCATTGGCTTATTAGCGTAATAGTACAGGTGCAAACAGGTTGAGAGCGCTTACAGGATATTTTTTTCTGACCGGTTTCGTTGCCAGTGCCCGGATTTGCCGCCCTGTTTTTCCAGTACTTGTACAGATTGAATAACCATGCCCCGGTCTGCGGCTTTGCACATGTCGTAAATCGTCAGCAACGCGATTTGAGTCGCGTTCAGCGCTTCCATTTCGACTCCGGTTTGACCGCTGGTTTTGACGGTGCTCTGACAGCGTATGCGGCTTTTTTCTGGTTCTGCGCTCAGGCTGATTTCTATATGCGTCAGGGGCAAGGGATGACAGAGCGGTATCAGGTCTGCGGTTTTCTTGCCGGCCATAATGCCGGCTATTCTCGCTATGGCCAGCACGTCGCCTTTTTTGTGACCGCCTTCCATGGTCAGCCTGAGCGTTGCCGGCTGCATTTCTATGTAGCCTTCGGCTATGGCGGTGCGCTGGCTAACCGCCTTCCCGCCGACATCAACCATATGAGCTTCGCCGGCTTGATTAAAATGCGTCAATTCAGTCATTTATCTGTACAATTAGAAAGAAAAGGCAGCCTGAATGCGGCTTTAGTCTTAAATTAATATACTGCGAATAAACCGCCGCTATCACTTGCCTTATTATCCCGTGTTTTTATAACCGCGTGAATGACTATGTCAATTAAAGTACGTTATTTTGCCAGTTTGAAAGAAAGCCTGGGCCGCGCGGAAGACGATTTGGAGTTTTCCGGCCCGGCTACAGTCAAGGAAGTATGGGAGCGCGCTAATGCCGGAAAACCGCTGCCAGACCATATATTGGCCGCTGTCAATATGGACTATGCGCAATTAAACAACGCCGTCAGGGACGGCGATGAAGTGGCTTTTTTCCCTCCTGTCACCGGCGGCTGAGTATGGCTGTAAAAATTTGTGCAGATAGTTTTGAGCCGTGGCAGGAAGTTCAACAATACCGGAATTCAGCAAAAAAAATGGCCGGCAAATCCGGCGCGACGGCTATTTTTATAGGCATGATGCGCGATGTTAATGAAGGCGATGCTGTCAAGGGCATGATGCTGGAGCACTATCCGGGCATGACCGAGAAACATCTTGAAAAAATCATTGCCCAAGCGCAGCAGCAGTGGCAGATTCTTGATGCGCTGGTCGTGCATCGCACCGGCACTGTTCTGCCTGATGAACCCATTGTGCTGGTGGCGGTCTGGGCAGTGCATCGAGGCGATGCCTATGACGCCAACAGATACATTATGGAAGCGTTAAAATCGACGGCGCCGTTCTGGAAAAAAGAGCTGCTGAAATCCGACGCCGAGCGCTGGCTGAAAAAAAACACCGATGGTTATGCCTCGTCCTGAAAGCAAGTTGAAGCAATAAAATCAAAGCCCCATCATTATTCGGTGGCCATGCTTTCTCAGCCAGTGTCTTTGCTGCTGATAGTCGGGCAGATGTTCAGCCACCAGCGCCCAAAAATAACTGGAGTGATTTTTAATCTGGATATGGCAAAGTTCATGAACGACTACATATTCCATCACTTCCAGAGGCGCGAGCATTAACAGCCAGTTGATATGAATATCATTATGAATCCCGCAGCTGCCCCAGCGGCTGCGCTGGGTTTTCATAATGATGGTTCGCGGAAACAGCTGTCTTTTCGCGGCATGCCGGTGCACCAGTTGCTCCACATGCAGCTTTGAATTCTTTTTCATCCACTTTATCAGGGCTTCCTTAAGCTCATCGCTATACTCCCCGGCCAGTAAGGCTTCGGGTATATAAGCAATAAACTCGCGGGAAAACTCTATTTTGATTCTCTTTAATCTTGTCGGCCTGACTATCAGCTTAACCATTTCGCCCTGATACGGAATTTCCGCGCCATGACCATAAAAAGCCGGAGCAGAATTTTTATAGTGCTGGCGGCTATCTGCTATTTTCGCTAAAGTCAGGACAATCCATTCCTGCTTTGACTGCACAAATTGATGAATCCTCTGCTCGGATACCTGGGTCGGGGCGACGACTTCAACTTTAGCCTGCGTCACGACAATACGCATCCTGAGGGCGCGCTGACTGCGCCGGACATGATAAGAGAACGGAAAATCTGAATCGGACATATTCTGGATTATACAGTTTTAGGGCATTGACCATAGTCTGGTTTGCAAGATCCATATTAATTTTCTCTCAAGCGGGCACACCCGGCACGGCCTCTTGCGTATAAGTTCAACCCGGAAGATAAAGGAAATATTCGGCCATTACCTATGTTAACAGTTCCGGTTTTTAATATTTTTTTCAGCCTGTCGTTTAAAACAGACCAGATGACTGAAAGCAGACATTACCGGCGCCGGCCAAACTAGCGGATAATAAAATGCGCCATAATAACTATTCAGGAGGTAACGCAAAAGTCCTGTTCATGCTACCTATTCGTGTTTGAATTTTCGATACAATATGATACAGTAGCGATTCGAAACAATTATTTTTCCGGAGATTAGCGATGAAAATTATTAATAAGACATCAGTGCTGGCATCAGCAATCAGTTTGGCTTTCGCAAGCGGCATTGTCCTGGCCGAGACCAGCGGCTACCTGTCTCTTAAAAATGTAAAAGTGGAACTGGAAGGAAAAGGCGATGCTAAAACCTTGAAACTGGAAGTCGCCACGCTTAAACCTGTGCCTCTCGATGGTAAATCAGGAGCTTTCGGTTATGCGGCCTTGACTGACAGCGGCAATAATGTGCTGGTATTAGTCACCCACCTGCCTATCGATGACAGTTCCTTTGAACATCCGACCACTGGTTTTCATACTCATGTGCTGGATCTGAAAAAGCCCACCGATGCCTGCAAAGGCGCCAGTTTCGAAGTGGATTTGGAGAATTCCGGCAAAAATTCCGCCTTTGATGTCAATTATAAATGGAAAACCGAAGGCGATAAAATCTCGGTTGACAAAGTGCCTGTTAAAGATTTAGGCGATGCCGGGGTTGAAGGAGTGGCTTCCTTTACCCTGAAACCAATCCTCGACAGCAAGAACAGCCCGACCCACCTGTGCGTGACGGTTGTGGATCAAGCCTAAGCAATAAGAAAACATCCCCTTGGGGATGAAGCCAATGATGGGGATGGGGCCTGAGCACCGCCCCATCCGCGCCAGGGAAAGCCGCGAAGTTTCATTTTTTGCAGGCGCCTTGACCTTCAGGATTCGAAAGCCGCAAATGGCTTTCGCGTTCCTTATCCCTGTACCTTAATTGCTCACTTCCTCCTTGCGGTTCGGGCTTCGCTCCGTGCTGCGCACATCCTTCTTCCCGATGAGTTAGTCCGGCACAAATACGCCTGGAACGGATTTGCATTGACCCGAAGGGCGTCAGGCAAGAGAGCCTGACGTGAACCCCGACTGCCTAGCAGAATCGGCGCCTGAGGGAAAATTCTTGCTGATCAAGGCAACTTTTGAACAGCAAACAACACCTGGACAAATTAAATAAATCCCAAACATCCGGTAAATTTTGCTACCCTGACAGGGTTAAAACAATGCCGGCAAGAGAGAATAAGGTTGATTTATTTAGTAAGACTCGGGAAAATTGCAACTCCTATACTCCGTGTGCCGCAACCTCGCAGGGAAAAAACTGCTGGTTTGCAGATTGACCTAATCGTTAAGGAACCGGTGCGGGACGTTACCCTGACCCTTGCACACACTAGCCCTGCACTTCACAGATTGATGAAATAACGGCTATCGTTAGCCGAACTCAGTAATGCTGCAACAAAATTGCAATAACACAATGACCGACATCGCCATCCGCGCAAACAGCCTCAGCCAATGCCATTCTAATTTCCACGCCCGTCAGGGGCGCCTTAGGCAGCAAGTTATGCCGAGTTTGCAACCGATGACCGAACAATAACCATGCGCTTGACTCCAGCGCAGAGCCGGCTTATCGCTGCGACCGTGCGCAGGCAATTAGGCGCACAGGCGAGAGTTTTTCTTTTTGGATCACGTCTGGATGATGCGGCCAAAGGCGGCGACGTCGATATCCTGGTGGAAAACGAAAAGCGCTTGTCCCTGCTTGAGCGGGCGCACATCAAAATGGAGCTGGAAAATTTACTCTCTCTGCCTGTCGACGTAGTGGCGATAGAACGAGGAGCACAGACAACAGCGTTTCAACGTATTGCCATGGCAAAAGCCATTAATCTGGAGGATTGCCAATCTACATGACCAAAGATATTTTAGCTGAGGAGCAACAGCACCTTGCTTCCCTGCTGGAAGCAATACAGCGATGCGCATTTTTCCTCGATGCTTCCGACAGGAAAATTGCATGGCCGCTGTTGCCTGACATGTTTATCCAGAAAAAGAAAGATCAATCCCTGTTTGAATCTTTAGCGGCGATCAATGAGCGCTTTGCAAAACTGCAAGATACCTTGGGCGCCGCCATGCGGCACGCGCTCATGCTGCAAGGAGAGCAGGCCGAGACTTTTCTAAAAGTCCTGATATTTTACGAAAAAATCGGGGTTATTGATTCCGTGGCTACATGGCAATTATGCCGCGCCGCCCGCAACCTTGCGGCTCATGATTACGAAACGGAATACTCGAGCCTCGCAGAGCATTTCAATACCTTGCATGAACTTGAGCCCATGCTTTTTTTTACAGCGGAGCGTTTTCTTGAACGGTGTAAAAGCAATCTTGATATTGGCCCGGCATCCAGGGAATTCGAACCGGAATTCCTGGCCGCGCTGCGGCAGATACGGTAAATATTTAAAGCAGGCAAACCATGACAGACATCGCCATCCGCGTAAGCAACCTCAGCAAGTGCTATCAGATTTATGACAACCCGCGCGACCGGCTCAAGCAGTTTGTCGCGCCCCGTTTGCAGCGCTTGTCCCTGCAAAAGCCCAGGCAATATTTCCGCGAATTCTGGGCGCTGAAAGACGTCTCGTTTGAAGTTAAAAAAGGCCAAACCGTCGGCATTATCGGGCGCAACGGCTCGGGCAAATCCACTCTTTTGCAAATGATCTGCGGCACCCTTAACCCCACCAGCGGCAGCGTGCAAACCACTGGCCGCATCGCCGCCCTGCTGGAACTTGGCTCCGGCTTCAATCCCGAATTTACCGGCAGGGAAAACGTGTACATGAACGGCGCTGTGCTGGGGTTAAGCCATGCTCAAATTGCTGCCCGGTTTAATGACATCGCCGCTTTTGCCGACATTGGCGAGTTTATTGACCAGCCTACCAAAGTCTATTCGAGTGGAATGACAGTTCGCTTGGCTTTTGCCGTTATCGCTCATGTGGATGCGGATATACTAGTGATTGATGAGGCGCTGGCCGTAGGCGATGCGTTCTTTACCCAAAAGTGCATGCGTTTTTTGCGTACTTTTATGAAAACCGGAACAGTGCTGTTTGTAAGCCATAGCACAGATAGCATTAAAAGCATGTGCAACCATGCCGTGTGGCTTGAGAAGGGGCAGGTGTTGCAGGAAGGCGCGCCCAAGCAGGTGTGTGAACTTTACCTTGAGGCGTTTTACGAAGCGCAGCAAGGCAAGAGCAGCACAACCAGGCTTAAAGCCTTCAAAAAAACAGACGATTCACTTCCACTTAAAGATCAGCGGCTCGAGTTCATTAACACCAGTAATTTGCGCAATGATTTGCAGATATTTAAATTCGACCCGGACGCGGCATCCTTTGGCAAGGGTGGTGCGCAAATTCACGATGTTCGTCTTCTGGATGAAAATGAACATCCGCTGGCCTGGATTGTGGGCGGAGAAAAAGTCACATTGCGGGTGATTGTCCACACCTATCAAGACCTCGATTCCCCTATCATCGGTTTTTATGTCAAAGATCGTCTCGGGCAAGCTTTGTTTGGGGACAACACGTTCTTAACTTACCGAGAACAGCCCGTTCTTTGTGAGGAAGGTAAAGAGCTTCAAGCGGACTTTGTTTTCTATATGCCGTTGCTTCCCTCTGGCGAATATAGCATCACGATTGCCATAGCCAACGGCACCCAGGAAATACACGAGCAGCAGCATTGGATACACGATGCCGTTTTGTTTAAATCAGAATCGAGCAGCGTCGCATCAGGTCTGATAGGAATTCCAATGCTTGAAGTAAAGCTACAATCTTTATAAACAAGGTTATGAACCAGAACAGTTTAATTACAGCAGCATCCTTTACCCCCGAATCGCTTCAATCGCCCAATGCCTGGGTTGGCCACTTGCCTTTTGCGGCGTGGGTGATTCAGGAAATCGCGCCAACTATATTTGTTGAGCTTGGCACGCATAGCGGCAATTCCTATTTTTCATTCTGTCAATCCGTTGTCGAGGCCGGCCTTTCAACTAAATGTTATGCCGTCGATACCTGGCAGGGCGATGAACATGCGGGTCAATATGACGAGCAGATTTTCGGCAAAGTTAACGCCTATCACCAGGAGCGCTATGCAGGCTTCTCTCGCTTGTTGCGGATGACTTTTGATGACGCGGTAAGCTATTTTGCCGATGAATCCATAGAGCTATTGCACATTGACGGTTTGCACACCTATGAAGCGGTGCGTCATGATTTTGATACTTGGCTTTCAAAATTGGCCCCTGGCGCTGTGGTTATGTTTCACGATACCAATGTCCGCGAGCGCAACTTTGGTGTATGGAAGCTTTGGCAAGAGCTGCAGGCGAGTTACCCCAATAACCTGGAGTTTGTGCACTCGCACGGGCTTGGCGTGCTGCAACTGAATAATGCGCCCGATGACAAGAAGCTGGAATGGCTGCAACCCGGCTCACCTGAAAAGCAACGGTTGATCAAGTATTTTGCCGCGCTGGGCTCGCGGCAACTGGAACGTTTTGAGTTAAACGAGCTAAAGCAGCACGCCGCCAATCTCAACCAGGTTGTGGCTGATCGCCAGGCGCAGATCGCCAGTCTCAACCAGGCCGTGGCCTGGCTAGACAGTCAGATCGCCAACTTCAACCAGACCGTGGCCGAGCGCGATAGCCAGATCGCCAGCCTCGATCAGGGTATGGCTGAGTGCCAGGCGCAGATCGCCAATCTCAAGCAGACCATGACCGAGCGGGACGGTCAGATTGCCAGCCTCAACCAGACTGTGACCGAACGTGATAGCCAGATCAGCAGTCTCCATCAAGCCGTGGCCGAGCGTGATAGTCAGATCACCCGGCTTAACCAGACCGGGGCCGATCGCGATAGTCAGATTACCAGCCTGGATCAAGCCGTGGCTGAGTACAAGGCGCAGATGCCCAGCTTTCACCAGGCTGTGGCCGAGCGTGACAACCGGATTGTCTGCCTCAACCAGACTGTAACTGAGTGTCAAGAGCAGATCACTACTCTCAGCCAGGCCGTGCAGGATAAAGACGGACAGATGGCTACTCTCAACCAGGCTTTGGCCGAACGGGGACTTAGAAGTACTGACCGCCTGGCGGCCATGGTCAGCAAGCTGACACAAGAAATGGCCGAACGTGACAGACAGATCACCAGCCTTAACCAGGCCGTGCAGAATAAAGACGGACAGATAGCTAATCTCAACCAGGCTTTGGCGGACCGGGAACTTAGAAGTACTGACCGCCTGGCTGCCCTGGTCAGCAAGCTGACACAAGAAATAGCCGAACGTGATAGACAGATCGCCAGTATAAACCAGGCCGTGACCGAGCGAGAGGGCCAAATTGCGCGGCTTAATCAGACCGTGGCTGAACGAGATGAAGAGATCGATAGCCTCAATCAAACGACGGTCAGCTACGCAGGTGCATTAAAAACCATTGAAGAAATTCGCGCGAGCTCGTCTTGGCAGATAACCTTACCGATACGCTACACATCTTCAAAAACAAGAAATATTGTCAGCCTGGTTAATTTACTTCCACGCATTATTCGCTTTGGAGGCGGGGTAAAGGAAAGCGCCGCGAAAGCGGGGCGGGTTTTTTCACGAGAAGGCTGGAGTGGTGTAAAGCGGCGTATTCTTTTCGTCGGCGGCAACCGGGGCGCGCCTACCAGTTCAACGATTAGACCGGATTTGACTTCAGCAGAGGTTGACCGGAATGATTACAGCGAGTGGGTGCGTCGCTATGACACCCTGACAGATATTGATCGAAATAAAATCAAATCGAAAATTGCCGGCTTTACAGCCCAGCCCCTTATTTCAGTGATAATGCCTGTCTACAACCCGCCAATTTCCTTTCTTGAAGAGGCGATTAGATCGGTTCGTAATCAGCTTTACTCTAATTGGGAACTTTGTATTGCTGATGATGCTTCAACCGACCCCACGGTACGGAAGCTGCTGGAACAGCATCGCAAACAAGATGGACGAATCAAAGTTGTCTACCGAAAGCAGAATGGTCATATTTCACGCTCCAGTAATTCCGCATTAGAGCTTGCGCAGGGTGAATTCGTCGCGCTATTCGATCATGATGACTTACTGGCAGAGCATGCCCTTTACCGGGCGGTGAAAGCGATCAATCGGCATCCTGATGTTGGTTTAATCTATTCGGATGAGGATAAGATTGATGAATCGAACCTGCGTTATGATCCTTATTTTAAATGCGCTCTGAATTACGAATTATTGTTAGCGCAAAATATGATTAGCCACCTTGGCATTTATCGAACAGACATTGTCCGTAGCCTCGGGGGATTTCGTGTCGGGTATGAGGGGTCGCAAGACTATGATTTGGCGTTGAGAGTAATTGAACGATTAGGGCCAAACCAAATAATACATATTCCGCATGTCCTGTATCATTGGCGAGCAATTGCCGGCAGCACCGCTTTGGCAGTAAGTGAAAAAAACTATGCTGTCGATGCCAGTCGTAAGGCGGTGGCAGAACATCTGCAACGCAGGGGCATTTCAGCGGAGGTTATGCCGGCACCAGAAGCCCCAATGTTTAACCGGGTGCGCTTTATTTGTCCATCGCCACAGCCATTAGTGAGCATTATTATTCCCACAAGAGACCGCGCTGATTTGCTGGGCATGTGTGTAGATTCGCTGATTCAGCGCACCACGTACTCAAACTATGAAGTAATTATTATGGACAACGGCAGCGTTGAGGATGCAACGCGGCAATTTTTTGATCGTCTGCCCAACGATCGTTTCAGAGTTCTGCGGGACGAATCCCCGTTTAACTTTTCCGCTCTGAATAACCATGCAGCACGGGCGGCTCGCGGCGAATTGCTTTGTTTGATGAATAACGATATTGAAATATTAACGCCGGATTGGCTAGAGGAAATGGTTTCTTTTGCTATACATTCAGACATTGGATGTGTAGGCGCGCGGCTTTGGTATCCAGATGGAGCTTTGCAACATGGGGGCGTTCTTCTAGGCATAGGGGGAGTAGCAAACCACGCCCATTACAAAATCGGGCGCGGGAATCCCGGATATTTCGGTCGTGCTGTTTTGCATCAATCCTTAAGTGCTGTAACTGCCGCTTGTCTTCTAGTGCGTCGCCAGGTTTTTGAAGAGGTTGGCGGACTGGACGAGCAGTTGGCTGTGGCCTTTAACGACATTGATTTTTGCTTGCGGGTTCGCGAAGCCGGATACCGTAATGTCTGGACGCCCTATGCGGAGATGAATCACCACGAATCTGCGTCCCGGAAAAATGAAGATACGCCGGAGAAGCTCATCCGCTTTAGAAATGAGGTGGGTTTTATGCAGGATGGGTGGGGAGAAATACTACTGGATGACCCCGCTTACAGCCCTAACCTGACATTAGATGATGAGCATTTTTCCTACGCGTGGCCGCCAAGAGTTAGCTTATGAATTTCGCACACATAGAGTTTGGTTCTCAATCAGCTTCTTTGCCGGGACCTGTACGGTTTGCTTATAACTAGCTCTGAGTAGTAAAAATAAATATGACTGAATACTCTGGAGCGCTGCTGATTTTTTACCTTACCGGCGTGCATTAGCAAGCCGCGGGAGAATGTTGTAATGACCGATAAAACCTTATTTATTCATGCAGGCGGCCCAAAGACGGGCTCAAGCGCTTTGCAGAATTTTTTTGAAATCAGTGCGGCCCGGCTTGAGAGTCTGGGTTTTGCTTATGAGAACAGACTCCATATCGAACATGATTATGAGATTGGCAGTGCCAATGGGATGTTAATGTATGAGTTAGTGTTGGCCGCAACTACTACAGACGATGAAATTGACAGCGTCGTGTCAAGTTATTTCGGGCAATGCGATAATGCTATTTGTACAAGCGAGTATTTTTCAGAGTTTAGTGGATATCATTGGAAAAGACTCCTTGAATCGTCACTGAGGCTCGGCGTGAAGTTAAAGGTGATTTTCTATGTGCGCAATGTGATTCCGTTTTTTCTGTCTGCTTATGATCAAATCATTAAGCGTCATGGCGGATATGAATTGTTCGACGAGTGGGCTGAAAAGGCAATATGGCAACATGGTAGGGCCCTGCAAATAATGGCGAGTGTATTACCCAGATCGAGTATACAAGTCCTTCATTTTGATAATGAACGGGCAAATTTAATTAAGGGATTTTTTAATAGCATCGACGCTGATGCTGCATTCGAAATTAATGCAGATGATCAGAAGCGGCAGGTCAATCGCAGCTTAACGAACGAGGAGCGCGAGGTTTTAATCACTGTTAATAAAGCCCTTGGTGCGGCCTATTCAAAAGAAGTGTCTGAATTATTGATTTATGCCGATCCCAACGCGCGGGGAGAACCGGTTTCATACCATAAAACGACTGCCGACTCATTGCTGGATCGTTACAATACCGAAGTCAATTGGGTAAACAACACTTTCTTCAATGGCCAAGCTGTCGTATCAGTTTTGCCTACAGAATCAATAAAAGAAACCCCGTGCCAAAAACTAACAACTGAGCCTAAACAAAAAGGTAATGTAGAAAAACAAGTCCTGGATTGGTCGCTTGAAAAGCTGAAAACCATTAAAGACGAAACAGAGCAGACCATAATGGATGCGGTGTATATCGCCGCTCAGAATACTTTAGAAAAATCTCATCCGGACATTCCTGCTGATTTTGATGTGCTAGCCTATTTGTTGATAAACAGGGATGTACTTCATTCGGGCGTCAATCCAATTAAGCATTTTATTGACCACGGCAAGCGGGAAGGACGAGCTTATAAGTTGTAAAAAGGCAGAGTTTGCCATTATGGACAGTGTTATGCGGCACAAGTAAAAAGT
>NZ_CADCXN010000065.1 GCF_902806695.1 Candidatus Methylobacter favarea | reverse complement strand
CGCCATGCCCCCTCACTCAAATTACTCGGGTAACGTTTTTTCCGTTTTTTGTGCTCATACTATTTATTTCATAATCAAAATTGATACCTTATGGGCGAAAAGATGAATTTCCAAACAGCTTCTCAGTCTTTGAATAAAAACTGTAATGCTTCAGGCATTATAAAAATGACGAAACTACTTGGGCATATCGCAAAAAATACCAAAGCGTTGTAAGAAACAGTTAAAATAACAAGTTCTTACAATAATCCTGCAATAAAGCAACAGGTTGATAGCTACATGCAAACTAAATACAACACTGATGACTTGAGAATCTGCGCAACCAGGAAAGTTATAGTGCCAATCCAGGTCCATGATGAAATGCCGATTAACGAAACAGCGGCGCAAACCACGGTGCAGGCAAGAGAAGGCATCCATAAAATATTAACCGGCAAGGATGACCGGCTGCTGGTTGTGGTGGGTCCCTGTTCCATTCATGACACAGAAGCGGCGCATGAGTATGCCGGTCTTTTGAAAATAGCCAGGGATCAGTTAAAAGACGATCTGTTGATTGTTATGCGGGTTTATTTTGAGAAGCCGCGTACCACCGTAGGCTGGAAAGGCCTGATCAATGATCCGGATCTGGATTCCAGCTTTAATATTAATAAAGGGCTGCGTGTGGCCAGACAGCTATTGCTGGATTTGAACACCATAGGCGTAGCGGCGGCAACGGAATATCTGGATTTAATCACCCCGCAATATATCTCGGACCTGATTGCCTGGGGCGCGATTGGTGCCAGAACAACTGAAAGTCAGGTGCATCGGGAACTGGCTTCCGGGTTATCCTGTCCCGTAGGCTTTAAAAATGCGACTGACGGCACTATAAAAATTGCTATTGACGCGATAGGCGCGGCAATGAGCCCGCATCACTTTTTGTCCCTGACTAAAGCCGGTCAGTCGGCCATTTTCTCAACGACAGGCAATGAAGATGCCCATATCATTTTAAGAGGCGGCAGCAACCGGCCTAATTATGATGCGCTCAGTGTGGAACAAGTAGCCGTAGGGCTGGAGAAAGCAAAACTGAAACCGAATATCATGATTGATTTCAGTCATGCCAACAGTTCGAAACAGTACCAGCGCCAGCTCATTGTAGGTGATGATGTGGCCAGCCAGATAGCGGGCGGCGACAGCAGAATTATGGGAGTCATGATTGAAAGCCATCTCAAGGCGGGCAAACAGGAGGTTATTAAAGGGCGAAAGCTGGCCTATGGGCAAAGCATTACCGATGGCTGTCTGGGCTGGGATGAAACTTTTCCGATGCTGGAAAATCTGGCTCTCGCGGTACAGGAGCGAAGAGCTGTGACTGTGCAGGAGTCTGGCA
This sequence comes from Candidatus Methylobacter favarea, assembly GCF_902806695.1. Lineage (GTDB taxonomy): Bacteria > Pseudomonadota > Gammaproteobacteria > Methylococcales > Methylomonadaceae > Methylobacter_B > Methylobacter_B favarea. The sequence goes on along the minus strand of NZ_CADCXN010000065.1, from coordinate 37,687 downwards.
TTAAAGATTCACTCGGGAGCGTAACAAGCACATGATTATTTATGTAAATGGTGAAATCCGTGAAATTGCTGAAAGCAACCGGGTTGCTAATGTTATTGCGGACATGGGGCTAAAAGGTAAAAAAATTGCGGTTGAATTAAATAAGGAAATATTGCCGTACGACCAATACGACAGCCAACTGTTAAATGCTGAAGACCGCCTGGAAATCGTTCATGCCATCGGCGGCGGCCAACATGAGGCCAGCCGGAAAGATTCATTGGTTATTGCCGGTGTCGCTTACCAATCAAGATTGCTGGTCGGCACAGGCAAATACAAAGACCTCGAGGAAACGCGGCAGGCAATTGAAGCCAGCGGAGCCCAGATTGTAACGGTTGCGCTGCGGCGTACGAATATCGGCCAGACTCCGGGCGAGCCTAATTTGCTCGATGTCATTTCACCGGATAAATACACCATTCTGCCTAATACGGCAGGCTGCTATACGGCAGAAGATGCAGTGCGAACCTGCCGTTTAGCCAAAGAATTGCTCGGCGGCCATAAACTGGTTAAGCTGGAAGTGCTGGCCGATCAGCTTACCTTGTTTCCTGATGTCGCAGCAACTTATACAGCCGCTGAATTACTGGTTAAAGATGGCTTTGATGTCATGGTTTATACTAATGATGATCCGATTGCCGCGAAAAGACTCGAGGATATCGGCTGTGTGGCGGTCATGCCCTTAGCCGCGCCTATCGGTTCGGGCTTGGGTATTCGCAATCCCTATAATATCCTGACCATTGTTGAAAATGCCAATGTCCCTATTTTAGTGGATGCCGGCGTAGGCACGGCCTCTGATGCCGCGATTGCCATGGAATTAGGCTGCGACGGCGTATTGATGAACACCGCGATTGCAGCCGCGCAAAACCCGATACTAATGGCTTCGGCCATGAAGAAAGGCATTGAAGCAGGCAGGGAAGCATTTTTGGCAGGCCGCATGCCTCGAAAACGTTTTGCCTCTGCATCATCTCCTATAGATGGTTTATTTTTCTAATTGCAGGGGGCCTTACCGCAGTGCTTTATGTCATTCCCCGAAAAAATTTTCCTTCCAAGAATCCGTAGTTTTATCCGCCGGCAAGGGCGCATTACCCAGGGGCAGCAATTGGCTTTGGCAAATTATTGGGAAAAGTATGGTCTCGACCCTACAGCAGATTATGATTTTGCTCGGGTTTTTGGCCGCCATGCGCCGCTGTATGTCGAAATAGGTTTCGGCAACGGCGACAATCTGGCGAGGATGGCCGCTGCCAATCCGGATAAAAATTATATCGGCATTGAGGTGCACAGGCCCGGAGTCGGGCACTTGCTGTTGCAGCTTGAGCAGCACAGTCTTGATAATGTCCGAATCTATTGCCACGATGCCATTGAAATTTTTGAACAAAAAATTACCGATAATAGTGTGGCCGGGGTGTATTTATTTTTCCCCGATCCCTGGCCTAAAAAGAAGCATCATAAAAGACGCCTGGTCAGACCTGATTTTGTTGAATTAGTAGTCAGGAAGTTAACATCCGGCGGCTATTTTCATGCGGCGACAGACTGGCAGAATTATGCCGAAAACATGCTGGCGGTATTGACGGCAGAGACCGGAATGAGCAATATCAGTAACACCGATGACTATTGTGAGCGTCCAGGGTATCGCCCATTAACGAAATTTGAACAGCGCGGCCTGCGTTTAGGCCATGGCGTATGGGATTTGATTTTTAAAAAAGAGTAAATTAAACCCGGAGGCAAGCGATAACATCCGCTTTTAGGTCTTATGTTTATGTTTTATCCGATGTGCAGGCATCCAGATGCATGGCTTTAATGATTGAAGCCAGTTCATTGCGTTGCCGTTTTAACGGCTCCAATTCGGCTTCCAGGGCGGCAATGCTTTCAGCAACGCTGCCTTTTGATTCATTGATTTTTCTCAGCATGAGCAAACGGCTTTCAATCTGCTTTTTGTGATCTTTAATCTGATGCATTAAAGGGGTTAAAACGCCATTGCTCCAGGTAGTGGCATCGGTATGAGCTTGTTTTAGAATGTTTCTGGCTTTAGCGATAAGGGTGCTGTAAAGTTTATTGATAACAATGCTTTGTTCCGTCATTGTGGTTTTGGCGCTGGAGCGGAATGCTTCGCCTTCTTCAAAAACCTGCTCGAGCTCAAACTGGTATTGCCTGATAGAGAAGAGTTGCGGTTCGATTCCTTTAAAACCGTATTCATCCTTGAATTTTTTGTGGATAGCCTTTACCAGGCTGCGCGTTTCACTGGTAATGTCAATGGAGTCTTGCAACAAATCGCGCAGCTCATCAAATAATTTGCGGATGTTTTGCTTCATTCCGTAAGTGGTTAAACTTTTTGCCATGTCCTGCTTGGTGCTATTAATTATGCCATCAATTTTTTCCCTGGCGAATGAGTCAATCAGCATTTTGGCCTGAATATTAAAAACCCGGCAGCTGGCCTGAAAATTTTCGACATTGGCCAGATAAATATGTTGCCGGTCACGGGTTTCGGCCATTAATTTTCCGGTCATATCCTGATTTTCAAAATCAATTTTCCTGAATTCCTCAAGCTGGCTGGCTGCATTTGCTAATGACGTGTCAGTTAAATTGGCTGATTCATTGACCAGGAAGCCGATGTTTCTTATGATTGAGCGCATCAGAATGGCGCGCCGCTGCTTTAAAATATCATTGGCAAGATAATTTTCCAAAGCACTCAGGCGGCTTCTTTTAAGTAAGGCATCATCGGCCTTGACTTTCGCCAAAAGGGCTTGTTTGGCGGAAACAGGGAAAATTTCCTGTTCATCTATTTTTAAAACGGCGGCCGAGGATTTGATGTGGGATTTAATAGCATCTTCATAACCGTTTGCGCCGGCCAGATCATCCCACATGGCGTCAATTTTATTCATTACCACGGCTAAACCCTGTTTGTTGCCGCCTCGTGCACTGTAAACATGATTGAGCCACATTTCCAGATCGCTTTTAGTGACGCCGGTATCGGCCGCGAGAACAAAAATAATGGCTTGCGCGCCGGGCAGCATTTTCAGGGTTAATTCCGGCTCCGTTCCCACGGCATTCAGGCCTGGCGTGTCAAGAATTGATAAGCCTTGTTTTAGCAAGGGATGAGGGAAACTGATCAAGGCATGACGCCAGCAGGGTATTTCTACCTTTTCTAGATTGATGATGCCTTGCTCGGCAGCTTCACGTTCATTCCATAAACCCAGTTTATCGGCCATCTGCCGGTCAACTTGTTTGGTGGCGATCAGCTCCTTGAAAACTTCCTGCATTTGCGTCGGCGAGGTGCAGTTAAGATCAAAGTGAGTCCAGCGCTCCGGTTTTAGCTTGAATTCAGCCAGGGAAATATCTTCAAGACGGCTTTCAATATTCAATAAACGAATATAACTGCCGCCCGCTTCATCGTAAAAAAACTCAGTTGGCGACATGGTGGTGTGCTCCGGGAAGGAGCGCAGAAATCTGACCCCCGATCCGGCAAAAAACAAAGCGTTTATTAATTCGGTTTTGCCGCGGGAGCATTCCCCTACAAAAGCCAGGGTAATACGGTCGGAGCTCAGACCGTTAAGAATATTTAAAATGGTTTCAGTGCTGTGAGGATTATCCATGCCATAGCGCTTACGCCATTGATGGTACATTTCTATACTCTGTATCAGTTTGGCGCGCCACAAAGAATATTCGTACATTTGCTTGTTAAATTCCAGATTCCTCATGTTAAGCCTTTTGCTACTGACGCAGTTTTGTAAGTTAGTTTAACTGTCAGATTAGGGGTATTTTTTCAGTAATTGTAGCCTATATCCCTGGAACTGCCGGATGAGGCATTTTTATTTTTGGCGGGGCAGGCATTATTTTAAATACCGTACCGGCGCTGGTAGGTTTTTAATGCACTTATCGGGGTGCAGGAGTTGTGGGTAAAATATTCAATGATATTGTCGAGGTTAATTATTGAAATAACCGGCATTTCAAAACGGACTTTGATCTCTTCGATAGCCGAAATATCATTTTGCCCCTTCTCCTGCCTGTCCAATGCAATCAATACGCCTGCCGGCATTGCCCCGGCCTTTCTTATAATGGCCACTGACTCTATTACCGAGGTGCCGGCGGTTATAACATCGTCAAGAATAAGCACCTTGCCTTGCAGGGGAAAACCCACCAGAGTTCCGCCTTCGCCATGATCTTTGGCTTCCTTGCGGTTAAAGGCAAAGGGAATGTCGACAGCTGTTATTTGGGCATAGGCAATGGCTGTGGCGCTGACCAGGGGAATGCCTTTATAGGCCGGGCCGAAAAGAACATCCGCTTTAATGCCGGATTGAATTAACGCCCTAGCGTAAAATTGGCCCAGTTTTCCAAGTTGAGCGCCGGTATTAAACAAGCCGGTATTGAAGAAATAAGGACTTATGCGGCCTGATTTTAACAGGAACTCGCCGAATTTTAATACGCCGCCTTCCAGGGCACAGGAAATAAAGTCTTTTTGATAATCAAGCATGAGATTAAATAGGACGAGAGGGATTTAGGAATTTATGCTCAAGCCATGAACTTTTCCAAAATACTGTCCAGAAAATTCCAGCCTTTTTCTGAACAATAATAATGATTATTTTCGCTGATAACCAGGTTTTGCTTCAAACAACCGGCTAATGCAGGATCAAGGCTATCAATGGAAAGGCCGGTGGTTGATCGATAGGTATCCAGGGTAAAACCCTGTTTCAGGCGTAAATGATTCATAACAAATTCCAGAGGCAATTCAGCGACAGCAACGGCCTCGGCTTTGCCGTTTTTATGCGTATCGCCTAAATATTGCTCCGGGTTTTTGGGTTTGAAGGTGCGTATAATGCCCTGCGGCAAATTCCGGGTGATTTTTCCGTGAGCGCCGGCGCCGATACCGAGATAATCGCCAAATTGCCAATAGTTTAAATTATGCCGGCAACGCAAGCCTTCCAGGCTGTAGGCGGAAATTTCATAGTGCTGATAGCCATGAGATGCTAACAGGTTCTGGCAGGCCGTTTGTGTGCTAAAGACAGCTTCATCATCAGGCAGCTTGGGAGGAAATTTATAAAACCAGGTATTGGGCTCCAGAGTTAACTGGTAGAAGGAAATATGCGCCGGGTTCAGGCTTATCGCTGTTGCTATGTCTGCTTGGCTGCTGTCAGGGCTGGCTCCCGGCAAGCCGAACATCAAATCCAGGTTAAAATTTTCAAAGCCTGACTGATGGGCAATTTCAGCGGCAAGAATGGCTTCGGAAGCAGAATGAACCCTGCCCAGTTTTTTTAGCAAGTTATCGCTGAAGCTTTGGATGCCTATAGATAAGCGATTGATGCCCACGGATTTGAACTCTGAGAATTTATGGCTCTCGAATGTACCTGGATTTGCTTCCAGGGTAATCTCCAGATTATCCTTGAGCGCAACCAGATGTTTTACGCCCTGTAATAACCGACTTAGCGACTCAGGTGAAAACAGGCTGGGAGTGCCGCCGCCGATAAAGATACTATGGATGCTTCGGGAAATATTATAAAGTTGCAGATCTCTGGCTAAATCATTCAACAATGCATTTATATAGGCATCTTCCGGCAGACTGGCTTTAAGCGCATGCGAATTAAAATCGCAATAAGGGCATTTTTTAATACACCAGGGAATATGAATATAAAGACTGAGCGGCAACAAGGACGTTTTAACGGTTTAGTTTTAGATGAAGTCAGTTTAACATGAAAGTTCTTTAAAAATAACGTTGTGTTGCCGGGGCTGCCAGGGGCAAAACTTAAGTACGGCTTAATTTTGTCTGGTTAAGCTCATAGTTCGTAAAAAATATTTAAAATTCAGAGTACATGCGACTTTTACTGGTTGAAGATGATGAAATACTGGGCGATGGTCTGGTTGCGGGTTTGAAAATGGAAGGCTATGCGGTTGACTGGTTGACGAATGGCAAACTGGCGGATGAGGCCTTGAAAATCAACAGTTATGAGTTGATAGTATTGGATCTTAATTTGCCGGATATGAATGGCATGGATATTTTGCGCGCCTTGAGAGGCCGTAAGGATGAAACGCCGGTGTTGGTGCTGACGGCTAAAGATACTGTTCCTGACCGCATATTGGGCCTGGATAGCGGCGCCGATGATTTTGTTATCAAACCGTTTGACCTGAATGAAGTCTGTGCCAGATTAAGAGCGCTGGCCAGAAGGAATGAAGGCAGAAGCGGGCCCAATATCGAACATAAGGGCATTATTCTGGATCCCGCCTCCCATCAGGTTACCTTGCATAATGACAAGGTAGATCTGTCACAAAAAGAATTTGAAATACTGAGCTTTCTGATGAGTAATATAGGCCGGGTTATTTCCCGTGCCCGGCTTGAAGAAAGTCTGTACTCCTGGAATTCCGATATAGAAAGCAATACCGTTGAGGTTCACATTCATTATTTACGGAAAAAACTTGACCCTATGCTTATTCGCACTGTCAGAGGTGTAGGCTATATTATTGATGAGGATTAATGCACTACTCCCTTCGGCAAATTCTGCTATTTACATTGCTTACCGCATCAATGCTGATATGGGGGATTACCACTTATATAAGCTATAAAGTAACCCGTGATGAAGTCGCTGATCTGTTTGACGCGGAACTCGCCCAATCGGCAAAAGTGCTGTTGACTTTTGTAGAGAGCTTGCACAATGAAGGTCCTCTAGCAAGGCATTGGAAACAGGATCAGAATGATGAGCTTGTGCATACTCCGGCTTTAGCCAATCAATATGAAAGAAAGCTGGCTTATCAGCTATGGTCTGAAGACGATGGCTTGCTGCTGCATTCGGAAAGAGATCCGAAATTCTCAGTGCATGGTTTCAGCGAAAAAAATTTTGATGCCCACTTATGGCATGTGTTTGATGAGATTCTGCAAGTCAACGCTTTGCGCCATAAATACGAAAGAAAAATTGCTTTTCAGCTATGGTCCAAGAAAAACGGCTTGTTATTGCGTTCGGAAAGCGCGCCGAAATTTGCTTTTTCCACTTCATTCAATGGCTTCAGCGAAACCAATATAGATGGCAATTTATGGCATGTATTCAGCGCCGCCAATTCAACAAATGAATATGTTATCCATGTCGCGCAAAAGGAAGAAATTCGAACCGAGTTAACTGATGAAATATCGACGCAATTAGTAACTCAATTTCTTATCGGACTGCCGTTTCTGGGTATTGTTATCTGGATAATTGTCGGCCGCTCCCTAAAGCCTATTAACCGGCTGGAAAGACAGCTTGCCAAGCGTGAAGCAAGTTATCTCAAACCGCTCTCAACCAAAAAACTGCCCAAGGAAATCATTCCTGTGGTTAATGAGATTAACAATCTGTTCGCCCAGCTTGAAGAGGCTTTTGAAAATGAACGCCGCTTTACGGCAGACGCTTCTCATGAATTAAGAACGCCTTTAGCCGGATTGCTGACTCAGGCTCAGGTCGCGTTAAGAACTACTGATGAGGAGGTGCGCAAACAGGCTCTTAAGAGAATTGAGCAGGCTGTAAACAGAATGACCTATATGGTGCAGCAACTGCTGACTTTCTCGCGCATTGAATCGAACACGGAATTTTTACCTAAAGAAAGTGGCGATCTGGGTCGCGAAGTAGTGCGGGTGGTTGCGGAGTTGGAGCGGGAGGCCCATAAAAAGCGGATTCAAATGGAATTTATAGAGGAAAAGGCGATACCGATTATTTTTAATGCGCCATTAATTACTATTTTAATCAGAAACGTTATTGATAACGCCATTAAATATACGCCGCCCCAGGGCCTTATAGTAATAAGTCTCGAAGAAAAGGGAAAACAATTGCAATTTTGTGTGGAAGACTCAGGACCCGGAATAGATCCTGATCAATATGAAAATTCCCTTAAACGCTTCCATCGCTGTAGTGAAACTGCGCATATTGCCAAAGGCACCGGCCTTGGCTTTTCAATTGTCCAGCGGATCGCCGCCATTCATGGCGCCGAACTTGTTCTGGGGCAGTCGCAGTTCAGCGGTTTGAAAGTAACGGTCTTATTTCGTTTGCCGCCAAAGCCGGTTGATAAAATATGGCAGAAGAAATTAAGTTTTTTTCATGCCAGACCAAAGTAATAAAAATCCCTGCCATGCAGCACAGCAAATACAGCATGATATGCCGGGGCGATTCAGCCATCGCCGCGGCCGTCCAGATTAAGTCTAAAGCCGGGTTGAAAGTCAGGCAGGAGATACAATGCCAGAGGCGCCCCGCTTTTCCTGATGGCTTAATACGCGGCCAGATTATCCGGCTCGTCAATAACAGTATTAACCAGCGTGCCGATGCCTTCTATTTCAACCCGGACGGTTTGCCCCGGCTTCATATAGCCGCGCGGAGTCATTTTTACCCCGACGCCGCCGGGTGTGCCGGTGGCAATAATATCGCCCGGTTCCAAGGTCATTGCCTGCGATAAATAGGCAACCATTTCATAACAGTTAAAAATCATGTGCCGGGTATTTGAGTCCTGACGCTTGTCATTATCAATCCAGGTTTTAAGATTCAGCTTATGCGGATCGCTGATTTCATCGCTGGTCACTAGCCAGGGACCCAGAGGTCCTGCCGTGTCAAAGGATTTGCCCACAGTGAAAGTGGGCGAGCGGAACTGCCAGTCGCGCACGGACACATCATTGGCAATGGTGAAGCCGGCAATTACCTGATGCGCTTTATCGACCGGTACATGCCGGCAGCGTTTGCCGATAACAAACGCCAGTTCGCCTTCATAATCCAGCTTGTCCGATACTTTGGGCCGGTAAATGGCATCGCCATGAGCAATAACACAGCTGCCTTGTTTGCTAAAAAAAGAGGGATATTCAGGCTTTTCGAGGCCGATTTCGGCAATATGATCGGCATAGTTCAGGCTGATGGCAAGATACTTGCCCGGCCGCGGCACGGGCGCATCCAGCTTTACTTCAGCCAGCGGAATACGGCCGCTGCCGCTGCGGATTAGCCCTTGCATGGCTTCCAGAGCCCTTGAGCCGGCGGCCAAAAATTCAATCATGGCGGCGGGGATTTCAGGACAGTTTTTACTGTCGACGACCCTATCCTCTATTACGGCGCCGACACGGGTTTGGCTATTATGGGTAAAGGTTGCCAGCTTCATCGGATTAATTCCCTGAGGATTTAAAGTGCGTCTATTGTATAACGCAGATTGCAAGACGAGAACGCAAGCAAAAAAAAAGATATAATCAGCAGCTTTAATAACGAGGATCAGAAAATGAAAGAAAACTGGATTGCTCCTTCCATTTTATCCGCCAATTTCGCCAAATTAGGCGAAGAAGTGGATAAGGTTTTATCAGCAGGCGCTGATGTTGTGCATTTTGATGTCATGGATAATCATTTTGTACCGAATCTCACCATTGGGCCATTGGTCTGCGAGGCCTTAAGGAAGCACGGCGTTACCGCCCCGATTGATGTGCATCTGATGGTCGAGCCGGTGGACCGGATCGTGCCTGATTTTGCCAAAGCCGGAGCCAGCATCATCACTTTTCATCCTGAAGGTTCCGTTCATATCGACCGGACCCTGCAATTAATTCATGATTGCGGCTGCAAGGCCGGACTGGTGTTTAATCCCGGCACCCCTTTGAGCCATCTGGAGTATGTCATGGATAAACTGGATATTATTTTACTGATGTCGGTTAATCCGGGATTTGGCGGACAATCGTTTTTACCTTCTGCGCTTGCCAAATTACGGCAAGTCAGGAAACTGATTGACGAGAGCGGGTTTGATATTCGGCTGGAAATTGACGGCGGCGTAAAAACTGACAATATCCGCGAAATTAAAGCAGCCGGCGCAGATATTTTTGTGGCTGGCTCAGCGATTTTTAACCAGCCCGATTATAAAAAAGTAATAGACGACATGCGCTCCGAATTGGCTAAAGCAGGGTAATGATAGCCATGCCCCGGCCTGATCGTTCGTTTTATTAAACAGTGCGTAGCTAAACGGCCCATAATGACTCCAGAACAATTCAATCAATACACCCGGCAGGGCTATAACCGCATCCCTGTCAGCAGGGAAATCCTGGCTGATCTGGATACGCCCTTGAGCGCTTACCTGAAACTGGCCGCCGGCCCCTACTCCTATTTATTTGAATCCGTTCATGGAGGAGAGCAGTGGGGACGCTATTCCATTATCGGACTGCCCTGCAAAACCATCGTCAAAATCACCGGCAGGCAAATCACGCTGGAACAAGACGGCGAAATAATTGAAACAGCCCTGGAAGAGAATCCGCTGGCGTGGGTAGAGCAGTTTAAAGCGCGCTATCGGGTGCCGGATATTGCCGAGCTGCCGCGATTTAACGGCGGTCTGGTCGGTTATTTCGGCTATGAAACCATTCGCTATATTGAGCCTCGCTTGCAGGGAACGGAAAAACCGGATGCCTTGGGATGTCCTGATATTCTGCTGATGGTGTCAGAAGAAATACTGGTTTTTGATAATCTGTCCGGCAAAATGCTGCTGCTGACACATGCCAATCCAGAGACCGATAATGCCTATCATCTCGCTGTAGCCCGGTTAAATGAATTAGCCGTCAAGCTGCGGGAGTTGAAAGCCGAGCCGGCTAGGCATTGCACAGCCAGACGCGTTTATGAAGCTGACTTTGTTTCAGGTTTTACCCGGCAAGGCTTTGAAGATGCCGTGCTCAAGGCCAAAGACTACATTATTGCCGGCGACATCATGCAGGTGGTGTTATCCCAGCGCATGTCGGTGCCTTATTCAGCATCGCCGCTTAATTTGTATCGGGCCTTGCGCTGCCTGAATCCTTCGCCCTACATGTTTTATCTGAACCTGAACGATTTTCATATTGTCGGTTCATCGCCGGAAATACTGGTCAGGCTGGAAGATGATAGCGTCACCGTCCGCCCGATTGCCGGCACCCGTCCGCGCGGGGCAACGCATGAACAGGATATGGCGCTGGAAAAAGACTTGCTGGCTGATCCCAAGGAACTGGCGGAGCATTTGATGCTGATTGATTTGGGCCGCAATGATGCCGGCCGGGTCGCCGCCTGCGGCACCGTGAAGCTGACCGATAAAATGATAGTCGAACGCTACTCGCATGTCATGCATATTGTCTCCAATGTCACCGGCCAATTAAAACCGGGGCAGAACGCCTTTGATGTGCTCGCCGCCACTTTTCCGGCCGGCACCGTCAGCGGCGCGCCCAAAATACGCGCGATGGAAATCATTGATGAGCTGGAGCCGGTCAAACGCGGCATTTATGCCGGCGCGGTCGGTTACATTGCCTGGTCAGGCAATCTGGATACGGCGATTGCGATCAGAACCGCCGTCATAAAAGACAAAATACTGCATATACAAGCCGGGGCCGGCATCGTTTATGATTCAGTACCCCAAAATGAGTGGGATGAAACCATGAATAAAGGCCGGGCAATTTTCCGCGCTGTCGAGATGGCGGAAGCGGGTCTGGAAGAGGAAGAACAGGGAGATCAGGCATGAGCGCGATTAAAGTCGTGATGATCGATAACTATGACTCGTTTACCTATAATCTGGTGCAGTATCTTGGTGAATTAGGCGCCGATGTTACGGTGGTGCGCAATGACCAGGTGACTGTGGAAGATATAAAACAACTGGCTCCGGACAAGATTGTTATTTCCCCCGGTCCCTGCACGCCCAAAGAAGCCGGTGTGTCAGTTGACGCTATCGTTAAATTATCCGGCCGCTATCCTATTCTGGGCGTCTGCCTCGGGCATCAAAGCATAGGCTATGCCATGGGCGGCAATATAGTGCATGCCAAACGCATCATGCACGGTAAAACCTCGCTGATTTACCATCATGAACAAGGCGTATTCAAGGGGCTTGCCAATCCTTTTACCGCTACCCGCTATCATTCCCTGGTGATTGATCAGGCCACTTTGCCTGAGTGCCTGGAAATAACTGCCTGGACACAGGATGAAGCGGGCAAACTCGATGAGATTATGGGTGTGCGCCATAGGCAGCTAGCTATTGAAGGCGTGCAGTTTCATCCCGAATCGATTTTGACTGAACACGGGCATGATCTGTTGCGGAATTTTCTCGAAAGATAATCGCATAAGCCAGAGCAAGCCGATGTATCTGTTGTTTGATTTTTAAAATGCCTTTACAAGGAGACCCGCCTTAGCCGTAAAGCATTGGCGATAACCGAAACCGAACTGAAACTCATGGCTGCCGCTGCAATCATTGGCGACAGCAAAAGTCCGAAAAACGGGTACAGCACACCGGCGGCAACAGGTATGCCGAGGCTATTATAAATAAACGCAAAAAACAGGTTCTGGCGAATATTACGCATCGTGGACCGGCTTAAATGACGGGCTTTCGTTATTCCTGATAAATCCCCTTTTATCAAGGTGACGCCCGCGCTTTCCATGGCTATATCAGCGCCTGTGCCCATGGCAATGCCAATCTGGGCCTGAGCCAGGGCCGGCGCATCATTAATACCATCACCGGCCATCGCGACTACTCTTCCTTCAGCCTGCAACTGTTTAACAATTTCGGATTTCTGATCAGGCAGGATGTCCGCATAAACCTGGTCAATGCCCAGGCTTTGCGCAACAAACTCGGCAGTCGCGCGCCTGTCGCCCGTCAGCATTACTACTTTAATCTGTTCTTTTTGTAATTCTGACAGGGCTTTTGCGGTGGTTTTCTTAACCGGATCGGCCACCCCCAGCAGACCGGCCGCTTTGCCGTCAATGGCTATGATCATGACTGTTTGGCCCTGTTTGCTCAGCGTTTCTATGCGGTCTGTCAACAAGCCTGAATCAATGCCTGATTCAGCCATTAACTGCGCATTGCCCAACGCAATCTGGTGACCGTGGACATTCCCGCTGACGCCTCGGCCGGTAAGCGCCTGAAAATTATCAACCTGCATCAGCGTCAAGCCCTGTTCTTCCACCCTTTTGACAATCGCGGCGGCAAGCGGATGTTCACTGGCGCGTTCCAGGCTTGCGGCAAAACGCAGCACATCCTGGTCAATGAAGCCTGCGGCGGTCTCTACTGTGATGAGTTTGGGCTTTCCTTCCGTTAATGTTCCGGTTTTATCAACCACTAAGGTATCTACCTTTTCCATAGTTTCCAGCGCCTCGGCATTTTTAACCAGGATGCCGGCTGTGGCGCCCCGCCCTGTTCCTACCATAATAGACATAGGGGTAGCCAATCCTAAAGCGCAGGGACAGGCGATAATCAATACCGCCACAGCGTTCACTACGGCATGAGCCAGGCCGGGTTCTGGCCCCCATAGCCACCATATTGCAAAAGTAATGATGGCAATCAGCACTACGGCGGGGACAAAGTAACCTGCCACCACATCGGCCAGTTTCTGAATCGGCGCGCGGCTGCGTTGCGCCTCGCTGACCATGTGTACAATTTGCGCTAAAAGTGTATCGTTGCCTACGCGCTCGGCGCGCATCAATAAACTGCCGCTACCATTAATGGTTGCTCCTATCAGAGGCATATCAACCGCTTTTTCGACCGGAATAGGCTCGCCGGTTACCATGGATTCATCCACTGAACTATTGCCTTCCAGCACGACTCCATCGACCGGAACTTTTTCGCCGGGGCGCACCCGCAAGATATCGCCGGGTTTCACCTGCTCCAGCGGGATATCGGCTTCGCTGCCGTCATCATGGTGAAGCCGGGCGGTTTTAGGAGCCAGTCCCAACAGCATTTTAATGGCCTCGCTGGTCCGGCTTCGTGCTCGTAATTCCAGTACCTGGCCTAATAAAACCAGGGTGGTAATAACGGCGGCCGCTTCAAAATAAACGGCTACCGCGCCTTGCTCATCGCGCATTACCGCAGGGAAAATTTTCGGCAAAAAGGTAGCGGCCAGACTGTAAATCCAGGCTACGCCGACTCCTAGCGCGATCAAGGTAAACATATTCAGGCTGCGATTGACCACAGAAGCCCAGCCGCGTTGAAAAAATGGCCAGCCGCCCCATAAAACCACGGGCGTCGCTAGCGCAAATTCAAGCCATTGCAGCTTGTGTCTGTCGAGAAAGTCAGGCCTGGATTGCAGCAGGTCATGACTCATAGCCAGAATGAACACCGGTATCGACAAGGCTGCGCTGATCCAGAATCTTCGGCTCATGTCGGCAAGTTCCTGGTTTTCCTCCTGTTCCCCGGCAATCTCTCGAGGCTCCAGCGCCATGCCGCACTTTGGGCAGGAGCCCGGCTCATTGCGAACGATTTCAGGATGCATCGGGCAGACATAGTCGGTATGGATTTTTGGAGTTGCAGTTTCGAATTGCTCCAGCGCCATCCCGCATTTCGGGCAACTGCCCGGCTGCTGCTGGCGAACTTCAGGATGCATGGGACAGGTATAAGTCGCTTCAGGGTGAGGTAGTGGGTTAGCGGACATATGTTCTCTCCTGATATTCAAAATGACGACTTCTTGCCGGCTTGAAGGGCTTGACTCTACTCATGCTATTGAATCACAGATAAAAAAATTGTGTTATCTTTAGCTGAAAACCTTGGGCTTTTATTAAAAGACAGTCCGATGGTATGAAAGGCCATTAAATCCTGAAAATGAGGCGCAATTCAGAACCAGAAACGCACGCCGGCAACAAACCGCGTTTCTTCAGCGTCCTTACCGGCCACCCTTATATTATCCGCCCCCGAGCCGAACCTGCCGCTCCATTCAAAGCCGACATAGGGCGCCAATTCCCGTACAATCTCATAACGCAGGCGCAGACCTGCTTCCAGGTCGGACAAGCCGCTGCTTACATCCCGCGTATCGTCCCGCCGGCTATAAATATTCAGCTCGATGCGGGGCTGCAAGATGAGTTTTTGCGTCAGCAATAAATCATATTCTGTTTCCAGGCGGAATGCAGTGCGCCCTTGCTCGTTGACATAAGCGGTTGCTTCCACATACAGCCAGTATGGGGCCAGACCTTGTACGCCGAATGCAAGCCAGCCGCGATCCGTGCCCTTGCCGCTGTCGTAGCGCACGCCCAAGTGGGTGTCCCAATAAGCGGTAACAGCATGCGCCCAAAGCAACTCGTTGCGTGCGTTCTTAAATGTCCCGCTTTCAATTTCGCCTTCGGCTCTAATGAGCGCGCGATCATAAGTCGGGCCATACCAGGCTTGCCAGTCATAAGTCACGGAGGTATTGTTGCGTTTAGTCTGGCTTTCAAGCCGATCGACCAGCAGCGAACCCTGGTTATCGTCATCGCCCATGTGCGGCCGCGGCAGCGGTCCGAAATCATAGCCTTCAGAATAGGCGTGCGGATCGCGGACATCAGAAGGGGGCGAGATCTCTTGCCGGGGCAGGGAACCATGGCCGGCATCATCATGGCGGTGGTGATTGCCGTGGTTCCCTGCCCCGGTTTCTTCCGAATCTGCACTGCCGGGGCTGCTGTCAGGCTCCGGGTTTTCTGCTGTGTCTGGCTGGCGGGGTTGAGCCGTGGAAGGCAGAGGATTGTGATTCATCTTGCTGTGATCCATGGCCGGCATGGTTTCCCTTTCTTCAGAGCTTATGGCCGGCGCTGTATGCGCTTTCTTGCCAGGCCTTACTCTATCTCTATGCCCCTTGTGTTCCGCCGGGGCAATGGCAGGGCTGCTAAGAGCCTGCTCCTGCGCCCTTTCAAGGCGCTTCAGATCGTGCGAGCAGGCGGGAGATAGACTGAAAGCCATCACGGCGGCGATTAACTTTAGCGGATTGCCTGTTAGCGTTGCCTGCTTCGTGATTCGATAGCGCCTGTGCCATTGCCTCATGATTCAGTCCACGACTACCTGGCGCATCATTCCTGCATGCATGTGGTAGAACAGATGGCAATGCCAGGCCCAGCGCCCCGGGGCATCGGCAGTGACGAGAAAACTTACCCGCTGAGCAGGTTGTATGTTAATGGTGTGCTTGCGCGCCTGAAAGCGCCCGTCCGGGCTTTCAAGTTCGCTCCACATGCCGTGCAGATGGATGGGATGGGTCATCATCGTATCATTGACCAGGATCACGCGCAGCCGTTCGCCATGGCGAAAATGCACCGGTGTGGATTTGCCGAACTCGACACCGTCGAATGACCAGCTGTAGCGTTTCATATTGCCGGTAAGATGAAGCTCGATTTCGCGCCCGGCTTCCCTAAGGTCAAGCGATCCTCCGATGGTGTGCAGGTCGGCATAAGTGAGTACGCGGCGGCCATTATTTCGCAAACCCACACCAGGATCGTCGAGATTGGTGCGCGGCATGTCCACACGCATGTCGACGCCGGCGCCGAATTCGGTTCGGGCATGGTGCGCCCGGATTGCGCCGCGGCTTGAGTGCGTTCCGCCATGAGCGCTGTGATCCATAACATGAGTATGTTTACCGTCCCCATTCATGTCACCCATCATGTCCTCCATGGTCAGCCGTTCGGGTTTATCCAGGCGGGGAATTTCTGCCGACAAACCGTGGCGGGTCGCCAAGGTGCCGCAGGCGTAACCGGTGCGGTCCATAGCCTGGGCAAAGACAGTATAGGCTCTGTCATCCGGCGTCACAATGACATCATAGGTCTCGGACAGCCCGATTCTAAACTCATCCACCGCAACCGGCTCGACATTTTGTCCATCGGCCTGGACCACGGTCATTTTGAGTCCCGGTATGCGTATGTCGAAGAAGGTCTGGGCGCCGGCGTTAATAAAGCGCAATCGTACCTTCTCGCCGGGCCGGAACAGCCCCGTCCAGTTACCGGCCGGGGTGGTTCCGTTCATGAGGTAGGTATAGGTATAGGCGGAAATATCGGCCAGATCAGTCATATTCATGCGCATCTGATTCCACATGTGCCGCTTCCTTATGGCTGAGGCAAATCCCCCGGCGCCTGCATCCTGAAAAAAATCCAGCGCCGTGAGCTGATTGAAATTGTAATAGTCGCTTTGCTTTTTGAGCTTGGCAAAAATGCTCATCGGGTCTTCGTCCGTCCAGTCAGACAGCATGATGATATAATCGCGGTCCGCTTTTATCGGCTCAGCTTCAGCAGGCTCAACGATGATGGCCCCGTACAGTCCGGTCTGTTCCTGCATGCCGGAATGGGAGTGATACCAGTAAGTGCCTGATTGTTGTACCTTGAAGCGATAGGTGAAAGTTTCTCCCGGCGCGATGCCTTTAAAGCTGATGCCCGGCACGCCGTCCATTTGATAAGGCGGAAGTATACCGTGCCAGTGAATCGAGCTTGCCTCGTCTAGGCGGTTGCTAACCCGGACCGTGACCGTATCGCCCTCGCGCCAGCGCAGGGTAGGCGCCGGAATCGAACCATTGACGGTAGTCGCCAGGCGCGGCGCCCCGGTAAAGTTGACCGGGGTTGACGCTATCGTGAGATTAAATTTCGGGCCGGTCAGCACCGCGGCCGGCTGTGTTCTTTCCTTTGCTTGAGGCGCTTTAAGCCACGGGCGGAAACCCAGAAGAATACCGCCGGCAAGCAATCTCTCAAGGAACCTTCGGCGGGAAATGTTCGGTAACAGGCAGTATGATCTGAAAATAGGCTTCACCTTTTTATCTTTTAATTCTTGATTCCGACGCCCTTGTGCAGCATAACCAGACTAAGCCCGGTCAGGACAATAATAAACCCGCCCGTAATCAGAAAAGCAAACTGTATGTCGACATCAGTGACGCCTATAAATCCGTAGCGGAAGGCGTTGATCATATACAGGATGGGGTTTGCCAGCGATATGGTCTGCCAGATGCCAGGCAGCATCCCGACCGAATAGAAAACGCCGCCCAGATAACTTAAAGGCGTTAAAACAAAGTTCGGGATAATGGAAATATCGTCGAAACTCTCGGCGAGCACTGCATTAATAAAGCCCGCCAGCGAGAATACGGTCGCGGTCAGCATCGCTATGGCAATAGCAATCACGGCATTTCTAACCACAATATCGGCAAACAGCAATGATATCAGCGCCACCACCAGACCTACCAGCAAGCCGCGGAAAATGCCTCCGCTCACATAGCCGCCCAGAATTACCCAGTTTGGCACCGGCGCGACCAGCAATTCTTCTATGTTGCGCTGAAATTTAGTCGAATAAAAGGAAGAAACGACATTCGAATAGGCATGGCTGATGACGGACATTAAAATAACGCCCGGCACAATATAATCCATATAACTTGCGCCATGGATCGTCCCTATCCGGGCGCCGATCAATTTGCCGAAAATCAGGAAATACAGGGCGGTGGTAATGGCCGGCGGCAATAAGGTTTGCGGCCAGATCCGGATGAAACGATAGGTTTCCTTTATGACAATCGTTCTGAAAGCAATCCAATAATTCATGGCTTATCCCCGGCCGGTTTTGACTCTATCAAGTCCATAAACAGCTGCTCCAGCCGGTTGCTCCTGTTCTTCAGGCTGAGGACTTTGATATTATGCGCGCTTAACTGGCTGAATAAGTCATTAAGTCCTGTTTCTTTCGGCACGGAAACATTAACAATCTTGTTATCTACCCGTTCAATCTGATAGCCCTCAAGCTTGGGCATAACACTAACAGGCTGAGCCAGATAGAGCACAAAATGATCAATGGTAAGCCGGGACAGAAGACTGGCCATATCAGAGTTTTCAACAATCCGCCCATGATTGATAATGGCAATATTACGGCACAGGCTTTCCGCTTCTTCCAGATAATGGGTGGTCAAAATAATGGTGGTGCCTTGCCCGTTAATCTCCCGCATCATTTTCCACATGGAGCGGCGGATTTCTATATCGACCCCGGCTGTCGGCTCATCAAGAATCAGCAGCCTGGGCGCATGCACGAGGGCGCGCGCAATCATTACCCGGCGCTTCATGCCGCCTGACAGTCGGCGGGAAACCATATCGCGCTTATCCCATAAATCCATTTGCTTAAGGCAAATTTCAGTTCTTTGCCGGGCGAGTTTACGCGGCGCGCCATAATAACCGGCCTGATTAAGCACAATATTTTTGACCGTTTCAAACTGATTGAAATTGATTTCCTGCGGAACCAGGCCGATACAGCTTTTGGCTCTGGCCCGATCTGTTTTCAAATCATGGCCGAAGATACTGACCGAGCCGCTGCTGGCGTTGACCAGCGAACTGATAATGCCGATAGCGGTTGATTTACCCGCCCCGTTAGGGCCTAGCAGGGCGAAAAAATCGCCTGCTTCAACTTCCAGATCAATGCCTTTCAGGGCCTCAAAGCCATTATTATAAGTTTTTCTGAGCTGGCGAAGGGATAATGCATTCATAGTAAAACAAACACTTAACGGAAAGCTTTAAATAAGTTAAATTAGGCACAGCTGCCATTAAAAAAAGCTCAAATGGATGGCTAAAACCGTATCATTTTATCAGATATAGAAAAGGCTCGTAGACAAAACTGGATAAGCCCGTGCAAAAAAAAACACCCGAAATCGTGGCGGCTGTAGACCTGGGTTCTAACAGTTTTCATATGATTGTCTGCAATCTGAATGATGGCAAACTGCAAACCATAGACCGGCTTAAGGAAATGGTCAGGCTGGCGTCCGGACTGGACAAAAGGAATTATCTTGACGCCGGCGCCCAGCACCGGGCTTTGGAATGTCTGGAACGATTCGGCCAGAGAATTCGCAATTTTCCGCCCGAAAGCGTCCGCATTGTCGGCACCAATACCCTGCGTATCGCTAAAAATTCCTATCAGTTTCTGGCCAAGGCTGAAAAAGCCCTAAACCATCCTATTGATATTATTTCCGGCATAGAAGAGGCCCGCCTGATCTATCTGGGCGTAGCGCACAGCCTGGGCAGCAATGCCGAATTGCGCTTTGTCATGGATATAGGCGGAGGCAGCACCGAATATATTATTGGCACCCACGATACGCCGACTATAAAAGAAAGTCTGCCCATGGGCTGCGTATCGGTTAGCAATACCTTTTTTAAAGACGGCAAACTTTCCAGGAGCGCATTCTTCCGGGCAACCCTGTTTGCCGAACAGCAACTGGAGCCTTTCCAGACCGCATTTCAGCGCAACAACTGGCAGGAGGCCATCGGCTCATCAGGCAGTCTGCGTGCCATTGACAAAGTCCTGCAAGCTAAAAACTGGAGTAACAACGGCATAACCCGGGAAGGTCTGGAGCAACTTATCGCGCACCTTAACCAGTGCAGTCATATTAATGAACTTGATCTGCCGGAACTTGATCCGGAACGTTTGCCGGTATTTCCAGGCGGTCTGGCTATTGTCTATGCCTCCTTCAAAAGCCTTGGCATTGAACAAATGACTGTTTCCGAAGGCGCGCTCAGGGAAGGGCTGGTTCTGGATTTATTGGGCCGCTTGTATGATCATGATATTCGTTCCGCGACCGTGCAGGCGCTGGCCGATCGTTATCATATTGATAAGAAGCACGCCTTGCGCATCCGGCGGACCATCAACTATATGCTGAACCAGTTAATCAGGGATAGTTGTCTGCCCATCGAAACCATAGCGCAATTTTTAAACTGGGCGGCGGACCTGCACGAGATCGGCCATGATATTGCCCACAACCAGTATCACAAGCACGGCGCCTATATTATCGAGAATGGAGATCTGGCCGGTTTTT
Source organism: Candidatus Methylobacter favarea (assembly GCF_902806695.1). Taxonomy (GTDB): domain Bacteria; phylum Pseudomonadota; class Gammaproteobacteria; order Methylococcales; family Methylomonadaceae; genus Methylobacter_B; species Methylobacter_B favarea. The sequence continues at coordinate 17,208 of NZ_CADCXN010000065.1, read as the reverse complement.
CCAGGCAGGATCAAATCGTATTGGCGGCTATTGTAAAGACCCACAGGCGGAAATTTTCTGCCTCACGTTTTACCGATTTACCCTCGCCGTGGAATATCGTGGCGCCCTATTTAACCATCATTTTGCGTCTGGCCGTATTGCTGCGCCGTAATCGCCATGACCATGACCTGCCTGACTTTAAAATACAGATAGTTAAATCCAGCATTCAATTACAGTTTCCGGACCAATGGCTGGCCCAGTCGCCGCTGACGCATGCCGATTTGATTCAGGAAGCTGACTATCTTAAATCTGCCGGCTTTAAACTGGAGTTTGCCTGACCGGTTGTTCATGAAAACTGTCTGGAAGATTTTACTTTATGGCCTGGCAGGGTTATTGCTTTTAGGCGCAATGCTGGTGTTTTTCGGCGTTAATGACAAGCCTGATCTTGATGTGGGCTGGTCGCTTGCTCATGATGATATTGCCAGAGCAAAAACGATACTTCATGAAGGCGCCAAAACCAGGCCTGATGAAATTGGCACGATCGAATTGACGGAAAGCGATCTCAATCTGGCTACCAATTATCTGTTAAACCGCTACAGCAAAAGCGCAGTTAAAATAGAACTGAAAAATAATAAGGTCAGATTTACCGTCACCATGACCTTGCCTGAAAACAGTCTGGGGCAGTATCTGAATATCAGTTTCAGATTAGGCAATGATAATGACACGGAGCTTCCCGGCATAACCAAGTTTAAAGTGGGCAAACTCTTGCTGCCGGCAAAACTTGCTGCTTTCGTTATTGACAATGTTATCCGGCATTCCTCGCTGAATCAGTATTTCATACTGGCGACCCGGCCTATTAAAGCCGTGCAAATTGATGAAAAAAAGGTAGCCATCACTTACTTTTCAAATCAGGAAACGTTAATTCAGGCGCGAAATTTCCTGACTAACCGCAGCCCTTCGCCGGCCTTGGCTATTTATCAGCAAAAACTGGCCGAAATTATTGACCGCCATGATCCCGAATGGCGTCTGTCGCTGGCGGATTTATTGCAGCCGGTATTCGAGCTCGCTTACCAGCGTTCCACGCTGGATAATGCCATAGAAGAAAACCGGACCGCCATATTTGCCGTCAATGACTATGTAAATAAAAAGGAAGCCAGAAAGCTTCTGGCCGCTCCCGCATCAAGGCTCTCGGCCGGACAGCAGTATTCCGCTTTTTTATATAAAAGGATAGATCTGGCCCAGCATTTCATCGGCTCTGCCGCTATTACGGCTTCCGTAAACGGTCAGGTGGCGCAGGCGGTAGGTGAAGAAAAAGAACTCAGCGATGCCGTAGACGGCAGCGGTTTCAGCTTTATTGATTTAGCCGCCGACAAAGCCGGTACGCGTTTTGGCGAAATGGCGACGGCATCGCCGGAAAGCGCCCGTAAACTTCAAAAGGCCATGGCGCAAGTAAAAGACTACAGGGATTTCATGCCCGACCCGCGCGATCTGCCTGAAAAAATGAGCGAAGCCGACTTTAAAAGCCGCTTTGGCTCCATTGAAAGCCCTGCTTATCAGGAAATATCAAAGCTGATCGATGCCCGCATAACAGCAGCGCCTATTTATAATAGGGAATGAAAGGCAGGGTTAAATTTATAGAACAATCAGGGAAGCTAAAATATGGCAGCTTCATGCTGCGGCAGGCTCACAGCGGACATACCGCCAGATCCGTTCGTGCTGAGCTGTCGAAGCCCTATAGTTTTAGAGCATTCCAATCGAATTAACAATGCCGAATAACAAAGGGAGCGTTTTCAGCTCCCTTTAATAAAATGATGCAGGGCTTAATTACATCCTGCTCAATAGCGCAGCGACAGCTTAATTTTGGCTTACATCGGGTATCATCGGCAAAAGCGGCATTTTCTGTCTGGGGAATTCTCCGGTCAGGCCATTCAGGAAAGCCACGATATCGGCTATCTCATCTTTGGATAAGTCCTTGCCCAATTGTACTTTCGCCATTATTTTTACAGCCTCCCTGAGGGTTTTGACCGATCCGTTATGAAAGTAGGGGGCGGTGAAAGCGATATTGCGTAAGGTAGGCACTTTCCAGAAATGCTCGTCTTCCGTCTTTTTGGTGACTTCCGCCCGGCCTTTATCCTTTTTAAAATGATATTGGGCTTCAAAATAGCCGTTTTCCATGACAGGAAACTTCTGGAATACGCCCGGACCATTAAATGCCGGTCCGCTATGACAGCCGGTGCAGCCCAGTTCAGCCATCTTGTTCATGCCGCGCACCTGCTGTTCAGTTAAAGCCGATTTATCGCCTGAAACATATTTATCATAAGCACTGTTGGGCGTAATCAGGGTTCTTTCGTAAGCGGCAATGGCTTTAGTCACAGTATCTTGAGAAATCGTAGCATCGCCAAACGCTTTTTCGAAAGCTTTCCGATAACCTTCAATAGGTTTAAAACGCGCCACAACCTCATCCCAGCTTTTCATGCCCATTTCAATAGGATTAATTACCGGGCCTGCGGCCTGCTCTTCCAGACTGGCTGCCCGGCCGTCCCAAAACTGGACTTTATTAAACGCCGCGTTCCAGACTGTCGGCGCATTGCGGCCTCCGGCCTGATTATTATGGCCAAACGAGGTAGTCAGCGTGTCATCGCCGCCGATCATGGTATTGTGGCAGGACGAGCAGGAAATCCGGCCATTTACGGACATCAGGCGGGGATCATGAAACAGCATTTGGCCCAATTCAACTTTAGCGTCAGTGGTCGGATTATCCTCAGGCGCGGGCGCTGCCGTCGGCAACGCTTCCCAGGCAGAAGCCGCCGAAACGGAACCTGCTAAAGCTAACGCTGTGATCAGCGAACGAATTTTAAACATACCATCCTCCAGAATATTATTATTAATGTATGGGGCGATTTACCCTTAACACTTAAGGCTCGTGTCGGGACATTTTGGCTTAAGGCGAGAATACCGGCTAATCTGATGCCCCCGTTTGAATTGTAAAATATAAAGCCGGCAAGTTACAATCAAATTACCGCCTGTTAAAACCTCAGGTACAAGCTAGTCCAATTCTGGTCTTGTACCCAAATGATAACCTTTTAATCAGGCTGGGCTCTGATAACTGGGGAAATTATCCAGTTATTCAAAAATGCTATTAACTCACAGTCTCTGGATTTTATCTCTTCCTGGTTTCAACTTCTAAGCGCAATTCATTTTTACCGAATTGGAAAAGTCAGCTGCTATAGTTCAGGCTTTTCCAATCCGACCAGAGATAAGAGAGTTTATGAAGACCTATAGTCCGCTGGCCGAAGTCCAACGATATCAGATTGAAGTATTAAAGAAAGCAAAAAAAGATCAGAAGGACATAGCGGCAATTCCAGGCGTATCCTCCTCAACGCTCAGTCGAGAGCTGAAGCGCAATAGCGGATAGCGAAACTAGGACCCAAGCAAGTGCAGAGCAGGGCGGTCGGGCGCCGTGTCGAGACAGCGAAAGCGATTAACCTGAGCCGCTGTGATGGCTTTGATAGAAGCAAGTATCCGGTTGGACTGGAGCCCCGAACAAGTCTCGGCTGGATTATTGTGAAGAGCAGGCGATCACGATCAGCCATGAGCCATGAGCGTATTTACCATCCTATATGGATGGATAAAAGTTTCGGCAGCGAGTTGTACAAGCACCTTCGGCAAGGCCGCAAAAAGCGAAAAAAGCAATACCGGTCAAAAGTTAAGCGTGGCCGGATTAGAAATCTCATCAGCATTGATGAGCGCCCTGGTATTGTCGAACAAAAAACCCGTTGGGCGATGGTGAGCTCGACACCGTTTCATAAAGACGATAAACGGAGCCTTTCAGTTTAATCCCTTGATAGATTTGGCGGTAAATATTATTTCATGATTCCGGAATCGATAATAATTTTTGCCAGATCATCAATACCGGTATGAATATCGACAATGATCGGTTCGGTATCCATAATCTCGCCGACCAATTTTTTATGGTGCAGGTCTCTTGCAAACGGTTTAATAAAAATTTCGGTTAGCCGTCCCCGATCGATTAAGCCGACCGGCACATTGAAATTATCCACGATGGCTGCGGTAAAAAGCGCCTCGTTCTCGATGAAACGGTTTAAAACTTCTATATATCCTTCTTCGGCAGATATAGGTTCTATATAGCGCAGCAGCAGTTTGACCGTGGCTGCTTGTTCAGGGGCATCAGAACTCTCAATGTAAAGGTGCTTTTTATCCGGATCACTTAGGGCTTTTACATCGTGGATGTTTGTGGGTAATGCCATAACACTGAGCAGATAAAAATTTAAGATAAATCAAATCTTATAGGTATTCTTTGTTAAAGTTTTGTGAAACGGGAATACTTTTTATTCGTCAGTATAACCCCTTACTTATGATTCTTTCAGCGGCCATGACTCTTGAGAAGGACTAAATGTTCTTGTATCGATGCCGATAGTTTACAATACCTGATTTTATTCGGTAGCAGAATCAGGTACGTACAGCTACGTTTCATCCAGGTTTTACCGCTTGCAGGTGAACTTATTAAATTAAATCCATGAAAAAATTAAAATGCGCGGTTATCGGCGCCGGTTATCTGGGAAAATTTCACGCTGAAAAGTATGCAACCTTGCCTGATTGTGAATTAACGGCGGTTGTCGATATTAACGAAGCCGCCGCGAAAGAGGTGGCCGACAAGCTTGGCGCCAAGGCGCTGACAGAATATAAACCTCTGCTCGGCGCAATCGATGCTGTCAGTATTGTCGTGCCTACCACCTTGCATCATGCGATTTCCAGGGATTTCCTGGAGGCAGGCGCCCATGTGCTGGTGGAAAAGCCCATTACGGTAACGGTTGCGGAAGCTGATGAGTTGATCGCCATCGCTAAGGAAAACGGTCTGATTTTGCAGGTTGGGCACCTAGAGCGCTTTAACCCGGCGATACTGGGTCTGGATAACGAGGAGAAGCCGCTGTTTATCGAATCCCATCGCTTGTCGCCTTTTAATCCCCGCGCCAATGATGTCAGCGTAGTCCTGGATTTAATGATTCATGACATTGATATTATCCTGGCGCTGGTGGACTCCGAAGTGGAGCGTATTGATGCCAGCGGCACGGCGGTATTGACCAAGGGCACGGATATTGCCAATGCCAGGCTGTTGTTTAAAAACGGTTGTGTGGCCAATGTGACGGCCAGCCGGATCAGCATGAAAATGGAGCGTAAAATGCGCATGTTCAGGCCAAGTTCATATGTGTCGGTGGATTTCCATCAGCGCATTTTGACCAGACACCGCACCGGTAAAAAGGAAATGTTTCCCGGTATTCCGGAAATTGAAACGGAAGAATCCACTTTTGAAAGCGGCGACGCGCTGCTCGAAGAAATCAAGCATTTTGTAAACTGCATCCGCACCGGTAAAAGTCCGCTCGTTACCGGCGAAGCCGGGAAAAGAGCGCTGGCAACGGCCATACAGATCACGCAATTATTGGGCGATTAATAAAACAATTTTCCTGTAAAGACGCATAGTTGCGTTTTACCCATACAACAAAAGGCAACAAAACATGATACCCATGGTAAACCTGAAGGCTCAATATGCCGAAATCAAGGATGAAATCGAGCAGGGTCTGGCTGAAACAATAGAAAAATGCGCTTTTATTTTAGGGCCTAATGTCCAGGCTTTTGAGCAAGAAGCGGCGCAATATCTGGGCCTTAAACATGCCATAGGCGTGGCTTCAGGAACCGATGCGCTGCATTTGGCCCTCATTGCAGAAGGCATTGAGGCCGACGATGAAGTGATTACCACGGCTTTTACCTTTATTGCCACGGCCGAAGCGATCAAATATGTCGGCGCTAAGCCGGTTTTTGTCGATATAGATCCCAAAACCTTTAATATTTCACCGGCAGCCATAGAACAGGCCATTACGCCCTTGACCAAAGCCGTCATGCCGGTGCATTTGTTTGGCCAGCCTGCCGAAATGGCTGCTATTGCCCGGATTTGCAGTCGGCATAATCTGAAACTCATTGAAGATTGCTGCCAGTCGTTTGGCGCCAGCATTAACGGCAAGCAAACCGGCGCTATCGGTGATGCGGCCGGCTTCAGTTTTTTCCCCAGTAAAAATCTCGGCGCCTTTGGCGATGGCGGTTTGGTCGTCACCAACTCGGACGAAAGTGCGGCGAAAATCAAAAAACTGCGCAATCACGGCTCGGATGTGCGCTATTACCACGATGTCATCGGTTATAACAGTCGCCTCGATGAAATGCAGGCGGTGGTATTACGAGTTAAATTAAAACGTATTGATCAATATAATCAGGCGCGCCGCCGCGCCGCGCATCTTTATTCACAGCTGTTGGCCGATTTGCCGCTGACGACCCCGTTTGAAGACGGCCTTGGTGAGCATGTTTATCATCAATACACAATATTATCTGATCGCCGCGATGAGCTGCTAAAAGCCTTGCAGGCTAAACAAATCGGCTGTGCAGTTTATTACCCCGTGCCCTTGCACCGGCAAAATGTCTTTAAACAGGAATGCGCAGGCTTGCGCTTGCCGGCGACCGAAGCCGTTGCGGCTAATTGTCTGTCACTGCCCGTTTGCCCGTTTCTTGAAGACCACTTGATCAGGGAAATTGCCGGGGTTATTCGGGAAGTTTTGACGGTTTAGCGGGTTTTGATTTATCTCCTGTTTGTAAGTTGCGAATCATAGTGTGTTCAAGGTGAAACAGGTCGAACTGCTGGCTCCGGCCGGAACCCTTAAAAATATGCGCTATGCCTTTGCATACGGTGCGGATGCCGTTTATGCGGGATTGCCGCGCTATAGCCTGCGCGTGCGCAACAATGATTTTCTGGCTGATAATCTGGCTAAAGGCATAACTGAAGCCCGCAGACAAGGTAAAAAATTTTTTCTGGCGACCAATGTGATTCCGCACAACGCCAAGGTCAAAACCTTTATTAAGGATATTACTCCGATTATCGCCCTGCAGCCGGACGCACTGATTATGGCTGATCCGGGCTTGATTATGATGACGCGGGAAACCTGGCCGGACATGCCGATACATCTGTCGGTACAGGCCAATACGGTCAATTATGCATCGGTCAATTTCTGGAAAAGCATGGGCCTTGAGCGGGTCATTTTGTCGCGCGAACTGTCGCTGGATGAGATTGAAGAAATCCGCCAGCGCTGTCCCGATACGGAACTTGAAGTATTTGTTCACGGCGCGTTATGCATTGCGTATTCCGGCCGTTGTTTGTTATCCGGCTACTTTAACCACCGCGATTCCAATCAGGGCGCTTGCACCAACGCCTGCCGCTGGAAATACGACACATTGCCCGCCTATGAAAATGCCGAAGGCGATTTCCTGCCGGCTGGCGGAGCCTTGTCGATGCCCGATATCAGCAACGCCAGCTGCGGCTGCGCGAAACGGCATCCGCTGGCGGATAAAGTGTATTTTCTGGAAGAAGAAGGCCGCAAAGGCGATCTGTTGCCGGTAATGGAAGATGAAAACGGCACTTATATCATGAATTCAAAAGACTTGAGAGCCATCGAGCATGTGCAGCGCCTGGTCGAAATCGGCGTAGACAGTCTTAAAATCGAAGGCCGCACGAAGTCGCATTATTATGTGGCACGCACTGCACAAACCTATCGCCAGGCGATTGATGACGCACTGGCGGGCCGCGCCTTTCAACCCGAGCTGATCGGCGTTCTGGATAACCTTGCCAACCGGGGTTATACCGACGGTTTTTATCAGCGCCACCATACCCATGAACAGCAAAATTATATGAGCGGTTATTCCAAAAGCCATCAGCAGCAATTTTGCGGCGAAATCAGAAGCTATGATCAGGAAACCGGGCTTGCCCCCGTGGATGTCAAGAACAAGTTTTCAGTCGGTGATAAACTGGAACTGATACGGCCGGAAGGTAATCAGGATATTATCGTCGAACGCATGGAAGGCCTGCAGGGACAAGCCATGGAAGAAGCCTCGGCGGCCATGAAGTGAAAATACCCATCCCGGAAACCCGCAGCAATCATGGCCTGCTGGCGCGTTATATTTAAAATGCAATTAACCGCTTGTCCGTAGTGCGCTTGCGTGGAGGCTAAATCAACCGAACCTGAACTATGGATTTTGTTAGCGTCGAGATTATTTAGCGCCGCCGATCTCAGGCAGCTACTCCAAACAAAGCCCCAACTCCAGTTGTCATGGCCATAGCCAAGGCGCCCCACAAGGTCACCCGCATGGCCGCAGTAATTACAGAAGCGCCGCCGGCATGCGCAGCCAGCGAGCCTAACAGGGCAAGAAACAAGAGCGAACTGCCCGAAATAGCCCAGATGAGCGTAGATATGGGCGCCCAAAGGACAATCAAAAGAGGCAGAACGGCGCCGACTGCAAAAGTGGCGGCTGACGCCAAACCGGCCTGAACCGGGCGTGCGGTCAAGGTTTCCGAAATACCCAGCTCGTCACGCGCATGAGCGCCGAGCGCATCATGCGCCATCAACTGGGCAGCGACCTCGGCGGCCAGTTCTGCATCAAGCCCGCGCCCGACATAGATGGCCGTCATTTCCGCATGCTCATGTTCGGGGTCTGCAGCCAGCTCTTTACGTTCCCGATCCAGATCGGCGCGCTCGGTATCGGCTTGTGAACTTACCGACACATACTCGCCAGCCGCCATTGACATGGCGCCGGCCACAAGACCGGCAATACCTGCTATCAAAATATTGGCTGAACTTGCGCCTGCGGCGGCCACGCCCAAGACCAGGCTGGCAGTGGAAACAATACCGTCATTGGCGCCAAGAACAGCCGCCCGCAGCCAGCCGATGCGTCGTACTCTATGTCTTTCAATATGTCTCATAACGTCCTTTCTGTGTTAGGGATAGCATGATGCCCCATAACTTATAATCAGACAGCTAATCAGGCGGCTAATGAAATTCGAAAACAAGTGTATATTATTACATCTACACTTGACTCACTACTCTTGCGTTCATCAAATCCCATTTGGGAATGTCATTGTCAAAGCCTTAGTTTCGCGTAGCATATATATCTTTTAGCTTGCCCGCCATGCCTCAGCATAAATCTTTAACCATTCTGTTCAGCGCCGGTGAATCATCCGGCGACCGGCATGCCGCCAATATGTTCCTGGAATTGAAAAAACATCAGCCCGATATTAAAGGCATCGGCATGGGCGCTGCAAAAATGGCTCAGGCGGGCATCGATATTCGCTACGATTCAACGAATATCGCCGTGATCGGCGTTGTTGAGGTTGTCAGGCATTACGGCGAAATCCGCAGGGCGTTAAAGCTCATGCAGGAAATAATAGAAACGGAACGGCCGGATTTACTGGTTTGCGTGGATTACAAGGAGTTTAATTTTAAATTGGCCCGGTTCGCCAAGCAGTCCGGTATTAAAGTGCTGTTTTATGTCAGCCCGCAGGTATGGGCATGGCGGCCTGGCCGGGTCAAGAAATATGGCGAAGTTATCGACATGATGGCGGTGATATTTCCTTTTGAAACCGCTTATTATGACGCCGAGAAGGTGCCGGTGCGCTATGTGGGCCATCCTTCGGTCGATAAGGTCCACGCTCGGCACAGTAAAGCTGAAGATATGATGCTCTTTAAAATGGATGAAAAACGGCCGGTAGTGGGGCTGTTGCCGGGAAGCCGCGCCAACGAAATCAAGCGCATGCTGCCGGTGATGCTGAAAGCCGCTGAAGAACTGCAAACCAGTTTGCCCGGCCTCCAGTTCATTTTGCCCCAGGCCGATTCAATCAGCCGCGAACTGCTTGAAGGTTATTTAAAGCAGTCGCCTGTTAACATTACTGTAGTAAAAAACCAGCCTTACGACGCCATTCAATGCTGCGATGCAGTCATGACGACATCGGGCACGGCCACGCTGGAAATCACCTTGCTGACTGTCCCTATGGTGATTGCCTACAAGCTTTCCCCTTTAACTTACTGGCTGGGCCGATGGCTGGTGAAAACGCCCTTTATAGGCTTGCCGAATATTGTGGCGGGCAGAAGCATTATCAGGGAATTCATTCAGCACGAGGCGACAGCCGAAAATCTGGCCGCCGAAATCAGTCGAATTTTGACTGACAGGATTTATGCAAACGCAATGCGTGAAAATTTGAGGCGTGTTAAGGAGCAGTTAGGGCAAGGCGGCGGTTCTAAAAATATGGCTGAACTGGCGCTGGCTCTATTGTCTTAAGAAGTACTCCTGAAGATGGGATTAATCAGCTCTCCAAATAAATCAATACTACCCGAACCCTGGTCTCTATGGGATAATGAAGCCCTTGATTTTAGCGATATTTCTTTCTTACCTACACCGCCACCGGAGCATTATAATGGATGAAAACAAAAAGAAAGCGCTAGGCGCAGCGCTGATGCAAATAGAAAAGCAGTTTGGCAAAGGCTCGGTCATGCGTATGGGCGATGTGTCTGCTTCGCGCGATATCGACGTCGTTTCTACAGGTTCCCTTGGCCTGGATATTGCGCTGGGTTGCGGCGGTTTGCCTCGCGGCCGTGTTGTTGAGATATATGGCCCTGAATCGTCAGGTAAAACCACATTGACCTTGCAGGTCATCGCCGAAATGCAAAAGCTTGGCGGCACGGCGGCATTTGTTGATGCCGAACATGCCTTGGATCCGGGCTATGCCGAGAAAATCGGCGTTAATGTAAATGACTTACTGGTTTCCCAGCCGGATACCGGCGAGCAGGCGCTGGAAATTACCGATATGCTGGTGCGTTCGGGCGCCGTTGATATCGTCGTGGTTGATTCGGTGGCCGCGTTAACGCCTAAAGCCGAGATTGAAGGCGATATGGGCGATTCGCACATGGGCTTGCAGGCGCGTTTAATGTCCCAGGCATTAAGAAAACTCACGGGAAATATCAAGCGCTCCAATACCCTGGTGATTTTTATCAACCAGATCAGGATGAAAATCGGGGTCATGTTCGGCAATCCTGAAACCACAACCGGCGGCAACGCGCTCAAGTTTTACGCTTCGGTGCGCCTGGATATCCGGCGTATTGGTTCCGTCAAAAAGGGTGAAGAAGTTATTGGTAATGAAACCCGCGTAAAAGTCGTAAAAAACAAAGTCGCTCCGCCTTTTAAACAGGCCGAATTTGAAATTTTATATGGGGAAGGCATTTCCTTTTATGGGGAGCTGGTCGATCTGGGCGTTAACTATGGATTCATTCAGAAAGCCGGTTCCTGGTACAGTTACGGGGATGAGAAAATCGGCCAGGGCAAGGACAATGCCAAAGCCTTTCTGAAAGAGCATCCTGACAAAGCCCAAGAAATCGAGGCAAAAATAAGAGCCGAGGCCTTTGGCAAAGCGCCGCCGCCGGTCATCGAGCCGCTGACTGAAGAGGGCGAATAGCGGCCTTGGTTAGTTTGCGGTGGATGAAGTTGCTAAGCATATCAGGAAAACCTGCCTGCGCTTGCTGGCGCGAAGAGAACATAGCCGCAAAGAATTGTTGGACAAGCTGGTAATAAATGGTTTTAACAGGGATAAAGTGCTTGCAGTTATTGACGAATTGATTCTGCAAGGCTGGCAGAATGACCAGAGGTATGCGGAAAATTATGCTCGGCATCGTATCCAGAAAGGCTATGGCCCTATCCGTATTGCCTATGAACTGCGGCAAAACGGGATTGATGCCGTTAACCTTGAAGACATTGTGCAAAAAGCGGCCGGTAGCTGGATGGATCTGCTGGAGCAGGTGTATTTTAAAAAATATAAACATGACACCCCGATGGATCGAAATGAATGGGCAAAACGCAGCCGTTTTTTAGTGCATCGCGGCTTTTCCATTGAAATGATTAGCGCCTTACACGCAAGTGTATTTAAGAGTAAGTAAAAATCCAGACTTAGCCCAGTTTGATTTTGAAGTTTAAATAATTTTGAAATGGTATAGCGCAAAGGCTGAAAAACACTATCCATATATTATCACCCCTGTATTCCACCTCGAAAAAAGTCATTCCTTTAGGTAGTAGAGGGCATCCCTCCAAAATCCAATCTTTATACTCCTTGTGATTCTCTACTAAATTCATTATTATTAAAATCATGACTACGATAACGTTTGACACTCTGGCCCTAGTTGCCAAACTCAAAGCCGCCAACTTTTCTCAGGAACAGGCAGAAGCGGTTGTGCGCGTCATTGCCGATGCTCAAGACCAGATTGTCACCCGTGAGTATTTGGATAACAGATTGCAACAGGAGTTAAACCCAATCAAGACCGACTTGGCCGTTCTAAAGTGGATGATGGGCATGTTGCTGGCCGGCATGTTATCTTTGATTCTGAAGACGTTTTTCTAATAAATTTAAATGTTGCTAACCAATAAAAAGGCCCAAAAAGGGCCTTTCTTGATTACCCTCTCTCTAACAGCCGCCCCAGTTCCTCAGCGGACATGGTTCTAAGCCTTTCCCTGAGCTTGGGATCAAGCCTGTTGGCCTTCTGAGCCAAAGTTACTTTGATGCTTTTCTTTTCCTGACTTAGCCTTCTGGTCTCATCAATAATGCGCTTTTTGATGCCTTCATCCTGATAGGCCAGATTCACCAGCGTATCCATCACTTCATACATTTTAAGACGATTGGCTTTAGAGAAAGCCTTGAGCCTGACGATGGTGTCTTCGGCCAGAGCGACGGTTCTTCTTGAGGTGATTAAATTTTGCTGTGTCATGATTTAATGAATAAATAAAAACATTATACACTATTTGCATTAATTTTTAATAATCATTTAATGGCGTTTGCTTCGCACAAATCGACAGCTCTCAAGTCACGAGCCATATAGATCGTGTAGTTATTATGAAGAATGATGAAGCGAGGCATGAAGCCGGTATAGCCGCCATAAACATTCTTACCGTTGATGTCGTAGCAAACGCCCCAGCCGGCCCTGATATTGCCGCCGGTAAAATGATTGTAAACATGGGTTTTGAAAGGCTTGCCATAGTATCTGATTCGCACCGCATCAGGGTCGGCAGCGCCTTGTCGCGTGCCGCCCCTCGATGATGTCCTTGTAGCCAACAGGCTCGGGGCCGTAGTCAAGATTTTCAGGCTTTATGTTGGGTGCGCAGGCGGTTGTTGTTAAAATTAATGCCAGAATTTTTAGCTTCATTGTTTCTCCCTAATTCGAATAAGTAAGTGCTAAGTAGAGAGTCAAGCGTAGCACAGCTTTTAAAGGAGACAGCAGGCAGTGCATTTCTGCTAGAATAAGCCATCCATGACTTATTCTATTTAATGTCTGATGAAAAAGATGACCAGTGCAGATGTGCGTGCCGCCTTCCTGGAGTTTTTTCGTGAGCGGGGGCATTCCATACAGCCTTCAAGTTCACTTGTGCCGGCAAATGATCCGACCTTGTTATTCACCAATGCCGGCATGGTGCAGTTTAAAGAGGTGTTTTTAGGCCGCGAGCAGCGTGATTTTAACAGGGCGGCGACCAGTCAGCGCTGCGTCAGGGCCGGCGGCAAGCATAATGACCTGGAAAATGTCGGCTATACGGCAAGACATCATACGTTCTTTGAAATGCTGGGTAATTTCAGCTTTGGCGATTACTTTAAAAAAGAAGCCATCCGCTTCGCCTGGGATTTTCTGACAAAAGAGCTGGAAATTCCCGCCGAAAAATTATGGGTGACCGTTTTTGAGGAAGACTCGGAAGCGGAAAAAATCTGGCTTGATGATATCGGCATAGCCAGAACACGGTTTTCGAGAATCGGCGCCAAGGATAATTTCTGGTCTATGGGAGATACGGGGCCTTGCGGGCCTTGCAGCGAAATATTTTATGATCACGGAGTGCATCTCCCCGGAGGCCCGCCGGGCACGCCCGAAGAGGACGGCGACCGGTATATCGAAATCTGGAATCTGGTGTTCATGCAGTATGACCGCGCCGTTGATGGCGCGCTGACCCCGCTGCCGAAACCGTCGGTCGATACCGGCATGGGTCTGGAGCGCATAGCGGCGGTATTGCAGGGGGTGCACAGCAATTATGAAATCGATTTATTTCAAAAGTTATTGAAAGCAGCGGCCGGGATTGCCGGCACGACGGATTTAATGCAAAGCTCGCTGCGGGTCATTGCCGACCATATTCGTTCGTCTGCCTTTCTGGTGGCCGATGGGGTGATGCCGTCCAACGAAGGCCGGGGTTATGTCTTGCGCCGCATTATTCGCCGCGCCATTCGGCATGGCTACCGTTTGGGTATTCATGAAACATTTTTCTATAAACTGGTCGCGCCGCTCGTGGAAGAAATGGGCGCGGCTTTTCCTGAGCTTAAAGCCGCGCAAGCCCAGGTTGAGCGCGTATTAAAGAAGGAAGAAGAACGCTTTGCAGAAACCCTGGAACAGGGCATGAAGATTCTGGAAGCCTGCGTCGCCAGAATGCAAGGCTCTGTGATTCCGGGTGATACGGTATTCCAGCTTTACGATACTTATGGCTTCCCGGTTGACTTGACCGCTGATTTTGCCCGTGAAAATAATCTTACCGTCGATCATGCCGGCTTTGAAATGGCTATGTCCGCGCAACGCGACAGGGCGCGGCTGGCCAGCAGTTTTGGCGCTGATTATGAGCAGGACATCAAGCTGGATGGACAGACCGAATTTACCGGCTACGATTATCTTGATGACCAGGTGCATATTATCGGGCTTTACAAAAAAGGCCAGCCCGTTGATAGCTTGCAGGATGGCGAAGAAGGCATTGTGGTTTTGGATAAAACCCCTTTCTATGCAGAGTCCGGCGGTCAGGCGGGCGATTGCGGAAAAATTGAAGCGGACGGCGCTGTATTTGAAGTGACTGATACGCAGAAACAGGGCGGCAAGCTGTTTCTGCATAAAGGCAAGCTGATTTGCGGAACCTTGACTGCGGGTCAGTTAGGCGATGCCAGGGTTAGCGCGGCAGATAGAAAAGCCACGGAACTGAATCATACGGCAACTCATTTGCTGCATTCAGCGCTGAGGCAAATTCTGGGCGATCATGTTACGCAGAAGGGCTCACTGGTTAATAGCGAGCGGCTGCGCTTTGACTTTTCACATTTTGAGCCCGTGACGGCTTATGAAATCAGCACGATTGAAAGGCTCGTTAATGAACAGATTCGCTTGAATAACCCCGTTTCCGCACAGCTCATGGCTAAAGATGAAGCCGTTAAAGCAGGCGCAATGGCGCTGTTTGACGAAAAATACGGCGATGAGGTGAGAGTGTTAAAAATCGGCGATTTCTCGACCGAGCTGTGCGGCGGCACCCATGTTCAGCGCTCAGGCGATATCGGCTGTTTTAAAATAATCAGCGAAACCGGCGTAGCGGCCGGCATCAGGCGTATTGAAGCGGTAACCGGCGCTGCCTGCATCGACTGGATAGCCAGCCGCGACAAGGCGCTCGCAAGCATAGCCGTGCTGGTGAAAAGCTCGCCGGAAAAGGCCGCTGAAAAAGTCGAATTGCTGATAGAAAAAAACCGCTTGCTGGAAAAACAACTGGAACGCTTGAACGCAAAACTGGCTTCATCGGCAGGCGGCGAGCTCAGCGCGCAAGCCGTCGAGGTCAATGGCGTCAAGGTGTTGGCTGCCAGGCTGAATGATGTTGATCCCAGATCGATGCGGGACATGGTGGATCAGTTAAAAAATAAGCTGGGCAGCTCGGCAATCGTGCTGGCCGTTGTTGAAGGTGACAAGGTCAGCCTGATTGCGGGGGTTTCCAAAGACCAGACAGGGCGGATAAAAGCCGGCGATCTGGTCAATTTCGTCGCTACCAAAGTGGGCGGCAAAGGCGGCGGCAGGCCCGATATGGCTCAGGCCGGCGGCAATGACCCGGCAGGCTTGGCGGGCGCATTGGCTCAGGTTCCGGCCTGGGTGCAGGAACAAACAGCGCGTTAAAGGTTTCAGTAAATGGCATTATATGTATATAAATTTGGCGGCACTTCGGTAGGCTCTATCGAGCGGATTAAGGCAGTCGCTAAAAAAGTTAAAAAAGCGCATGATCTGGGCGATCAGATTGTCGTTGTCGTCTCGGCCATGAGCGGCGAAACCAATCGTTTGATTGCCCTGGCAAAAGCTTTGCAGCAACAGCCCAATGGCCGGGAAATGGATGTCTTGCTGTCTACCGGCGAGCAGGTTACCGTTTCGCTTTTGAGCATGGCTTTACATGAGATTGGCTGCGACGCGCATTCTTATACCGGCAGCCAGGTAAAAATCCTGACCGATAGCGCTCATACCAAAGCGCGCATACTTAACATAGACGAGCTGCCCATACGCTCTCATCTGAATAAAGGTAAAGTGGTGGTGGTGGCCGGTTTTCAGGGCGTTGACGAGCAAAATAATATCACCACGTTGGGTCGCGGCGGCTCCGACACCACGGCTGTCGCATTGGCGGCTGCTTTAAAAGCCGATGAATGCCATATTTATACCGATGTCGATGGCGTTTACACCACCGATCCGCGAGTAGAGCCCAAAGCGCGCAGACTCGATAAAATTACCTTTGAGGAAATGCTGGAAATGGCCAGCCTGGGCTCAAAGGTATTGCAAATAAGATCGGTGGAATTTGCCGGTAAATATAATGTTGCGCTGCGCGTATTATCATCATTTAAAGAGGGTAAGGGCACGCTTATTACCTATGAGGAATCACCAATGGAAAGCGCTTTAATTTCCGGGATCGCATTTAATCGCGATGAGGCAAAATTAACCATCAGCGGAGTGCCGGATTTGCCGGGAGTCGCCTTTAAAATTCTTGGGCCTGTGGCCGATGCCAATATCGAAATTGATATGATTATCCAGAATATTGCCGATGATGCGACCACGGACTTTACTTTCACGGTGCATCGCAATGATTATCAGCGGGCCAAGGCCGCGCTTGATAAAACCTGTGCTGAACTGGGGGCCAAAAAAGTTACCGCTGATGACGGCATTGTCAAAATTTCAATCGTCGGCGTCGGTATGCGCTCCCACGCCGGCATCGCCAGCACGATGTTTAAAGCGCTTGCTGATGAGGGCATCAATATCAAAATGATTTCAACCTCGGAAATCAAAATTTCTATTGTTATTGACGAGAAGTATCTCGAACTGGCAGTAAGAGCCTTGCATTCGGCATTCAAACTGGATCAGGAAGCAGTGTCTTAAAATTTTAAGCGGGACGTTGAAATTGTGATTGCTCCTATGTTTTACTGCGGCTTGAGCGATTTCAGTATGGTTTCCAGCGGCGCCAGCGAAATCAATGCCCGGTATAAAACGGCATTACCCTCGAGCAGGCCGTAGCATTCATAGTTGCACAGCGAGGTTATGGAACGGCCGATGC
>NZ_CADCXN010000064.1 GCF_902806695.1 Candidatus Methylobacter favarea | reverse complement strand
GATCCGCTCCAGGGATCATTCCCTTTGGGCGCAAAACACGGAAGAAACGCTCAAATTTTTAGTGGTTGATGAACTGCATACCTTTGACGGCGCGCAAGGCACCGATCTGGCGTGTTTGATCCGGCGCTTGAAAGCCCGCCTGGACACCCCCAGACAGCATTTGGTGTGCGTCGATGACGCGTTGCATCAATCGGCGATTTGAGTGTCACTATTTATCAATTTGCGTTAAAGCATTTGCTTAAAGCACTTATGATGAACCCGCACTGATCGATATCAATGATTTTGCCAGCGCGTTGGACAATCTGGATAGCAAAAGACGATTTTTATTGGCTTCCGATGATGAGTCTTTACAGTCGATGCTGGATGCGTCCTTAGAAAAATGGCGGGTGTTTTTGCATCCTCTGCATAGGGCGCCGCGTTCAGCTCAAAAGAACTATAAGAGTTTGTTCAATATCTTCGAAATATGTTTGATTACAGGGGCATGAGAAAAGTTTATCCCAGCGACATCAATCGAGAACAATTTGAACAGCTCATGCCATTGCTGGAAAGTGCCGGCAAGAAAACGCGTCTACGGACAGTCGACAGGTATGAGGTATTCTATGCCGTAAAGCCACGAAGCTTGACTTTTTGCAGGTTCCTCGTAGCCCTTTTGGCCTGGGCATGAAACAAGCCAAGGCGAGTTGATTAAGCAGCTAAATAACTAAAAAAAGCCCGAAGATTAAATCTTCGGGCTTTTTTCTTCTCCAAAATAATGATAAGTTATTTCATCATTGATTTTTTGAACATGCTATCCAGTTTGCTATTTGTATCTTGAGCATATTGAGCTGCACGGTTAGCCGCAGATTCTGCTGCTGCCGCTTTTGCTGCTGCATCTGAAGCTGCACTTTGCGCACTAGCGGCATCTGAGGATGCTTGGGCAACAGAAGTTTTCAAACCATCAATTTGTGATTGTAAACCTTCCACATCTGAAGTACTTGCGCAACCGACTACAAAG
The DNA here is from genome assembly GCF_902806695.1 of Candidatus Methylobacter favarea. Taxonomy (GTDB): domain Bacteria; phylum Pseudomonadota; class Gammaproteobacteria; order Methylococcales; family Methylomonadaceae; genus Methylobacter_B; species Methylobacter_B favarea. Next base: position 38,565 of record NZ_CADCXN010000064.1, on the reverse strand, counting down.
CTTGCAGCCAGAGCAATCATTGACAATTTTACTACTTTTTTCATATTATTTTCCTTATTGGAGAGTGATTACTACAAAAGACCTTATAGCTGAATATAATTCTAGCATTGTTTGTTATATTTTCCAGTTTTATTTTATTTTCACTACTGTCCCTCTATCAAGCCATTGACTTAAATGGTCAATCTGTCTATTAGTCAAGGCAATACATCCATGAGTCCAATTCATTGTCTTATGAATTTCCGCATCAGCACGCCCAAGTCCATGAATACCGATGCGCCCGCCTAAAGGCGTATTTTGGGGGGGAACTTGATGGTATCGATGCGCAGTGACAATATTATTATAGGTTGCCCGATCAATAACTCCCTGTATCAATGCATTTTGGGCATCTTCTACAGAAGGATAGGTTAAACCAAAAAATTTCCGGTATGAACTTTGTTGTCCAACCCAGCCAATCTTATAATTTCCGAAGGGTGTAATATTATCTCCCCGGTGAGTTTTAAGTCCTGCTCCGCCTCGGCCAATAGCAATATCATTTAAGGTTTCAATTGTTTGGTTGCCTTTTTTTACTTCTATGGTAAGCGCTGTCGTATCCACTAACAGCCAGACTTTATTGTCCGCCGATGCAACAAGAGAAAAAAAACCACAACCTAACAATAAAAAAATTCGCCACATATATTCATTACACTGGATAATAATTATGGTGTATTTTAGCACTAGATTAATTGTCACAATAAGGATCCCCCATGCAAATAGTTTCTATCCCGACACACCCCTATACGGACCAAAATCCCGGAACATCAGGGCTTAGAAAAAAAGTTACCGTATTTCAGCAGCCCGACTATCTGGAAAATTTTGTTCAAGCAATTTTCGATTCCTTGGAAGACTATTCGGGGAAAACCCTGGTGCTTGGCGGAGACGGCCGCTATTTTAATCGGCCAGCCATACAAACCATCATTAAAATGGCCGCCGCTAACGGTTTTGGTGAGTTAATTATAGGTCAAGGCGGATTATTGTCTACTCCGGCCGCTTCAAACCTTATCAGAAAAAACAAGGCATTCGGTGGCCTCATTCTTTCCGCCAGTCATAATCCTGGCGGCCGTGATGAAGATTTCGGCATTAAATACAATGTCAGCAATGGCGGGCCTGCGCCGGAAAGTCACACGGACGCCTTCTATAAACGCAGCCTGACCATCAGCAGCTATAAAATTGCCGAAATTGAAGATACTGATATAGACCGCATAGGCAGCCGGCACATAGAGAACTTTAAAATCACCGTAATTGATCCGGTGGCCGATTATGCCGAACTTATGCAATCCATTTTCGATTTCGGGCTGCTTAAACAAAGCATTGGCTCCGGCTTTATTACCTTGCTCTTTGATGCCATGCATGCCATTACCGGGCCTTATGCAAAAAGAATACTCGTGGATATGCTGGGTGCAACGCCTGATTCTGTAATTAATGCAGAACCGCTGGAGGATTTTGGAGGTCATCACCCTGATCCGAATTTGGCCCACGCGCAAGAGCTGGCAGCGCGTATGTTCAGCCCAACGGCTCCCACTTTGGGCGCCGCTTCGGACGGCGATGGCGACCGCAATATGATCACCGGCAGTAATATATTCGTAACGCCCAGCGACAGCCTGGCTATAATGGCAGCCAATGCCCGTTTGATTCCGGCATATGCTTACGGATTAAGCGGCGTTGCCCGCTCCATGCCAACCAGTCAGGCTGTTGACCGCGTAGCTGCCAGTTATAATATTCCCTGTTATGAAACGCCTACGGGCTGGAAATTTTTCGGCAATTTGCTGGATGCAGGGAAAATAACCCTTTGCGGTGAAGAAAGCTTCGGCACGGGCTCCAATCATGTACGCGAAAAAGACGGCTTATGGGCGGTGTTATTCTGGCTGAATTTAATTGCCAGAAAACGCCAATCTGTTGCCGATATTGTGCATGAGCATTGGCGAAAATTTGGCCGGGATATTTATTCACGCCACGATTATGAGGCGATTGAAAGCTCTGTCGCCAACAGCATTGTCGAGCGCCTGAGAAGTCAGCTGCCGGAGTTGCCAAGCCAGGCTTTCGGCGAATTTATTGTTAAATATGCAGACGAATTCAGCTATGAAGATCCGGTGGACGGCAGCGTCAGCAAAAATCAGGGTATACGCATTGGTTTTGAAAACGGCTCCAGAATTATCTTTCGATTATCCGGAACAGGCACAGTCGGTGCAACACTAAGAATCTATCTGGAAAAATTTGAAGTCGATGCATCCAGCCACGACCAGGATGCTCAAGTATCCCTGTCAGAGTTAATCAAGCTTGCCGAGCAGTTGTGTGAAGTCAAGAAACGTACCGGCAGAACAGAACCTACTGTCATTACCTGAATGTGCTCCAGAGTACGAAGTACAAAAAAGGCATCGTTGTGCTTTATACCCTTAACTTATGAATTTCTGCTCAGGGGAATGCCTTGACCCGCCATTTCAACATTATGAGCGATACTGTGCAGTGAACAAATCAGCAACACGCCCGCAACAATCAAGGCAATTTGTTGCAGGGAAGTTTTCATATCGGTTTTTTTATGCAGCGACGGTATCAGATCAGCTACCGCAATATAAATAAAGCTGGAAGCTGCCAAAGCCAGAAAGTAAGGCAAGCTGTCATGCAGATTCCCCAGCAAAAAATAAGCTGTAACACCGCCCAGAACCGTTGTTAGACTGGTCAGCAGATTGTAAAAAAAAGCCTTGTTTCTGGAATAACCGCTATGTAATAAAATTGCAAAATCCCCTACTTCCTGGGGAATTTCATGAGCCGCAACTGCAAAACTGGTCACTATGCCTAATTTGACATCCGTTAAAAATGCCGCAGCAATTAATATTCCATCGACAAAATTATGTATGCCGTCGCCCAGAATAATCAACGTGCCCGCCGACTTATGGGCATGGCTGTGATGGCTATGTTTATGGTCGTGCTCATTCTCCTGTTCATCATCGCCATGCGCCTCACAACAGCCGTAATGACAATGCCGCCATATCAACAGTTTTTCCAGGACAAAAAAGCCGAGCACGCCTGCTAGAATTGTCCCGGACAAGGACTGAAACTGCTCCGGCTTGACTTCTTCAAAAGCCTGAGGAATCAAGCCCCAAAAAGCAACGGCCAGTAATGCGCCAATGGCAAAGCTGATACCGTGCGGCAAAATATAATCCCTGTGATTATCCTGCAATAACAGAAAAACCGAGGCTGCCATAACGCTTAATACGCCGCCGACGGCTGTAAAGATGATAACCAATATCAATAAATTCACTACTTCATTCTCTCCAGATCAGGGAAGCCATACGCCCGGTTTGTGTTTCCCGGCGGTAAGAATAAAAACGCTCATGCTCGGTAACCGTGCAGAAGTGGCCCCCGTATACGTTGTCTATAATACCAAACGCCGCCAGATCAATACGCGCCAGCTGATAGATATCAGCCAGCCATTTGCCGTTGTTGTGCTTTTTAAAGGCAGTTATGAATTCGGCCGACTTTTCCAAAAAGGCTTTCCGGACTTCAGCGCCTACTTCAAAACAGTCAGGCCCGATTGCAGGTCCCAGCCAGATCAGCAATTCCTCCCTGGCTCCCCTTTTGCAAAGAGAGGGATCGGAGAGAATTTGCATGGCAGTTATCGTAGTGCTTATCACCCCCGCCAATAAGCCCCGCCAGCCCGCATGAATTGCGGCTATGTGGGTTCCAGCGGTATTGCAGACCAGCAATGGTAAACAATCGGCGGTCATCACTGCACAAACAATTCCGGACTCGCAGCTAAAACTGGCATCGGCTGGCTGCAACGGTACTGATTTTGCCGCATCAACTGCCAGATTACTGTGTATTTGATGAAGCCATACCGGTTCTGCTGGCAAATCAAGCATGGCTTTGATTATTTGCCGGTTTGTCTTGACTCGCTCATCATTATCGCCCACATGCAGGGCAGGATTAAGGCTTGCATAAGCACCGCGGCTGACTCCGCCGGTACGCAATGTAGTTGCTGCATGAATAGTGGCTGGCGCGGGCCAGTCCGGCGCCAGCCAGTGCTCAGCTTTGTTCATTTTCTGTTAAGGCGTCAAGCAAATTAGCCATATCTTCAGGCATAGGCTGTTCCCATTCACAATATTCATCAGTAATAGGGTGCTGCAAGCCCAATTTTGCGGCATGCAAAGCCTGGCGTTTAAAGCTGCGCAATTCTTTTTCCAGCCGTTCACTGCAACCCGGCGGTATTTGAAAGCGCCCGCCGTAAATCTGATCACCGAGTAAGGGATACCGTATATGCGCCATATGCACTCTGATTTGATGGGTACGGCCTGTTTCAAGTTTAATCTGAACGAGGGTATGATGGCTAAACCGCAGCCCCACACGGTAATGCGTCACGGCGGATTTTCCTGATTCCTTGACGACATAGCGTTTACGATCGGCAGAATGCCGGCCTATCGGTTCATTTACAGTTCCGCCGGCGGTCATGCGCCCTCGGGTAATCGCCAGATATTCGCGAGTGATAGCTCTGTTCTGCAGCTGTTGCGTCAAACTGTTATGGGCTTGCAATGTTTTTGCAATCATCAGCAAGCCGCTGGTGTCCTTATCAAGCCGGTGGACAATCCCTGCCCTGGGCAACATTTCCAGATTCGGATCGTGGTTTAGCAAAGCGTTTAACAAAGTTCCGCTCCAGTTCCCCACGGCCGGATGGACAACCAAACCCGCAGGTTTATTTACAATTAACAGGCTTTCATCCTCGAAAATGATATCCAGCGAAATTTTTTCCGCTTCGAACATCACCACAGTTTCGGCTTCAGCATCCAGCATGATCGTTTCGCCGCCGTCAAGCTTGTCTTTTGGCTTAAGCGTCAAGCCATTCACCTGGACCCGGCCGGATTTAACCCAGGTTTGCAGCTTACTGCGCGAATAATCACTAAACAGTTCAGCCAGCGCCTGATCCAGACGCATGCCGGCCATTTCAAAAGGCACTTCTGCCGTTAATCTTGTCATAACAAGTTCTTCTGATTAACCCATTGTTAAGTTATACTCGCTGTATAAATGCGCAGCTCAAAACCATCGCAGTATATCCGGCGAGAAAACTTCCAATATTACAACGTGTCGTTAGCACTATGCGATTAATTTTAATAAAATTTTTATTTATCTGTTGTTTAGGCTGGTCACTTCAAGGCTGTGAGACGCTTAAAAACTTCGTCTCTTCGGATACTGATACAGAAGATGAATATGTTGACTGGAACTCGGAAAAATTTCGCCAGGAAGCTAAAAAAGCGGTAGAAGCGGGCAGTTATGAGAAGGCCATCAAGTTATACGAAGCCCTTGAATCCCGTTATCCTTTTGGAGAGGAATCGGCTCAAACACAACTGGATATCGCCTACGCCTATTACAAGAATAACGATCCGGATTCCGCCATTGCCGCTGCCGACCGCTTTATTAAAATCAATCCGCGTAATCCCAGCGTTGACTATGCGTATTATTTGAAAGGACTGGTTAATTACAATCGTGGAATTGGCTTTATTGATCGTTTCCTGCCCACGGATATTTCACAGCGGGATCCCGGAAGTGCCCGGGATGCCTTGGAAAATTTTGCCGATCTGATACGCAGGTTTCCGGAAAGTAAATATGTAGCCGATGCCCGGCAAAGAATGATTGCGCTTAAAAACAATCTGGCCATGCATGAAGTTCATGTCGCACGCTTCTATATGAAACGCAAAGCTTATATTGCCGCCGCCAACAGGGCTTCAAATGTTGTTGAGAAATATCAGCGTACACCGGCAGTTCCCTTTGCCCTGCAAATCATGCAGGAAGCTTACACTAAACTTGACTTGCCGGAACTTTCGAAAGATGTTGCTAAAATATACGAGCTAAATTACCCGAACGGACCACCTGTGCCCGAACACAAAAATTCAACCGTTTCCCATCAGGTTTGGGATTTTATCGGTCTTGAAAAATAATTGATTGAATAAAGAGATGCATCAGGCGAATCATAAAAGGCAGGGAGTTTATACAAGGCCTGACTTTAGGCGAAGCATTAAGTTAGCAGCTGATCTTTCACTTTTTTTTCCAGTTCAGTCTGACTCAAATGCCGCACATCTTCTCCTTTGACCATATAAATCAAGTGGGTACATATATAACAGGCATGATCGCCAATTCTTTCCATGGCACGAACAGTCCAAAGCACATTTAAAGTCCGGGTAATATTTCTTGGATCCTCCATCATATGGGTAATTAATTGCCTTAGAATACTATCATATTCACGATCAACATTTTCATCCCGAACAATGATGGAGGCTACTTCTTCTATATTCATTCTGGCAAATGAATCAAGCGCCCCATGCAGCATTTCCTTAACCAGATCAGCCATATGCTGGAGCTCATAATATTGATCGACTTTACCTTCAACATCCGATACCCGGATGGCCATTTTCGCGATACGCTCAGACAGATCTCCTATTATTTCAAGTTCGCTAATGATTCTAACTACCGTAATTATTAATCTCAGGTCAAATGCGGCAGGTTGCCTCAACGCTAAAATCTGGGTACATTCCAAATCTATATCCATCTCCATGGCGTCAATCTGGTTATCCTGCTTGATAACCAGCTCGGCAATTTCAATATTACTGGTCATGAAAGCACTTACCGCCAACTCTAGCTGCCGTTCGACCAGCCCGCCCATGTTTAAAACCTTATTGCGTATATCTTCCAGTTCTTTATTAAACTGTTCTGATATATGATGTCCGATTTTGCTGTTGTCCATAGTCTGCTCCTAATTATCCATACCGGCCGGTAATATAATCTTCTGTCTGCTTTTTTCCGGGATTGGTGAAAAGCTGGCTGGTAGTACCCATTTCAACCAGTTCGCCCATATACATAAACGCCGTGTAGTCAGAGACGCGCGCGGCCTGCTGCATATTATGAGTCACTATAATGATAGTGTATTTCTCTTTAAGTTCATTGATCAATTCCTCGATTTTTAACGTTGAAATTGGATCCAGGGCTGAGGCAGGTTCATCCAGCAACAGTACTTCAGGCTCTATGGCAATCGCTCTGGCAATAACCAGCCGTTGCTGCTGACCTCCCGACAATCCTAACGCATTATCATTTATCCGGTCTTTCACCTCATCCCAAAGAGCGGCGCCACGCAAGGCATTTTCGACTGTTTCTTCCAATATCCGCTTGCCATTAATACCCTGAATACGAAGGCCGTAAGCGACATTTTCAAAGACTGATTTTGGGAAAGGATTGGGCTTTTGAAATACCATGCCGACGCGCCTGCGCAAAGCCGCTACATTAACCGCTTTATCATTAATATTTTCATTATCCAGCAAAATTTTGCCATCGATTCTCGCGCTATCCACTAAATCGTTCATGCGGTTAATACACCGCAACAGCGTAGATTTACCGCAACCGCTGGGGCCGATATAGGCGGTCACTTTTTTCTTGGGCATTTCCATATTTATATTGTGTAATGCCTGTTTATCACCGTAGAACAGGTTTAAATTTTCTATCTTGATACAGGTTTCATTGTGCTCTTTCTGGTTTCCCTTAGCGCGTAAAACCGAACTCATATCAATTGCATGGGTGCGTAATTCTTGAGATGCCATATTTTTAACCTTCCAGTGCCCGGTATTTCTCGCGCAGATTATTTCTGATTATAATTGCTGCTAAATTAAGCCCTACAATCACTATGACTAATAATAGGGCTGTCGCGTAAACCAATGGCCTGGCAGCCTCAACATTAGGGCTTTGAAAGCCGACATCGTAAATATGAAAGCCCAGATGCATAAATTTTCTTTCCAAATGCAAAAACGGGTAATTCCCATCCAGAGGCAATGTCGGCGCCAGTTTAACAACGCCCACCAGCATCAGGGGCGCCACTTCGCCGGCTGCTCGAGCAACGGCCAGAATTAACCCTGTCATCATGGCAGGGCTCGCCATCGGCAATACAGTACGCCACAACGTTTCCAGTTTGGTAGCTCCTAATGCCAGACTGCCTTCGCGTATGGAACTGGGAATGCGCGCCAGACCCTCTTCCGTAGAAACAATGACCACAGGCAGCGTTAATAACGCCAGAGTAATAGAAGCCCATAATAATCCCGGCGTGCCGAATACCGGTGCGGGCGCGGCTTCCGGAAAAAACAGCTGATCAATACTGCCTCCCAGAATATAAACAAAAAAGCCCAGGCCAAATACCCCATAAACTATGGAAGGCACGCCTGCCAGATTGTTCACAGCCACTCTGATCAATCTTGTAGTAAAGCCCTGCTTTGCATATTCGCGCAAATATACCGCGGCAATAACGCCAAAGGGCGTCACGATTATTGCCATTATGATTACCATGAGTACCGTGCCGAAAATAGCCGGGAAAATGCCCCCTTCAGTATTGGCCTCCCGTGGGTCATCGGTTACAAATTCAATCGCTTTACGTCCGTAATGGCCTATTTTATCGATCAGACTCATATTATTGGGCCGGTAAACTCTAACCACTTTAGCCAAAGGAACTTCAACTTCACCGCCGCTATCAGTCTTCGCAATCAAGCTGTCGCGCCTTATTTTTTGGTACAACTCGCCCAACTGCGTTTGATGGCGCTTGTATTCAGCTTCATAGCCGGCTTTCTCGGCCGCCATCTGTTTTTCCGCGGGTTCATTCCAGCGATTTTCCAATTGTAATTTTTTCTGCTTAAGTCTTAATCGTTCCAGACCATAATTAATTGCACCAATTTCTTTTTTCTCCAGACGGTTTATTTCCTTAAAAATAGATAAGGCGCGATTAATTCTTTCAGAAACCATGGGCCATGCCTGCTCACCTGTAGCTATAGTTTTGTTATTTTCTTTAATCCCGACCAGTTGCCCATAAAAATTTCCCCATTCCCGACGTTCTATCACTATTATTCCGGCAGGATATTTCTCCTGTTTTATTTTGCGCTCTTCTATCCAGCGAAAATCAGCGCCGGTAACATCACGATTGCCGGTTTTAATCTGATACTGCACTAATGTATCTTCCTCATCAGTCATTTTAAAACCGCTGGCTTTGGCCATTAATGCAGGCGTAATAGTGGTATCGACTATCTCACCAATAAGTATCTGGGGCTGCTCGCCCTCTTCCTGATAAATTAATTGCGCAACCTTGCCGGGCCAGAAGTGCCCTACTCCACGCACCATAACCAGAACAAGCACGCCGACCACCATAATAAGACAAATGCTGACCGCTGCAGCATTCAGCCATATCCAGGGAGCCCCGCTTTTAAACCATACTCTCATCATAATGAACTGTATTTCTCGCGCAGACGTTGACGAATAACTTCAGCCAGCGTGTTAAAAACAAAGGTAAACATAAATAATACCAAAGCTGCTAAAAACAAAACCCGGTAATGGGTGCTGTTAACTTCCGTTTCAGGCATTTCCACCGCGATATTGGCCGCCAATGTGCGCAAACCCTGAAAAATGCTTAAATCCATCACGGGCGTATTGCCTGTCGCCATTAAGACAATCATGGTCTCGCCGACCGCGCGCCCAAAACCGATCATGATTGCGGAAAAAATTCCCGGACTTGCAGTGAATAAAACCACCCTGGTTACTGTTTGCCAGGTTGTCGCGCCTAATGCCAGAGAACCCACAGTTAAATGTTTCGGCACACTGAAAATAGCATCCTCGGCAATTGAGAAAATGGTTGGAATAACGGCAAAACCCATTGCCACGCCGACCACCATGGCATTGCGTTGATCGTAGCCTATGCCCAATTCGGTTTTAAACCAGTCTCGCAAAGTGCCGTGAAATAACAATGCTTCTAAGGGCACACTCACCGCAAAGGCGAACCAGCCGCTCAGTAGAATTACCGGAATTAATAAAGCGGCATCCCAGCCTTCAGGGAGCTTTTGTTGAATCGTTTTCGGCAAGGTCTGCCATAAAAAAGCAAACAACATAACCCCTAGCGGAACAATGATGAGCAGGAAAAATACGCCGGACAGATGCTTTTCCATAAAGGGAGCCAGCCATAACCCGGCAAGAAAGCCCAGAATAACTGTGGGTAGCGCTCCCATTAGTTCAATAGTTGGCTTTACATACTGTCTCATCCCTGGCGCCATAAAATAGGCCGTATAAATTGCTCCCATTAATGCCAACGGTATGGCCAAAAGCATTGCGTAAAAGGCTGCCTTCAATGTTCCGAAAACCAATGGTGTTAAACTGTATTTGGGTTCAAAATCACTGCTCGCTGAAGATGATTGCCAGATATAAGCCGGCTTTGGATAACTTTCATACCAGACTTTCTGCCAGAGCGATTTCAGGGAAACTTCAGGATGCTTATTCTCGACATGCCAAAAATGCATTTTCCCGTTCTCGGACTGCACTAACAGGGCATTGGCTCTGGGCGAGATAACTGCAGCTACTGGCAGGGATGTGCTGAGCCGCTCTTTAATCAGCTCTCTTTCAGCAGTTGAATGATAGATACCTATGTATCCATCAGCATCCATTGTTATAAATCCTTTACGCCGCTGTTCGGAGTTTATTGCAAGTACAGGTCTGTCCGACACTTTAAATACCCTGATTTTTTGCATGGCCGGACGATTCAAGCCATCTTTAACCATACTCCATTGCGACACTAATCCTGTTGAATCCCCAATCATCAGCGAAAGATCGCCATTTAAAAATGCAGTAGAGGTAATTGTCTTGCCGGTTTCCATTATATTTTGCTTCTGTTTGATGGCCGGGCTGCCCTGATTACTGATATCAACAAAACTTAACTGGCCATCGCTGCTTACCAGATAAAGTTTACGTCCTTCTTTATCTATCAAGATATCAGCCACTTCTACAGCCGGTATATCCAGCACTGAATCTGTTCTGTTAAAAGATGCCTCTTCAGCGAATAGTGCCTGTACTTTTTCAAAACTCGTCAGGCGAATTTTATCGGCAGTTTTTACCACAATTGTTGTGGTATCCTCGCCAACCTGAACCGCGATTTTTTCTAAAGCAGCCCCGGCTTCATCCAGTATTAGAGGTTGCTCACCCAATGGATATTCAAGAGAGGGCGTAATAACGCGCTTATTATCGGGATAAGTAATTTTATATTGTTGCTTTACAATAACTGCCCGCCCATCAGATAAGCCGTAAATTACCGCCCCTTCATTGATAGGGCTGCCCTGAGCAAAACTGATGATATGCGCATCTTCAGGTATAGCGACAGCTTGTATCGAAACGGTTTTACCTGTCGCGGCCTCAAAAAAAACTACTTGTCCGCTATCCGTAAATCTTCCCGCCACCTCATTTTGCTCTTCAATCGCTAACAACAACGTTTTACCCAGCGCCTTCTCAGGCACATCAAATTGGCTAACCGGTTCCACTGCCGCCGGTATAAATAATGGAAAAACTACATAGAGTAAATAAAAGAAAATCAGCACAACCGCGACAATCACAGCCAAACCGCCGCCTATTACTCCATAGCGAGCCCATGAATCTTTTAATAAGCGCCATTTCGCATAAGCACCTGGAGCATTTTTAATGTCTGCAGGCTGTTTTCTGAGTGTGCTTGTTTGTGATAAGCGGGGAAACTTTAAATAAAACATAATCAATAATGTTACAACAAAAAAGAAAAAAAGCGGCCGAGATAGGGTTAAACCAAACTCGGCCGCTTTCAGGCTGGATAGCGATTAGCTTTCATGAGAGGGGAATTAAAGCTAATACAGCCCACATCCCTGCTTACCCATTCCTGGATAATTCAAGTCCATTTTAAAACACTTTCCTTAACTGTCAGTTAGTCTAGTTTAGCCCGTATCTTTTCAACCACTTTCGCAGACAAGGGAATATAGCCGTCCTTAATCACAACCTGCTGTCCGGTTTTGGATAGCACCATTTTTACAAACTCGTTTTCCAACGGCGGTAAGGGTTGATTCGGCTTCTTGTTGACGTAAATATAAAGAAAGCGAGTTAATGGATAAGTGCCGGCAAGTGCATTTTCAGGTGTCGCTTCAACAAATGTTTTTGTACCTTTTTTTGCCAGCGGCACCATCTTGATGCCTGAGGTTGAATACCCCATGCCCGAGTACCCTATGCCATTAGTGGATGAAGTCACTGACTGGACAACCGAAGCAGAACCTGGCTGCTCATTTACATTATTTTTGTAGTCGCCTTTACATAATGCGTGTTCTTTAAAATACCCGTAAGTCCCGGAAACCGAGTTACGTCCATATAGCTGTATGCTTTTTGCGCCCCAGGCCGGAACGCCAGCCTCGCCCCAGGTAGTTATATCAGTATCATAACCGCATTTTCGCGTAGAAGAAAAGATAGCATCAACCTGATCCACCGACAGGCCTTTGATAGGGTTATCCTTATTGACCATAACCGCCAGTGCATCAATAGCAACGGGAATGGCCGTAGGTTTATAGCCGTATTTATCTTCAAAGGCTTCAAGTTCATCATCTTTCATTTCACGGCTCATTGGCCCCAGATTTGAAGTACCTTCTGTTAATGCGGGCGGCGCAGTTGACGAGCCCGCAGCCTGAATCTGAATATTTACATTGGGATATTCACGATTAAAAGCTTCCGCCCACAATGTCATCAGATTTGCCAGAGTATCAGAGCCTACGCTGGACAGGTTGCCGGAAATGCCGCTGGCTTTTTGATAGTCGGGAAGGCCGGGATCGACAGTCTGCACCGCGCCTGCAGTGCCTGCTGTTAATAAAGCAGAAGCAAAACCCAACGCTGATAGCGCAGATTTTGGTTTAAAAGATAATTTCATATTAACTCTCTAGGATGATTTATTGTGGGATTAGTATGTGAATTCAACATGACAAGAATATTAATTAAATATGACATGATTATTACAAGTTATAATTTTCTTATGCTTCATTTTCGCTAATACTTCTTACTATTCAAATTTCTATATATCAATACAATAGTTGAACTGGCATCATTTTCTATAAAGTTCTAACATGATGATTATCAATAAAAATGAAGCATGGAATATTAATCACCCCTGCGTTATTTGCCTTCAGCAGGTAAAGACTTGGCATAAATAATGGCTAACAACCGGGCACCCCCTGCCTCCAGATTGGCCCAGTCATCAGGCATTGCAAGCCGCGCCAGCGCGGCGGTCGGCAGCAGTTTATCTGCATCCGGCACATTGTTTTCACCTGCCATATTAACGAGCAACTCTTCCAGTTCCGGATTATGCCCAACTATCAAAACCCGTTCAGATTGCACGGGACACTGTGCCAATACGCTTTTCAAAGATCCCAGACCCTGCCCATATACTCGCGTGTCCTGCCGGATACTGTGCCTGCTCAGGCCAATTGCCTTGCACACTATTTTCGCTGTAGCAATAGCCCTTTGTGCAGGCGAACTTACTACCCTATCAGGTATCAGATTCTGTTGCTTCATCCAACTTCCGATACGTTCGGCAGCGCGTTTGCCCTTTTTTTTAAGCGGCCGGTCAATGTCACTAATGCAAACATTCCGGTCTGATTTTGCATGTCGAAGCAACCATAATTCTCGGCTCATATTTACCTCATGTATTCTCGTAGTCCCGGGACAGTTAATAAATGCCGATCAGATCAGCGGGAATGATTACATAGCTATTGCCTTACTCCTCATCCGGATATTTTAATCAGCTTCAACCAAGAATAAAAATTCAACTGTCTTTAAATTTTAATATTGGGCTGTTAATCTTGAAAAGCTCAGGCGCCCTTGTTCCTCTTGCTGTCTCTGTCGTTAATAAATATGTGTTTACATTTTGAGTTTCCGGGGAATTTAACCGCAGAAAAATTTGTTGGTAAATTAAGGATTAATACTAACATGCAGTTGGTTTCCCGACAAAAATCCTTGAAAACCTGGTATGACAGTTTTGACGGGCGATTGTATACAAACGGCATCATCTGTGAATTTGACCAATCAAGAGGCGCATCGTCTTTAACACTGTTAAATTTTGAGCAACGCCAAATCATCGCAAGCCAGGAATTTGATGCGATTCCCTCATTCGGTAATCAATTCAGCCCTGGAAAAATACGCAGTTGCCTGGAGACGATATTAAAGATGCGGGCCTTATTACCTGTTTATTCACTGGGCTATTATTCTTACTATATAAATATACTCAATAAAGATGAAAAAACCACACTGCGCCTGTTTATCGAGGAATATGAAATGTTGAATAATCGATTGATAGTACAACCGGTAAGAGGCTACGACAAGGCAGCCGAACAGTTCATTGAAATTATTACCACAGAACTGAACTTAAGCCCTGCTGATAAACCGGTTCTGCTGATGGCCTTGAAACTACAGGGGCGCAAACCTGACGACTATTCATCAAAGCTGAATATCAACCTGGATCCGGCCATGCGTGCCGATATTGCCAGCAAATACATCTACAGCCATTTGCTAAAAACAATTAAGGACAATGAGCAAGGCGCAATCGCTAATATTGATAGTGAATTCTTGCATGACTTCAGGGTCGCCGTCCGCAGAACCCGCTCAGGGCTTAGCCAGATCAAGGAGGTATTGCCAGGCAAGATCACCGCGCGCTTTAGCGAATTTTTTTCCTGGTTGGGGCAAATTACCGGTTCTACCCGGGATCTGGATGTTTATCTATTACATTTTGATGACTATAAAAGCAGCCTGCCCGTTTCCATCCGCGATGACCTCAATCCGTTACACGAATTCCTTTTTGCCAAACAGCAAAAAGCGCAGCAGGAACTTGCCGGAAAACTGCGCTCTGCCCGCTACTTATCCACACTATCCGAATGGGAACATTTCCTTAAAGAACAAGCTCCCCCAAACCCGGTTGAAGCCAATGCAAAACTTACCATTCAGCAACTGGCCGATCGAAGAATATGGAAAAGTTATAAGCGGGTTGTGCAGGAAGGCAGCGCAATTACCGAACATTCACCTTCTGAAGCATTACACGAATTAAGAAAATCCTGTAAAAAATTACGCTATTTAATGGAATTTTTCCAAAATCTTTATCCGCAAAATCAACTTAAAAAGCTGATTAAAAGCCTGAAAGAACTTCAGGAAGTTTTAGGTGAATTTCAGGATTGCCAGGTTCAGGAGAGCAATTTAAAACTGTTCAGCGAAGAAATGCTGACCAGTAATATACCGGCCAAAACCTTTTTAGCCATGGGTGTGCTTATACAAAATATCCATTTACGCAAATGCTGTGCCCGCAGGAATTTCGCATCAAGATTTAAACTTTTTAAACAGCCGGAAAATCAATCTGCATTCAAGGCACTGTTCGCCCCTAAAGACTAGTCTGTTAATACAGCAAGTGGGTATGCCCCATTGATGGGGACGTGTAGCCTATCCCAGTCTGAAGCCTGCAAAAAAACCTGCCACAGCGCTTACCGTTTTACTGGTAATGCTTGACAGACGGGCAACCAGGAAACTGCCGGAATGCTTTGCTGCTTCAGTTGCGGCGCTAGCTGCATGCTGCAATTTTTCGTCAGTCATTTCAATGAGGCCATAGGATTCAGCTACAAATAAAAGGACGATTGCCGCACCGGCAAGAAATAACGCGGTAAGCAACATTTTTTTGGCGAAATAACCGACTGCCAGCCCGATTACAAATGGGGCACCTATATTCCCAAGTAAAAAACTCGAGGAAAAAATATCCGTGGAAGATGGGGCGATAAACGGCTGGTCTTTCATAATTCTGATTTTTTCATTGTTGCAATCGGCAAATTTTCCAAATAGCATTCATTTCCGAGTATTTTATCAATTAATACCTTGATCCCTCATGCTAATTCTATTTGATATTTCCGCAGGTATGGCGAATTTTTCCGGGACTCGTAGTAAACTTTTGATAAGCCCTGGGAAAATTTACAGTTTGCAGCATTCTTCACGGCATTGCATGAAGCTTTGACCAATGGGTTACGAATGACTTCAGCTTCACATTTTGCCAGCCAGCTAAACAATAGAGGGCTTTGATAAGCCGATAAACCAGGCGCATTATTAAAAAACTTCTAAAACACCGAACCTCAGCTTAATTACTTGGTAAAATGTTGAAATTAGACAACTGGACACTTTTAGGAATAAATTAATGGATAATGCCTGGCTCTCGGACCTGGATGGCATAACATCGCTAATTCAAAGTTTATTTAACATTCAATATATTATTTCAGGTTTATTGGTAGGTATACTGGTTGGCATAACCGGCGTTGGCGGCGGCTCTTTAATGACGCCGTTGATTGTGTTTTTATTCGGATTTCCGGCCAGCACAGCAGTGGGTACGGACTTGTTGTTCGCTTCAATTACCAAGGCTAGCGGGGTATTTGTACATCATAGCAAGCATAATTCGGTGGAATGGAAAATTGTCCGCCGGCTGGCATCAGGAAGTCTGCCCAGTGCATTGGTGGTGTTAGGACTTTTGAAGTATTTCGGCCCGCAAAATCCCGAGGTCACCCAAGTCATTAATTTTAGTCTGGGGATTGCGCTTATTTTAACCGCATTATCCTTATTTTTCCGGCAACGTTTAATGAAAGCAGGCCAAAAAACCCAGGCTCAGGCTCCGGAACGTTTCGTGTACCTGCAAGCCCCTCTAACTGTAACTCTTGGCATAATTTTGGGGGCGCTGGTAACCTTGTCATCGGTAGGTGCAGGGGCCATGGGGACCGTTGCCTTATTATTTTTATATCCCCGCATGTCAACCCTTAAAATTGTCGGTACCGACTTGGCGCATGCCATACCACTGACAGCCATTGCCGGCATGGGTCATTTCTATATGGGAAATGTCAATTTTATGCTGTTAGGCAGTTTATTGATCGGTTCGCTACCGGGCATTTTCGTGGGCAGTCAGCTAAGCGCAAAAATTCCTGAGCGGGTTTTGCGGCCGCTCCTGGCCTCGATTTTAATGCTAATAGGCGTTAAATTTGTTTGGTGATTACAGTATATTCTCACGGGCCAATACCACTGTATTATTCTCACTCATTTTCGAAGCGCTCTACCTGCACTTACAAATCGCCGGCCGATAAACAGTTCATTCCAGCAAAGCAATAAGCAAATATCCCTTCGTGATGAAACCAATGATGTGGACAACCAGCGGCGCCAGCGAAAGCAACAACGCTTTGCCGACTGCAGAATCTCCGTGACCTTCGGGCTGAGGCCTGAAACCCGCAAGGCGATTTGATTACAAGAACCCAGTTCAGGCCTCTTGCCAATCTTATTCAAAACTTTTCAGCTCCTCTTTATCGGGTCAATGATAACTGCGCTACTTTTTGCGGCGCCGGTCTACTCCGAGCCGCCGTCCCAATTCAGCACTTTTTTCTTCGTCATTATAGCCTTGGCTTGCTCCACGGCCTCGATGCCCTCTTTAAAATTGCCGGCTTTAACTGCATACTTTGCAGCTCTCAGCTTGGCGCTGGCGCGCGGTAATATCATAGAATTATTTCGGTTTTCTGCGGTAAGCTTCAAGGCTGCATTAGCCATCTCGGTAAAACCTTCGGAATCACCCTGCTTTGCCAGTGCAACCATCTCATCGGAAAGTAAAAAGAGCAACGATAAATCTTCGTTTACAGGTTCACCTGCCGCATGGCCAACTTCCAGCAAAAAAAGTGACAGCACCAATGCCGCAATTTTGTGTGTGAGATTCATTAATTTTCCTCGAGTATCCATTTATAAATATTATGATAGCTGTAATGCAACCAGTCACGGAGGGATAAGGTGACATTACAGCTAGAACTTGTATTTTTCTTTTAATGTTTTAAAGCTTCAATAGAAGCGCCAAAATTAATATGGAATGCCTGACCGTCCAGTACCAGCGCAGGTACGGACTTTACCCCCGCAGCTTCTGCTTCTTCTATGCGGTCCGCCTGCTCGCCCAGATGAACAATGTCAACCTGATATTTTGAACGGTCAATTGCCTCTGCCACCATTTGTTCTGCCCCTAAACAAACAGGGCAACCGGCATGATAAAAAATTGCAGTACTCATAAAAATATCCTCATATAAATTTAATAGTGAGTCGATACTATAATCTTAATACAAACTTGAAGTCAATAATATTTCGATTCGATATTAAAATTTATTTAATTATTCAAACCAAAGTTGCGCAGTTTTATCGCTTTCGCAATATGTGACATGCCAATCAATAAGCATCTTGAATTAAATTCTGCGATAATAAAATTCTGGTTTTTCAAGTACGACAGCCTTTCTCCTTCAGCCCGGCAACTTTTTACTCCACACTAATGAATGAAAGACAAAAAAGCATATAAACCCTGTGACCTGGTTATCTTTGGCGCCTTGGGAGACTTATCCCGGCGTAAATTGCTTATCTCTTTGTATCGCCTGGAAAAATCGAGCTTATTAGAGCCGGATACCCGGATTATAGGTGTAGACCGGCATGCGGAAACAAACCCTGGATTTGCTCAAATCACTCATACGAGCTTGCAGGAGTTTTTGAATAAAGAAATTGATGACAGCGTATGGAAACGGTTTTCGGCCAGACTCTCGTATATAAAAATAGACTTAACCCAGCCGGATCAATATGAGCAGTTGCACAAGGTTATTGACCAGAAATCCAGGGTTATGGTGAATTATTTTGCCGTGTCGCCTGTTTTATTTAAAAGCATATGCCAAGGACTAGCCAAGTCGGGAGTTTTAACGGAAGAGTCGCGTATGGTCATGGAAAAACCGATTGGCCACGATCTTGCTTCATCAAAAGAAATAAATGATGAAGTCGCCAGGGTTTTTAATGAAAAGCAGGTTTACCGGATTGATCATTATCTCGGCAAGGAAACCGTACTTAACTTATTAGCGCTGCGTTTTGCCAATTCCATTTTTACCACTAACTGGAATCATACCGCTATTGATCATATTCAGATTACCGTCGCTGAAGAAATCGGTATTGAAGGGCGCTGGGAATATTTCGACAAAACCGGCCAACTACGGGATATGCTGCAGAATCACCTTTTGCAGATTCTGACTTTTATTGCCATGGAGCCGCCGGTCAACCTTGAGGCCAGAAGCATTCACATGGAGAAAATTAAAGTTCTGGAAGCTCTGCGTCCCATTACAATTAACAATGCCCATGAAAAAACCGTCCGCGGCCAGTACACGGCAGGTTATCTTAAAGGCAAGGCCGTACCCGGCTATCTGGAAGAAGAAGGCGCCAACAAGGAAAGCAGCACTGAAAGCTTTGTAGCGTTAAGAGTCGATATTGACAACTGGCGTTGGGCTGATGTGCCCTTCTACTTGCGTACAGGCAAACGCATGCATAATAAGCGTACTGAAATTGTTGTTTATTTTAAACAATTGCCGCACAATATTTTTAAGGACAGCTATCGTGATTTGCCTCCCAACAGGCTTATTATCCACCTGCAACCCAATGAAGGCGTGGAAATTGAAATGCTCAATAAGATTCCGGGCATTGATGAACACCTTAAAATACAAAAAACCAAGCTGGATTTGAGTTTTTCCGAAGCCTTTAAAAAGAACAGTATTTTCGGCGGCTATGAAAAACTGATACTGGAAGCGCTGCGCGGTAATCCAACACTGTTTCTTAGCCGCGAAGAAGTCGAACAGGCCTGGACCTGGATTGATTCGATTCAGGCGGCTTGGGCTCATATAAATGAGGCTCCAAAACCCTATGCGGCCGGCAGTTGGGGTCCTGTAGCGTCAATTGCCCTGCTTGCCCGGGACGGCAGAACCTGGGAAGAATGAACAGGGCAAGACTAGAATATTGACAGTTACTTTGCCTTTTGCCTTGCACCTTTAGCCAATTTTTGAATAATCCTAGATAGAAGGTTAAACCATGCATCCTGTAATAGAAAAAGTTACCCGAGAGGTCACAGAGCGCAGCCGTGATACCCGCAGTGCTTATCTGGCAAGGATAGATGCTGCCATTGAACAAGGCCCGCATCGCTCAGCACTCGGTTGCGGCAACCTGGCCCACGGCTTCGCTGCATGTGCGAGTGGCGAGAAAGCCGATTTGGCCGAAACTCGAAAAGCCAACATCGCTATTATCTCTTCCTATAATGACATGCTGTCTGCTCATGAGCCTTATAAGGACGCACCGGCGTTGATTAAAGCCGCCGCCCGTGAAGCCGGGGGCGTGGCCCAGTTCGCCGGCGGCGTGCCGGCGATGTGCGATGGCGTAACGCAGGGCCAGCCCGGCATGGAGTTGGGCTTATTCAGCCGCGATGTCATTGCCATGGCGACTGCAATAGGTTTGAGCCACAACATGTTTGACGGCGCGCTTTATTTAGGCATTTGTGACAAGATTGTGCCGGGATTGTTAATCGGCGCTTTGAGCTTTGGTCATTTGCCTGCCGTATTCGTGCCAGGCGGTCCTATGCCCAGCGGCATAACCAACAAGGAAAAATCACGCGCACGACAAAAATACGCTGACGGCAAAATCAGCCGCCAGGAACTGCTGGAGTTTGAATCCAAATCTTACCATAGTCCGGGTACTTGTACTTTTTACGGTACCGCGAACAGTAACCAGATGATGATGGAGATTATGGGTTTGCATCTGCCTGGCAGTTCATTCATCAATCCTTATACCCCGTTGCGCGATGAACTGACTAAAGCCGCCGCCAGGCAGGTTTTGAAATTTACCGCACTGGGCAATGACTTTCGTCCGGTTGGCCATGTCATCGACGAAAAAGCGGTTGTCAACGCGATTATCGGTTTGCTGGCGACCGGCGGTTCCACTAACCTCACGCTACACCTGGTGGCCGCTGCCCGTGCTGCCGGCATCATTATCAACTGGAATGATTTCGATAATCTTTCCAGAACGGTGCCGTTGCTGACCCGTATCTATCCCAATGGCCCGGCCGATGTCAATAGCTTCCAGGCTGCAGGCGGTATGGGTGTGCTGATTGCTGAATTATTAAAACACGGGCTCTTGCATGAAGATATCATGACCATTGCCGATCAGCGCGGCATGAAGAGTTATTTGCAGGAGCCGAAACTTATCAATAATCAATTAATATGGGAGCCTTGCCCGGAAGCGTCCCTGGATACCGAAGTTATCCGCAGTGTTGAAAAACCGTTTGCTGCAGGAGGCGGCCTGCATGTCATGCATGGTAATTTGGGGCGCGGCGTATCTAAAATTTCTGCGGTAGCAGTAGAGCATCAGATCGTTCAGGCTCCCGCAATCGTGTTTGATGATCAGGATGAAGTGATGGCGGCTTTTAAACGCGGCGAACTGGAAAAAGATTTTATTGCCGTCATCCGTTTTCAGGGCCCGAAATCGAATGGCATGCCGGAACTGCATAAACTGACGCCGCCTTTGGGTCTGCTTCAGGATAAAGGCTTTCAGGTTGCGCTGGTGACGGACGGACGCATGTCCGGCGCTTCCGGCAAAGTACCTTCTGCTATCCATATGTGTCCGGAATGCCATGACGGAGGCCCGCTGGCCAAAGTGCATACCGGCGATATGATTTACCTGAATACCCAAACCGGTGAGATAAATGTGCTGGTTGATGAAGCTGAATTTAATGCGCGCGTGCCGGCTGAAAACGGCGCTAAAGGTCATCATTTCGGCACTGGCCGCGAATTATTCGGCGGTTTTCGTATCCATGCCTCTTCTGCTGAAACTGGAGCTTCCAACCTGTTTGTAGTCGATTGAGTAATAAGATAATGGCCTATTGCTTACACTTTTCGCCTTATACTTTAAACCTGTTATTCTGGTAAAAAAATGAACCCACTCCATTGGAAAATCCAAGCTGAAGATGTTTTAAATGCCGGTCCGGTCATGCCTGTCATGGTCATACAAAATCTGCAGGATGCCGTGCCTCTTGCCAAGGCCCTGGTTGAGGGCGGTATTAAAGTCCTGGAAATAACGCTGCGCACACCTATCGCTTTAGAGGCCATCAGGCTCATCAGTCAGGAAGTCAAGGAAGCTGTCGTCGGAGCAGGAACGATTACTACAGCGGAGCAATTAAAAGCGGCAGAAGATGCCGGAGCCGTTTTTGCCATTAGCCCGGGCTTAACGCCTGCGCTGTTAACCGCTGCCAGAGCCGGAAATATAGCATTGATCCCAGGCATAGCAACCTTGTCGGAACTGATGGTGGGCATGGAGTACGGCATCACTCATTTCAAGTTTTTCCCGGCCGAAGCTGCAGGCGGCATACCGATGTTAAAAGCAATCGCGGGCCCCGTCCCATCCGCCACCTTTTGCCCGACCGGTGGCATTTCCCCGGAAAATTACAATGCCTATTTACAATTAAGCAATGTGGCCTGCGTTGGCGGTTCATGGCTGGCGCCGGCCAATGCTGTAAAAACAAAAGACTGGAACAAGGTTACTGAACTGGCAAAACGAGCGATTTCCAATGTAATCCCGATTTAATAGTTATCATGCTTTATGGTAATGTCCCAACGTTTCTTACTCAGAGAGAAAAATCCATGACCAAGCTACGCAGTGTTACCTTAAATGATAAAGCTCAGCCCATATGTGAGTTACCGGTTTTATCCGGCACGCTCGGACCTGATGTAGTAGATGTCCAAGCCCTGTATACACAGACAGGCATGTTTACTTTTGATCCCGGATTTACTTCAACGGCCAGTTGCCGCTCAGCCATTACCTATATAGACGGGGAAGCAGGCATATTGCTGTACCGGGGCTATCCTATCGAACAGCTGGCAGAACAAAGTACTTTTCTGGAAGTATGCTATCTACTGTTGCATGGCGAATTGCCAAACAGTGATGAAATGGAGCACTTCGATCACAATATTACCATGCACACCATGGTTCATGATCAATTGTCAGCTTTTTTTAAAGGCTTCCGCCGCGACGCCCATCCTATGGCCATTATGGTGGGCGTGGTCGGCGCGCTGTCCTCTTTCTATCATGATGCACTTGACATCAGATCCAAGGAAGACCGTGAAATGTGCGCAATTCGCCTTATTGCCAAAGTGCCGACTATCGTTGCCATGTGTCACAAATACAGTATCGGCTTACCATTTATTTATCCCCAAAACAAACTCAGGTATGTGCAAAACTTTATGCGCATGATGCATTCCACACCCTGTGATGAATATGAACCCAATCCAGTATTGGTCAGGGCGCTCGACAGAATTTTAATCCTGCATGCCGACCATGAGCAAAATGCTTCAACTTCAACTGTACGCCTGGCAGGTTCCAGCGGAGCCAATCCCTTTGCCTGCGTTACCGCCGGCATTGCCTGTCTCTGGGGCGCCGCTCATGGCGGAGCCAATGAAGCCGTACTTTATATGCTGGAAGAAATCGGCGATGTTTCAAATATATCCAAATATATCAATAAGGCCAAAGATAAGGACGATCCATTCAGACTGATGGGCTTCGGTCATCGCGTTTATAAAAATCATGACCCGCGCGCCAAATTGATGCGTGAAACCTGCCATGAGGTGCTCACCGAGTTGGGTCTTCATGAGGACAAACTGTTTAAACTGGCGCTTGAGCTGGAGCGTATCGCCCTGGAGGATGAATATTTCATCGAGAAAAAGCTTTATCCGAATGTCGATTTTTATTCCGGCATAGTGCTGCATGCCCTCGGCATCCCGAGCAAGATGTTCACGGCGGTTTTCGCTATGGGCCGAACAGTCGGCTGGATCTCGCACTGGGATGAAATGATTTCTGATCCGGAACAGAAAATCGGACGACCCAGGCAACTTTATACCGGCGCATCGCGACGCGATTTACCGCCAGAGCATATTAAATCAGTTTAATAGCTCGACAAGATTTAACTGCCGAATAAAGCGCTCCCGTTGCAGCGGGAGAGCTTCTCGCTGTTAGAAGCTGTCTTGCAAAACAACTTCTATTAAAAACAAATATTTTTTATTAAAAGTTAAAAAAAGCATACGAAAGCGAGCTAACTGATTAAGAATGGAGCCTTATAAAAAATATTTTGAGCTCGTAAGCAAATGGGCATAAGCATCCCAAAAAACTCAAGTGGACGCCATTGTCTATGTCTTACGGGGTGGTATTCAGGCGAATGATGCCGAAAGGTTTTTCACCCTGGAAAACCGTCTATGGCTATTTCAGCCAATGGAACAAACGGGATATCGGGGAAAGATGTTGCCGGTTGACGGCCCTCTCCCGTCAACAAACGGGGCATTGATGGCGGTAAAAAAGTTAAAGGGCATAAAGAGACGGCTGGCAAATATCCCTCATTGAAAGCTTTTTCTGCGGATGCGGGTTACCGGGGCACAGCCGTTGAATTTACTTCTACGAAACTGACTATGACATTACCTTTTCGGAAAAAATTGAAGGGAAATGGGCTGTCCTGCCCAAACGATGGGTGGTCGAGCGGAGGTTTCTTAGGCCATTTCCGCCGCCTATCTAAAGACTTTGAGATACTTCCTGCAACTTCTGAAAATATGATCGTAATTGCTATGCTGAAAATAACGCTTGCAAAGTTGCTAAGGCTTTGCAAGACAGCTTCTTATACTTTAAATAATACGTATAGCCTCGGTCTACCGAACTTTTTTATTAAAGAGCCTCGCCGCCTATCTAATGAAAACATTAATACAAGTCCTCTGCACACTTTTGCTTGTGCTATTTATAACTGGGAGCTATGGGGAAGACAGTCCTGGTAAAGTCTGTTTGAATATACCGGAGCCAGGCGCTGAGCTGGTTAAAATCGAAAGTAACTGCAAAAAAGGCGACATAATTATGCTAAATAAAATACATATTGCCCATCTTTGTGATTTTAATTCTGCAGTAGCCCCTTACAATGGACATGATAAATACATCTGCGTTTATCTCGGGGAAAAGCGCGAACTTCGTAAGGGTACCAACTAAAAAAACTGCAGTATTATAATTGCCAGATCAGCTGCAGCTTGATAGAGATAGAGGTGCATGAGTTCTCAAAAGACAGCTTAGAATTTCTAAACTACATATAAATCCTGCCCCTAACTTCGTCCCCTCGTCTAAGCCAAGACCTTATCGGGATGTTAAAACCGCTTTTTGAATGCCGCCATCAGGCGCTTTTTAAATACCTGATTTAAATTGTGCAGCTTTATTATAAACGGAGGCCAAAAATTCGGCCTCCGAACTGCGCAAAACTTTTCATAGTAATTTTTACCCAACCCTGAAGGGAGTGATTGGATCAGGTATGACTTCCTACTGTAGTTTCTGCTCCTTCAGGCGCCTTAAAACCAAAATAAGCCAAAATCGCGGCAGAAACTGCATGAAGCCATATATCGTGACCATATATAGGTATCAAGCCAAAGGTAGTATCGGTGGCGGGAATGAGCCCCAATATGGCGAGCAACCCGTAAAATATGGCCACGCTGCGGGCAAATTGCACGGCCGCTGATACTGAAGAGCGCCAGGCGATAATTCCCCATATTCCTATTACCAAATGAACCAGGTTATGCAGCACATTAACAGGGAAAAGCCCCAGCAATTTACCATAACCCATATTGACATTAAGCGTTGGGGTAGGGTCTGGCGCCTGCACCAAGGCAGGTATAAACCCGGCAAGACCAGCAATGATATACATTACACCAAAAATCAAAGCAACTTTACTAACCAGAGAATTAGTATTAAGCATAGTATTTACCTCCAAAAGTTCTTCCAAGTGAGTGATAGCAGGGCCATGAATGACCTTGCCATCGGCGGCAAAACGAGACCCGTGGCACGGGCAATCCCAGCTTTTTTCCGCCGGATTCCAGTGCACAACGCATCCCATATGAGTGCAGATGGGAGAAAGTGTGGTAATAGTCCCGTCTTCAGACTTATACAACGCAATATTCCCCTCTGCAGTTTTTACAACTTTTCCTTCACCGGGAGCAATACTGTTGGCATCCTCCTCCGGCAACCGGTCGCTAACAAAATGACTCACAATATCAGCTGTTTGCTTTACAAATTCAGGTACGCTTTCCAGGTTTAGGCGATTCGGATCATAGACTTCGGTCCAAGGGTTGGTTTTGCGCAAAATCAGATCCGACAACAGCATGCCGGCCACTGTACTATTAGTCATGCCCCAGCCGCCAAAGCCGGTAGCTACATAAATATGTTGAGATAACGGCGTGGAGCGGCCAATATAGGGCAAATGATCAACTGTCCTGTTATCTTGAGTTGACCAGCGATAGTCCACCGATTTGACCGCAAAATGTGCTCGCGCCCACTGCTCGAGCCGCTGATAGCGCGCCACTGTATCGCCGCCCTGCCCTGCCGTATGCTTTTCGCCGCCTACTAACAACAGCCATTCTCCATTTTCCAGAGGATGACTGCGCAGCGAATAAGCGGGATCAGGACTGATAAACATGCCTCGCGGCACAGGATCTTCGATGCGCACGCCTAAAACATAGGATCGAAAAGGATGTAGTCTCGAGGCATAAAGAGTTTTGTCATTGAAAGGAAAATGACTGGCAATAACCACATCCTGCGCCAAGATTGCGCCTAGCTCAGTCGTTACTCGACATGACTCTTCTTCGCTTAGGTCAACCACCCGCGTATTTTCGAAGATATAGCTTCCATTGCCTGGAATATCCTGTGCTAAAGCCAGCAGATATTTACGCGGATGGAATTGAGCCTGATTGTCAAAACGCACTGCCCCTTTAACAGGAAAGGGCAGTGGTGGATTATCGGTAAAACTGGCTGGCAATCCTAACTGTAAGGCTGAGTTAACTTCAGCTCTAATCTGCTCTACTTGGCTCCAGCTTTCAGTATATGTGTAAGCTTCAGTGCGGATAAAATCACAATCAATCTGCTTTTCATGAACAATACGGGCAATTTTCTCGATAGCGGCTTGATTAGCCTCACCATAAGCTCGAGCTTTTTCTTCCCCAAAATGGCGTATCAGATGGTCATAAATCAAGGTATGCAAAGATGTGATTTTCGCAGTGGTATAGCCGGTCACACCGTGCACAATACGAACTGCCTCAATCACCGCCACAGTTTTGCCCTGAGCTTTGAGAAGTGTCGCAGCGGTTAATCCGGCAAGCCCGCCGCCAATAATAGCGACGTCTACTGCCAGATTATTTTCAAGCGAAGGAAAATCTGTTTCCGGGGTTGTATCCAGCCACAGAGAAGTTGGTTTACCAGGCAGAGAATGATAATTATTGGACATAATAATCTCCGGAATATCCGGCCCTCCTTCTTGATTCGTATGGTAGCTACCCATCTGCCCGCCGCAATTACACCTCCACGCCGAGCTCACAATTTATTCAGCTGTTCACCTTTCAAATAGTACCGGTAAATTTAAAATTATTCTGATAATTATCAGATAATTCACATTAACCATTTAATATTAACAGAATATATATTCTCTAAATTCTAGAGAGCCGCTATCCCAGTCAATAGTTCATAAGTGTCAATAATAAAATTTTAACGCTAGACAATAAATCATTGTCCGGGTTCATTAATATTGCCAATTAAAATATTTCCGTTATTTTTCGCAAAATGAAAAAACCGTTCAGCAGGTATTAAGATGATTAGCGATAGGATATCGTCAAATTTCAATACGCTGTATTTCCTTAAGTTTGAGGCTTCTGCCAAAGTTCCATACGCAGGTATTAACGAAAGTAAACCAATAAAACCAGCAGCTGCGCTGAAGAGGTTTTTAATGAAACTTAAAATAACGAGCAATAGCATCAAATTACTTAATATAATTATATTCCCGGTTTTAACAGGATGCTATTCCCAAGCCTACTATCCTTCTTACGATAACGATTACGGCTCATCCAATGGCGGCTATTCCAATAGCAGTTATGAATCTAGCTATGACTATGGAAATCAAGATTACTACGACCCTGATGATGACGATGACTCCGGGGAAAGATGCGACGAAGAAGGTCGTCCATGGCAAAGAAATGACTATCGCGGTTATTACGGCCGTTAATGGCAGCATAAAAAGAGTATAAGTACGCTCCATACCTAAACCGTTGCACTGAAATAAAAGATTTTCGAAATCCAGCTTGAGCTTTCAGTCCAGATGATATAGTATTGATTCAATACTATATTGGAGTGAATAATGAAAACAACAAAAAAGCTTCTGTGCGCCTCTTTTATTGCCGGTTTGACTGCTGTCATTTTGCCTGTGAATATGCAAGCGGCTCCGGCTGATCCCGGTAAAATGCATCAATTGTATGAAGGCAATTGCGCAAGCTGTCATGGCTCGGACCATGGCGGGTTTATTGCCCCGGCATTAAATTCGGCGACTCTGAAAGGGCGCAGCCCCACGGCCTTGCGCAGCATTATCATGACCGGCAGCTTTGATACCTTAATGCCTCCGTTTTACGGCCGTTTATCGGATGATGACATCCGCGGACTGATCAAGCACTTACAAAGCACGCCGAAACTGGATAATCCGGCCTGGACCATTGATGACATAAAAGCTTCATTAAAAGTCTATGTCGCGGACGAGAACACGCTGCCGGCCAAGCCCCTTTATGATATTGACAGCATTGATAATATCATCGGCGTGGCGGCCCGCGGCAAATACGGGCGCGGTTCCGGTTCAAAAGCAGTTTTCATCAACAGCGTCACTCACAAGCAGATCGGCGAAATTCCCACCGGCGCGGCCGCGCATATTATTGACTACAATCCCGCCAATCCGCGCTGGGCCTATGTGAAAAACGATACGGCGGAAATATTCAAGGTCGATTTATATTCCATGCAGGCCGTGCGCAGCGTAAAAACCGGCTTTAACGGCCCGGGACTTGGCGTCTCGCGCGACGGGAAGTACATCATGGCCGGTTCGTATGTGCCGCACAACGCTGTAATTCTCAATGCCGATACGCTGGAGCCGTTAAAAACCTTTGAACTGGAAGGCATTGATCCGGACGGCAACATGGTCACATCCGACTCCGGCATGGTTATCGGCACGCCGTTTGCCGATATTTTCGCGGTTGCTCTGGAAAACGCCGGTCAAGTCTGGATAGTCGATTTAAAAGATGATTTCCCGGTCACCAAAATAACCGATGTAGGCCGTCATCTGCACGATGCTTTCCTGACGCATGGCGGCAGCAAGTTGATGGTTGCCTCATATGATGACAGCATCGTCACGGCGATTGACTTGAAAGACCGCAAAATCATCAAAAAACTCGATGCCGGCTGCGTTCCGCATGTCGGCGGCGGCTCTGCGGTTAAAGTAGAGGGCCGCACTTTGGGTTTCGGCACCAATTTCGGCGACTGCGACAAAACCGTGGTCAGCGTCTGGGATCTGGATAAAATGGAAGTCGTCAAACAGGTGCCCGTCGACGGCGGCACCGAATCGCCCGCCGCCCACGCCAATGCGCCGTATGTCGCCGTGGATATTATTTCCAAGGACAGGCGCGCCCGCACCATTCAGCTGATCGACAAGAAAACGCTGGAAGTGGCTAAAACCCTCGATGTAGGAGGCCATGCTTATTTCCCTGAATACAGCGCGGACGGCAAGTTTCTGTATGTCAGCGCCGGCTACAGCGGCGATGAAGTGGTGGTCTATGATTCTACATCATTGCAAAAAATCGCCTCGATTGGCATGGAAAGCCCTGCGGGGCTCTTTTCTCACGGCCGCGTTAAATACATGACGCGCGGTCTTTCTCCCGATGAAATGGAAGGCGTCAAACCATGAGAAGAATTGCGCTTTCAGTTTTAATGCTGTGCCTTGCCGCTATCGCTGTCGGCGTTAATGCCGCCAGCATTTATGCCGGTCAATCAAGAGCGGCGGCGGTTTGTGCGCAGTGCCACGGCGTCAGGACCCCTTCCGCCGATGCGCCGTTTCCGCTGCTGGCAGGACGCGATGCGGCTTACTTGCAGTCGGCGCTCAAGCAGTACCGCGATAAAACGCGCAAATCCGAAATTATGAATGCAATTGCCGGTTCTTTAAGCGATGAAGATATTGCCAATGTGACCCTGTATTATTCCCGCTTGAAACCGTAAGCGCCGATGGAAAAACTGCTGCTTTTAATGCTGTTTTCTTCTGCCGGTTTTGCCAGCGAACCTTCAGCAGAACGGCAAAACACGCTGCGGAATATGCTCACGAATGATTGCGGAGCGTGTCATGGTTTAACGTTAAAAGGCGGCATGGGGCCTGCCCTGCTGCCCGACACTTTGGCCGGAAAACCGGATGAATTTCTGGCCGCAACCATTCTTGACGGACGTAAAGGCACAGCCATGCCGCCCTGGCGGCAGTTTATCAGTCATGAGGAAGCATTGTGGCTAATAGGGATTTTACGCAAGCCCGAGTCTTGATATCCGGTTTAAGCACTGAAAATTGGCTCTAATTTAATAATCCAGCATCCATTATGACCAGACTGCTTCCCCTGCTTTGCTTCATCCTCTCTTTCAACGTACTTGCTGAACTGCGAGCTACCGGCGATTTAGGCATAGTCATTGAACGCGAAAAGGGTAATGCGCTGATCGTTAATACCACTAAACACACACAGTTAGCCAAAATCGAAAAGCTGGGGGATTTGTCGCATGCGTCGGTGGTGTTCTCGCGCGATGAGCGTTATGCCTTTATATTTGGGCGGGACGGCGGTTTAAGTAAAATCGACCTGTTGCAGGATAAACTGAATAAACGCATTATTCAGGCCGGCAACAGTATTGGCGGGGCGATTTCCCAGGACGGTAAATTAATTGCCGTATCCAACTACGAACCGGGCGGCGTTAAAGTGTTCTCTTCAGACACCCTGGAACTGGTTGCCGATATTCCCGCTGTGTACGGCGAGGGAAAACGTTCCAAAGTGGTTGGGCTGGTGGATGCGCCGGGACAGCGTTTTGTATTCAGCCTGTTTGATGCCGGTGAAATCTGGCTACTCGATCTCAAAAATCCAAAAACGCCGGCCATTAAAAAATTTCTGAATACCGGCAAGCAGCCGTACGACGCGGTAATAGCGGAAGGGCGTTATTATATTGCCGGTTTATTCGGCGAATCCGGCCTGGCGCTGCTCGATTTATGGAACCCGGAAGCCGGAGTAAAACGGGTATTGCCCGATTATGTGAAAGATGATGAAAAACTGCCTGTTTATAAAATGCCGCACCTTGAAGGCTGGGCGGTTGCCGGCGATTATCTGTTTGTTCCGGCCATAGGCAAGCATGAAGTGTGGATCATTGATAAGCGCCAGTGGAAACTGATCAAAACTATACCGGTTCTTGGACAGCCGGTTTTTGTCATGGCCAGACCGGATGCCCGGCAAATCTGGGTTAACTTTGCCTTTCCCGATAATAACCAGGTACAGATTATCGACGCCAATGAGCTGTCGCTGGCTAAAACCTTAGCGCCGGGAAAAGCAGTTCTGCACATGGAATTCACCCCGCGCGGCGAACAGGTCTGGCTTGCAATAAGAGATGACAACCGGCTGGCGGTTTACGATACCGAAACCCTGGAAGAAATTGCCCGTTTGCCTGCCGATAAACCCAACGGTATTTTCTTCAGCGCCCGTGCCCACAAAACCGGTTTATAAGCTTTATGATGACGCCATTGCATAAACAGCTGTTGAATGATTATCAGCGCAATTTCCCCTTATCGCCGACGCCTTACCAGGATATTGCTACCGAACTCGGCGTTTCTGAAATCGAGGTAATAAACGCTTTGACAGAGCTTAACGAAACGGATGTTATCACCCGTATCGGGCCCGTTATTCCGCCCAACCGGATTGGCGTCAGTACACTTGCAGCCATGGCGGTGCCTGAGGCGCAATTACATGACATCGCTCAAATAGTCAGCGCCTATCCGGAAGTGAATCACAATTACGAACGGGAACACCGATTTAACCTCTGGTTTGTCATCATTGCTTCAGGCGCCGGTCATCTGCAACAAGTCATAGCTAGAATTGAACAGCAAACAGGCTACTCTGTCATGTCATTGCCGCTGGTGGATGATTATTTTATTGATTTGAGCTTCAGGATGGATCTTCATGATTGTTGATGTAAAAGACCGGCAACTTCTTGAAGCCTTTCAACAGGGCTTGGCCATTTCGCCCCGTCCATACGCTGACTTGGGTAATCGGCTTGGCCTATCCGAAAATGAAGTCATCGAGCGTTTGGATCGCTTAAAGCAGGCCGGGCTGATCAAACGACTGGGCGTCATCGTCAGGCACCGCAAACTCGGTTATCGCGCCAATGCGATGGTGGTCTGGGATATTCCTGATGAGCAGGCGCGGGAATTCGGCCGCCGCATCAGCAGCTTTGAATTTGTAACTCTGTGTTATCGAAGGCCGCGTCACGGCGCAGGCTGGCCATACAACCTGTACTGTATGATTCACGGTAAAAACCGGGAGACTGTGCTGGAACAGCTCAGTGTGCTTGAGCAAGCGTGTAAATTATCCGGCTTCAAGCGTGAAATACTGTTTAGCCGCCGCTGTTTTAAACAACGCGGCGCTATTTATCAAAACGCCGCTCCTCTTATCCAACCGGCCTTGGCCAATGGATGAAATAGATTGCAAGATCATTAATATCTTGCAAAACGGCTTTCCTGTTTGCGCGGCGCCTTACCGGCAAGCGGCCGCGCAACTGGGGCTGACTGAACAGGAACTGATAGCGCGGCTTAAAGCACTTTTGGACTCCGGCGCATTGACCCGCTTCGGCCCGCTTTATAATGCCGAACGAATGGGCGGCGCGCTAACCCTGGCCGCGGTGAAAGCACCCGAAGACCGGTTCGATGAAATCGCCGGAATAATCAATAGTTTTCCGGAAGCGGCGCATAATTATGCCCGCAGCCACGAGCTTAATATGTGGTTTGTCCTTGCCACGGAAACGCCCGGGCAAATTTTGCAAACCATTACTGCCATAGAACAGCAAACCGGCCTGACTGTCTACAATATGCCAAAAATCAAAGAGTATTTTGTCAACCTGAAGCTGGAAGCCTGATCATGCCCGATGCAACAGACCGAAAAATAATTGAGGCAACACAGGGCGGCTTACCGTTAACGCCGGAGCCTTATCAAGCTATTGCAGAGCAGCTCGGCCTGACAGCCGAGGACGTTATGAGTCGGCTGTCAGCCATGCAGGACAAGGGCATTATCCGCCGCATCGGCGCTGTACCCAATCACTATAAACTGGGTTATCGCTTTAACGGCATGACGGTTTGGGACATTCCGGACGATACAATCGATGACCTGGGGCAAAAAGTCGGACAACTGGATTTTGTCAGCCATTGTTACCATCGCCCGCGCCATCTTCCTGAATGGCCTTATAACCTGTTTGCCATGGTGCATGCAAAAAGCCGCGAAGACGTCGATAATCAAATCCGGCAGATTGCCGAGCTGCTGGGTGGCTTTAATCATGGCTGTGATGTCTTGTACAGCACCAGGATTC
This sequence comes from Candidatus Methylobacter favarea, assembly GCF_902806695.1. Lineage (GTDB taxonomy): Bacteria > Pseudomonadota > Gammaproteobacteria > Methylococcales > Methylomonadaceae > Methylobacter_B > Methylobacter_B favarea. The sequence continues at coordinate 5,403 of NZ_CADCXN010000064.1, read as the reverse complement.
TGAAAAAAACCGGTTTTCGCCGCAGCGAAAAATCCAGGGCCGGCCAGCCTGTTTCTGATGAGACTGCTTTAAATGTTTAGACTTAGCCAATACATGCGGGAATTGCTGCACCCCACCCCGATAAAACCTGCGCGTAAACCGGCGGCCCCGGTGGTTATCTGGAATTTGATCCGGCGCTGCAACCTCACTTGCAAGCATTGCTACACGACTTCGGCGGATATCGATTTTCCCGGCGAATTGACCACGCAGGAAATCTATACAGTTATGGATGACCTGAAGGCCTTTAAAGTGCCGGTGCTGATTTTATCAGGCGGCGAGCCGCTGCTGCACCCCGATATCTTCAGTATTTCGCGCCGCGCCAAAGCCATGGGTTTCTATGTCGCACTATCCAGCAACGGCACTAAAATTTCCAGGGATAATATCGATGAAATCGCCGCCATTAATTACCAGTATATCGGCGTCAGCCTGGACGGCATTAAAGACACCCATGACCGGTTCCGGCGCGTAAAAGGCTCTTTTGACGAGGCGCTGCGCGGCGTGCATCTGTGCCTGGACAAGGATATTAAAGTCGGCATCCGCTTTACCTTGACGCAGGATAACGCCGGGGATTTTCCCGCCTTGCTGCGGTTAATGGATGATAACAATATCGACAAGTTTTATTTATCGCATCTGAATTACGGTGGCCGCGGCAATAAAAACCGCAAGGATGACGCGCATTTTGAAATGACCCGGCAGGCCATGGATTTAATGTTTGAAACCTGCTACGACTGGCTGAAAGCAGGCCAGGACAGGGAATTCGTTACCGGCAATAACGATGCCGATGCGGTTTATTTTCTGCACTGGGCAACCCGGAAATTTCCGGATAAAGCCAGCCATATTAAAGCCAGGCTGGAACAGTGGGGCGGCAATGCCTCCGGCGTTAATGTCGCTAATATCGATAATCTCGGCAATGTGCATCCTGATACCTTCTGGTGGCACTATGATCTGGGCAATGTAAAAAAACGGCCTTTTTCAGAAATATGGACGGATACATCCGATCCGTTAATGGCCGGTCTTAAACAAAATCCAAGGCCGCTGCAGGGACGCTGCGCGACCTGTCATTATCAAAATATCTGCAACGGCAACACCCGGGTCAGGGCTGAACAGACCACTAAAAACTTTTGGGCTGAAGACCCCGGTTGTTATTTGACCTGTGCCGAAATCGAGCCAGCCTTGTAACTTTGTATAAACTAGCTGACCCGCAGCGACAGGAAAGCGGAGATCTCTTTGTTGTCGGTTTCAGGATCAATTACCGTATCGAGAATATAAACGCGCTCGTTCTGTATACGGCCTTGTTGGACTATATATTTGGCAATAGCCTGCGCCCGCTCTGATGCCAGATCTTTAAGCCGGTGCGGTTCGGGTTTAATGATTGCGGAAAGCTTCTGTCTGGCGATTTCATAAAAATCGCCGGCATCAGGATTAACTAATTGCGGTTTGCCGAAAAATGAGCGTTCGGCCATGGCCGGAAATTTTTCAATAAACAAATCCGCTAATAAACGCTTGTAGTCCTCATCAGAAAGCTCGACATATTCTTCCAATATTTTAATATCGCTTTTTTTATTGAGCTCAGCGGCTTTTATCCCTTTAAGCTGATCATATAAAGCCGCTTCTCTCAGCGCCGGCCAATCCTGCTCCCGAAATGCCGCGCCTTTAATGTCAAGCTTCAAAACCGGGCGTTCTCTCAATGCCTTGGCCAAGCCGTCCAGCTTTTCACGCTGGCGCTCATCCAACTCGGACTTGCCAGCAGCAAAATCAATAGTACTCAAATCTTCCTGGGTGCCAATCAACGAGGCTATGGCCCGAAAGGGCGAGCTAATAACTTTGCCAATGGCATTCGTTAAGGCCTTGAAAATGATAGCGCCGATACTGAATTTTGGATCTTCCAGACTACCGGTAATAGGCACATCGAGTTTTATTTTACCGCTTGAATCCTTTAGCAGCGCTATGGCCAACTCCAGAGGCAATGAAACTGCATCGGGGTTTTCAATCTTCTCGCCCAAGGTAAGCTGATCTATGAGTATACTGTTTGCAGCCGTCAGCTGATTGTTTACAACTTTATATTTTAATCCCAATGTCAGCTTGCCTTTTTCGACCTTATAGCCGGCAAATTGCACCATGTACGGTGAAATCAACGGCATCGGCAAGCCTTGAAAATTCAATTCGACATCGTAATCGCCCCGATAGGGGCTGATCTCTCCCTTAATATCTACAGGTGCTAATTCATAGGCATTGCCCTTTAACCCAATAATAATCGTGGCTTTTTTTTCTGAAGACACTCCGCTTGCCCCGCCATCGAGGCTGCTGATCTGTGCCGCAAAGGGCAAAATCAAGGAAAGATCGGCGAAATCTGAAGAGCCGTCAATCATCTTGACCTTGGCAATTTTAAAATAAGGCTTCCTTTGATTAACCGGCTCATTTTTTTCCGGTTTGCCAGAAACCGCCGGTTTGCTTTTGCGGGCTATGACAATATCCTTAACGTTTACCGATTTGTCTTTACTGATTACCACTCTGGCATAAGGCTTATTAATAATAAGCGTTTCCGCGGTATAGCTGTTTGCCAGTAAATCTGCATTAATAGCTTTAAAAGTTAAATTTTTCCATTTTACAAAGTCTTTATTAAGCATTTGATCACGGGTTATTAAACTTGCAATGTCGGCATTGCCTTTAAATTTAACATCCAGTTTATTATTCTCCTGCCTGGTGACAGTTGCCTTGCCATCCATATCGAACTTCCCGTCTATGATGTCCAGGCGGGCAAATTTATTCGCATAGGGTTGAAATTTTTCCAGGTCAATATTTTTGACATCCAGGGCTAATTGACTGGAAAATGGTTCAATAACCGTATCGCCGTCGAGTTTTATGGAGCCGGTTTTATTAACGCCCATACTCAGCTGAAACGGCAGCTTTGCGCCGGTTTTACTGCTGAAATTTGTCAGCTTGAAATCAATGGGCCTGGCAGTCATTGAGACAGGCTTTTTCAGGGTCTGATCTTCAAACACAGCGCCGAAATTAGTTAAAGCGATGTTGTTAATCCTGATGTTCCAGGGGGTTTTTTCCGGTTTTACGGTATTTGCTCCGGTTTTATTCGAGCTGTTTTCTTCAGTATTTGAGGCAGGAAATAAGCCCTGATAATTAATAATGCCTTCAGCATTTAACCAGGCCTGAAAATCTGCATCTTTTGCGGAAACGGATTCAATAGCCAGTTCCTGCCCGTCAAGATTAAAATCAAGGCCGCGCAGCGAAAATTCAGGTATTTTAGCCAGAACTTTATCCTGACCTTGTTCTGATAACTGGAAATTGCGCACATCCGAGTGGCCCTTATCAACAGTTAAATCCAAGTTATTGTCAGCATAGCCGACTTTATAATTTGCCTCGAAAACCAAAGCAGGCGCCCTAATGAGAACTTTACCCGGCTTTTTTTGCGCAAATTGAAAATCCCGAATATCAAGCTTGCCTTGATTTATGATAAGTTCCAACGCTTTATCAGCATATCGAAATTTATAATCCGCCTCGAGCAATTCAGAGCCCTGTAAATCAAATTGAATAGTATTCTGCACAGCAAGCTGTGAAATTCTTTGCAGCTTCACATTATTCAGTTTGATATGCCCGGAAGAAGTCATTGGATTAATGCCGACATCGCCCTGCCATTCAAAATTTCCTCCTGAACCCAGCATAAAAGACAAGCCAAGACGGGATTGAATATCAGCGTGGGTAGTGAAGTTTTCAATATCGAGGTTTATCGGATAGACCTCCTCTTTTTCAGGCTTGTCAAAATAGTCATCCTCCCATAGGAATTTCCCTTCCGAAATAGACAATTTTATAACCCTTAGCGGGAACAATTGTTTATCCTCCTTTTTTTTAGCCTCCCTTTTATTGGTAAGCAAATCGTTGAAGTTGAATTCGCCGTTTTTTTGCCTGGCAATATGCACAAAAGGTTTTTCCAGTAATACTTTTTCAATAACCAGTGCTGATTGGGTAATAGATTGAACCGGCTTGATTTTAATATAGAAAGTATCAAATCTGACAAATGGTCTGCCATTCTGTTCCTGCATTGCAAATCCCTGCAGACTGGCAAATAGAGAAAAGGGATTAAATTGGATCTTTGAAATGGATGTTTTCCTGCCGGTTTCCTGCTGAATAATTTCAGGCATTTTCCATTTTAATACGGCGGGCAGTATATAAAAGCCCATTACTGCATACATAACCAGCAAACTGCTAATTATAAAGAATACCTTGAGAGCTTTAGGCAAGATACGTCGAGCTTTCATAAATACTCCCCGGTAATCTAGTCAAGCTTAACCTTACCATCAATTAAATAAAAGCGGTAGAGGTTAAAACCCAGGCGGTATTAGCGTGATTTGATTAATCTGCTAGAGCAGGGTCATGAAAGAGTAAAGGCGAACTTACACGCACTTGGTATTATTAAAAACAGATCCTCTTCGTGCAGATTTATATGGCATCCTCCCCGGTTTCACCGGTCCTGATTCGAATAACCTGTTCCAGATCAGTTACAAATATTTTTCCATCGCCAATTTTCCCGGTATTGGCCGATTTCACTATAGTTTCTATCGCCTTCTGCAGCATTTCGTCAGACACGGCGATTTCCAGCTTAACTTTAGGCAAAAAGTCCACCACATATTCGGCCCCTCTGTATAGCTCGGTATGACCTTTTTGACGGCCGAAGCCTTTAACTTCTGTTGCGGTAACGCCTGCAATCCCCATCTCGGATAATGTTTCTCTAACATCATCCATTTTGAACGGTTTAATAATTGCGGTAATTAATTTCATATTCTCTCCGAAGTAGCTTAAATTTTATCGGCATGGGCTGCAATCATAGTTAATTCTTAATCAAGATACAATTTTATGACGCCATCATAACATCGAAGCGGCACATATATTTCCACAGTGAGACACTTCTTTTTTTAAACAAAAAAGCGCCCCAAGCGCCCGATTTTTTAAAAATTATTCCTTAATTCAAACATCAACCGGCATTCCCGCCTCCGGCTAATGAGTGTAGATCCAAACGGGCCGGGATTAGAGGATCAGCAGTAATCTAAATCCGACCTGTCAAGGCGGCGTTTAATGTTAGACCCACGCCTCCATAAAGCCAAACCAGCCTGACCTTAAAGTGGACGGCCCTTGTCCAGACAAAAAATCAGCCTGAATTAAGGTGGCTTCCTGCGCTTTAAAATATACCCTTGTTGTTATGATTGCGCTGCAGCTGTTCAGAAAATGGCATTGCCTTTCCTGGCATAGTGGGGGCAAGGGGTGAATGAGGGTGGGACTTGTGCATATGGAGTCAAGCCCCTGACCGTCATGACCGGCGTTCGGTATCGCCTATTTCAAGGCTGGATGAAGCCC
>NZ_CADCXN010000063.1 GCF_902806695.1 Candidatus Methylobacter favarea | reverse complement strand
TTTTCGTCTTTTCATCGGTTCCCTGATGACATTATCTCGGGTTGTCAATAACGTTTACTATAACCATTTGGCTTGATCGAGTGAAACAAGATTTTTATTACGGGTTATTTGCGGTTTGTTGTACTAGGCCTTCCAATACAAGCCCCCCATACATTCGGTATAACTTCCCAATCATCCAAGCGTTTAGGCTTGATAGAACATCCCGCGCCAATTAAAGAACCCACAATAACTATGCTTGATACGGCTGCAAAGTCTCCCGGTGTTTGCATCCGGTGGCTAACATCTGCCAGCCAAGCCCGGAAGGGTTCGGGTATCATTTCAGCCTGTAATGATTGAACAGCGGGTAATTGGCTTTCAATATCGTTTGGACTCTCCCATTCAAAATCACAATAGTGGTAATCGTCGTTGGCTGACTGCTCTTGTCTTAGCTCCCTCATGATTTCAGTTCTGTGTGATTTAAGGAACTCTAACTGCGGTTTATCCAATTGCTCGTAAGGGGTTACATTAAAATCGTCATCAGACAAGGCAACCGTAAAACCCTTTATTCTCATTTTCTCTAGTAAACTCATTGTGATACTTCCTTGTTGCTGTTAATTGAATAAATATCGTTCCAATCTGTACCGGGAATATCCGGTATTACAGCAACACCTTTTGACGATATAGCCGCCTTATGTGCTGCTTCTTGGCCTACGCCATTTATATCATTGTCACCATAGATATATAGCCGCCTCATTGGAAACAGGTCTCTAAGCGCTCGCGCTACCGGCTCAAGGCTGTTTGCAGAGAACGCAATAAACGTTTGGTGACCATGACGTTCGTAGACACTTACGCCAGTAGCCCAGCCCTCAGTAATGTCCATAGGTTCATCACTGGTTTGACCAATGACAGAGAAACAGCCATGTAACTTGCCACCCTTCAGAAATCGCTTAATGCCATCTTCATTAATAAATTGAAGGTTTACCAGGGTTTTGTCTTTATCAAATATGGGTATAGCCAGGGCTTCTTTATAAAGCCTTGAGTTGTGTGGTTGGATATTCTTTCTTACCAGATAGGGGTAATTGTCTGGGGTCGGTAAAGACTTACCCCAGATAGTTTGTGATCGGGTAGCTGCCTGAGATTGAAGCAAGGCTATTTCTTTTTGGCGTTGCTTTTCCTGCTCAACTAAACGCAGTTTGAATACTTGCTTATCAGCTTCAGAATAGGTTTGTCTTGATCCTGAATACTTCCAGTTCTGTTTTATGTCTTGTCGAAAGCATTGAAAGTATCCTGCCGGGTGTCCGTCAAGATGTACACGGTAAGCACCTGTTAGCTTGCCATCGATCATAAAACGGTGAATCTTACCGTCATGTTCGATACAGCTAAGACATGCGCCTAACGTATCATTAAGAGTGTCGCGAAACTCGTTAAGAGCATCGCCATAAAGAGATGGGGCTAAATTTGTCATGGGGAAATCCATTATTTGGGCAAAAAGATTGACGATCCAGACAACCAACGTATAATCAAAAATAAGAATCGTTATATTTTTCATGGTTGTCATGGATTGCAGAGAAAACCCGGCACTGGTTAGTTAGTATCGGGTTTTCTTATGTCTGCCGTTTATGAAACGATCTTTAAAAACTCTCTCGCTGCAATAATCGAATCCATCCAGCTGTCAATATCACTCTCAAGCCAGGCCATAGACCTAGACCTTTCACCGAGTTTTAATTGCTTGGGGAATGTGCCCTCTTTGACTTTAAGGTAAATACTAGACCGGCTTAGACCTGTTCTGGCTGTGACTTCACGCATTTTTATGAAGCGTTTCTTTGTGATTAATACTGGATTTATAGACATTTAATAAGCCTTTAGTTGGGTTAAGGCATATCAATATTGATGAGGTATACGTTACTACTGCCCAATTGCGTCTATAAATACGTTGACGCTTATGAATTAAGTTCATATAATTAAACCGTTGTTAATGGAACAGCCTTAAAAAAGGATGTCAGTTAATAACGAGAATTTGCAATATTGACATGAGTTTAAATATTAAAAATGGTTAGTAGTCTGCCAAGATCGACTAACCATGTGTTTTCGTGCGCCTAAAAATCGACCCACTACACTAATTATAACTACATCTAGTACTTTCTTCAATAGCCCAACACTACATGTTGTGCCTTGCTATGTTTAAAAGTTCATGTATTTGAACAAAAGTTTAAGTATCTAAACTTTTTTCGTCTCAATTGTTTCAGATTACGACTTTCACTGTTTCAAAAAACAAAACAATAGACGATCACTTTCCGACACAATCACCCTACAAGCCTTGCTGTTACTGGTTATAGCTGTTCACAATTGATTCCCAAATGTGTCAGCCCCTGGGTGATTTAGCTGGAAAATACCGCCATGACTTAGTATTTGCTCATTGAAGCGTCAAAGATGAAAAAAGTGCACATAGCTACCGCAAGTGTTGCCGATGCCTAAGAACTGATCAATTTCCGGACACAATTATCCAGTAAGCCTTTATGTTGCTGGTTCGAGTCTTCCATAATGCGCTGTTGAATGTGCTGTTGAAAAAATCAATGATTAATAACCGTAAGACTTGCCGTGTATGGGATTAACCAGTCTCAGGTGTTGAAAAACTCAGGCAAAAAAAACCAGAAAGCCGTTTATTAAACCGGACTGTATGTTCAGTATCAACTGCCGGGAATCCGGTAGGATTAATTACACCCGATTTCTAATCGGTATCACTTGCGCTCCATTCTTCAAACTGTCCAGGTAATCAGCCCATGATTGCATCATCTTTCGGCGCTCTTCCAGATATTGCGCCCGGTTGTATGCGGCTCTAACTTGGTCTCTAGGCATGTGGCACAATTGCCGCTCTATCGCATCCGGACTCCAGCCTTGCTCATTGAGTAGCGTTGAAGCGGTTGTCCTAAATCCGTGAGCCGTCATAACATCGCTGTTATAACCTAGAGTCTTGAGCGCGGTTATTATGGTGCCGTCTGACATTGGCCGACCATCGCCACGGCTTGAGGGGAATACATAACGCACTGAGCCGGTAAGCGGTTTAATCTCTACCAGTATGGCGACCGCCTGAGTCGATAGCGGAACAATATGCAATACTTCTGTTTTAGTGACAAAGTAACGCCATTCTTTAGCAGTCAGGTCTATGTCCTTCCATTCCATTTGTCTAATTTCGCCGGGACGTTGAAAGAGTAACGGTGACAACCTAAGGGCGCATTGCACTACATAGGTTCCTTGATAACAGTAAATATCTCGTAGCAATTGCGCCACCTCCTTTGGCTCGGTTAATGCCGCCCGGTGCTTAACCTTTTGCGCCGGTATCTGTGCGGCTACTGCTTGCGCCGGGTCATAGTCAGTAAAGCCGTGGGCAATGGCATAACTGAATACCGCGCTAATTTCGCTAAGTACCCGGTGCGCTGTTTCCAGCCGGGTAAACAATGGCTTAACCAGGCTGAGAATGTCTGGTGATTTAATCTCTTTAACAGGCATATCACCAATAACCGGAAACACATGTGCATCAAAGCGTCTAATCTTTTTTTCGTGGGTAATGTCTCGGACAGTGTGCTTTATCGAATCTAGCCATTGTCTCGCTATGTCCTCAAAACTATTGAGTATGGGTAGGCCAGTCGCTTTCCGTTTTGCGTTCTCAACGTCAACTTGTGTGGCTTGCTTGGCCTGTTTTTTGGTTTCGCTTGGGTCTATGCCGTTGGCGATTTGTGATCGGGCTTCTTCCGCTTTTCGTCTGGCATTTTCCAGCGTGGTATCTGGATAAGTGCCAAAGCCTAGCCTGTTTTGCTTGCCTTCAAACCGATAATCAAAACGCCATCGCTTAACACCGCTGGACTTAATCAGCATAACCAGGCCTTCACCGTCATTGATAGTGTAGTCTTTTTCTTTAGGCTTAGCTGCCCTGTAAACCGCGTCTTTATTGAGAGTCTTAGCCATTTGTGACACCAAAAGTGATACTGGAAGTAATATCGTACCCAGTATCACTCTCAGTGTCACTGTTTATGGTGTATTTTATGATATTTCGTTGTATCTCTTTGGACAATAAAAAACCCGCTAAGCCTTATGACTTGCGGGTTTGTGTATTTCCTTGCACGGCTCTGAACCTATATTTGGTACCGAGGGCCGGAATCGAACCGGCACGGTGTCACCACCACCGGATTTTGAATCCGGCGCGTCTACCAGTTCCGCCACCCCGGCAAAGAGCCGATATTATAAGTAAACCCCTGTAATATTGCCAGTCTATTTTTAGATGTATTCAGCAGTCTAACCTGATAACATCGCCCGCTATGAAAAAAAGTGACTTTACCTACCATCTGCCTGAAGCGTTAATTGCGCAAAAACCGTTGCCTGATCGGGATGCCAGCCGCCTGTTGTGCATGGACCGGGCGACAGGGCGGATAATTGACAAACAATTTACTGATTTTATTGATTTAATCAATGAACGCGATGTGCTGGTTTTCAATAATACCAGGGTGATTCGGGCCAGGCTGTATGGCGCTAAACAAAGCGGCGGTAAAGTCGAGATTCTTATCGAGCGTATTCTCGATAAGAATAAAGCCATTGCTCATGTGAGAGCCGGGAAATCGCCCAAAGCGGGAGCTTTGATTACATTGGATGCAGGTTATTGCTGTGTCGTGCTGGGCAGGGAAGACGATCTGTTTCTACTGGATTTTGACGGCGCGGATGTATTCGCGTTATTGGAGCGGATCGGCCATATCCCCTTGCCGCCTTATATTAACCGCGCCGATGACCAATCCGATCTGGCTCGTTATCAAACTGTCTTTGCCAAGGAGGCAGGCGCAGTCGCCGCTCCGACGGCAGGTTTGCATTTTGATCTGGGCATGATGGAGAAGATTAGAGCAAAAGGCGTGCAAACGGTTTTTGTGACCTTGCATGTCGGCAGCGGTACGTTTCAGCCGGTCAGAGTGGAACTATTATCTGACCACATCATGCACAAAGAGTACTTTGCAGTATCGAAAGAAACAGTTAACGCAGTCCGTCAGGCCAGGGAAAGAGGAAGGCGGGTTATTGCCGTAGGCACCACGGCGGTCAGGGCCTTGGAATCTGCATCCAAAAGCGGCCAGCTTGAACCCGGTTTTGGCAATACGGATTTGTTTATTACCCCCGGCTATCAATTCAAGTCGGTCGATGCCATGCTGACGAATTTTCATCTTCCTGAATCTACCTTGCTGATGCTGGTTTCAGCATTTGCCGGTTATGAACACATCATGAACGCCTACAGCCATGCTATTGATCAATCTTACCGATTTTTCAGTTATGGCGATGCGATGTTTTTGGGATGATAATCCTATAAAAACTATAGGGCAGTTTGGCAAGAGCATGCCGCCAATCAATGCACGATCTCAAAACCAATGCCAAAGGGGCATAAAAAATCCCTGATGGAAAAAGTCCGGGCAGGGATCAGGTTCAAATTTCGTTGGCGGCTTGCCTAATGGCGGAACCGCCTTAGCTTTGCCGTATTCATTACCATTGAGCGGGATTATGTGGGTGAGCGTAAGGATTCGAGAGAAAATGGGCAATAGCGGATAGAATCACGTGATAGAGGTTATATGAATCATGTGATTTCCGGCTCGAAGGTTCGCTCTCGACCCGTGGCGCCCGAACAAGGCTAAATTTGCAATGACAAGAAATAGCAAGTAAGGTCCGTCAAAAATGCAGGTGCAATTAGCTTGCCTAATCGCACATTTCGAAGTCAACCTTTCTCCGATTACGCTATCGCTAATCGGAGCTACGCGGGCTTTATTGGCCGTAGTTAGACACCTGACTGTCGGTCAAGTCAGTATGAGTTGCTTGGTTCTAACGCTTGCTTTCTATGTCGAATTAATGCCAACTCAGCGAGCAGAACGCGTCAACCTGTTAAATCAGGCTTGCCTGGTAACTGTTTACCCACCGCTGTTTGAATGATTCGCTGAGCGGTTCGCCTGGTCTGTATTGTATTAATAAGCGAATACAAATAATATCATTACAGGTGGTGTGCTAATTGCTTGTGTATTATTATCACCTGAACCCCTTCATTAGGAGAGACAAAAGATGCTTAAAATAGCAAGTAAATACACAGGGTTTCTGGCCATTCCGGTTTTTGCCTTGGGACTGGCCACGTCAGCCAACTCCGCCTTGATCGACCGTGGCAACGGCATGATCTATGACAGCGACCAGGACCTCACCTGGTTGCAGGATGCCAACTAAGCCCAAACCTCTGGTTTTGACACCGATGGCCGTATGAACTGGTACGCCGCCGTGGCTTGGGCCGACGGCTTGGATTATGGCGGCTATGGCGACTGGCGCCTGCCGACTGTGATCGATAGCGGCCCTAGCGGCTGTGATGGTGGCTACTACGACTACGGCGGCTTCGGCGGCACCGACTGCGGCTATAACGTCGACACCTCCGGTTCCGAACTGGCCTATATATGGTATGACATCTTAGGGAACACCGCTTTTTGCGATACCAGCGGCTCTTGTCCTCAATCGGGTTGGGGCCTCACCTCCACCTCGGCCGATGGGGTGGACATCCTGAATCTTCAGCCCAACTACTATTGGTCGGGTACCCAGTACGCCCTCCTTACCGATAGCGCGTGGATCTTCAGTGCCGGCCTTGGTCACCAGAACTACTACCCTAAGAGAGATGACATGTATGTCTGGGCTGTTCGCTCCGGCGATGTCGCCGCCTCGGTGCCTGAGCCGGCTACTTTGCTGTTGCTAGCCGCCGGATTGCTGGGGATGCAAAGGGACTGGCGGCGACGTTGCGGATAAGGTGATTTGGAGGCTTTGGCCTTTAAGGCGGAGCAGGAGAATAGGCAATCTTAATAGTCAGTTCTTTGCCAATGTCTATCTCAACGAGCTGGATCAGTTTGTCAAACACCGGCTCAAATACTGCCACTATGTGCGTTATTGCGATGACTTTGTGTTGTTGTTACAGGACCATGAACAGTTAAGGGAGTGGCGGGAGAGCATTGAGCTATTTCTACGATAAAGACTGGCGCTTGAGCTGAATCCAAAGCAGCGGTTGGCCCCGGTAAGCAATGGTATCGATTTTCTCGGCTATATCGTGCGGGCGAATTACCTGTTGGTGCGGAACTGCGTGGTCAAGCACCTGAAAGAAAAGTTGCGTGCTTATGAGAAGCGCTAGGTGACCGAACCAGATGGAGTGCGTTGTTACCGTTATGATAAAAAACTGTTGGATGAATTGCATGCGACACTTTTCTCTTATCCGGCCATCTCAAGCTGGCCAATAGTTGGCGTTTGCTGCAGTCGCTAAAGCATCGGTATGCGTTTTTATCGAACTATTTTGAGCAGGATGCCGGCACATGGAAGCTGGTGCGAAAGTACAAAGTGCTAACCGGTTTTCATTGTGTGTGCCAGCAGTATTACTGGTTCCGCTGGCGCTTTGCCGGGGATGTGCTGCAGTTTCGGGTAGTCCGCTTTTATGAGTTTTATCATTCCAGGGATTGCGAAATCGCCCGAACCTTGGGATTGAAATCGATGCGAGCCAACCGGCGTGGCGCGAGGTTTGGAATTCCGGCCCGTCATTGAGATAAATACCTCGCTCAGATTCTAACCGCAGGTGCGCAAGTATGTATCGTTGATCAAATCATCACAAGGGGCAACGGGATTGTGCAAGGATTTCCTGTTCGGCGCTACGCCGCGGTTGACTTGTAAGCGATGTTTTATGGATTAAGTATATAAATATGCTGAACAAAGTTAACCTCATCAGTCGCGATTGATGCACCTCCTATCCTCGGCAGCACCCACAACATTCTATGTCGTCAAATATATTCCTTAATTTGTAAACTTTCGGCACCGCGTGGCTATCAGCTCGTAGCGTGCGGTGAGGTGCGAATCGCAAGTCTTAAAAAACACCGCTACCTTTCCTTGAAGACCTTTCTGCGTCTTGGCCACTTTGTGACATCGCATCAAGTCCCTGACGTCATAATTGATCATCTGGCGAAAATCGACGGGATATCTGTAGGCCGGGAGGCAGTGAAGCGATAAAACATCTCGCGCTCGCGCAAAATCCATGTAAGTCTTATCCGTGGCTATTTGAACATTAGCCCGTTCGATAGCGAAGCGCACAGGTTGTTATGCCAAGCGTTGGTCAACGCCGCGCTGATTAAGGACGACTTGGCGGACACCGTCAACCTCAGAATTGACCGGTAGGCGATCAGATAGCGAGCGCCCCTCAGCTGGTCACTGCGCGTTTTGATTTATGCGAGTTTTCGCAGGTCCACTCTGAATTTAGTGGCAAGAACCAGTGTCACTTCATGTGGCGCTACTTCAAAGTCGGTCGCGGAGAACTGTTCCGCATTCTGGCCAAGCTTCGCTGGGTGGCTAACAGTCAGGATAAAAGCTTTGAGCGTGCCTTGGCCTTCGTTTTGGCTTACTGCCGTCGCCATACCGACTGGTTTACATAGGATGGCAAGGGCGAAGCAATCCTAACGCAGCAAGACCTGGATGGGATGCCGGCGAAATGGTGGAGACTCGTTAGCGGACTCTGTATCCAAATATGACTTGGGGCAAGAATTGAGTTCCGCCATAAATGAAAAAATTATCTATCCATTACAACGGTGTGTATGCCCTGAGCCCGGATAGAACAGGAAAATTTAAAAATTCCCTCCGTCGGGCTCAGGCTGACGTCGAAGAAACTCTATTTGAAGTGGCTGGCTTGGTATGCAGTCACTGTATTTTACATGGAAGCATAATAGTGGTTAGAGTTACTCATAATCCGACAAAGGCGGGCAGGTACAAATCACATGCCGGTCGCCGTAAACATTATCAATACGCCCAACCGGCGGCCAGTATTTATCATCATGCTGATTGCCGTCCGGGAAAAAAGCCTGTTGCCTCGAGTAGGGCAGGGTCCATTCTTGCAGTAACAGCCGGTGGGTATGCGGCGCATTATGCAGTACGTTATTTTCAGCACCGGCGCTGCCGGTTTCAATGGCTTTGATTTCCTCGCGGATAGCAATTAATGCCGCACAAAATCGGTCAATTTCAACCTTATTCTCGCTTTCAGTAGGCTCGATCATCAAGGTGTCGGCAACCGGAAACGACACGGTAGGGGCATGAAAGCCGAAATCAATCAGGCGCTTGGCAATATCCTCCACGGTTATGTTGCAGGTTTTTTTAAAGTCATGGCAATCGATAATACATTCATGCGCAACCCAGCCGTTTTTACCGGTGTATAAAATAGGGTAATAAGGCGCTAAACGCCTGGCGATATAATTGGCATTTAAAATTGCGGTTAGCGTCGCCTGTTTTAAACCGGCTGCGCCCATCATGGCAATATACGCCCATGAAATAGTTAAGATACTGGCAGATCCCCAGGGCGCGGCCGATACTGTGCCAATGGTTCCGTGCTCGCCCCTGGCCGGGTTGATGCCTTCAACCACAGGATGATCGGGCAGGAAAGGCGCAAGGTGTGCGCCCACGCCAATAGGTCCAACGCCGGGGCCGCCTCCGCCATGCGGAATGCAGAAGGTTTTATGCAGATTAAGGTGCGCGACATCGGCGCCAATTTTACCGGGGCGGCTGATGCCTACCAGGGCATTGAAGTTGGCGCCGTCCAGGTAAACCTGTCCGCCGTGCTGATGGATAATGTCACAGATTTCCCGGAACGACTGCTCATAAACGCCGTGAGTGGATGGGTAAGTAATCATTAATGCGGCCAGCGTGTTTTGATAATCGGCTACTTTTGCCCGCAAATCGTCCAGACTGACGTTGCCGTTCTCATCGCAAGCAACTACCACAACCTTAAGGCCCGCCATCGTTGCGCTGGCCGGGTTGGTGCCGTGGGCGGAAGCGGGTATCAGGCAGATATTGCGTTGCGCTTGGCCCGCTACTTCATGATATTTGCGGATGACCAGCAAGCCGGTGTATTCGCCCTGAGAACCGGCATTAGGTTGCAGCGAGAACGCATCAAAACCGGTCAGGTCGCATAACATATCTTCCAGTTCTGCGAACATCTGCTGATAGCCATGCGTCTGGTATAACGGCGCGAACGGGTGCAACGCGTTAAATTCATGATAGGAAATAGTTTGCATTTCGGTGGCGGCATTCAGCTTCATGGTGCATGAGCCCAGCGGTATCATGGAACGGTCCAAAGCGATATCGCGTCGGGCCAGCCGGCGCATATAGCGCATCATTTCGGTTTCCGAATGATAAAGGGCAAAGACCGGATGCTGCAGAATTTCATCAGTGCGCAAAAGCTGTTCAGGAATGCATTCACCTATACTTGCATCCAGGGCATTAATGTCGGGGAGGTCGGCAGTGGCCGATGCAAAAACCTGCCATAGCTCTCGTAAATTTGCCCGCGTTGTGGTTTCGTCCAAAGCAATGCCGAGGTGATCGGCATCAATAAGGCGCAGATTGATATTGGCTTCGGCTGCCCGGGCAATGAACCGCTTTGCCCGGTTCGGGGTATGGATAATTATGGTATCGAAATAGCACTCGCTGACGATTTTATGACCTAAGCGGCTGATTCCGATTGCCAGAATTTGGGTATAGCGATGGACGCGCCCGGCAATCAAACGCAAGCCTTCCGCGCCATGATAAATCGCATAAAACCCGGCGATGACGGCGAGCAAAACCTGGGATGTACAAATATTGCTGGTGGCTTTATCCCGGCGGATATGCTGTTCGCGGGTCTGCAGCGCCATACGCAGCGCAACCTGACCGCGACTGTCTTTGGATACGCCGATGATGCGTCCCGGAACAGACCGTTTATAGTCGTCCCTGGTGGCAAAGAATGCGGCATGAGGGCCGCCATAACCCATAGGCACGCCAAAACGCTGGGAGTTGCCCACGACAATATCGGTGCCGAATTCAGCGGGCGGCTTAAGCAATACCAGGCTCAACAAGTCTGCGGCTACTGTAACCAGCGCTGATTTGGTATGGGCAGTTGCAGTAAGCCGGCTGATGTCTTTTATTTCACCCCTGGAGCCCGGATATTGCACTAGCAGGGCAAAGAAATCGTGCTGCTCCAGTTCAGTATGGGGATCGGCAATGATAACCTCATAACCCAGGGAGCGGGCCCTGGTTTTGACCACGGCAATGGTCTGGGGATGGCAGTCCTGATCCACGAAAATACTGTTGGCAGCGCTTTTTGATAATCGCCGCGACATAGTCATTGCTTCTGCCGCCGCCGTGGCTTCATCGAGCAAGGAGGCGTTGGCCAGCGCCATGCCGGTTAAATCCATGATCATTTGCTGGAAATTTAACAAGGCTTCCAGACGACCCTGACTGACTTCGGCCTGATATGGGGTATAAGCCGTATACCAGCCGGGATTTTCCAGCACATTGCGCTTGATCACGGCCGGCATAGTGGTATCGTAATAACCCATGCCGATCATTGAGGTGAATACTTTATTGCGCTCGCGCATTTTGCGCAGATGTTTAATGACTGCGTTTTCACTAACGGTTTCAGTCAGTTTTAAGGGTTCCTGAGTAAGAATATCGGCCGGAATCGCTTGCTCGATGATGTCTTCCAGTTCATTTAATCCCAGCTCAGCCAGCATTTCCTTTATTTGCTGTGGATTGGGGCCAATATGGCGGGAAATAAAATTACCGCGCATTTCCAGTTGGTCTAACCTTGGGCGAGATGTTGGCATGATGTTCAGCTCTTTTTTAAGCGGTAATGATGATGGGGAATAAAGGGCAGTTTGCTGACAGCAACGGCAATCTCGCGCTCCCTGACTTTGGCGTACAGTATATTGCCAGGGCTTGCGGAACTTCGGTCAAGCAGCGCCATTGCAATCGGCCTGCCCAAACTGGGGGAAAAACTGCCGCTAGTGACATGACCAATCGGCATAGCTTCGTTATTAATAATAACACTGCCTTCCCGAACCGGGATTTTGCTATCGACCACAAGGCCTGTGCGGATTCTTTCTGCGCCATGCTGCAACTGATCCAGAATTCTGTGGGCGCCAGGAAATTTGCTATGGCCTTTTTTAAATACCCATTGCAATCCTGCTTCTACCGGCGTAATCGCTTCCGTGAGTTCGTGCCCATAAAGGCACAGCCCGGCTTCCAGACGCAAGGTATCTCTCGCTCCCAGACCAATAGGCTCAACCTCATCTTCGGCAAGTAATAAGCGGGCAAGCTGGTCGGCGTAATGATTGGCTACCGAAATTTCAAAGCCGTCTTCGCCGGTATAGCCGCTGCGGCTGATATTGCATTTTATACCGCTGATGTCAGCTTCACAGCTTTGCATAAAAGATAAGTCTGCCGTTTCCGGAGAAAATTTTTGCATGATCATGGCGGCAGCAGGGCCTTGCAAAGCGAACAAGGCATGATCAGGCAGGTCTTCGAAATGACAGCGGTCGGATAAATGGCTCTTTAAGTGCGCAAAATCCTTGTCCTTGCAGGCCGCATTGACAATAATCATTAATCCGGATGCGTTACGGGTGACAATGATGTCATCAATAATGCCGCCATTGCTATTGGTTAATACGGTATATTTTTGCTGGCCTGGCTCAAGCCCTGTAATATCGCTGGGCGTTAGCTGCTCAAGTTCACTTGCAGCGCTATCGCCCCGAATCAGGCATTGCCCCATATGTGAAATATCGAAAAAACCGGCATGGCTGCGGCAGTGCAGATGTTCGTGAATAATGCCTTGAGTATAGTGCACCGGCATCTGGTAACCTGCAAAGGGCACCATTTTTGCGCCCGACTCAAGATGAAGATCGAAAAGAGGCGTTTGTTTTAACATGGCGGCGTTAGTCCCGGAGTTTGAGCAAAGGCTAGTGTAACCTTGAAAAAATATTAAACCAAGTTGATCACTAACCCCGCTTGTGAATTTCGACCGGGCTTACTGCCGCTAAAAGGTAAAAATATCGCCGATTGCTTTGCAAAAAGCCCAAAGTCCGGTCTGCAAGAGTAACGGTAGAAATATTCAAGTAGTTGAATATGTTTCTTTGTGATCTTAATAAACGCGAAGGCCGCACCAGTGCGTTTTACTTGAAATGCGGTAAATGGCAAGAGTTAGCCCAGCATATTGTCCAGAATCATCATAATGATGAAGCCGATCATTAAAGCGAAAGTCGCGTAGCGCGATCGACCCTGGGAGTGAGTTTCGGGAATGATTTCCTCAGAGATAACAAACAGCATGGCGCCGGCAGCAAAGCCCATGGCCAAGGGCAGAACAGGTTCGAATACCGTAACCATGGTGATACCTAACAAACCGCCGACCGGCTCGACCAGACCTGTTATGGCGGCGATAGTTATGGCTCTCCATTTGTTATAACCCAGGCCCACTAGCGGCAGGGCCACAGCCAGACCCTCAGGAATATTTTGCAGGGCAATGGCAATAGCCAGAACAATACCGTTTTTCATTTCGCCGGAACCAAAACTGACCCCTACCGACATGCCTTCAGGAAAATTGTGAATAGTAATCGCTATAATAAAAAGCCAGACTTTTTGTAACGAATTTAGTTGGGTATCCGATACTGAATCAAAACGGACATGCGGTAGTTGACGATCGGCAAAATGCAGAAACACAGCACCGGTCGCCATGCCGATAGAAACCACATAAATGCCGTTGCCGGGCCAGATTTGATTGCCGTAGGCCATGCCGGGAACCAGCAGGGAAAACGCCGTGGCGGCGAGCATGACACCGGCGGCAGCGCCGAGCATGCTGTTAAAAATATTACTTGAAATATTTTTAAAAAACAGCGCCGGCAGGGCGCCGAGGCCTGTCGCCAGTCCGGCCGCGATACTGGCAAAAAAGCCGATAACGACGATCTTTCCGAAAATCAGATACAAACTGCCAAAAATCACGAGTTGCGCTAATAAAAACAGCCCGCCTATGGTAGCCCAGCGTTTTACCGGCGGCATAGCCAGCAGTTTCCGAAAATTTTCGCCGGATTTTAGCCGGATTACCTGGTGCTCAAAATAGGATTGTAATTTTGCCGCAGCATTATCTGTTGATATCATAAGCTTGGTCTGAATCTGCTTGCCATTGAAATTAAGGGTTCAAAAAAATATATAAACGGGACAGAGACTGACTTTGCTTAGCGCCATAATAACCCAGCCGACAACTGTACATTT
Source organism: Candidatus Methylobacter favarea (assembly GCF_902806695.1). Taxonomy (GTDB): domain Bacteria; phylum Pseudomonadota; class Gammaproteobacteria; order Methylococcales; family Methylomonadaceae; genus Methylobacter_B; species Methylobacter_B favarea. The sequence continues at coordinate 25,848 of NZ_CADCXN010000063.1, read as the reverse complement.
ATAATTAGAGATCATTGACAACATTAAGGTGAGTATACTGAAGCTTCCTGTTTAGCTTTGCTGAGGTTATATTGTCACGGATTATTGCCGCTTTTCCAAATGGAAAGCAGTAGCCAGATACCCCCTGCGGTAGCAATTGTATAGCCGAGAAAGCCGAATGCAGGTAAACCGAATAATTCTGGTCCGCCTTTTACCGTCATAATAATAGAAGAACCAATAATAAGCGCCGATGTTACTATACCCATGGTTAGCCGGCTGATGGCATTATCCGTTTTATTGGCATAGTAATCGAGATGCCTGACGGTGACATCGACCTGAAAACCCCTTTTTCGTGATATACGTACAAGCTTGCGCAGGTCTTTTGGCAGGTTCAGCAGCAAATCAGCGCCACTGATCAGGCTTTGCCAGCCGCGCCTGGCGAAAGCTTCAGGACTGTAGCGTTCCTGCATGATTGCCTGGGTATAAGGAGCGGCAAAAACCAGGAGGTTAAAATCCGGGTTAAGGTGCCTTCCAAGACCGTCCATAGTAATATATGTTTTGATCAGCAAAGCCAGATCGGCTGGTAAAATCAGTTTATGATTTCTCAATAATGCCATCAGGTCACTCAGCATTACCGTAAGATTTAATTCCTTTAACGAAAGCGAACTGTATTGATCAACAAAGTCCTCTATTTCAACAGTGAGCACTTGTTCATCGGTGTCGATATTGTCTGACCAATCTTCAAATATCTCCGCCACTTTAGCAGGCTCATGGTTAAGCATGCCATGCAACAAACTGACGACCTGTCCCCTGCGCTCTTCAGTTAAACGCCCGATCATTCCAAAATCAATAAACGCCAGTTTATTTCCCGGTAAATAAAATACATTTCCAGGATGCGGGTCAGCATGAAAAAAGCCGTCTTCCATTATCATTCTCATAACGGCACGGGCGCCTCGATCGGCCAACAGCTTCCTGTTTAGTCCTTGTTTTTCCACAGACGCCAGATCTCTGCCTGAGATGCCCTGAATATATTCCTGGACATTAAGGCTTTCGCCGGTCCATTGCCAATATACTTTTGGTATTTTGATATTAAGATCATCGGCTAAATTGGCCGCTACGCGTTCTGCATTTCTACACTCGGCCGCCAGATCAAGTTCCCGTCGCAGTGACTGATTGAACTGGCGAAGTATTTCTCTGGGGTGAAAGCGGCGAAGCTCGGGTACTTCAGATTCGGCAATATCAATAATCCTTTGTAAAAGCCGTAAATCAGCTTCAATGATTTTATGTAAGCCCGGTCTGCGAATTTTTAAAATAACCTGCGTCCCGTCCTTTAGTATGGCTTTATGAACCTGGGCAATCGAAGCAGCTGCAAGGGGCTGTCTGTCAAGTTCTGAAAATATTTCCCCGATACTTCCGCCGATATCTTCTTCAATCTGGGAAAGTAACTCTTCAAAGGCTACGGGAGGCGCCTGATCCTGAAGTTTTTCGAATTCTGCAATATAGGGAGGAGGAAATACATCCATGCGAGTGGCGAAAATTTGCCCTAATTTAATGAAGGTAGGTCCCAATTCCTCAAGTACACGACGTATGCGCTGAGGAGTATCCAGATTTACGTAGTTTTCCGTACGTTGCCAATTCAGCACTCTACCCGCATGCTCCACTGCATTACCTAGACCCAAAGCGCGAACAAAACCGCCAAATCCATAGCGTATTAATACTGATGCAATAGCATGAGCTCTACCCAGATCTCTTGCCGCATTTAACATTTCCCACAACATAGTGTTCCGTTATTTTATTTTTGGATTAGAGATACAGACAACAGGATGACCGACACGTCCCATTGCTATGCTGTGCTGAAGGTGAGGTTGGCCAACCGGATTTGCTATGGTCATCATTTACTCCTATATGGCAAATGTTTCAGGGCTTCAAAGCTGACCGCCAGAAACAAACTCCTTCTGCGTAAGGCTTAGGTTGCCATGCCGCGAACTTAAGTTAAAGCCCCTTGCCAGAAAGAAGACAGTCTTGATAATTATTATCGTGCTCTCCAGTCGCTGGTTTTAGTTACTAAAAGTTCCGCCGTTTTCCGAAACAGGTTGGTAATTCCTCTTCAACTGACTTCAAATTCTGCATCGATGCAGGATTATATCCATAAATACTTTTACACCCAAGCTCAGTCCGGTTTAATCAACTCATTTTATTGAGCGATGATTTTTATTTGACACAGCTATGCATGGTTTGAACAATGTGAAACTTTAAATCGGGGGAAACAGACGCCGGCCAGTTTTTTAACTGGTCGTTTTAAAGAGAATGCCAGTAGTGCAAAAAATTAGCGGCTTGAGTAAAGCCGGGAGGGATGAAAATTAACGCTGAAGCCTGCCAATAAGCAGGCTACAGTTGATTAATGCAATTAAATGAGAGTGACTTCTTCTGCTTGCGGACCTTTTTGTCCTTGCGTCACATTGAACCGTACTTTTTGTCCTTCATCAAGGGATTTAAAGCCAGAGCCATTAATATTGCGAAAGTGAACAAAAACATCGGGGCCGCTTTCTTGCTGAATAAAACCAAAGCCTTTTTCAGCATTAAACCATTTAACAGTGCCGGTAGTCATAATTGTAATCCTGTAAAAATTAGTAATTAGCGCCTTGTGAGGCGATGAAGCTGGAAAATTTAAGAATTACTTGATGATAAACAGGACGAGCAATTGCAGTAAAAACTTCGTAGAGATAAGCATAAAGATAAATCAATTTCAAGCTAAACTAATTGTACAGATACCTGTCAGGGAAATCAATTTTATTATTACATATTATGATTATCAATATGTTAATACATTTACCAAAATGAACTAGTAAGTAATTGCCTTAATTATTTATACGCTTAAAATTTTAGTATTTTTAACCAGGATAGGATTTTATAATCGGCAAGGCACTATTTAAGAGGTACGGTGTCATTTTAATAAAAATTAATTATAGTCAATTGAAGCCTGATAAGCGCAAGATAGGATTTTATCGGAGCCTTAGTATAATTTGGCTTTACTGGCAGTTGCGACAAAGGGCATGTTTTTTTTAAGGTTGGTTTAACGGTATGACTAAAAAATCATCTAAATCTGTAGTTGATAAATCTATTTCTAATTCCAAAGATGACAATAGTAAAGACGATGTTGAAATTGACATTGAAGAATTCGATTTAAGCTTAAACGATGAAGATATTACTTTGCCCCAAGAAAATGACCGAGGGGTCAAAAAGATGGCTGCACGCAGAAAAATTGAAATGTATTGGGAGAAGAAAAGATTACAAGAGCAGCTCAGTGATTTTGATGAATTAGATCTGGATTTTGATTTTTAAGCCTATTTTGCCCCGGACTAAACGGATCCACTTCTCTATCTCATGAAGTAGCTCTAGGAATTATACAAAACCGCCATTAATCCGTACCGAAACTGGGTGGCCCTAAAGATTCCCTCGTAAATAAGTAACATCTTTATTTTTTTCACCATATCGAACGTGACGCCGAAGGGTTTGGCGGCAGGCGTCTTCGTAAAGCACTTGGCGTTGATTCAACAGTGCCTCATCCAGCCCGGCATGGCGCTGCGCCGGTCTAGCCCAGCCAATGGCACTATGCCGATGCTCGTGGTTGTACCAAGGCCCTAAATCGGCTACCCATTCACGAGACCGGGCGGCTCAGCGAGGACATGACGCCGAGCTGTTGCAGGCGGCGCCTGGCCTGGGGCTACCGTTATCGGAAGGCAGGATGACTGGCCCAGGCTGCAGGCTTAGGCGATCGCTTCAATCAGGTGTGGCGCGGCTGAAGGCAGGTTATTCGGTCTCGCCCGCCACCGGCGCCCGGAGCTTTTTTCAGGATCAGCAAAGGCAGCGGCTTCAGCCAGGGCTTGCTCTTTGAACTCGCGAGAATACTGCTGTTTTAGGAAAAGTGTCTGAAAATTTGAGGCGACAACTATTTGGACGCGGGTGATATCGACACAATCAAAAAACTGGATGACTATCGCAACTATATTACTCACCTATTACAAACTTATCCCAGCTTGTTAGCGGTAAAAGTGTTACCTATGCCCAAGGCAACAGTTGACCGATTGAACATTTCTGATCGTTCGTATTCAACAAGTCTTGAAGGACGAGATCAGCTTCAAGCAAACGGGTTATTATGTGCGGTATATGCAATATCAGGCTGATGACGATCAACCGCGTGGTCTAATGATTGGCGGCAAAGAGACTACGGTTTATTTCATGGTGTTTGTGCTTAATCAGACCAGCCACAGGCATCTGATCTTGATCATTTTTTCGGAAAAATTCAAAACAATGCCTTGCTTTTTCTGCCTGTCTGACAGCTACAATAGGCTTGTGCCCATTACTCAACACGCACATGCAAGCAGTCCCCCTGCTATATTCAAACCATACATCCTTATTTTTTTGAAGAAAGAGTTAAGCTATAATCCTTAAGCCAGGGCATTAAAGCTGTATTTTCCAAATTGATTAAATTCATTTTGAGATAGAAATCCCTTAATAAAACAAAAGGAAGGAAAAAGATATGATCCCAGTTATCTTATCAGGCGGCTCAGGCACAAGGCTATGGCCGTTATCGCGGGGACAGTATCCGAAGCAGTTTCTGCCGCTGGTATCAGATCACACTATGGTGCAGGAAACCTTGCTTAGGCTGGCCGGGCTTGTGGGATTAAAAGCACCGATTGCTGTGTGCAATGAAGATCATCGTTTCATGATGGCGGAACAGTTATGGGAAATAGGCGCAAAACCAGCCGCTATTATCCTTGAACCGGTAGGCAAGAATACGGCGCCGGCTGTGGCTATGGCGGCATTAGCCGCAGAATCCGAGGATGAGGTTTTGCTGGTTTTACCTGCAGATCACGTAATCTCCAATCTCGAAGCTTTTCATAAAGCTGTTGTAGAGGCTGAGATTTTGGCGGGCCAGGGGTTTCTGGTTACCTTTGGTATTGTGCCAACTGAACCTGAAACCGGATATGGCTATATCAAGCGGGACAGTTTACAGCAGGGAGCAGTTGCTTTTAATGTCGCTGCCTTTGTCGAGAAACCCGATTTGGATACGGCTACGCACTATCTGCAAACCGGGAATTATTTCTGGAATAGCGGCATGTTCGCCTTTAAAGCCGGCAGCTTCCTGAAAGAACTGGAAAAATTTAATCCCACAATGCTGTCGATTTGCGAAAAAGCGTTTAAAGCTGCTAAAGTTGATCTGGATTTTGTCCGGCTGGATAAAGAGATTTTTTCTTCCGCCTCTTCAGATTCTATCGATTATGCGGTAATGGAAAAAACTGACAAGGCTGTTGTTATTCCGCTCGATGCGGGATGGAATGATGTAGGGTCATGGTCCGCTTTATGGGATGTTACCGATAAAGACAGCCTGGGCAATGCCATCAGCGGCGATGTATTGACGGTTGGTACGGAGAATTCCTTTATCTACGCTGAAAATAAACTGGTTACAGTGATCGGTGTGCGTGATTTGGTGGTTGTGGAAACGAAAGACGCAGTAATGATTGCCTCTAAAAACAGAGTGCAGGAAGTAAAACAAATCGTTACCCGGCTAAAGGAACTTAAGCGCAGTGAAGCGAATGTTCACAGGAAAGCGTATCGGCCATGGGGCCATTATGATTCAGTAGACAGCGGTGATCGTCACCAGACCAAACGGATTGTGGTCAAGCCAGGCGCCAAATTATCTCTGCAGAAGCATCATCATCGCGCCGAACATTGGGTAGTAGTAAAAGGGACGGCTCTGGTTACCAAGGCCGATGAAAAGATATTGCTGTCTGAAAATGAGTCCGTTTATATACCGCTCGGCACTGTGCATTGCCTGGAAAATCCCGGCGTTATTCCTTTGGAAATAGTTGAAGTTCAGTCAGGAGGCTATTTGGGGGAGGATGATATTGTGCGTTTTGACGATAAATACGGGCGTGTTTAAAAATTCACTGCCATCTTATAACTTGATATTTAGCAGTAGTCATAAAGGAAAATTTTAATGAGCAAAAAGATTACCAAAGCAGTTTTCCCGGTGGCCGGCTTGGGAACCCGTTTTTTACCCGCCACCAAAGCAAGTCCCAAGGAAATGTTGCCTATTGTGGATAAGCCGCTGATTCAATATGCGGTAGAAGAAGCGGTTGCGGCCGGCATCGATACGATGATTTTTATTACCGGGCGCAGTAAAAACGCCATAATCGATCACTTTGATAAAGCCTATGAACTTGAAAAAGAGCTGGAAGCAAAGGGTAAAGCTGAAATTCTGAAGCTGATTCAGGATATTCTGCCGCCGCATGTCTCCTGTATTTTTATTCGACAGGCTGAAGCGTTAGGTCTTGGTAATGCGGTTTATTGCGCCCGGCCTGTTATAGGCGATGAGCCTTTTGCCATCATCCTGGCGGATGACCTGATTCAGGACGGCGCGCGCGGTTGTATGGCGCAGATGGTTAAGTTGTATGAGGAAAAACAGTCGTCTATCCTGGGGGTTGAAAGAATTGACCCCTCCGAAACCGATAAATACGGTATTGTCAGCACGGCTGAATTTTCAGGATCAGCGGGCGCTATTGAACTGATTGTGGAAAAGCCTGAACCCGATGCAGCTCCCTCAAATCTGGCCGTAGTTGGGCGCTATATTCTGACGCCTGCTATTTTTGACAAGATCCGGAAGACGGAAAGAGGGGCCGGCGGCGAGATTCAATTAACGGATGCGATTGCTGATTTATTGGCCGATGAACAGGTGCTGGCCTATGAATTTGAAGGCAAGCGTTATGATTGCGGATCCAAGCTGGGTTTTTTAATAGCAACCGTAGAGCATGGATTGATGCACAAGGAGCTGAAAGATGACTTTTTAGCTTACCTGAAGAATTTGACGATGTCGCTTTAAGCCAGGGCTTCTCCCAGCAGGGATTCAGTATTGAATTGATAATCTTTTTTTAAACAGTGATCCAGCCATTTTTGCAGAAAATAATTCAGGCGCCATTTGTAATTCATGATTTCACAACTCATGCCCGGGTCTTTAAAAACTTCTGATACGCTTGCCCGGGTATGATCATTTAACACTTCAGCCAGTTGAGCATCCAGATAAACTCTTATCTTAACGGCAGGTTCGAGAAACTCATCCAGATTTCTATTGAAACAGTAACTCAGTTCAACAGTCATTGTATAGGGTGAGTGCTCAATGACTTCAAGATAAAGATTCGTGTTGTTGGGCGCAAGTCCAATAGCTCTTTCCCTAAACGCCAGCAAGTCCGGAATTAACTTGAAAAGCTTCTGATAATTGGACTCGCAGACCTGTTCCAGGCAGAGTGACTTGTTGACGGGATTAATAAAACTCATTTGCTGTCAATTCTCACGGTAGCAGGCATGGGCGCTGGCTGTTTCCCATAACACGACCTGGGCAACCTTGAAACCGGCCATTTTCATATGCTGGTAAATCATTTTACTCAAAACTTCAGCGGTGGGGTGTTCATCGAGTGCGAGAAAACGTTCATTGTTTTCTGTCAGCATGGGAATAATCGGGTCATCCTTATGCAACAGAAAATTATGATCAAGATATTTCGTAATGTAGGTTTCAACGCAGTCTTTGATATCGGAAAAATCACAGACCATGCCGTGTTCGTCAAGTTCCTTTCGTTCGACTGAAACCGAAGCTTTAACGCTATGTCCATGTAGATTCCGGCATTTGCCGGCATGGTTCATTAGCCGGTGGCCGTAACAGAAATAGATGTCTTTGGTAATCGTAAACATAATTGAAATAAGGCATTGTCAAACTTATAGTCGTCAGTTTTCAGGTACTTGAGGCTGATTTAGATAGCAATATTCAGCACGCCCCAGCCTCATGATGTGAGGTGCAGGGCAACTTTAGTGACCTAATAATTTTACTGGCGACTGTAGCGCATCCACAATTTCCACGGCAGACGGTTGATCCTGTTTTCGCCGCCTTATTTTCGGGAGTGCTGAATAATTACCTATTAACAAACATTTTACATTAAGTTAACACTGCCTGAAATAAAAGCATCGGTTGAATTTGTATAACTTCAGGGGGTTAATTTCCTTTTATGCTTTGAATGGTAGCGGCAATTTCATAATTACCGTTGTCCTGTTTCGTACACCGTACTACTTCAATGAAAGCGGTCAAGGGCGGGGTAATTGCATTTTTGGGAATAACGTTTATTTCCATTGCCTTGCCCGGCGTTAAAAACTGATCGGCTATAAAGGAAACGCCCGCTCCGCTAATGGATTTACAGCGTCCCTGGTATAAAGTATCCGAGTCAGCAATTTTATAGATAATGTCACAATCCACCACCATCCGAATATAATTACGTTTTTCATCATATTCCAACATAGTATTACCCTGATCAGGACTTTAGACGTACTCACTCTCACTGGCTGTGCCAGTTAGCTGTAGCGGTGAAGTGTACTACAAAAGAAACATTAAGGGGCATGATTTACAAGGAAATTATTAATTGACTGCGCCCCTGGCATTAGCCGGAATTTATGTAATATGATGCACAGTTTACAATCAAAATAGACAGGGTTTTTCAGTTAGCGCATGAATAAAGCAATAGTTTTGACAGGAATTACAACCACAGGCACGCCGCATTTGGGTAATTATGTGGGCGCCATCAGACCGGCCATTGCCGCAAGTAAAGACGCGAATGTAGCGCCTTTTTATTTTCTTGCCGATTACCATGCCCTGATCAAATGCCAGGAGCCGGAAAAAATCAGAAAATCCAGCCGGGAAATTGCCGCGACGTGGCTGGCTTTGGGGCTGGATACCTCAAATACCGTTTTTTACCGGCAATCAGATGTCCCTGAAATTATGGAACTGGCCTGGATGTTGTGCTGTGTAACGGCAAAAGGACTGATGAACAGGGCCCATGCTTATAAGTCGGCTGTTGCCGAGAATGAGCAAGACGGCGAACATGACCCCGATAAAGGCATTAGCATGGGCTTGTTCAGCTATCCCATATTAATGGCGGCCGACATATTGATGTTTAACGCCAGTAAGGTTCCTGTGGGCAAAGACCAGATTCAACATATTGAGATGGCGAGGGATATCGCCGGACGGTTTAATCATATTTATGGAGAGCATTTCGTCTTGCCGGAAGCGATAATCGAGGAGAACGGCGCGACGCTAGCCGGGCTGGACGGCCGTAAAATGAGTAAAAGCTACAATAACGCCATCCCATTATTCGAGTCCGAGAAAAAGCTGAGAAAACTGATTAATAAAATTAAAACCAATTCTCTTGAGCCGGGTGAGCCAAAGGATCCGAATGGCTGTACCTTATTCAGCCTATACCAGGCTTTTGCCTCAAAAGCGGAAACAGATGAAATAAGACGCCGTTATGCCGAGGGTATTTCATGGGGAGAAATGAAACAGATACTGTTTGAGTATATTAATAACCATATTGCCCCTGCAAGGGAACGCTACGAAGCTTTAATGCAGGCGCCGGCGCATATTGAAGAAGAGTTGCAGGAAGGCGCCCGAAAAGCGCGCGCAATAAGTGTTCCTTTTATTAAAACCTTGCGCGAAGCAGTCGGTATTTCCAGGATTTCGTTGTGAAACGGGCAACCTTCAGCGATTGGCTCAGGCAAGCCTTGCTATTTGTCGGGCGCGGCCCAGCGGTGTGGGCTGGATATTGTTTGTTTATCGGCATCATTTTAAGTGTAGGACGAATTTCTTTGGCGCTGGGTGTTTTCTTCTCTGTCACTTGCCTGTTTGTCGGCGTAGGCGTTGCAAAATATATCGATCTCAAGTATTCAGGAGACTATTCAGTGCGCCTTTACTGGGCGATTAACAAAAGCTTGCCGTTAGCCGTAATAGCGGCAAGCTGCATAGTCATTTGCTGGTTTGTATTCATGGCCTTGTCCGCTATTTTTTCAGGAGAGTTTTATAAGATAGGGCGATTCTTTTTTTACTGGGAACTAACGCCGGAGAATCTGGATAATAAATCGATGTGGGAGGTAACCAGATGGATCTATGCCTATGCCAATGTCACGCTGATTTTTGTCTTGCTGATGCTTACTACCTTTGCCAGCTGGTTCAGTTATCCGCTGATGTTATTTAGAAATTACAGTTGGAGTGAAGCAAAAGAGCAGGGCGATAAGGCCGTCGCTAAAAATCAGAAAGCGCTTTATACGCTGCTTGGCTTTATAATTGTTGAGGCATTGTTATGCACGGGAATAACCCCTTTATTAACCCCCGTTTTATATATGCTGGTTTCAACGCTAATGTATATTTCCTATAAAAATGTTTTTATGGCGATGCATTATTAAGCAAGGTCTTGTTTACGGTTGTTTCCCCCCAACCGCGATTTATTTAGAACATTTATTCATTAGCCTGACTTTCAGGCATTTATTAGACTGAGCCTGATCCTGGAGGGCGCTTATGCTCTGCCAACGTTTATTGATAGTGCGCTCAGCCGATTCGCGCAGGACAGCAGAGTAGCAATGGCAAAAATAAGCGCAAATTCGTTTTTTAGGTTGTCGATCTTTTGACTGATTGATTTTGCGTTGTTGAGTTGATGTATCGTCTTCTTAATAGGTTTACAATTAACCCAGGGACAATTAATCCAGGCACGTAGTATTAACTATTAATGAGGAAAGCAGCATGGCTCGTATTGTAATTTTAGGCGCAGGCATTGGCGGCGTGCCAATGGCTTATGAAATGAAGGAAACGGCAGGGAAAAATCATGATGTCATCGTCATTTCCGATACGCCCACCTTTCATTTTGTCCCGTCAAATCCCTGGGTTCCACCTAAATGGCGGAAGCCTGAAGAGCTGAAGATTGAATTAGCCCCGGTTTTTAAAAAAAAAGGCATAGAATTTATTCAAAAAGCCGCAACAAAAGTTGATCCCGTCAATAATCAGGTTCATCTGGAGGATGGTTCAGCCGTTGCTTACGACTTCCTGGTTATTGCCACCGGCCCGCGTCTGGCTTTTGATGAAGTGCCAGGCTTGGGGCCGGATGGCTATACCTCATCCGTCTGTCATGTCGATCATGCGGCCGTCGCAGTAAAAGATTGGGACAAATTTATGGAAAATCCCGGCCCGATTGTTGTCGGCGCGGTTCAGGGAGCTTCCTGTTATGGCCCCGCCTATGAATATTTAATGATTCTTGAAGCGGAATTACGCAAAAGGCAAATTCGTGACAAAGTGCCGATGACTTTTGTTACCGCCGAACCTTATATCGGTCACTTGGGTTTAGGCGGTGTCGGCGATACCAAAGGCCTGCTGGAAAGCGCCCTGCGTGACAAGCATATTAAATGGATAACGAATGCCAGGGTCGACAAGATTGAAGCCGGCATGATGTACGTTACCGAGGTCGATGAGGAAGGCAAGGACAAGAAAAAACATGAACTGCCATTTAATCACTCCATGATGTTGCCGGCTTTTACCGGTATTGACGCCCTGCGTAATATTGGTGTTGAAGGTCTGGTTAATGCGCGCGGCTTTGTTATGGTGGATGAATATCAGCGCAATAAAGCCTTTAAAAATATTTATTCCGTCGGCGTTTGTGTTGCCATTCCGCCGGTTGAAGCAACGCCCTTGCCTGTTGGTACGCCAAAAACAGGCTATATGATCGAATCGATGGTGACTGCCGCCGCGCATAATATTGCCGATGAACTGGCCGGCAAAGAGCCGACCCACAAAGCGACATGGAACGCTTTATGTCTGGCTGATTTTGGCGATTCCGGCGTGGCTTTTCTGGCCAAGCCGCAAATTCCGCCGCGCAATACCACCTGGTCGGCCGAAGGTAAATGGGTGCACTGGGCAAAAATAGGTTTTGAGAAATATTTCATGCGTAAAATCAGAAAAGGCATCAGTGAGCCTTTTTATGAAAAATCAATGCTCAAATTAATGGGCATAGTCCGTTTGAAAGGAAAATAAGATGACCATCGATCGCGTAGTTTTTGCTGTGGCAGGCAGTTTTATTCTGATTAGCCTGTTGCTGGCGCATTATCATTCTGAAATGTGGCTATGGTTCACCGCTTTTGTTGGCGCTAATTTATTTCAGTCAGCATTTACGGGGTTTTGCCCGGTCGCAATGCTGCTTAAAAAGCTGGGCGTCAAGCCGGGCTGCGCTTTCTGATTGCCTTGTAGCGCACAGTTCCGGTCAAATACGGATTTTCAACGTTTAAAATATCTCGCGCTACGCTGAACGCCAAGCTGATACGAATAAACTTGAATGCAACGCGCTAAGTTGGGTTAACTTTTAATCCACCGCCCCGACTTCGCATAGTCATGCCTTAAGTAATGCGTATGAGATTGCGTTGCCGCTAACCCGGCCTGCAATCCAGTCTGTAGGGAAAGATTATGGTGAAAACAATAAAAAACAGCCTGGCATTGAGTCTGGTGCCGCTATCAATGCTATTTAATATGTCAGCTATGGCGGACCCTGTTCCCAAAAATTCTGCAGATAACGCCGTTCCGGAAAAATTAAGCGGCCAGTTTTTTAGTCTCGATCAGGCCATTGATTATGCATTAGCCAACAATCCTGATCTGCAAATCGCCACTGAACGCATCAGCCAGGCTGAAGCGCAATTGGGCATTGCTCTGTCCGCGTTTTATCCCCAACTCACAGCCAGAGTTGGCTATCAGCATTCCAACAATCCGGCTGAGGTATTCGGGATGATCGTCGCGCAAAGGGATTTCGATTCCAACTCGATCAATAACATTAATAATCCCGGCTACCGGCAAAATTTTCGCCCCGAAATCATAGGAAAACTGTCCCTGTTCCGTGGCGGTCAGGATTATCAGAATAGTAAAGCGGCGGAGCTGGGCGTAGATGCAGCAGAGTTTGAACGCTCGACAGTGCGTAATGCCCTGATTGAAGCCGTCACTGCTACCTATTATGCTTATCTGGCTTCTATAGAAGCGCATAAAGTCGCGCAGAGCTCCATTTCCGCAATTGCCAGCGAGTTAAAACAAACGCAGCGTCGATACGAAGCGGGAACTGTCCTTAAATCCGATGTGTTATCACTGGAGGTACAACTGGCTGAAGCGCAGAGCGCTGAAATAAGAGCCGCCAACGCCATTGAAATAGCCAAAACCAGTATTGCCAAATTACTAGGCTTATCCAGTTTTCAAGCATTTACTGTCGCATCGTCATCTTCCCTATTACCCAAACCCAAGTTGCCGGCATCCTTTAATGACTTGCTCGATCAGGCAATGGCACAGCGCCCCGAAGTTAAAGCCGCCGCCCGCCGGGTGGATATCAGTGTGCGGCAGTTAAAAAGCGAGCGGGGCGCTTATTTGCCCAAAGCAGATGCTTATGTAAGCTACGGTCAAAATAGCCAATCTCCAGGCTTTAACAGTGAAAAGGACAATGTTACCGCCGGCGTCAGCGTCGAAATGGATTTATTTTCCGGTTTTAACACCCAGCAACGTGTCCGAGCAGCAGAACGAAAAGCAGCAGAAGCGCGTGAAACGGAACGGAAAACCAAACTGGCTATTGAACAGGAAGTTAAAACTGCATTTCTAAATCTTAAAGAAGCTTTAGCGCGTTTGCACGTTGCCGAAACATCGGTGCTGGCGGCTGACGAAGCCTTAAGACTGGTTAATGAGGAAAGACGTGCTGAAATGGTCACGGTCACCCGTTATATCGAATCCGAAGTCGCCAGAAATAAGGCTCGATCCAGCACTATCGCGGCGCATTACGATGCCCTGAGTGCTGAAGCCGCCTTGAAAAAAGCAATCGGCGACTGGAAATAAAGAGCTTTCTGCTCAAGGCAGAAGACATGCCAGGTTTAACCGTTCGCCCTGGGCCCTTCGGCTATGCTCAGGAGATCCTTGCCGAAGGGTCATGGTTCGACAAGCTCTCCACGAAAGACTTGACTTTAAACTGCCTGTCATTAAACGAGTAGCCAAATAAAGGAGATATCATGCTGCAAACCGGACACAAAAATACCCAAAAAATCGCTGCAATTTCTGCAGCCGGTTTAACCTTGATTCTGTTGCTGCTCTATATGCAAGGCAGTTTTGTCAGTAAAGCGCCCCCAGGCTTAAGCCCGTTGCCGGGCGATTCAAACACGTCGAAAAGCAGCACGGCTGTTGTCGAAAAAAGACAGGTTGACGATATGCTCGCCTGGCCCGGCACGGTAAGAGCAAGAACCGTAGCCAATATTGCCCCAAAAATGACGGCCCGGATTATCGAGATCAGGGTCAAAGCCGGCGACAAAGTTAAAAAAGGCGATGTCATCGCCCGTCTTGACGAACGTGACATTAAATCTCAGGAGAATGCGGCTCTTGCTGCGCTTGCCGGAGCCAATGCCCGGGCGAATCGCGCCAGGGCAGACGAACAGCGCATCCGCAGCCTGTATGGCAAGGAAGCGGCAACCCGCGAAAAACTGGATACTGTAAGCGCGCAGGCAAAAGAGGCGCAGGCCGGCGTCAATCAGGCGGCAAGCGCTGTTAGTGAAATCAGAACCCATCTGGCTGATGCGCTGTTACTCGCGCCTTTTGACGGCGTTGTTGTTAAACGTCTTAAAGAACCCGGCGACATGGGGTTGCCCGGCATAGCCGTGGTGACTTTACAAACGCCAAAAGGCTTAAGGCTTGAAGCCGACGTCCCCAGCACTTGCGCCGGACGTTACAGCACCGGCATGACTGTCACCGTGCGCATTGATACGCTGGGCCTAACAACAAATGCTCAAATTGACGAGCTCAGTCCAGAAGTCGACCCGCAGACCCGCACCCGGCGGATCAAAATCGCACTGCCTGCAATCGAAGGCTTGCAGCCTGGCTATTTCGGCTGGCTGGAACAAGCCTGCGGCCAGCATGAAGCCTTATTGATTCCTGCCAGCGCAGTGCAGCGCATCGGGCAACTGGAAGTTGTCAAGCTCTTATCGGAAGGCCGGCAGCTTATGCGCCATATCAGGGCGGGCAAAACCTTCGGCGACCAGATTGAAGTCATTTCCGGCTTGCATGCCGGTGAAACCGTTATAACCAATCCGCAACGAGCGCAATAATGGCTGACCTGCACAAGCAAAGCCCCAAACGGGGATTGACGACAAGAATTGTCAAAGTTTTTACTACTTCGCAGCTTTCCATACTGTTCCTGATTATTTCCCTGCTGGCGGGAGGGGCAGCGCTGATTCTCACGCCCCGCGAAGAAGACCCGCAGATTGTCGTGCCGGTAATGGATGTGCTTGTGGAATATCCGGGCGCTTCCAGCGAAGAAGTTGAAAAACTGGCTGCCACGCCGCTGGAAGTTTTACTCAAGCAGCTTGAAGGCGTGGAATATGTGTATTCCGTCTCCAGGCCAGGCGCCGCGGTTGTTACCGTGCGTTATTTCGTCGGCCAGGATTTTGAAGACAGCCTGGTCAAAACCTGGGACAGGCTCATGTCCAACCAGAATCATATTCCGCCCGGCGTCACTCGCTGGAAAGTGTCGCCCGTTGAAATCGACAACGTGCCTATCGTCCTCTTGACGCTCTCGGCCCAAAATAATAACTATGATTCGATGGCCTTGCGGCGCATCGCCGATGAGCTGATTATTTCCCTTCGAGGCGTCGGCGACGTGGGTAAAAGCTGGGTTGTCGGCGGCGAACAGCGGCGGGTGTCGATTTATGCCAACCCTGCCAGTTTGGCCGCGCATGGCGTAACATTGCTTGAGGTCACGCAGGCGCTGGCTAATGCAAACATTAATCTGCAAGCCGGCAGCATTGAACGCGGCAACCGTGAAATTCTGCTCGAAGCCGGCCCTCATTTTAAGTCATCGGATGACGTAGGCGCGACCGTCATCAAAAGTGTTGCCGGGCGGCCTGTTTTTCTGCGCGATGTGGCCCGTATTGAAGACGGCCCGGCCGATGTCGGTCATTACACCCGGATCGGCTTTGGTCCGGCTGTCGAAGCTTTGCCCACAATTGGCAAGGCCGCCGGCAACAAGCCTCTGGCTGGACAGGAACGCCAGATGGTCACCATTGCCGTCGCCAAACGTAAAGGCAGCAATGCCGTCAACGTCGCCGAAGCCGTTATTGCCACGGCGGAAAAAATGCACGGCAGCCTGATCCCTGAAGATGTTTTGCTGACGATTGCTCGCGATTACGGCGAAACCGCCAACCACAAGGTCAACGAGCTGGTTAAACACCTGAGTTTTGCGATCGTGATTATCGTCGTGCTGCTGGCTTTTTCGCTGGGGCTGAAGGAGTCGTTTATCGTGTCGATCGCCGTGCCGATGACTTTGGCGCTGACCTTGTTGCTGGACTATATTTCAGGCTATACGATCAACCGCGTCACCTTGTTTGCGTTGATTCTGTCGTTGGGTCTGCTGGTCGATGATCCGATTGTCGATGTCGAAAATATCCACAGGCACTATAAACTGCGCAAGGAATCGCCGCTGGAGGCGCTGTTGACGGCCGTCGATGAAGTCAGGCCGCCGACCATTCTGGCGACTTTCACCGTGATTGTGTCGTTTCTGCCGATGTTTTATATTACCGGCATGATGGGGCCCTACATGGCGCCGATGGCTTTCAACGTGCCGATAGCGATGATCATTTCCCTGATTGTCGCCTTTACCGTCACGCCTTGGGCCAGTTTCAAACTGCTGCAAAGCGAATACCACAAGCAGGGTAACGAAGCGCCGCTAGAGCTTAAACAAACTTTTATTTATAGGGCTTATCGAGCCACGCTCGGCCCGCTGCTGGCAACCTCTGGACGCGCTAAATTATTTTTACTGATGGTGCTGATAGCCTTTGTGGCCTCAACTCTGCTGGCCATAACCCGCGCCGTTCCGCTCAAATTATTGCCGTTCGACAATAAAAACGAACTGCAAATCATCATCGATATGCCGCGCGGCTCGACGCTGGAACAAACCGATGAAGTTGCGCGCGCTTTGGGCAGTTATCTGGCTACCGTCAACGAAGTCACCGATTATCAAAGCTATACAGGTCTTGCCGCGCCGATGGACTTTAATGGCATGGTTCGGCACTATTATTTACGCAGCGGCGGTTATCTGGGTGAAGTCAGAATTAATCTATTACCCAAAGACCGTCGCGAACAACAATCGCACGAAATCGCCTTGCGCATTCGGCCTGCAATAAAACGGCTCGGCAAGAAATTTGGCGCAAACCTGAAAATCGTGGAAATTCCGCCCGGGCCGCCGGTGCTTTCCGACCTGGTCGCTGAAATCTATGGCCCGCCTGAAGGCAGTATCGACAGCCTGGTAGCCATATCCAAACGAATCAGGGCCGATATGGAAAAAACCGAAGGCGTCGTTGATGTCGATGATTTTTCCGAAGCGCCGCATGACAAGGTGCATTTTCACCTGGATCGCGAAAAAGCCGCCTTGTCCGGCGTCAGCGTCGCGCAAGTTGCAGAAACCCTGCTCATCGCCGTCGCAGGTAAGGCTGTTGGCATCGTTCATCTGGACAGCGAACGCCAGCCTCTGGAAATCATCCTGCAACTGCCGCGTGCGCTCCGCTCGTCGGTTGCCGATTTATTGGCTTTGCGGGTTAAAACAGGGCAGGGCGATCTGGTGCCGCTAAGTGAAATAGGCTCCGCCGCTATAGAAAGCGAAGATCAGCCCATTTATCACAAAAATCTGCAACGAGTGAATTATGTCATTGCCAGTATGGCAGGCCGAAGTCCGGTAGAAGCGGTTTTCGATCTGAATGACGCCTTGGAGATACGGCCCTTGCCCGAAGGTTATACCGCAGAACTTGCGGGCGAAGGCGAATGGAAAATCACTGTCGATGTATTTCGTGATCTTGGCTTAGCCTTTGCGGCCGCTTTGGTGATGATCTATGTCCTGCTGGTCGGACAAACCGGATCGCTGAGCGTGCCGCTGGTGATGATGATAGCCATCCCGCTGACCGTCATCGGCATCATGCCCGGCTTCTGGCTGCTTAATCTATTTGCTGTGCCGATTGCCGGTTACCCCAACCCGATTTATTTTACCGCCACGGCGATGATCGGCATGATCGCCTTGGCGGGTATCGTGGTGCGCAACTCGATTATCCTGATCGACTTTATCGAGCGCATCCGCGCCCGTGCCGATGTGGCGCTTGCAGAAGCCCTGATAGAGGCCGGTGCTATTCGCTTGCGGCCGATCTTCCTGACCGCGGGAGCGGCGATGTTCGGCGCCTTTGTGATTATCCTGGACCCGATATTTTCAGGACTGGCATGGAGCTTTATCTTTGGTATTTTTGCCTCGACCCTGTTTTCCTTGCTGGTGATTCCGGTGGTTTATTATTTAATCAATAAGGAAGCCCGATAAACACTTAAGCAAATGGCTTCCCTGGCTTTTCGGATTTTTAACAGAGAAGAATGAATACGGTAGACGTTAATCAAATCGCCCAGGCTAGGCAGGTTTAATCACTATCATGTTTGCTATTGGTTTTTTAACTTGCAGAGAACTCCTGTTCCCAGCAATAAAGCCAACGCACTCCACAGCAGGAAAGGCACCAGCCAAAACCAGCGTTGGTAAAAAGTGGCCGAAGGATTGGTAAGATAGGGGACTTCATAGACTCCAGTCCAGGGTTGATGTATCGGTGAGCGTTCCAGAATGTCGCCCGATGCCAGAGATACCGTTGAAATGCCTGTGTTGGTGACTCTCAGCACGGGTCTGCGAAATTCTACGCCTCGCGCCAGAGTCATATACATGTGCTGATAAGGTTCCTGCCAGGCGCCATACCAGGAATCATTGGTCACATTAACGATAAACTGGGCGCCCAGATCAGCCAGCGAGCGCGAAAAGCCAGGGAAAAGACTTTCATAGCAAATTTGCGGCCCCATTTTATAGCCATTCAGGTTCAGCAGCTGAGTTGGTCCAAAGCCTCGCGCGAAATGGCCGATAGGCGGCAAGAACTTGCGCAGTTCCGGAAAAAATTGTTCGCCAGGTATATATTCACCAAAAGCAAGCAAAATGGTTTTACTGTAATGAGACGGTAGAATCTCGCCGTTTTTATCGAGTATAAACAATGAATTGGTAATCAGACGGGAACGCTCGTCTACGCCGTAGGCGCCGGTGATGAGAGCCAGCTGCCGTTCGCGTAGAAATCTGGCTAAGGCAACAGGCAGTTCATTGAATCTGAATTCCTCTCCCAGCAATTCCGGGAAAGCTGTTTCCGGCCATAGGGTAAAATCAATCCTGGTACCTGCTGAGTCAAGCGCCTTATCGGTCAGTGTCGTATAACGCCTGAGTATTTCCCGTGGATAGCCTTTTCCCAGTTCGGCGGCTATTTTTTCCGAGTTGCCGATACTTGCCTGAACCAGCAAGGTTTTGAAAGAGGCATCCGGCTCAGGAAGCCTTTCCTTAAGCCAGAGACCGCCCACATTAAGCAGCATAAAGCTGATTATTACAGTTACCAACAGGATCTTGCCGGATTTCAGCTTGCGCTTTTTCCAGGCAAGATAAAGCGGCAGGTTGCATAGTAGCGTAGCAGCGCTGAGTCCGCTAAAACCGATAATTTCTGCCCACTGATAAATGGGCATATTGGCGCCATACCAGGAATAACCGAAGTTCCAGTCAAACACGGTGAATGAGTAAGCTTCGCACAGCGTAGTAATAAGCGCCATGAAGCTCAGTGAAAGCCAGTCAGGCCAGTTGAATTTAGTTTGGCCGCATAGCCACAGTACTCCGGCTATAGGTACAAACAGATGGGCTATCAGGGCATAGAGCAGCATGCCCAGAATGGCGATGGGCCATTCCAGATGCGCAAATTCATGCAAAAGATAGGTAACCCAGTTAAAACCAATCAGTGTGAAGATAAAAGCAGTAATCAAGCCGCCAAGAAAAACGTTTTTAAAACTGGTCTGCTGCCGCCAGAAAATCCACAACGGCACAAAGCAGAACAGGGAAGCCCAGGGAGGGAAGGGAATATAACTGGTGCCTATTAAAATTCCGGACCATAGCGGCAGCAACCAAAGCCTGGCTTTATCTGATAGAAAGCGGATCATAGCAGGGTAAGAGAAGAGAAATTGTAGTCATTGCAGGGTCAGTACAATGACTATCTGCAGATTAAGACATCGAAAGCAGTCAGACTCGCATTGCTGTTCAGAAATAAGCAAGATAACCCAAAAGCTATCAAGGAGCAGGTTAAATGCCTATTCCCAAACCTTGAACCTTAATAGCTGTGAATTTAATGGCTGTGAATTTCTGCATGTAAAGCCCGGTATTCATCAGTCAGTTTATGGTTGGGAACATAATGCACCAAGGGCTGCGATTCTGAATGTGACTCTCTGACTTTAACGGAGGGTGAAATCATGGCGTTAAGAACAGGAAGTCCTTCGCCAATAAGCTGATCAACCAGCTGGCGCGGCAGATTGGCCTGCTTTTGAAACTGGTTAACAACGATGCCTTCGATTTCAAGGTTTTGATTATGATCGGCTTTAATTTCGGCTATGGTCTGCATTAATACATATAAAGCTTCCCGGGAAAAGGTATCGCAGTCGAAGGGTATCAAGCATTTGTCAGCAGCAATTAATGCGGATTGGCTGTAAAAGTTAAGAACCGGCGGGGTATCCAGATAAATCGAGTCAAAGCCCTGCAATTTTTCTAGGCCTTCTCGGAGTTTGAATATTTTAAACCGTGATTCCAGCCGGCCTTGCAAGGGTTCAAGTTCGGGATGGGATGGAATAATGAAAAGATTGGGGAAGGGGGTCTCATGAATGACTTCCTCAAGTCCGGGATTATTGCCTCCAAACAGCGAAAGACTCAGACTTTCCTTGAAAAAATGGGCAATGGTTTTATCGCTATCGCCAACTTTCTTGCCCAGCAGGTATTGCGTGGAATTACCCTGTATATCCAGATCGATAACCAAGGTGCGTTTGCCTTCAACGGCGCTGATAGCGGCCAGATTGCAGGTAATGGTTGATTTACCGACACCACCTTTCTGATTGAAAATGACCCTGCGCATGTTATTCCCCGTGAATCAACAGATTAAAACCGCATTATAAGGCTTGCCCCGCTAATATCAAAGGCGGAAAAAAGTATTGCCGCGGCAATCGGGGCATTTTGGAATTTCGCTGGCTGACTTGAATGAAATTTCCTTATTGCAGAAGTCGCAAACAAAAGTTCCAGGTCCGGTTATGTCGCCGCTATGGTAGGTATTTTGTTCAGCTTGTTGTTCAAGTTTGGCCAGTTCCAGACGGGTTTTATCGGCAAGGCTTAAAAATGCATCCAGCGCGAAGTTTTCAAGCAGTTCGATGTCGAATTTGAACCATTCGGACAGCGACTGGCTATCTTCCTTACTGGTTAATCCATGAGCGGCATGTTCAATATCGCGCTTGACATAATTTGAAACCCTGTCCAGTTCCTCGTCAGTCAAGTCGCTGGTTTCTCTTGTTTTTTCTTTTGAAATTTCCAGCGCATCAGCAAAAGAATGGAGTGTGTCGTCCATTGCTTCATAAAGGTGCTCCATAAAATCCATATAAGCTTTGACAAGTTTATTTTTATTCATGATCCAACTCCTGAAAATGACGCTTTAGATTTAGGCGACTGTACGGTATTCTAACGCATTTGACCGGTAAAAGACGAGAAGGATGCAAGAAAATTATAAGCCGCTGGCTATTGAGAAAGAAGCACAGCAGGCCTGGGAAGCCTCAGGCGTGTTTAATGTGTCAGAGTTTTCCACGCAGGAAAAATATTATTGTTTATCGATGTTCCCTTATCCCAGCGGTAAATTACACATGGGGCATGTCCGTAACTATACGATAGGCGATGTGATCAGCCGTTACCAGCGCATGTCGGGAAAAAATGTATTGCAGCCTATGGGCTGGGATGCCTTTGGTCTGCCTGCCGAAAACGCCGCGATGCAGCACGGCGTTCATCCGGCCGACTGGACCTATAGCAATATCGACTATATGCGCGACCAGCTTAAACGATTGGGCTTTGGTTACGACTGGAAGCGGGAAATAGCCACCTGTGACCCGGCTTATTATAAGTGGGAGCAATGGTTTTTCCTGAAATTGCTGGCTAAAGGTCTGGTTTATAAAAAGACGGCGCCGGTCAACTGGTGTCCCAATGATATGACTGTTCTGGCGAATGAACAGGTGATCGATGGCTGTTGCTGGCGCTGCGATACGCCTGTTGAACGCAAGGAAATCGCCCAGTGGTTTTTAAAAATCACTGCCTATGCGGATGAACTGCTGGCTTCACTGGAAACCCTGGACGGCTGGCCGGAACAGGTAAAAATTATGCAGGCCAACTGGATCGGCCGCTCTGAAGGCGTCGAGATGGATTTTTCTGTAATGGGTATGGATCAGCCCGTGAGAATTTATACCACGCGTCCTGATACCTTGATGGGCGTCACCTATCTTGCCGCCGCCGCCGAACATCCGTTGGCGTTAAAGGCCGCCGAAAGCAGGCCTGAAATCCGTGCATTCATAGCTGACTGCAAGATGATCGAAACCTCCGAAGCCGCTATGGAGACCATGGAAAAGCGCGGGGTCGATTCAGGAATCAAAGCTATCCACCCGATAAGCGGTGAGGAAATTCCTATCTGGATCGCCAATTTTGTTTTAATGGCGTACGGTACCGGCGCCGTGATGTCTGTGCCGGCCCATGATCAGCGTGATTTTGAATTTGCGAAAAAATACGGCATTCCTATCAAACAGGTGATCTGTGCCAAAAACGGCGAAAATGACATTTGCTCGGAACAGGCTTACACGGTTAAGGGCGTATTGCGCAATTCAGGTGAATTTGACGGTTTGACTTCAGAGCAGGCCTGTGCTGCTATTGCAGATGTCCTGGAGCGCAATAATCGGGGACAGCGGAAAACTATGTTCCGCCTGCGCGATTGGGGCGTTTCCAGGCAGCGTTACTGGGGGGCCCCGATTCCAATTATCTATTGCGATGAGTGCGGCACGGTTCCTGTTCCAGAGCAGGATCTGCCGGTGGAATTACCGCGCGATGTGGTTCTGGACGGCTCGCAATCGCCGCTGGTGGCCCATCCGACGTTTTCACACGCGGCTTGCCCAAGTTGCGGCAGATCTGCGCGCAGGGAAACCGATACCTTTGATACATTTATGGAATCCTCCTGGTATTTTGCCCGGTTCGCCAGTAGCCCGGCGGATGGCATGCTCGATGAAAAGGCTGATTACTGGTTGCCTGTGGATCATTATATCGGCGGCATAGAACATGCCATTTTGCATTTGCTATATGCCCGGTTTTATACCAAATTATTGCGCGATGAAGGCTTGCTGGCCTGTGATGAACCATTCCAAAAGCTGCTGACTCAGGGCATGGTGTTAAAAGACGGCAGCAAAATGTCCAAATCCAAGGGCAATACGGTCGATCCGCAAGCCTTGATTGATCAATACGGCGCTGACACCGTTCGCTTGTTTATTATGTTTGCATCGCCTCCCGAGCAATCTCTCGAATGGTCTGACAGCGGCGTTGAAGGCGCCTTCAGATTTCTTAAAAGGCTCTGGAAACAGGCTTATCTGCATATTAATGCCGGCGGTTCTACTATGAGCGTTACATCAGGTTCCGCACTCACGGACGAGCAGCAAAGCGTTCGCCGCCAGCTTCATCAAACCATCCGGAAAGTCAGCGATGATATGGGCAGACGCCATATCTTTAACACCGCCATTGCCGCCAATATGGAGCTGGTTAACGCCTTATCCCGGTTTACTGATGATTCCGATAACGGCAAAGCCATACGCCAGGAAGCGCTGGAAGCCATTGTATTAATGCTGTCGCCGATTGTGCCGCATATCTGCCATCAACTGTGGCTGGATTTGGGCCATCCCCAAGCTGTAGTTAGCGAATCCTGGCCAAAAGTTGATGCGGCAGCGCTGGAACAGGATTCATTGGAGCTGATTATTCAGGTCAATGGTAAATTGCGCAGCAAAATTCTGGTTTCGGCATCGGCAACTTTAAAAGAAGTGGAAGCAAGCGCGCTGGATGATGAAAATGTTAAACGCTTTATTGAGAACAAGCCCATCAGGAAGGTCATAGTGGTGCCTAAAAAACTGGTTAACATCGTGGTGTAGATGATAATGCTTTGCAAGTAGCAGAATTTCGTTTGCTACTAGGTCTGCATGTTGGAATGATAAAGGCTTAATTTTATGATGGTGGATTTAATGAGAGAAAAGACGTGCTGATGAAAAAGCCAATTATTTTTATAGTTGCTATTTTACTAGGTGCCTGCGGCTATCATTTACGCGGCGCTTTAGTATTGCCTGAAGGCATGAAAAACATCTACCTGCAAGGAGGTTCTGCCGAGTTTCGCGACCAATTCCGCATCGCCTTGAAATCGGCGTCCGGCAATCTTGTCAATTCGTCGGCCGAGGCTGGCATGATTATCAACATAGTCGGTGAAGATATGCAGCGCCGCGCGCTGTCTCTGAGTTCGAGGGGCCGGTCTAATGAGTTTGAGCTGAACTATCGCCTGCAATATGAGCTGGTGAAAGGGGACAATGTTAAAGTCCTGGAGCGGCAGCCTGTTGAGGTCAGACGAGAATATTTCAATGATCAGCAGGATA
The DNA here is from genome assembly GCF_902806695.1 of Candidatus Methylobacter favarea. GTDB lineage: Bacteria > Pseudomonadota > Gammaproteobacteria > Methylococcales > Methylomonadaceae > Methylobacter_B > Methylobacter_B favarea. The sequence continues at coordinate 1,436 of NZ_CADCXN010000063.1, read as the reverse complement.
TTATGGCAAAGGACAATGAAGAAGCCGTGATCCGCAGTGAAATGTATCAACAGGCCGTCCAGAATATAATCACTCGCATCCAGGTCGTACTGCAAGCCAAGGCTAAATAACATGCGTTTAAAGCCTGAGCAATTAAAGGTCTCCCTGCAAAAAAAAATAGCGCCCGTCTATTTTATCAGCGGCGATGAGCCGCTGCAGCTGGGCGGAATGGCCGATGCTGTCAGAAAGGCGGCAAGAAAAGCGGGCTTTGAAACGCGTGAAGTTTTTTCCGTTGAAACAGGCTTTGAATGGAAAGAATTAACGGTATCCGCAGGTTCGCTGTCTATTTTTTCCGACAAGAAGATCATTGACTTACGAATGCATTCCGGCACGCCCGGAGCCGATGGCGCCAAGGCCCTGATCGCGTATTGTGATCGGCTGCCCGAAGATGTGCTGTTGCTTGTTACGGCTGGCAAGGTGGCGAAAGAAGCATTCAAGTCGCGCTGGCTGCAAGCCCTGGATAAGGTCGGAATTATTATTCAGGTCTGGCCTCCGGAAAGACAGGATCTAATTCCCTGGTTGCAGCAGCGGATGCAGCGCCGCGGCCTGCATGCTGAAACAGAGGGGTTACGGATATTGGCAGGCAGAATTGAAGGAAATCTTCTGTCGGCCGTCCAGGAAATTGAGAAACTCTATGTATTACACGGCGCCGGAACTATCAGCAATCAACAGATTTTTGATGCAGTCGCCGATAGTTCCCGATACGATGTGTTTAAGCTGGTTGATAGTGCGCTGGCAGCCGATGTAAACCGGGTTTTTAAAATATTGTCGGGCTTAAAGGCGGAAGGGAATGCCGCCCCGGTTGTGCTATGGGCGCTGACGCGCGATGCCAGGGAATTACTCAAAATCAAGCTATCTTCAGCCCACGGTCGGCATGGAGAAAACTTCAAAAATAGCCAGATCAGGGATAATCGCAAACAGCTTGTTAATGCCGCACTTAACAGGCTTGGCGAAACTGATCTGAATAAAATACTGGTATTGAGCGCTAAGGCCGATCGCCAGATTAAAGGCCAACAGCAGGGGGATGCCTGGGAAACGCTATTGGCAATCTGCCTTATGTTCGCATCGCAAGAGGTTTTGGCGAATACGGGCTGACGCAAAGCTGAAAAATAACCGCGTTGGTTAAGTTCTATGTTAGGCAAGCATCTTGTCATATTCGGCATGAGTGCCGAGCCAAATCCAGCGGGGAGTCGCTATTTTTGCGAAAGCTTTTATGAGCCTCCCTGCCCAACAAGCAGCAAAAATTACGCGACCGCTCATGCCTGCGGCAGCCCCAGCCGTCCTGCTTCACTCGTTGCATACCCAGCAAGGGGTATGCAACATAGTTTTCGCAATGATGATATGGACTCCTCCTTACCCACACGGTGTCATAAAATGCACCCAATGATTTAACGGAG
>NZ_CADCXN010000062.1 GCF_902806695.1 Candidatus Methylobacter favarea | reverse complement strand
TTCCTTGCCAGGTTGCGCCGCAAGTCAAAATGCTACAGCAAGTGCCAAAAGATGTTGGAATATTCCGTAAGGCTTCTGATGGCTAAAAGAAATAATGAGATTATCTATAGTTAATTAGCAATACCTAATCGATTTCATACGAGACGACAAAGTGTTGCGTCATAAATATTCTCCACGATGAGCGACGGTAAGCCTCTTCCCCATGGGACGAAGGCTCTCGCCAGGTTAAAGTGCAATGTCTTCGCTATGCAGCGGGACGATTTCTTTATGACAAGCCGGGCAGCGATCATTACAAGCGCAGTCCCATTCATCCTGCCAATCGAGCAGGCAATCCGGGCAGCGGTAATCATTGAGGTACCGGGTTATCGTGTCATCAGCCATTGCTTGGCTGATATGAATACGGGATTGGGACATGAGGGATCTCCAAAAGAATGTGGCAGGAAACCCATCCGTCAGGATGGCTGTTCCGGCCGGATAATTGAAGCGGATAAGGCCAAAAAACGGCTTGCCCAGCCCGCTTGATTTTGCATAAAAAACGGATTATGGTAGCTATCTTTCACGAATTAACGGGAAATAAGCCCTGTTTGAGTCGATATTGCGCATTTTTGATTTTCTCAGTCCTAACCGGACGGAGACTCGACATCAGCCGCCTAAACCGATGGGAATTCCGGTCGATGAGCGACTCAACACCGTTCAACAGTGCGAACACATTTTCAAAAAACTCGATGCGGTTGAAGCCGAGGTGTTGAGCCGAATTGACAACCCGGAGCAAGCCTGGCCCTTTTTATGCCGAATCCGGCAACTCAGACGCGAGACCCAGAGCGACCTGTTATCGCTGTTGCCGGAAGGCAGTTGGGTCTTTAGCGCTGACTCCCCTACCCTGGATAGCCCGGTTCGTGCTGTTGACACGCGAACCGGCGCTACCTTGCAGGTGTTCAATGGCGGGCTGGCTGATTGACCGGTGGCGTCGTTCCGCCACCCTTCAATGCTTCCCGTAATTGAAAAACCTGCTGGGCGGTTTTGGATGAATTGTCATTGGTGACCGCCTGAGCCGGCTGGGTTTTAGCCTTGCGGCGCTTTTTGACTTCCGGTTCGGGGCTTACGTCCACCGGTTTGAACTTGTGTAATTCCCGCTCCAGCTTGGCGATTTCAATTTCCGCCTCATACAACTTGATGGTTTTCTGTTTGGCTTGATATTGAAGCTCCAGACGATCCAGTTCATTGCCTGATCCGCTGTTGCGCCGTTGTATTTCCCGGCGTACCGTTTCCGACATCGCCTCCCAATCGACCTCTTGGCTGATTCGAGGCATGATGACCGGCTCGGCCTTTCTGGCCGACCGTTGCGCCGTGTGGCGGCGGATGGCGGATAAACCGGTTTTAACGATCACGAGTAGTTGAAAGGTCGTTGCCCAGATCACCCGCAGCGCGAGAATGAACATCGCCACGATGATGATGCCAAAGATAAAGTTCATTAAAGGTCTCCTGTTTGAAAGTTAAACACCTGCCTTCGAATGAACCGTCGCCCCGCGGGCGATGTCGCCCGAAGCGGGATTGAGTGAAATACATCTTGTGGTTGCAAAATGCGCTTAACCATCGGGCTTAACGCACCCGACCCGCATAGATGAGACTATGCGCCGCCTGTAGACGGTACGCCGGCCAACGCCGGATTCAGCATTCGTAAATGAATGCATGAAGTTTCTGTTTTTCCAATGCTCTCATTCTGTCCGAGAGCATGGGAAAAAGGCACGGGCCAATCGGCTACTCGTAGCCACAATCCCTTTGCATCTGCTCAGGGATTGGGCTACGGATAACTGTTTGGTATTTAGGCCGCCGCTAACAGCACCGCTTTCGACAACGCGAACAATTGCGTTCTGAGTTCCCTCAGTTCGTTGATCATGATCGCCACCGGAAACAGATGGCTGACATCGAGGCCCAAGGCCACGCCCACGGTCTCAATCCCGCTGTTCCGGCACCGCTGCAAGATCTCCAGCGTGCTCAGGATGTCGTTGGGCTGACCGTCGGTCATCACCAGCAACACCTTGCGCGGTTCCCGGCAACGGAGCAACGCCGCGGCGGCAAACCAGACGGCTTCCGTCATCGGCGTCGTGCCGCCGGCTCGTGAAGAGAATGCCGCCGAATTGGCGCGAACGCGTTCGCCGTGTTCAAGCAGACGAAACACCGAGGTGTCATCCCTCCCGGGAAAAGCCGTCATGCCCGGATTAACCCCGGCTATGCCTTCGAATGCCAAGGCCAGTGCCATGGACGCTTCCAAGGCGATCGATAACCGGTTTGTCACGGACTGATTCTTACCGACCCATACCGGTTCATCCATGCTATCGGACTTGTCCAGCAGCACATGGATGGCGGTATTCGGCGCGGGTTTGACGACACGGCGCACAAATACCCGGGGATCGCCCAGTGCAAGTTGAGGAAGCTTTCGACCGATCACGCGCCGGCCCCGGCATGCGGGATGGCTACGATTGAGGCTTTGCGATTGCACCCAGCCTTGCAAGGCAGCACGAATTTTCACCGATTCGCTTTGCACGTGGTTGAGCAGACCCAGGCCTGCCGCCGCATTGCCCAGCGGCTTAAGTCCGACCGGCATCACCGTCTCAGGCGCATCCCGATCGTCCAGTGCCAAAGCGGACTTGACCACATCAAAGACATCGCGGTCGAGATCTGCATCCGAAGCCGATTGCAGCGTTGCCATCAAAGACGGGTAGTTCGATCCGTCTGCTTGTTCCGCCAATTCCTTGTCAGACATTTGGCTGGGCATGAAATCGTAGTCGGTCGTGTCATCGCGATCGGTGGTTTCGCTTGGGCAGGAAGATCCCGCTGAAAAATCAGCACCATCCGCGTTTATATCCGAACGATCGTGATCATCGTCAGGCTCAATATCGCCCTTGCTCACGCTCGCTTCGGTATCGGCATTTCCCTGAGCCGCCTGGTTTTGCTGTTGCTGCGTGTTTTCCTGTGCGGGCTTCTCACATTCCTGTTCAATTAGAGTCAGGATGCGATCCGCCAAATACAGACAATCGGTTTCTGATGTCAGGCTATCCGGGACTTCGGATAACAGCCCTTTCAGCCGAATCACCGCGCCGGCCGGAAAAAGCGATTTCAGCACCTGTTCGCTGATTTCGACCAAGGGATTCAGAGCCGTCTGGCCGAGCACGCGCGCCCTCAGGCTTTTCAGCACATAACCGTACAACACGTTGGCCGGATGATCATCATCTTTGGCGGCGACAAAGCCGCCGCTCGCGATCATTTTTTCGATCACCGTGCGCAGCGTGAGCCTGGTCCCGGGAAAGTCCTTGGCCAGTTCGTATTCGATACGGACATCTTCAATGGCGCCGCACAGCCGCCGACGCAATACCGACGGCCCATAGGCCAGGGTAAAGTCGGAATAGCGAAGATGCGCGGCTTCGTGCGCCAACAATCCCCAGGCATAATCCTGATAATCCGGATCGTTGCCGTTGTAAGCCGGCAATTGAATCAACTTGCCGTCGGTATAGGCTTGATCGCCGCCGACTTTGACCTGGATGCCGAAGCGGTTACCGATGGCAGCCGCCACAATCGGAAAAGCATGGTGTAAGGTGATATCTCTCATGGCTTGCTCCTAAAAGTGAGGGGCAAGCCACCGCCCCAAAAGGGACGATGAACTGCCCCGTTGGGTATCAAATAAATGAATGCTATCCGTTAAAACCAATAATCGGGGTCTGTGTCGGCACCCTCATTATCATCGTCTACCGTCATCACCGTTTCCGGCTCAGCATTAGACGATCTTGACGCGTCCGGATTGGACGCCTCGATGGTTACTGCTGTAACACCAGTGGAGTTTGACGGCTGGCCAGTGCTTTCGGCCATCCGGGTGAGTTCTTTCCAACTCTCCGTTCGGCGATCACCCTGTTCCATATCCCCTGCCCCCTCGTCCTCGAAAATGCCGTCGAACAACCCGGAAAACAGATCGCTGTCCGGACTGGGCTCGGTACTTTCTCGGGCAGCGATGGTAACCCCACCTTCCTCGGTCTCGACCGCGGTGGATGGCTCATCTTGTCCGTAAGCCACGCCGATGTCACAGTCAGACAGAACTGGCGGTGATAAAAGCGGCAGCGGTAAAGACTGATCCGCCGTTGCCAGCCAATCAGTGGTTTCTGCTAGATCATCCTCCATATCCCGCCCATCATCGTCCATCGCATGACTTTGCTCAGCCAGCAGCCCTTCGCCGTGGCGCCGAGTTTTGTCCGGATCGGCCAACAGCATGGCGGTGGCGAGAATCTCCTGCAGGATACTGCCGGTAATCGCGCCTTTGTCAGGAATCCTTGCCAATAGCGCATCGATGGTGCCGACCACGGGCGCCACCCGGTAATCGAGAAAGCCCAAACCATCGAGCTTGTCACGCATGCGGCGGATCGGCCGGAGCGCATTGCGCGTGACCTGATCCTTACCCAATAACGATTGCTCGATCAATAGATTGGCTTCTACCGAGATTTCATAGAACATCTGCTCGCTCAAGGAACCGATTTTGGTTTCCAGGCGCGCAAGGTCTTCCGGTGGCAACGTGTCCGGCACGCCGACCGTAACAATCAAAAAGTCAAACGACAAACGCGTCGAGCCGAACTCCACCGAATCCACCGCTTGCTCGATAATGCCGGCAAATTCCGGATGGCGAACCACCCAGTCTGTCACTGCGGCATCGTAGCCGGCCAAAAACTCCGCTTTGGCATGGGCAAAGTCCTGGGCAATCCGTTCGAGCTCGAGGGTAATGCCGGCGGCCGATTCGCTGGGAATCGCAAAACCGCCCAAAAACCGGGTACCGACCCGCAAACAGATGCGTTCAGCTTCCTTTTTCAGGCGGTTGAACACCGTCAGCCGGTCCGGATCGAGCAAACGCTTGGAACCCAGACTGGCCAAATCCTCAGGCGGCAATTTGCTGCCGTCCGCGAGCACCAGGTCTTCCTTTTTCAGTTTTTTGCGGGCGCCGTAAATGTTGGCTTCGACTTTCACCAACACGACGCGGTCTAAAATGATATTGGCTGCTTGGATCATAAAAACCTCCTTGGGGAAAAGAGACGCAGCCGGCTCGGATGGGCAGACACGCCCCTTCCGGGTTAAATAAAAATGAACGGGATTAATCTTCTAAAACCAACGATCGTCTGTATCGGACAACAATGAGGCCAGATTCAACCGGGGTTTTAGTAAACCTAACATTTCAGCCGTTCCTCTGATTCGGTCGAGATCCGTGCCAAAAAAATCCAATACTTCCTGTTCAGCCTTCAGATCGGCGGAAACCTCGCGGCTGCTTTCGGTTGCTATACCGATCTCAACGCCGGCAAAGCCCTGCTGTTTCAACGTCATCAAAAACAACCAGGGCAGAACGCCATGGGCGGGTTTGATCTGGCCGCTTTGCGAAAACGGCTCGGCGCCCAGTGCCAGATCGCTCAATCGCTGCCACCCTTTCCAGAGGGGATGGGGCATCGCGGCATAGTCCGGCAAGGAGTGAATCACATCGATCAGACGCCTGATTTCGCTGGCCAAGGCCAAGCAGACTTCCTGACTGACCCGGCAATCGATATGCCAATACAAGGCGCCACTTCCTGAAGGCGGTGGATCGGGCTTGGCTGGCTCAGGAAAATGCACGTGTCCTTCGCTGTCGATCTCCACCTCGGCGACGAATACATAGCCTTTGGCCTGTTTTTGCTTTTCGATGTCGAATAGCCTCACACCCTTCCGGGTACTCACCCCAGGCAGACGCGCTGCGGTTCTGCCCCATCGAGTCGTGATCGTGCCGTCCGCATTCGCGCTGACCGCCCAGTCTTTCGAGCGGCCATCGCTGTGACGATAACGGTATAAACGCCAGACCGCCATGACTACACCTGCCAGTCATCGCCGAACACGTCCTTGGCGATGCGATGAATCGCTTCGCGCTCCGACGCTTCCGCCCTGAAAGTCAAGGCTCTGTCCAGGGAATAGGCCAAGGCATTGGGGGCGCTTTTAAAGGTCGCCACCAGTGTCGCCCACCGCACTAAGCCGCGGGTCGACAGCGTCACCGATAACATCCCTGCGCCATCCTGACCGCCAATGAAGACCTTGCGGATCTGATTGGCGACCTTGATCATGCTTTCGCGCAGCGTTTCCGGCATGCTCGGCACGATGTCGGCCAGGAGTTTCATTTCGTCTTCGGGCTCGGGATACCCCACTTCCATCAAACGGAACCGGTCCAGAAAGGCCAGGTTCTGTCTCAATACGCCCTGGTACAAACCAGACTGATCACCTGCACCCTGGCTGTTGCCGGTGGCGACCAGCCGAAACTTGGGATGCGGTAGCATCACGTCCCCGGACTGCGGAATCGTCAATGGCTTGCCTTCGACGACTTCGTTCAAACCGATCAATTCGGCCGGATCGACCGCATCGATTTCATTGATCAACAAGATGTGCCCAAGACGAACCGCCAGCGTCAACGGACCGTCGATCCATTTCATGGCGCCGGCATCGGCCAGCATGTACTGGCCGAGCAAATCGTTGAGCTCCAGGCGTCCGTGTCCGGTGACGGAATGGACGCCCCAATGCAGCCTGGCGGCCACTTGTTCCAAGAGCGACGTTTTGCCGGAGCCGGTGGGGCCGGTCAGATTCAAGCCATCGCCATTGGCCGAGCCCAGAAACGCCAGCACATCACGCAGATGATCCTTGCGAAACACATAGGCCTTTTTGATCGGCACATACGGATTGTGCGCCGGGCTAAAACCTTCCACTTTCATCGAAGCGGGCGCAGGAATGCCGAAGGTGTCGGCAATGGAATACTGTTGCATCATGGTGAACTCCTTAAGTTTGGGTTGAAACCCGAAACCGGAGACACACCATATCCCTGAAGGGTACTGTGTCCCCTTCGGGTGATGAGATTCCCTGGCAATCCAGGGGATGAATGATGAGTAAAGAAATCGAGATCAGTGGGCCATGGACAAACGCATGACGTTCGCCAGTTCGGAGCGGGCGACCATCTCTTCGTCCATAAAGCGCAAGATCCGGCGAATGTCGGCTTTCAAGTCGCGGTCGCGGCTTTCAGCCAACAGTTGCCGCACGGTTTGTTGTTTGACCCTGATCTCTTCCAGACTGGCCGTTTCCAGCCAGGTATACAAGGTTTTCCAAAAATTCTTTGTTCATGAGGGACCTCCTTTAATTAAAACAAGGGGCCACCATTACCCGGCGGGGCGATGAACCCCGACGGGACGACAACATCAGGCTTGACGCACCTAACCCAGGAAAGGAGGTACCTTTCCTGCCGCTCAATAGCGGAACGCCGGCAAGCGCCGGATTCGGGGTTTCTCGAAAGGAACGCCTGAATGTTATGGTTTTTCCTCTGGCCTTGGCGCACAAGGACAGAGGAAAAACCGGAAAAATTGACTGATCAAACTGACATCCTTGGCGATGCCGGGCCCGGCAAAAGGATCAGGACGCCCCGCAGGCCTAAAGGCCATGCAGGGGTCCCGTTCCATCAAAGACAACCTTCAGAACCAGTAATCGACACCGGCCAGGTCTTTCAACGCTTCCGCATCGAAAGGCACTTCCGCACGCTTGCCGTCGTCATCGCGGCAGGTGATTCGAACCCGCTCGGACGGTTTTTTCCGGTAGGATTCGAGCGCCGATTCCGGCACCTCCGGCAGCATGGCGTTAAGGACCGCTTTGTAATCAACGCTCCCTTGCACCTGAAAGCGGCTGATCCGCAATCCGGAGTGCTCGGCCGCCAGGAAGGGTCCCATCAAACCGACCAACGTGTGTTCGATCGTGGCTTGCTGCAATTCCATGGCTTTGAGCTGGGTTTTGATGGCGTCGATCTTCTCCGCATTCTGGCGATAATCAGCGGCCAACCGTTGCCACTGCTGTTCGTCATCTCCTTGGGGCAGATAAAGATCGCGTTCCGGATCTTTTTTCGGCTCCCGTCCGGTTTTGACGGCCGACCAGAAATCCATGGCCGTTTCGATCAGTTGCGTGAAAAAAGCTTCATCACGCTCGATCACGAACTCGACGTCTTGCCCCTGGTGATAAAAAAACAAAAACCCGCGTGCGGCTTCGGCGACCAGGAGCTGTTGTTGCACTTGGCACCAATACAATTGATAGGCCGCCGATTGCTCGCGGTTTAACAGCACATCCAGAAAAGTGGATTCATGGGGACATTTCACCTCCACGGGCTCTTGGCTTTCGGATAAGCCATCGAACGATGCCCGCAACAGAGGATAGCGCTCCGATTCACCGCAGAGCGGCAATAACAGCACCTCGTGCTTATCCTCAAAACGTTGCAGCGCTTGCGGCTCGCATTCGAGGCCTAGGCGAATCAATGGATTATTTTCCAGCGACTGTTCCAGCACGAGTCCTTTCTTCTCCGCCCATAGCCGCCAGGGCGTCTTGTTCGGCGAGCGGTTCATGATGATCGCCGCTTCACTGGCGCTGATGCCTTGTGACCGCCACACCCGCCATTCGGGCGAGCGCTGCGAAACATTGATGACTTTCATCACTCCACCCCGTGCAGCTGGATGTAGCACCCCCAACGCTGCGTCGGTTGACCGAGCTTGACGAGTTGGGCATCGCAACGGCGGGTCCAGTGATAGTCATCAAAGATCAGCAGCATGGAATCCGACGTCGTCACACAGCGACCGCCATAGCTCTCGACCAGGCTGTGAAGCTGGTCTTTCGATAACGTAGCGGTGTTTTTGACTGCCCCTTCCGGTTTCCAGACCCGTTCCAAAAAACTGCGGCCATGCCGACGGATCACGGTGGGCGAGTCGTAGCGATGCCAGTCCGTATGGCAAGGTATTCGATTGAATGATTGATCGATGGCGTTCATGACATCTCCTTTTAATGCAGGACGTCATGCCATTCACCCCGAGGGAGAAACATGACGCCCTGGAAGGGTGGATAACGACCAACTGGATTGTCGGCGTGAAAAGGAAAGGCTTGACCTCAACTAGCGCAACGCGCCCAAGGTCTCACGGGCCTTATGCAAGGCTTCCGATGCGACAGTGGAAACCGGCGGCATCGAAGCCTCGTCGATGGCCTGATCTCCAGGATCGAAGGCGTTCGATGTGGCTTTCGCCGCCTGTGACGCTTGGTCCAGTTCGGTAATGGCATAGGTCAATTCCAGTCCCGCGAACTTGTTGTTGGCATAGTCGTAGGCGGCTTTCCAGGCACCGGCCATGGCCGTGCGCCTGACCAGTTCCGCGACCGCTTTCTGGACCTTGGGACTGACCATCGATAGATCGATCACACGGGGGCCGGTGTCGGCAGCAGTGTCGCCATCGATCGCATCGACACGGCTGGCACTGCCGTTAATCCCGGCGCCGTCGTTCAGATCGTCAAGGCTTTTGCCGTCCATTTCCTCGGCGGCATAACCGCATTCCTCCGGAAAGGCCGCGCGCAGCGAGGCGGCTTTACCGCATTTCCCTAACTGACCTTTTGGGCGTTTGATCCACATGGCCGTCGGCAGCTGAGAGTTTTTACCGCCCGCGGTGCTGTAGGCTTCCATCCAGTACACTTCCTCGGTAAAGGCGCAGCGGCGGCCACCGACCAGACGGTAAACGGTGACCGCCACCCACTCGGGAAAAGTCACGGTGACCGTGCTTTCCTGCCAGGTATCGGTGTCGTCTTTGAATTTGCCGGTAAAGGTGTGGGTGACATCGGGCCCCCAGATCGGCCGATCCATGCCCGCCCAAAGCCCGGTCCGGGTTGCCGTGGTCTGTATTTCCATGATCGATGGCCAGACGGTTTCCACATTGCGCCCCAAGGCGGTGCTCCACATCGGTACGATATGCACGGGTTTTTTGAAAATATCGAGCTTGCGGGCCCTGCAGTAATCCAGCGCCATCATGATGGCTTCCGGGGTTTTGGCCGTTGGAAAGGTCACTTCAGTAAGGACTTTCCAGGATTGCTCCGAGAGCCCGTAAACCTGATGCGCGTCGACCGGCATCGGCAGGTTCCGGGTCTTTGGCTGCGTGTTTTTGGATGGATAGCTCATTGCGTTTCTCCTTAATAAAGTGAGGACGCAATGCCCCAGACGGGGAATGGCATCCCCATGGGGTTAAAAAATACCGAGACAGCGAGAACTGCAGCGGCAGGGTTAATGAATACTCGAGTTGAAAAACTTTTTCTGTGAGTTGAAGAATTAACTCACCAATGGATCACTGCCCCTCTCATCCGCGTCGAGCCGATGAGTACGAACGGTTTTGCCGAGGTTTGGTGTAATTGTGCTTATCGTTGTTCCCGAAAGCAAATTCGTGACCGTATGCCCGATCCAGGATTTGCAGATCGTTGGCGACCACTTCGGTGGTCGTGCGTTTCTCACCGTCTTTCTCCCATTGCTGGGTTCGCAAACTGCCTTCGACGTAGATCTTGCTGCCTTTCTTCAACAGCTCACCGGCGATTTCAGCCAGGCGGCGATAAAACACCACCTGATGCCATTCGGTGCGCTCCTGCCGAGTGCCGTTTTGATCTTTCCAGACTTCGCCCGTTACCAGACGAATCACGGTGACCCGGTCGCCATTGGCTAAAAACCGGATATCGGGATTGGCACCCAGGTTGCCGACCAGGATGACTTTGTTAACACCACGACTTGCCATACTACAGACCTCCTCCGTCCGTGCCCGGATCAAGACTGAATTAAAACCCACCGGCACGGCTGTGAGTTAGATGCTCGGGAGACGAATCAACCCGACCGGGGAATTGGCTTTCCCAGAACAGGATTAACAAATGCACAATGCACTCACATCATCGGGCTTAACGCACCCGACTCGTCGATGAATACCATCCACGCCGCCTGAAGGCGGAACGCCGACGCAAAGTCGGTCCACAGCGTCTCGTAAGACGGCAGGAAATGTTATGTTTCCACTTGATCAGCAAAAAAGTACCCATGGAAAAAGCCAGGCTGATGTTAACAACGAAATTCAGCGCCATTGCCAAATATTGAAGCGGATAATCTCCGATTACAGTCAGCAATAGATCGTTAAATCGGCCATTTTTTGCAGGAGTGGTCAGAACAAAGCAACTTACTATCGGGCGTGATACGGCAATTATTCAGAGGAAATGGCATGGCAGGCACAACAGCACCAGAGAAAACCGTTCGTCCGGCCATCAGTCGTCCGGTTTTTGAACGCACGATTAAAATCCAGAGTGAACAAGCCATTCGGGTGATTCGCCGGAGTTACGGCCGCCTGATTCGCTCCCTGTATGCGATTGACGTCACCTTGCGAATCGTCGGCGCGGAACAGGCGATCGATGATATCGAGGAGATCGTCAGTCAAATGATCGGCGACTGTGCACTGCAACTGCAGCAGGAAAAAGCGCGGCTCGATAAACTCTGCGCCGATAACGGCATAGCCGAATCGCCTCGCTATACCCACCCGACGGATTTCAAAGCCCGCATCACCTCACCGCAAATCGCTCAGTTTGTGGAGCTGATCCGCTTGCTGGATCAACTGATGATCGCCGTGGACACACTATGGCTTTGCCAGATATTGACCAGCAAGCAATGCTCAACCGCAAGGTATCAATGGCAACAGCGGTTACACCGATTAGCCCGGCGCATTGTCTCGATTGAACAGCGGGCGCATCAGGCAGCTTATGCACAAGGGAAAGGTGAGGAAGTGCGTTCAGCCCGAGAAGAATCGGGGCTAATGGCGGAACCGGAGACAATGTCTGAAAACGGCAACGATTGTGAATCCGAAGGAAAGGCCACTGAGAACTGAAAGGTCTTTCTCCAAATTTGTGGATGTCGGTAGGGAATCCTTCCTGCTTAGGGCTGTATTAGTTGGTTCGCAAAAAAGTTATTAAGGGAAAAAGAGAAACAAAATCTGGCAACCGGTAGCCGTCTATTTAACCATCAGGCCGATATCGCTAAGGTGCAGGAGTGGCTCGGCCATGCCAACATCGCCACGACGCGGATTTATGATCACCGCAAGACGCGCCCAGAGGACAGCCCGACGTTCAAGGTGAATTATTAAAGCATTCAATACACTACGTCAAGCTGGGCAAAGTAGTTGAAATGCTATTTTATAGACTGTTACGATCGGATTGAGGATGATTAAAAAATATGAATTCCCTAATTTACGTTTTTTAGAAATGCTACTCAGGTTTACAGAAATCATCTTGATAATCCTGATGCGCTATTCAACTATTGCTTTCAGTAAGGCATCACGGGCATCCGAATAGAACTGGATATCAACTTTGGTCGCCATTTCATCAGAAAGATCAAATAACTGACGACGGCATGACACGGGCATCAGTAACGCTATAGCGCCTTTTCTACGGTAATTTCGGCAATATTGACCGGATTATGAATGGGTTCAATTAATCCCCCGAGATTGATTTCACCAGAAATAATAAGTGCACCACGGACACTCTTTTTCAAGAGAGCAGTGCTCAACGCAATGATCGCCCCCACCCCCAATTTTGATCCCGACTTGGAAGCATCAAAAGCCCTAAGCTGCACAGTAAATTCATGATGTCGTGGATCTTTATCGCCCACTAATTGCTTGGAACGGGCATATAGATTTTGCTCAGCAAAGCCCATACTTTCGCGAAAAGCAGGCGGCACAGGTTTATTTAGAATTTTCACTCCGTTACCGGAGCCTTCATTGACCTCAATCCGATAAAGACCTGGATTCTCATCGCCCCCACCAGGACTGATTACCCAAACCTGGCCGGGTTCTAGCGGATCACCCCCGATGCTGTTCTCACTTTGCAATTCCGGTGTGGAAATAAATTTTTCCACACCATCGGTTCCCATCACATAACTGAAATGTGTATTCCGAAACTCGGCAAAGCCAATCCGTTTTTGTTGTTCTTTGACCCGGCGCCTAGCCTCCATCGCAATACGAACAGCCCATTCCAAATCCTCTTCAGCAACAAAACTTTCACTGTCTGGATAGAGCAGTTTCAATAAACCGCTTATCGTTTTATTGACCGTTGGTATCGCGGCCGGACAGTGCGCCGCCTAAGAAAACCCGGTTTTGCATAACACTGACCCGGCTTTGATTGCGTAGCTGGCTCCAGCATTCAGAAAGAAAATCGCTGACTAGGCCAAAATGGCTGGTCAGCAATTCTTTATTTATTTTCGGCACATCCCAACCGGGTAAATAAGCATGAATGCGATCCATAAAAGCGGTATCGTCCCGCATTTCCTGAGGCATCGGGCCAAACAGATGACCGATGCGTTGTTGATGCTCGACATCCACATCAAAGTTGCCAACTAGAACAATGCTTCCATCAGCGCGAATATTGTCCTTACCGCGGCTGAATTCGCCTGATTCCATGTAGCCTTTCATGATATTCACACCATCTTTCTGGTCGAATGAAATGCCTGACACTTCATCGAAGCACACAACATCGTATTGACAAACAAGGCCTCTTTGCCCCGTCCCCATATGAACGAACATGCGAGCGACAGTAGCCTTACCGCCGGATATCAAGTGTGCATACGGAGAGATTTGCTGAAATAGATGGCTCTTACCTGTTCCTCTAGGTCCAAGTTCGACTAGATTGTAATTACGCTCAACAAAAGGCACCATGCGCAGCAGCAATGCATTTTTTTGCCTTTCGGTCAGATCGACCGGTTCAATACCAATTGATCTGAACAAAAAATCTTTCCATTCTTCTGTCGTAAAACCTTTGCGCGCTTCAGCCAATACATCTAGAACGTCGCGTTTGGAAAGTTGAATTTCTCTGAGCGAATCTACACCAAAAGGCCGTCCGTTGCTTTCCTGGGCAATAGATGCATCATAAGTCAACGAAATTTCAGCATAAAAGCCACCGGTCAATATGCGTTCATGCGTATTGACCAATTCGGAACTGATCCGAACATCGTTTAAACGAAGGCTCGGCAAAGTTGCAACATAGGAGTCTGTCCGAGCATCCAGTCTCGCAGAAATCAAATCGATGATTTTAACTTCTCCGTTTTCGCGGGCACGCGCCTTAAAAAGCTCTTCCTCACCCGCTTTTACGGTGCGCGACTTTAATTGGCGTTGAACAATTTCGAGTCCTTCATTGATTTCATCCTGATCAATACTGGCGCAATAACGACCTAATAAGAACTCAACCACATAAGTCGGTACCGGAAATTGACGGCTAAAAGTTCTAACCAGATCCTTTCTAACCAAGTACCCATCAAGAACAGATGCTGCCTTGCGATCAACCGAATCCAACTCAATCATGCCGAATTTCCTCCGATTACTGTATCCATTTGCGTTACTAAGGAACCCTCATCATTTAACAGTACCAAAACAACTTTTTGGCCATCCAAATCTACGTTCTCTACGAGAACTGAGGCAGCCCCATTTTGTTTCAGAGACTTTGGTTCAACAACTACACTCGTTAAGGCATCACCAGCCTGTTGCCTTATGTCAAGCGATAACCCCGCAAATGAACCGTCTACGCCGATAGTGCAACGCAATCCCTTCCAGACTAGATCGGTCACTTTAACTGAGACTGGTGGCATAACGGATTTATTTCGACTAACCGTCAATTCAAGGGTCAAGCACTCCTGCAAGCTCAGCCCTCCATGTGTATATTCATCGCCATTTTTAAAACAGCTGACGCCATCGGCCAGCACGAAATGATGAGAAGGATTCCAATACCAGGCATAAAGCTTTTGATCAGTGGAAGCACCCGGTTTTAGGCAGGCGCAACGCCCCCATTTATTATCGGTTAACGTGTTGGGTAACTCGGTTTTAGGCAATCCGCCAGGCATCAGCAGCCAACCATGATCGGTAACTACACGAACACTTTTCCAGCCAGCCTTTAAAAGGGCATCGATACGCTCATTGATTTCTTTCAGCAAATTAGCCAGGTGTTTGGCAAGTTTCCAGCCTCGATCATGACCTTCATGGTCAATATCACCGAATTCGCACCAGGCATTGCCCTGTCCGTCACCATTATCCATATGATCAAGAATCTTCCAGCCGGAGTCTTGGATTAACTTTTTAAAATGGTAACCGCCTTTCAGAGATTGGCCGGTTGCCATGACACACGGCTCAAAATCGCTATTACCATCATTGCCAGTGATCTTATCTCGAATAGGAGAAACTGCGGCTTTCCCGGTAGCCGTTACACTCGGCAATGCCGTCCAGATTACTTTTTCCGTCACATCCAGACCTAAATTTTCAAGCATTTCGCGTAGACGCTTAGCCGCGTCCAGGCGCAGTCCATCCACAAATAGCAGACATTGTCCTTCTGGGTATGCAGTTGCTTTTGCAGTCGCAAGAGCTTCACCTGGATAACCTGATACTCCCACCTGTTGTTGCAAATAGCGCGCCGAATTCTCTAGCCAAGGCAAATAAAGTGCCCGAATCACCGCCGTTACGGCTTCAAGATCCACAACTTTTTCAATCAGAGCCAATGCTTTTAAAACCGCATCATCGACACGCCAACCCACGCTTCTATAATGAGCAGATAGCTCTTCAAGCGTACCGGAGGCACAAGCAATTTGCGTTAACTCAGCAACCTCTAATAATTTTTCCAATGCCTTGTCCAGGGGGGCCTCCCCTAGTTCGGCCCACACCAGTTGCCGCCTCGGACCGTGTTGTCGATCCAATTCTTGCAATTCAGACCGTACCGTCTGAACAAGCCCATTATTTAAAGATAATAATCGGTTACGCAAACCATTTTCCTCAGCCTCATTCCATTGCGGCCATCCGCCAAAAGTCGATTCATTTGCAAAAATATCCGGGTGCGGCATTTTGCATTTTCGAATGAGCGCCGGAATATTTGGATATCTAAGCGGGGCTTCGCAAAACCGTTCCCAAACGCCTAGCCAGGGGCCTTGATGATTCGCTAATTTTTCAGCACCGGCCAGAACCCCTTCTTGTTGAGGATTAAACGCCAATTGCGATTTACACACTGCAACAAAAGCCATCCATTCATTTTCAGTCCGTGCATTTTTAAATGCATGCTCCTGATCCAGCCATTGCAGCAAGTCTCTAACCGGGTCGCCTCCCGATAATAAAGTGTTGAAATAATCCTTATCCAGTCGTTTACCCTTGATTAATTCAATATCTTCGTCCAGCAAGCGGTGAAGAGCCAGTTGCATCGCATTTTTAGTGTCATTATCTTGCGCTACATCAAGCCCTAGCCCACCTTGATCGGATTTGATAAAGGCTAATATCGTCCAATCCTTGGCGTTGATCTGAGACCAGATAACACCACGGTATTGAAGCTCTGCCAACGGTTTCAGAAGATCAGGGCAACTTTCGACTGCACGTAAATCCTGACGGCTTACGCCGGGTAAATAAAAAATGGGAGGATGCGCCTTTGACAAAGCATGATCACCCTTGCCGGCGATAACACAACGCAACCAAATGGCCGGCCCAATGCGCTTATCAGGAGCATAGTCGCCCAGAATGAACAACTCAGGCAATTCAACCTGGAGTAGAGGAATAACTGTTTCCCATTGGCGATCACGGTCAGGCCAAAGAATGCACACAGGAGCAACCCGAGTTTCAGGGTTGAATATCGAGGCTTCGCGAACGGCTTTCAGAAGGTGTTTAAGAATCTTGCTCATCAGACCTCTTCATAAAAAGCACTGTTTTCAAGTAATCCTCAGTCGCTTCAAAAACAGGCTCTGTATGATTCAGGTTTCTCATGAGAGGAATCACTTTGGTGCGCACCCCCATGCCACGAGAATCAACGTACCCATAGTCACGCAAAATGTCCACCATCAGAGGATTTCTTGAGGAGCGTTGCCCCGCTATCATCTTTGTGACCGTCATTGAGTTTTGGAGCCTGCCCGGGCTTATAATCTCTAAACGATCAGCATAAGCAGTAACCTCTATTTCAACTGACCGCGTCCAATCACGATGGGCCAAGGCGTTAATAACACTTTCCCTGATCGCTTCCCAAGGATAGTGCCAGGTTTTTTCACGTCGCATATTTGCATCGATATCCGATGTTTCCTTAGAAACAAACGGCTCAATTGTAGCGGCAAACTTTTCGATAAGTCCCTCATCAACAAGCTGTCTCTGACTTTTCTCATCAACTTGCCAACGGCCAACAAGGGGACCATCTAACTGGACATCCAGAAGAGCCTGATAATCCTTATCGTTTTTGGCAAAAGCCATCACACGCAAACCTGCCTGCCGCAGAAAGCGCCTGGGGGTTATTCCAAAACATAAAAGCCCCGCTACTGAACAAACCTTGTTGCCCATGCCATCTTCTGCCATTAAACCCAATCCAAGGAGACGCTCAATCCATTCACCTTCATTTGTAGGAATTTCAGGGTCCCGAATCACAGAGCGCAAATAATAATCCAGGCGATCTAGATCTAAACTCGCAATAGACGTTCCAGCAACGGGCAACACCTCAACATGCAGCATTCCTCCCGTTTCAAACAGCCGCATCTGTTGTTCGCGAGTAGCAATTTCAGACCGATCCCCCATACGGATATATGTTTCTTCACGATTATTATGGCGAACAACATATGGCTTAGATATTCCAGGTGATAAAGAAATGACGCCAACTCTAACGTTTTCTTCAATGATTACTTCTTCGTAAAAGGGAATGATCTGCGGGTGAACCTTGTCTCGGAAAACATTCAATACCCATTCCTGGGGCTGATCCCTCTGCAAACCAGTAATACCTCCGTCATCTTCGACGCCAAGTAGAATCCGTCCACCTTGAACATTCGCAAAAGCTACGATCTCCTTGGCCAACTGCTCTGGGCGAATGTCATCTCGTTTAAACTCGACTCCGGAGTTCTCGCCATTTGCAATGATTTCTAAAAGCTCTGTTTTAAGCATGGTTTATTCTTAGTAGCCGTATTTCGCTTTCCGTTGATTAAATGCCGCTTTCCCGCCCTCCAGAATGTCTGCGGCTTTATCCCGAACATGGGGCACATCAATCGCTCCTTGTGAATTAGCAGGCATGTGCGCCTGACCATCAGAAGCCTCGAATACTCCGATCCACTCGGCATCACCAAACACAGGGATATTGGCGTTGTGCGTAGCAAAAATAAACTGCCTTGCAATTTTTGCTGACCGCAACTCTGTAACAATCCGATCAGCAATGAAAGCATTGTCCAAATTATCCTCAGGCTGATCCATAATCAACGGATCCAAATTTTCCAACAATAAAAGGTGCAATATAGCGGTACACTGCTGTCCCGTAGAGAGTTTATTGAGTGGCCGGAAATTTTCCTGGCCTTCATGCGCAGTGTTCAATTCAATTTCAATCGAATCGGAAAGCTCAATTTCCTCCAATTCCAAGATTTTTTCAGGCGTTAGGCGTACGAGTGCTTCAGCGACTGTTGGAGTGATTCCCCATTTTTCGTCACGCAAAGCCTCTGTTCCTGCCCGAATTAACTCGGCCAGCCTAACAGGAGAAAATGTGTCAGCCTCTCTTATCCATGACAATCGGCCTTCACCAACTCCGTCCAATCTGCACCCCAAAAGGAAATCAATGACGGGCGTACGATTGGCTTCAGTTTTAATTTGCAGGCGAAGTTTTCCTGTAAGTCGCTTGTTCAGCTTTTTGAGAGTTCGCTCAAATTGCGCCGACCGCTCTGCCCGCTTTGCGGAAAGCTCTACCAATATCATTCTGCGTTGATTATGTAACTCACTGAGCAGTTGTTTACGTGTTGCAATCAGTGTTTGCTTGGGACGAATACGTTCAATTTCCTGCATCAGCCGTTGATACTCTATCCCGATTTGCTTGCCTGTCTTGCCCTCACATGCGGGTAGCTCTTTGAAGGTTTTTTCAAGCGCATCCTCGTCGTTCTTAATACCTGTGTTTAAATTTTTAGCAAATGATGTAACTTGAGTTTCCCACAGACCATATTTTTCTAACCACTGTTGGAGAATGGCTTCCGTTTCCGTGCGCATGGTGTTCAAGACAGCCCGAATTTCTCGTAGGTTATCGGCATGAGGCAACTTGTCCAACGCCACGTCGCTGAGGAAAGTGGTGTCTGGAAGGCAGTCTTGTATAGCTAGAAAGCCCCTCTTCAGATTTGGACCTTCCTCTTCCAATACTCGTTTTAAAAGCCGTTTCTCGGTTTCCAGCAACGGAACGATCTTCAATTTGCCTTCGATCCCTAGGGTCTTAAATTGGCCGACCTGCTCCTCTAATTTAGGCAGGCGCGCGACCTCATCTTCAATGACAGAAACGCCGCTTTGGGCTTCAACCAGTTTTTTCCGGTTTTCTGACAGTCTTCCGATCGCTTCATGAATGGCTTTTTCCACATCGGTCAGGCCTTTTTCTAAAAAACGCTCCAGCAATTGGCGCTGACTGTTGGCGTCTTGAGCGATTTCATAAATTTCGTTTTGCCCATAGATTTCAATCCCAGGTAAAAGGTCTACTGGGGTAAAAGCCGATGGTTTACCTTCCTCATCCTGTACGCTGATACTTTCACCATAACGGCGAGACAGCTTAAAACGCTTACCATTCATGTCCGAAGAACGAATCGTCAGTTCAACGCGCGCCTTGGTCTTTCCAAGATTTTCCTTGATTATTTCATCATGCTGCTTCTGTGCAATCTTTCCTATGGGGCGGATTCCCAAAACATAACGAATGCATTCCAATAAAGTCGATTTTCCAGTTCCACGCCCACCGATCACTGAATTAAGATGTTCAGAGAATTCAATTTCAATACCATCTAGGTATCCCCCTGTAATCTTCATCCGTTCGAGCTGAGAATAATATTTTTCCGCTACATCGCTATTAAGGCGTACTCGAGATTCAGGATCCTGAAACGCCAGCTTGAAAGAAGCAAAGGAAGGTTTAGTCATTTTGATCAAACAGGACGCTTTGGGATTAGCCAAGTCGCCGGGGTTGGCTACATCTTTCGCATTAATGATTCCTATCTGAAGCTCTCGTTTATAGCCGGGGTCTTTATTCAACAAAATTTGCCTGTATCCATTCCCTACTTCATTTTTTAGGTCGTCCAGAGCTCCCGGTATTTGCGCCGCTTTTAATAACTCGTTTTTCCAAATGTGATTGAGCCTCAGTTTGAGGAGTCCGCTATCATCGGTGCAATGGGCCGCATAGATGAAACCGCCTTGCTCATTTTCTACCTTTTGAAGAAGCTGTTGAGCGCTTAGGCTAGACGGACAAACTCCATCTTCAGGATCCAGAAGTTGGAGATCTCCAAGGTAACGATGTAATTGTACGGTTGTTGTATCTTCAGGATAGAGGCAGACGAAATGGGCCTTTTCACAGGAAGCAATCTCAAAGCCGGGAAATACCAATATTCCATTCTGATTCATTATGTTACGGATCGCATCCACGCCATCCACATTACCATGATCGGCCAGACCAACGACTTTAATGTCATTTTCCAAAGCCAATCTAACGAGCTCCTGATTGTATTGTTCTTCCGTCATACCATGATCGGTCCCACGATAAGCAATATAGCCTGCTGGGTTGACCTGTAGCGCACATTTCCAGAATCGGGCTTTTGTATAGGTGTTGACCATATGTTTACTCCTTCTCTCGTACGGCTCGTTTCTCGGCCAGGCTTAGGTGGTGATCATTGATTCGATCGCCATTAAACAGGTGATACCACGGCGCGGATTCCACATCCTTACCGCGGTCCTTGTCCCATTTGATGTTGGGTTTGTCGCGGAGGACGCCGGCGCCTTTTTTACCGACATCGGGGACTGACAGGAACGGGCGGATGTTGAGGCGGACGCCGTCGTTAAAGTCCGGGTTCCAACCGATGGGTTGTTTATCCAGTCGTTTCCAGCGCACGAAGATGTCGTAGCCATAACTTTTCTCTGGATTTTCCTTATCAGGATAACCTTCACCTTCAAGGATCAGTTCCAATTTTTTCTTCAGATTTTCGGCGGCGGCGAGTTTTTCCTCGGCACCATCAATACCTTTATCAATGGCATCTTTCTGCGTTCGAATCCAATCGCCAAGATAGGTATAGATCAGGGTTTCCAGCAGTTTGTAATCGAGTTTGTGATAGTTGACCAGCGCCGCAAAGCCGTCGCGTAGACCGTCCCACATATGCCAGATAAACGGGCGATGCTGGAAGATCTTGCAGTGCTGAGTGAAGAATTTCTCGCGTAACCAGGTTTCCAGGGTTTTACCGGCATGGTCGGAACTTTTGAGCAGTTGTGCCAGAATGTCGTTGGACCAGGCATCGCCATAGGCCGCGGCCAATAGATTCAGCAAACGATCGGCGGCAAAAGGCAGCAAGGACTCGCAGCGGTTGACCCATTCGCGTTGCTGATCGGCCAGCTCCATTTTGGCATCCAACTCGGCAGGCCATCGGTAACCGAGCAAGCGGGCGACGGCGACTTGCAAAACGGTGTCGTCGGTTCGTAATGTGCCCTGTTCTGTCCATTTTGCATTGTGATCCCATATCACCGAACCACAGGGATGGCCGTGGAAAATCCATTGGGTAGGATCGTCGGAATACGGTTTCGGCAGGCCATTGGGGTATTGTTCTTCGGCGATTTTGGTCCAGTGTTCAAGGTCAAAAGGTATCTTGCCAACATACCCATTGTCGACACTCAACTTTTGGTTAACTTTACGCAGTTCAAGCGAAAAGGAGTCAGACATGCAAAACGCCCAAACTGCTGGCAAAGTTCTCTCATGCTTCGTAACTATGACTGGAGTGGTATTAGGAAAGCGTTGCCCCAAGTAAATAGTTGCTGGTAATTGTGCCATCTGGCCAATCGCCACACCTTTATGGCTAAATGCATCCCAGCCACGGACTGCAGATCCTTCAAACGAATTTACTACTTCCCAGTTTATTACTGAACCTTTTCCCCCAAAGTGCTGCGACTCATTGGAGACTGTCTCCATAAACTGCCAGGGTTCGGCAATCACTCCAATCTCCCAGAATGATCCGACAAATCTTGGATTGTCACCGGTTGAAGTTCCTTGAAAGTACGACGCAAAACTTGCAAATAGGGCTTCAGCAGTGTGCTCATTTAGTTGAACAATACAATCAGGATTATCCAATTGCTTGCTCTGTTTAACGCTTATTATTTCAGTAGTAAGTAACTGCTTAGCTTTTTCGACAGCGCTTCGGAGCTCGGAAACATCCACACCGCGAATCAAATTGTCTCCATCGGCATCGCCAAATAGCCCACCTAATTGTCGTGTTGCTTTACTTCGGCTTATGCTAATTAATTGGACATTGAAATCCCACATAGGTGTTTGAAATGCCTGCTGCCCCAAGCGTGCAATGAAATGCCAAGTGTCATTACTCAGCAGCTTCTCGCGGAACTTTTTGTAGGTAGTCAAAAACAACCAGTTTTGTGGAAGCACAATACTTGATGTGCCACCCTCGATGCAGAGTTCTAGGCAGCGGTCAAGAAAGATGGTGGCGAGGTCGTTTTTGGCGGCTGGATAATGTCGTTCACAAAAGTCCTGCAATCGTTCATTTTGTTTGCTCCGCGCTAGGTAGGGTACATTGGTTATCACCCATTGGTAATGTCCAGCCAATAAGATCGCAGCTTTGGCCAAACCTTGAGCCACCACGCCAATTTCATGCTGCTCGTCGGTTTGCTCTTGGCTGAGTGCTTGAGTCAAGGTTCGCGAAAGCTCATCCCATTCGACAATTTTGGCAGCTTGAGTTTTGGCCGGATTCAAAAGACTGCCAAGAACGGGTGCGTCCTTAAACGTATCGTGCAGCCAGTCGAGCGCAATGGTCAGGTTCTTTTTGCCCAAGCCAAGCTGTTTCCATTCTTCCTTGGCGACGCTAACCGAAAGCCCGGAACAAGCCAGATGTAATTCCTGCAAACCACGATAGCCGCCCGCACCGGGATAACGCCAGGCCGTCAACGCCAGGGCAAACACCGCCAATTCGACGCAGCGTTGGTCCAGCTCCAAGCCATGAATATTTTCGCTGAGCACGCGATCGACGGCTTCACGCGCGTTCAAGCCTTCCAGCTCCATGCGCATCGGCACTAACATCAGAAAGACTGCAACCAAAAAGTGACCCGAACCACAGCAGGGATCGAGGGTTTTCAGTTCACTCAAATGTTCCGGCCATTGCTCGAAGGTACCAGCAGCCGGTGTCCAGGAATTATCCTCTTGTTGAATAAAGCGCAGATATTCCAACGGCACGCCGGGAATGGCGGTTTTGCTGCGTAATTCTTCCTCGCTGGCAGCACTTTTCAGGTCGGTTTCAGTCAGACGACGTGCCGCCCACCAGGCCCCCAACGCATTGTCGAGCAGAAAGCTGACCATGTAGGGCTCGGTAAATAATTGGGTCACCGCGGGCAATTCGCGGGCGCCGATTTTGACCTCGGATTTATTAATGCGGTCTTTGTTGTTGGCTTGCCAGAACTGATAAACCCAACCCAGCGAATCGGACGCCGTGAAGGTTTCCTGCGGCAGATCAGTAACCAGATGTTCCAGTTTTTGCTGATGTTCCGGAGGAAGGCTAAGTTGAAATACCGGCGAGTCGAGCCGAAAAATCTGCGGCAGCATCCGCGCCGCAAAGCGGGCCGCCAACTCCCAGCCATTGGCCGCGCCTTCGTCGGCGGCCAGATCATCACACTCTTCCAAAGTGACAGCCACCGGCTCATCCGGGTCCGGATACATCAGCAGGTTGTTCTCTGCCAGGAAGCGAGCGAAGAGCATGCGGTGCCAATGCTCGTAGGCAACTTCTTCCACCAGCCGATCGACTTCCTGAGTCTCGATTTGCGCATAGCGCACATCGCCCAGTTGCCGTCCATGCACCCGAAGCTTGCGGCGCAACTCACGTTCGGCTTCACTTAAATGAACAAACGGCGAAGCTTCGCCGACGCCAAGCTGTTCCAACGCGGCTTTAGCGGCAGCTTCGGCAATATCACGGGCATCTTTGATCGTTCTTTCCAGTTTATTGCGTAAAGATTTGTCTAAAGGCAGCATTCCTTTGATCCTTATTTAGTGAATAACTACAGGCCCCAATTCAAGCGCCTTCTGAATCGAGTGTTTCGAATCCTCTAGCCACATTTCAATATCCTCTTCTGTTCGGATTGTCCGGCTTGGCAAGGATACGAATTGTGCCTGTGGCTCAAGAAGCTCCGCGGCTGCTATCAATACTTCGTTAAACCGGGCATTCAAGGCGGCAACTCTGACTTTGAAGGCCGTTAATTGGAGCAGTCCAAGAGTGCTAAGGACGTCATCTGTTGAAGCCACCTTGACAACTGGCATGTCAGCTTGTGTCAGGTGTTGCTCTGCCAGCAAGGCATTACGCTGCTCTGGCTCAAGCTGTTGCCAATTATCATCCTCGGCTAACCTCTGCATACCTTGATGATGTCGTGTTTTGTATTCGGTATCCAAACGGTTGAGTTCATCGCGCAACAGCTGCGTCAGATTAGCGACCAATGGAACGGTCTGATCTGGCTCGTCAAGAAGCTGGCGTTGTTGTTCGATCGTGTTGACCTGAGCCAAAAAAACTTCGACATCCTGAAGACTGGCTGCATGAGCCATTAAACGTTTTAGAATCATCCAGTTTGGCCAGCGCTTGCCAATTCGTTCGGCAAGTTCGGTCCACATTTCTATGCATTGAGATAGCTCATCGCGACGGTTATAAAGCGATAATAGCTGTTCATTGCCGGCAGTAAGACGAATTTCATCCAGGAACGCAGTAATCGGCTTGGCCGGTTTGGGTGCCTCTCCCCCAGCCTGATCAGCCAACTGAAACATTTTTTGCAGAAATTGCGGCGCATACGCCAGCTCTTCGCCTTGCTTGGAAGTAAGGCCAACTTTTTGTAATAGTTTACGAATTTGTATGCGCTGGGGTGTAGTAATGGTAGCCGATTCTACCTTGAATTCAGCCTGTCCAATTTGTTTACGCTCTAATTCAGTTGGAGCAGGCAGATTATTGCTATTGCCTGCTATTTTGTCGATTTTAATGAGTCCGGCACCCAGTAAAACTTGAATCCCGCCATCCACCGCATCACGAGACCAACCATAGCGTGAAGTTTCGAATTCACCGCGGATTTCTGCACCTTTTTTGCCGCCAGCAATGTATCCTAAAATAGCCTTGCATACCGGGTTCTTATCCGGCTCACCGTCATCGCCAACCGCTTTCAAAGCATCGGGCGCCCCTTTCTGGGCTTTTTCATATACCTTGGACCAGCCGACATGATCGGCTAAATAGAACTGCGGGTAGAGGCGTTGCAATGAATTGCCGGCAGCTTCCATAACCATTTCCTGCAAATTATTTCCCAGGATTTCATTGCCGCCACCTTGGAAAACGCGGGCGCCCGAGAATGCATCATCCAACAATTCACGAATTTTTCCTTCCGCGGTTTGCTTGGTGGTTTCCATGGCAGCTCGGGCCTCAGTTCCTTCAGGCGTATTCGGCACACCGCGCTTATCCAAAGTGGCACTGGCAGCCTTAAAATCAATCAGGTGATGGCGGAGATCATCGGCAGAACGTTTCGGAATGAACACAAAGACTGTAGGTGATTGGTTGCCGGCCTGGCGTGCATCGGCACGTACAGAGTTTTCGTCGATACTCCACCCGTCTCGCACCCAGACACATATGCGTTGGCCTGCGTCATTCGGTAACTGAGAGTCAAAAATCGGGGAGATATCCCGCGTGACCTTGGAGCTGCCTTGAGTCAGCGAGAGTTTGCGTACCATCTCACCAAATTTTCTGCGAATGCGGTCATCGCGCTCGGCATCAATGCGATGGGCTTCGTTGGCCAAATTGGACCTCTGGCTAAGAAATTCATCGCTCCAGGCCGCGCTTTCTTCGGTCTGGATGCGATATTCGTCTCCGACCTTCATCAGCAAATCACACTTATCGAGCATGGCAGGCAATGTCGCACGCAAAACGCTGGAGCCTTGGGAAAGGTTCTCAACCAACAAATCGGCCAAGGTATCGATGGTGGCGCGAATTCCGATTTCGTTATTGCTTCCGCCCAGTTTATTGATCAAAAAAACAAGGCCGCAGGCTCGTGCCATAAGACGTTCGGAATCTGAGCCTTTGAGCCAGCTTAGGGTCTTTTCGTGGACCTTGCGAGGTAAGATACGAGACTGGAGCAGCTTGTCAGCTGAATCAAAATAGAGGTAATCCGACGGAACCACATGCCCTAAAGGATTGTTCAGGTTCGTCTGAATGACTTTGTGGATCATGCTGAGTTGGTTACGAAGCTGACTGTCAGTACCGGTCTGGTCGAGTACGCGCAACGTGTTTTCCCAAAAACGGCGCCGTACTGGCAAGATAGGATAGTCTTGCGAAAAAAAGGGAATATCGTCTTGTCGGTGACCGATGGTGGTGCCTGAAAGATGACGTGAAATCTCCCCTAGATTGGTCTGCATAATCTGTTCAATAGGCGCTTTCGCTTCGGGTTTTTTTGCCAAAATAACCTTACGGATGACTGCATCGACATCGGCATCGGACAGTTCTACGCGAATAGTGAAACGGCCTTCCAGTTTTTTCAGGTTACTGGTACCGGTGACAGCGGTTTGCCCAGTGCCAATGAAGAGAAGTTTGCCGCCGATATTCTTACAGCAAGCTTCAACGACCTCTTGAACATCAATAGATCGCTGGCTGTCTTCACCGATGTATTGTTGCACCTCGTCAAGAACAATTAACGTCAGTGGGAATTTTCCGTCTCGAGTTAATACCTGACGCATCACCTTCAACATGTCGTCACTCGAGACATCCTGAACATAGGGGTATAGATTGTTTAATGTCTCGACGCAAGATGTGGGAGATGGAAAAAGATTGGGCTTAGCTTGCGCCAATGCGTCATGAAGACCTTCCGCAACGTAGAAGTTGTCGAGCTCTTCATTCCAGTCGAAACCGTTTTGCTCGACATGGCTGCGCACTTGTTCGTAGATTCCCTCGTGTTTAAGCCATATGACAAAACGGGCTACCGGATATTGTTCAGGTAGGCCGGCTGATTTAAATATCAGGCTAAGCAACGCCATGCGTACCGACTTGTCCCTCGAACTGGAACCGAGGGTACCTGATGCGGCATGAAGACCGCCATGGCGTTTAGCTTGTATGTTCAGCTCTTTTAAGCTTTCGCTGATGCTTTGAGGAAGATTAGCAATGCCCCGAGCCGTTGCGCCATCTTCGAAAACTGTATCTACCCACAATGCCCGGAGCATTTTAACCAGATGAGATTTACCCGAGCCGAAGAAACCGCTAATCCACACCGCCGGCTGTTGGGCCTGGTCGATGTTTTTCAGATAAGTTTCAAGAAGGTGGGCCATACCTTTTTCATACTGACCATCGCAGACGAAGGTTTCCAACTCGTAACGAAGCACAGCCAGAGCTTGGCTAGTTTGCTCGTCGTTCACGCTAGCCACCCCTTCATTGACTAGTTTTTGAGTAGTTGGATCTTTTTGATAAATGTCTCGATTGTTCATTATTGCCCCTTGTTAAAATTCCTTATCCGCAGTAATGGGCACAGCGAGATAGTTCCATCCGTCATATCCATCCAGCAGTCTGTAGTTATTATTTTCGTAGCTTCCCGGAAAAAAAATCAGGAGCCTTCCTTTCACCATCGGCGCGAGCTTGTCGACGGCCTCTTTAACTTTCAAAAAACCGAATAACGATCCCACGCCTTTTACGGCCACTACTGAGTTTTCGCCAACTTCGTTTTTCTTCAGAAAAGTCGCAAACTCCTCCATGATATACGTGAGGTATTTCGGCTGCAGTGTAGGTAGCAAATGCGGCTTCTGGAAATAACTGTGAGCGTATCGTTGGGACGAAAGCCAAGTAGCAAAAGTGTCGGTTAGATCAAAGATAGCCCAATCATGATCTGCTTGACGGGTTGCGATCTCGAATTCATCGATTTTAGCTCGCAACCAGCGCTCTTCGGTTTCATTGTAAACACAAAAAATAACGCGCTGCGCAGCAGCAGCGTCGTCTCGCCATGGCACTGCAATGTATTTGCTGTAAGTTTGAATGAGGCGTTTAATTTTGCTCACGGAGCCACTCCATTTCTTGCGCGTTGATCAGGTTAGGAAAAAGAACTTCAATGACATCACCGACACGTTTGAACACAATCCAGCCCTTACGAGAAGACTCTTCCGCAAACTCGATGGCTTTTTCAAACGAACAATCGAGCAGTTTGATGTATTCTGATTTGAAAAGTGAAGCTCCACGATCCCCTGTTAAATATCCGAGAAACAAGGCATAGGAGACACTTCCCGCAGTAGGAACAGCACGCGTGCGTACTTTCTTGGTGCGCCCTCTGAGATGGCTTGACTGGGTCCAAGTGGAATTTAGATTCTTGGCGTTGGAAGCCAGTTTTCCAGAACTGTATCTTCCCGGATCGAGGCCATCTAAAAACTGCTCCATGGTCTCGCGGGTTATTAAAGTGCCCTCCCCAAGTGGGAGAATATAGTTGGCGCTTGCTCTGAGAAGAGTGTCTCTGGCATAAGCGCAAAGTAAGGCAAGTAATGAATGTCCATTTGGATCACGCTGCCAAAAAAACAGAAGAGCTCGGAATAGCGGGATTTCTGGGTCGAGAGAATACAGCTCGACAAGATATCGTTTTGATATCATGCGGTTTTTCTCTGTTCTCTTTCCAAGGCAATTGTTTTCTATAATTGCCCGCACATATTCTGCACGCGATGCCTTAGGTTCATTTACATATTCAAGCAAGGCGCCCAATTCTGAAAGCATCATTGTGCGGGAAACGTGGGGACTCCCAAACGGAAAGGCAAACCCTAACTTTTCAAAATTACTTTTTTTCTCTACCAATTTACTCACCAAGAGTCTCACTTGCTCCGCCTTTACGAACCCAGTCGTCGACTTCGTCTTTCTTGAATTTCCAAAGACGGCCTAACTTGTGGGCAGGCATGGCTTTTTCACTGATCCATTTGTAGACGGTATCTCTCTTTACGCCGAGATAGACTCCAATTTCATCAACGGATAACCATCTATCTTCCATCGTCTAAACTCCGGGTAATTGCCTCTTCCTCAAATGGGAAGCGACAAATGATTAAGGAGTTGTGGGTTTTTTCCGTTTTCGACAGGTTTTATCCGAGCAAAATAGATTAAAACTACGAGATCGTAGGGGGAGATGTCAAGGATTGGTTTGCCTTTTTAACCAATTTAAATGGGTTAATTGGCTGTTTATTATTTTTTAGTCTTAGCTGGCGACAGTCTGTCAATGGCCAGGCAAGTTCCAGACTTTCTTTGTTTTTTATTTGTGCAGAAAGCCAGCTTTTTATCCCAAAAAGGACTTTTTTCAACACAATCGGCCTGAAAAGTGCCGTTCAACTTTTCAACTTTTATGCTCAGGTCGAGGCCTTTCAGAGTCGTCGCAACTGGTAAGAGAGTAGTTAGTCATCGTCCCGCATTTGCCAAAGGATGAAGTCAATCTTCTTGGTGTCCGATATGCGGAAATAGATTGGGACGTTCTCATTGAATAGAAAAACCCATCTCTTTCCGCTCCCCCGATTGATGGAACTCTGAATACCATTTCTGAAGTCTGGCGTATTTTGCTAGGGCAATATCAAGCCTCGTATTAGGACCACCATCAGGGTTTGGGTTAACGTTTTCTATAACATACTTATCCCATACTGGCTTCCAAGGATCCAGTGTAGCAACGAACTTGCTTGAAAATGATGTTTCGCAGCGATTAAACCTCTTATAGAATAATTCAAGGATAGTTTTGAATGAAGGCCGCGAATTCTTCGATCTCTCTAATAGATCGTAATAGAACGAATACCAATCGGCTTGTCTTTGTCGCATCTTGTAGAAGTCGTTATACATCCTCTGAAAGTCTTCATCCCTTGAAACATCTACGGAGTAGAGTCGATCCATTAGTGCCAAATATTTGCTGATTCCTGGCCTGGCCTTGTCTATCGCCGCAATAACTTCCGCATCAGTTTTGTTCATCTTAACTCCAATTGGCGGTTAATAAATAATTAGATAATTTCTGTATATCTTCTCGTATCGGTTAATGAATACGGTTTCTTCTATTGTAAAAACTGGCTGCTTTACATAACTGCTACCCGTCAAAAAATTTGGTTAGCAGTCAGAAAAAGATCTATTTTTGCCACTTGATGTCATTCCAAAGCGCGGCAGCATAAGAGCTAACTCGGTTTTTCGTTCCAGTGCGCCTCAAACCCATTCTACGCCTCAACCCCATACATCAATCCTCAGAATCATCCTCTGAAGCCGACAATAACAAGGTGTTTAGGAGATTCATCTCATTGGATGCCATGAAATATCGGTCGTCAAATACCTGGTCCAACCTGAGCGGATTTGCATTGCCAACGCTGGCTGCCCAAGGAAATGTTTGAAATCGCGGTAGAGGTGGAATAATTGCCGAAGTCGCGGACAAAGAACCGGCGAGAGCGTCAAGCCACAACTCAGGGTTGTCAAGATAAAAAGGACGCCCTTCAGTGGTATCGTCTGTATTGAGGAACTGGACATAGCCAGTAGGCACGCCCACCCACGTATTCGGGGATTTTAGATCCTTGATAGTGGTATATTCTCGTGCGGCTTTATGTTTCTCTCTGATCAGCAGTTTGTAGAGGTTGATGGCTGGGCTTCGTAACGACGCTGGGAAGGTTCGCTCTTTATCAATCTCACTTAATTGACGGAGTAATGAACTACTGAGGGGATGCTCTTGGGTTTTGTGCCCCTCAAACGAGAATGCTTCCTGCTTGGTAAAATTGCTCCAGTTTTCAACGATGACTGGTCCGGCGAAATATACGTGATCGGGTAGCGACTTGCTTTCGGCAAAAACCAGAAGAGGCCCGACAGCATTTACTACCAGCGAGTGGAGCGCTACAAGATCGCTTGGCTTTGCATAAATTCTGCCGTCACTTTCTCCACGCGCACTGGCATGGAGCTTCGGTCGTGAAAACAGTTCGGCGACATTTGCCTGTGCGGCTTTCACGAGACGTTTGAGATCTGCGTCAGAGCTTCGGCGTGCGAATACCTCTGCTTCTTCGATAAAACGTGTGACGTTCGTTGACATTAAACTGACCAGCTCTTCGACACCCACCGCGCCGACTGGAACCAATGCTACCGGCTGCCTTAGGCCCGATGCGCCCGTAATCCGTGTCCAGATGGTGGCTCTCAGCATTACCAGCAGCGTCATCAGGTCAATGGATTGTCGCAACCATTGCCGCTTGTCGATTATCTGGTCGGAAACTATAAAGTCTTCGACCGGCATGACTAAATGCCTAGCGGCATGATCCCCGGAAACTTCGCTGCCATTCTCGTCGAGATAGGTGCCACGCCCGCGGTAGATCAGTTGAGCGATCTCCATCAACGACGACTCGACATTGAAGCGAGGAACACTTGCGATAATCCAGTCTGTGCGTGGGAAAGACACGCCTCTTGCCCCGGACGACGTCATCAGGAAAATCTTGATCGAATCGCGTAGTTTCGGTTCAATGAGTTGTTTTCTCCGCCATCCTGGAATCGATGAATCAAGGATCTGAACATTGTCAGTGTTCAGCCTGAGATCCTCAAAGTTGGCCAATCGCGAACGTAAATCACTGAGAAAACGTTTGTCTTGGGCGAAATAGATGACCTGGGCGGCTCCTTTTCCAAGGGCTTTCCGAATTTCAACTACGGCCAAGTCTAGCGATGAGTCTTCAGCTACTCTTCTGACCGCTTGCCGTGGGGTTTCCAGCGTTCCATTGCTCAGTTCTTCAATGCGAACCGCGGTGAGCTTTGTCTGGTATCGGATATGCAACGAGCTTGCTGGAAAACTGTTGGTCATCACATGCAATGTTGGACGGTTGACGCCGCCGATCCTGACATCGGTTGCTGCGATGCGAAAGCGGCTCTCACCTGATGACCTCGATACGAGAATTTTATCGGGCGTTCGCTCGCCGGCATCCAGGTAGCGTGACAATACAATCTCGTTGCCTAAAGATGCATCTGAGATAATTAAGGTAATAGCAAACGGACTTGGCTCGTCCTCGAAACACTCAAGAAACTCGTTTTCAAGCCATCGCGCTATTGTGTGTACAAACGGCGATCCAGCACCACCGCCGGCCAATTCGTCGATCATGACAACGATGTTCGGAGTTCGCTCGGCAAGACGCTGTCGCTCACGTCGGCCAGCATTTGACTCGGCTTTGTTTTCGAACAGATTCGATAAGGCGCTAATTGTTGATTGTCCGGCCCCTCTCTCTCGAAATCCCTGCAATGCGGCGGTCAAGACAACAATCTGATCATTTGACGTAGATCGGTTTGACCCACCAGGTCGATTACCCTCTTAATTTAGGATGAATATGATTAGCCTCACCACACTGTACAAAGCGTATACGATCTCGAAAGTAATCCACAACTTGTTGCATCTGATCGGGATCCCACCATTTCGCGGTGTAATCCAACTTGCCACCACTGACGCAAATCCAAAAACGTGTACCTAAACCTTCGCTTTCTTCAATTTGTGACATCCAGCTTTTTTCGAGCGCTGAGAGATGAATATCGCCTTTGAATGCATGGGGTTTTATTTCAACTCCAAGTTTATCCTGTAAGAATAATCGAAAGCCGTGTATAAAGTGATAGGGAAGCTGATTGGAATGATTAATAAGGGGGTATTCACAATATATATCTTCAACATCTGAATCATTTTCATCAATTTGCGTTATATAGGGATTGTTCTCCCAGATCTCTGCACAAGTTGTTCGTATATCGGTTAAAAATTTGCCTGGATGTGTTTTGTGCAAATCTCTCACTGCCGCTGTGAGCATTAAGATATCGCCAGGGCTGAGTGGACATCTCAGAATCAATTTTCGTAATGATTTATTCATAAATACATTCTGGGGTCTCGTAAGCAATGTTTGATAACCGGAGTAAAGGATCTGCCAGCCATTCTCCAAGAGCCAAGGGATTGCTTTAGCGCCTTTACCGATATAGGCCTGACTTTGATAGACAGTGTCATCAAAAATTATCAACGAGGACCTGTGTAAATTTTTCATCGCAGCCTGAACTTCATTGATTGCATGCTCGGCGGATTCCGGTCTTTCTGTGTCAAGACTGTCAATCAACAGGACATCAATTGGACGATCAAATTCCTTTAGGAATGAAACTGAGTCCTCGCACTGAATTGTCACGCATGACATTTCTTCAGTTGCCGAACGAGCAAAATCGCAGTTGTCGGGACTAATATCCACTGAGATTAACTCACCGCCTACACGTTGCAAATAGGCCCCCAACAAATAGGTGCTATAACCAGCGCCGCGCCAATCTTCATCCGCTCTGATACAGCCCGTCTCGACAATTAATGGATGAGAAAATCGGTTACTGATCTCCTTTAGCACAAGATCATAACTGTGGTGACGATCAACATATTGACTTAATCCGTTTGCATAGCCATGCTCCCAATCGAGAACAAATTGTTGTAGTTGAACATCAGCGCCAATGCGCTCATCGCCCAAATAACGCGCAGGTTGCAACATCCGCATCGCGTTATCGGCAATGAATTCAGGTGTAATTGAATCGCCTTCGCAGTGTACGATATTGTATGCAATACGTACTTTTTTATTCCATTCAATTGTGCTATTCCGAGGGACAATGGTGAGTTGTTTATCACGAGGTAACGCGATTCGAGCAGGATAATGATAATTGTTTGGAAATAAGCCGAGTGCCGGCGTATTTGTGTAGCGGGCCAAGTGGAAAGGGCCACTGTCAATACCAATAAGCAGATCTGATTCTTCAATTAACGCCAACAGCCGCGGAACCTCAATCCACATCCAATCATCGGTTAAATGCCGAACACGGGAGCTTGCAAGTTTTGGCATGCGATTATCCCAATCAAGCAAGACCAAGGTACCCTCAAAACGGTCCAATAAGTTACGATAAAGTTCAATCGTTAATTGCGGAGATAGGCTTTTTGTTTCTTGGAAAGAATTACCAATGCTGTGAATCAAAATAACTGGACGAGGTAATTGCTCTAAAAAGATTCTTACTGCATCCCAATCTTCTTTGGGAATCAAAGATATTGCGTCAAGTTTGACGTTACAGAATTCGTGCCAAAGATCCTGAGTATTGCCAATGTTTGGCATTGGTGGATTCCCAATGTTAATCCCAGCTTTGTTACATATCCAATAATTATTTGCGGTTACGTTGCTGACTGGTTCTGACTCATCCCATGAAACCTCTGGAGAACCATCCCGATCATCTGTTATTTTGACGCCACATGGTTCAAACAAGATTCGCTTATCCGAATTACAGGACAGTGTAATTTCATAACCGCGCTTTACATATAGCGGAAGCTGATGTGCGAAATAAACACAATCTCCTAGACCATGCCCAAAATGAATCTTGACTTGAATGTCGGTTTTAGGAGCAATATCCATTGTTTTAATTTAAGACGGTAGGTTATAACTTTTAATTAATATAAATTGTTATCAAACTCTTAGAAAACTTAGTCTATCATAGCAGCCCCTCTAGAGGAGAGAGCTGTCCCGGAAAAATCGAACAGTCGGTTAAGTGAAATTTCAGCTACTTTTAAGCGTCCGCAAGGGCACAGAAACGGAGCAAAATATCCAAAAAGCCGAGAAGAAAACATTCTAATAACACTTTATTACTGGACTAACGCGGCAAGCTGCGCAGACCAGTGAATTCAGACGTTAAATGAGCAGTTTCTGATAAATTTTGTTGAAAAAGTCTCCTGATAGATAGATCTAAGAGGAGTAAAATAGGCCCAACACCGACTTGATCACGAGGTGACGTTATGATGGGTCAACAATCCGGAATTCAGAGGCAATTATTTTTCTGCTTCAGTCTCGAAAACCCTATTCCGAAAGACCATCTGCTACGCGGCATCAACCGCTATTTCGACCTGCGCGATTTACGCCAGCACTTAGCGCAGTTATAGTCCCCTCGGACGCCCTTCGATTGATCCTGAACTGATGATCCGCATGCTGATTCTCGGTTATTGCTTCGGGATTCGCTCCGAACGAACGTCGTCTGTGTGAAGAAGTCCATTTGAATTTGGCTTACCGTTGGTTTTGCAAACTGGATCTAGACGATCCTATCCCTGATCATTCCACCTTCTCGAAGAACCGTCATGGCCGCTTCCGCGACAGCCAGACCTTTCGTTGGGTATTTGAGCGTGTACTGCAGCGGTGCATGACCGAAGGTCTGGTGGGTGGCGAAGGCTTTGCTACCGATGCCAGCATTATCAAAGCCGATGTGAAGCAGCAACGCCGGGTCGCAGGTGACAGCGACATGGACTGGGGTGATCCTGAGCAGGCCACGCGCCCCATTCGAGAGTACCTTGCAGTACTCGAAGAAACGAATGATCCCAAGCCGACGCCGAAGGAAATTTCTTTGACCGATCCGGCGGCGAGCTGGACAGCGGCTGCCGGTGGTTTTCCTTTTTTTGCCTATTCGACCCACTATCTGGTGGATCTCAAAGCCGGTATCATCGTCGACGTGGAAGCTTCAGCGGTCAGTAAAACCGCCGAAGCCGAAGCGACCCAAACCATGATCGAACGCGTCGAAGAGACATTTGATCTCAAACCGGAACGGTTGGTCGGTGATACCAACTATGGCACCGCAGCGATCTTGGGCTGGCTAGTCGATGTAAAGCACATTGAACCGCATGTGCCCGTCTGGGATAAAAGCGAACGCAAAGACGGTACCTTCAGCCGGTCCGGCTTCAGGTTTGATGCCGAAAACAATCGTTATATTTGTCCTGCCGGGAAATTCCTGAAGACCGCGTGGCGCAGCAAAAAGAAAAACCCTTATCGCTATCGTGCCAGCCAACAGGATTGTCAGTCCTGTCCACTCAAGGTGCAGTGCTGTCCTAATATGGCTCAGCGCAATATTGACCGAAGCCCTCACGAATCCGCCCGCGATGTGGCACCGGCCATTGCCAAAACCGATGCCTATCAGCAATCCAGCATGGAGCGCAAGAAGGTGGAAATGCTGTTTGCCCATCTCAAGCGGATCTTGCGATTAGATAAGCTACGGCTGAGAGGTTTTAGCGGTGCCCGGGATGAGTTCCTCTTGGTGGCAACCGCGCAAAATCTCAGGCGAATGGCGAAGAGGTTGGCAGTAAAAGCACCGAAAGCCATGGTGATACCCGCTTAACGGTGAAAGTAAGGGAGTTTATCCAACGAGAATTCAAAAATCAGCCGTCAGCTTCCGAAAAATTCCGACAACCCATCAATAAACCTTCCCAGATATCTCTCGAAAAACCGCCTTTTTCAATACGTGCGCCGGGAGGCCGGCAAGGAGTAGGTGGTGCAAGTCCACTACGATAAAGGATTAGCGATCCACATCGGCCCCGAGCCGTGCGCTGGCATCGGTGAGGATGTCGGCGAAGCGTCGGCAGGGGAACATGCAGGCCAGCCATTGAGGCGCGAAATAAAGTTGAATCCGGGTGCCGACGCTGCGTGTTGGGCGGAAGGCAACACGGTAGAACGCGTTATCGCAAGCGATCTACTGACCCGGCAACGTCTGAGAACCTGGCATGCACGTAAGCTCGTTGTTCGGAAACCGGGAGATCTGCCGTCTACCCTGGCGGTGGTCACATTGCAGGGTCGCATCGGGAAGGCGAGGAGCCGTAGCCGATGATGTACGGGCGGCAGAAGTCGGACCTCGGCACAGTAGCGTCGAAGCTGGCGAACAAACCCGGGGAACCGGGGGCGGAGTCAGGGGAGCGAAGGCCGGGGGCCAAGGGGAACACGGTAGGGTTACACACGGACCGGACTCAGGGCCGGGCTGCCGTGTCCCAGCGACTCGACCGTGTACGGCAAGCCGCAAGGCAAAGGATGAAGGAGCGGTTCACGGCGCTGTTCCATTACCTCGATAGGGACCTGCTCCGCGAGTCATTCTTCTGGCTCCAACGGAAGTCGGCTCCCGGCGTGGACGGGATGGCGTGGCGGGACTACCAAGAGGACCTGGAGAACCGGTTGGCTGACCTGCAATCGCGCCTGCAGCGTGGGGCCTATTGGGCGTTACCGTCGAGGCGAAAAGACATCGCCAAGTCGGACGGCAGCCAACGGCCGCTCGGCATCGCCGCGCTGGAAGACAAGATCGTCCAGCGCGGCGTGGTGGAAGTGTTGAATGCCATATATGAGGCTGATTTCCTGGGGTTCTCTTATGGATTCCGGCCAGGGCGACGCCAGCATGATGCGCTGGATGCGCTCGCGTTTGGGATCATGCGCACCCGGGTGAACGCCATCCTGGACGCCGACATCGAGAAGTTCTTCGATCGCATCAGTCATACATGGATGATACGGTTCCTGGAGCATCGCATAGGTGATCCTCGCCTCTTACGGCTGATTCGCAAGTGGTGAAAGGCCGGAGTCCTGGAAGAGGGCAGAGTGACACAGGCGGCAACGGGCACGCCCCAAGGAGCGGTCATCTCCCCGTTGTTGGCCAACGTCTATTTGAACACCATCTTCGACCTCTGGGCGCACCGGTGGCGACGCGGTCAGGCGCACGGGAACATGATTGTCGTTCGTTACGCCGATGATACCGTCGTCGGGTTCGAGCATTGAGCCGATGCCGAACGGTTCCTCGCCGAGATGCAGGAGCGCGTAGAGCAGTTCGAACTGTCTGGGTGCACCCGCAGAAGACCCGGTTGATCGAGTTCGGACGCCATGCGGCGAGACAACGCGCCGCACGAGGAGTGGGGCAAGCCGGAGACGTTCAACTTCCTGGGGTTCACGCACATCTGTGGCCGCACCCGGAGCGGCGGGTTTGCGCTCCAGCGTCTGATGCGTCGTGATCGGATGCAGGCGGCGTTGCGGAAAATCCGGGAGGACTTGCATCGGAGCCGGCATCACCCGATTCCGGAACAAGGCGCAAAGCTTCGCCAGGTATTGCAGGGGTATTTCGCCTATCATGCCGTACCGACGAATGCCGAACGGCTGAGTTCATTCCGGCATCAGGTGGTCCGATATTGGTTATGGGCGCTACGACGGCGCAGTCAGAAAGATACGTTCTCCCGGGAGCGGATCAAACGATTGGCCGCGCATTGGCTGTCGCCTCCGCGTATTCTTCATCCATGGCCTGACAGACGCTTTGCCGTTACTCACCCGAGGTGGGAGCCCGGTGCGTGAATTGCGCACGCCGGGATCTGTGCGGGGGGGTGCCCAGCAATGGATATCTTTACCGCGACAATCTAATATAAACCGGACATTCAAAAATCAATATAGGGTCTGGGCCGAACAAAGACTGTCAGTATCAGGTTCAAGCCAAAGTGCTGGATAAATCTGCCCGATCAAACCGAGAGTTTTACAAAAACTCAAATTCCGCCGTTACCTCAAGCCAGGAGTGTTTTCCCTTTTTCGCAATTGAGCGATTACACAAATCTGGCAGGTGGGCGGAAACTTGATGTAGATAACGATATGATCACCATGACAGCTTTTACAATAATGCAAGGCTGCCAAGCCGATTTTTAGCGCTTGCGCGATGACCCAGGCTTCGCTGAAATTGGCGGGGCGCACTTTGCCATAAGGTCTGCGCTCACGCACATAGTTGGGGAATGTCTCGCAAAAAAAATCCCAGGCAAAAATAATGGCGGGCACATCCATTTCAGCCCTGATATCAATCTGGCTGGCACCTCGATAAAGAGATGCAAACAGAGAGATGTACAGCATAGACTCTCGGACTTGGGGGATGGCTTCGATAGCAGGAAGCAATCCCGAACTCGGGCTCTCGCCTTGGTGAATGGCGCGATGAATATCCCGAATTTCCGGCAAACTGATGCTTTTAATCAGTTGGCTGACATATGATGTTCTGAGCTTTCGTTTGAGCAGCTCATACGCCAAATGGTAGTTTTGCAACTGTTCCTCATAAGACAAGCCTTCAGCTATCATGACTGGCCTCCTGGTTTGCTTAAAAACATTCTCAGACGGAGAGCGCGTTGTTCAAAAGGCTCGCTCACCATGGGTTCGTTACGCAAGAATGTCCGCCACGAATTGACGGGGAAACGGGGAGCAAAACTGAGCACATCGCTTCGCGCCAGCACTTTCAATTGATCAATTGGCATTTTAGCCCAAATGGTCACCGCTTCCGGTGTTAAGCCGAGACGGACCATGGCTTGTTGTTTACGGCCGGACTGGATCAACGCATGAGCCAGAATCAAATAATCCAGATTTAGGTTGTAGATATTTTCATCCATACAGGTCTCGATCAGAGTATTGCCCTGATTTGATTCGCCACCGCCAGCACCCTGCGCCCATAGATCACTGCGGCTTCGGTATTTTGCCAGCTGTGATAGCGCCCTATCCCTAAAACCAGATCATGGGGTGCTGATTGGATGGCTTCGGCCAAGACTAAAGCACCGATCTGTACGTTCGTGACAGGGTTCAACAGTTGCTCAGGTTTGCCGACCCGATGTCTATGCCAGTGGAGGTTGATTTGCATCAGTCCGACATCGATATTTCGGCTACCCTCGGCAAGGGTTTTATTTAAGATGGTCCGCGCTTCCTGTTGCGAGCCGGGAATGATGGATTTGCCGGACTTGTTAATTGCCCAGGGCCATGGAGTCACATGATTTGAAGGAGTCCCTTTGGCTGATTCAACCAGCGCAACGGCATATAAAATGTAAGGATCCAGTTGATGATGTTTGGCTACCTTCCACCAAAGCGTGTTTTGCAATTTGGCAGGGAAATGGCTGGAAACTTTTGAACTGACCGGAATGATAACCCTTTTGGGTAAAGATGCCGTTTCAAGCGCTCTGCATGTCTGGCCGAAAAAAATGAACCCCAAACCAAGAATAGGCAACGCTAGAGGTCTAATTTTTTGGCTGAAACCTCGCCTGGAACAGAATTCGGAGAAATGTTGAGCCGATAACTGATGACGGCATCGTAAATTGATGGGTAACATGGCAGGCAAGCATCATTTTTTAGTAATGAGGCGAGTCTACCTTGTGTTCCTAATTTCTATATGGGAGAAAAACGACCGTTTTGGGCTTTTTTAAGAAAAAAATTTCAAGCATCCACAAAAAATTCGCAGTAAGCAATCTGTCAATCATGTGCGTTTTTAGTGTAGCATTTAGCGTAACAAATCAAATAAGTTAAGTAAAATTCCTTATAGTTCAGCATTAACACACTGCTGAATCATCGGGGTTTGCACAGCTTTCCTGTCGCTTCCGGAACACGTATTCTTATCTGATCGAGTATCTTTATTATTCATTATGGACAGATATTTAAAATTTGCTACATGGCGTCTGGGGCAAAAGACCGGTGAGCCCCGCCCAGCTCCGGCTTATTTTAATAACTACCGCTTCTTTATCACCTAGCAAAAATGCCTTCTTACTCGAGCCAGCCGGAACCGGTAAGAAAACATCCACTGAGCAAACAGAACTTCGCCTGTCTTTAGCAGAGGGCTGTAATTGCAACTTAACAGAAGGGCTGTCGGATTCTATCAGGAGCCGTTTTTCAATCCATGTTAGATAACGAACTGAAACAGCAGATAAAAGCGATTAAAAAAATATTATACTGTCTTATAGGGATTTACAGTTTATGATTACAATGTATAGCAAATAGGCTGCTAATATTCGCGTAGTCATCAATTTTGTTAATGCTGAATTCGATTATTGCCAAGACTTTTCAACGAATGGTTATAAGGAGAAAGTGATGGGCTTATTCAATTTTATCAAAGAGATAGGAAATAAGTTATTTAATAGGGAAGGAGAGGCGGCTGAAAAAATATCTGCGCACCTTTTGGAAAATAATCCTGGAATTGAACAATTGGGCGTTACTTACAAAGACGGAATAGTAACTTTAAGCGGCATTGCGGCAAGCGCTGAAGCCGCCCAAAAAGCGATTCTTATGGCCGGCAATGTAAAAGGAGTAACCGATGTAATATCCAAGCTTGACATTGCTAATGTCTCGGGTTCCGCTGTAAAAGCAAGCGATGATGCCAATGTTAAAGCCATGCTTGAACCTGAAAATGTTCAATATTATATAATCGAAAGCGGCGATACCTTATCAAGGATTGCCCAGAAATTTTATAAAAATGCCGGCCAATATACGCGCATCTTTGAGGCAAATCGTGAGGTTATTAGAGACCCTGATCTGATTTATCCGGGTCAGAAAATAAGGATTCCTTTAGATCAATAACGGCTTACTTAACCGTTATTGGATATTCATTACCTATGCTCAATCCTCACCAGGAATGGAAATTGGGCATAGGCTCCTGACACGCTGGCGCTATTAACGCCCTGTTAATGGTATTTTCCATTGCCGCCTGCAAGGATTTTTCAGGATGATTTCCTCTGGGCCTAAACATTAATCTCTATAATCCCTTATATTAATTATCTGAAATTACAAGCTAATGCCAGTTACCAGCCAGTAAAAAATTTATCTGGAAAATTATCAATTATTCATAAATGTATCCAACAACCCCAGCGTCATGAAAGAAAACGGGGAATTTCCAGAGCCCAATGCGGGCAGGCAGGGTCCGCGCGAGTCGAGCCCAATTATCTGTTTAATCCGGTTTTGCTCAAATCGCACGGCAACAGTTCTATACAAGTCATTGTCAATGGGCAGGTTTACCGAAATCAGTCGGTTGCCGCTTATTATGACGGAATCGCTAACCTGAAATCGCAAGTGCGCCAGTCATTTAGTCCTTGGCAGCAAGACTATGATCGAGTCATATATGGACTCCTCCCCAATTGCAAGCCAAGTTTTTACAGAAATTGATGTTTCCAACAGAAATCAAGATTGCAGCCATATATTCGGTCTCTTGGGAGAGGTATTTAACCTCTGGACCCT
>NZ_CADCXN010000061.1 GCF_902806695.1 Candidatus Methylobacter favarea | reverse complement strand
GCGGCACTATCCAGTTCTTCCACAGTGAGTCGATCCGATACCTTTAAGGCGACGTGAGACATAGCATTTCTCCGGAAACTCAACCCTATTCAACTTAGACTCCGGAGATTTCATAAGATTCGTATAACAGGATGTGCAGGTTAAAAATTCCCCGTTCGGGTAAATCGTTCTGATAAAAAGACAATAAGCGCAAAACATTTGTACTTCGGCTCAGTAGGTCTTCATCAGTCCGTCCAGGGTTAATCCGCAGCTGGGCACGAACGCTCTCATAAAAAAGATGACTTCCGGCAGTTCGGATTCACTGATAACAACGGCTAAATGCTCGGCGGCTGCCTCAAATTCCACATTACCGGCTTTTAATTCGGCTTGGCATTTGAGATAGGCGGAGATTTTATCGGCTGCTTTGATAATCTGCACATGCTCTTTCGGCATCAGGTCGCGTTGAATAAGCATTTGAAAATCACGTCTTAATTCTGCAGGTAAAAGATTCAGCAGTTCTTTCTCGGCCTGTTTTTCAATCTGTTTGTAAGCCGCATTGATTTCCTGGGAGTGGTATTTGATAGGGGTCGGCAAGTCGCCGGTGATGACTTCGGTAATATCATGATATAAAGCTGCGGCAGCGACGGCATTGGCATCCACTTTTCCCTCGTAATAGCGATTTTTGATCAATGCCAGGGTATGGGCAATGACGGAAACCTCCCAACTATGTTCCATGACATTTTCTTCATGGGCATTGCGCTTCAACCCCCAGCGTTTAATCCATTTTAACCTGGATAAATAGGCGTAAAAACTGCTTGTTATCGTTATATCTTTCATGAGTTTATTGTAGCGGTTTAAAAATGGTTTTTAAAAGAACGGGTTCAGCCGGTAAAATCAACCTCCGGCATATTATTATTTGCATTATTTCCGTTCGTTTTGGTATTTATCGCTGTTGATTGTAAAGTTAAGATGCTTAAATGTATTCCTTAACTATATAACAAGTTTTAATCAGATATTACTTATGTCATGAATATTCAGTGGTATCCCGGCCATATGCACAAAGCCGGCAAGGAGATTAAGGAAATCCTGCCTCAAATTGATCTTGTTATTGAAATTCTTGATGCGCGCATTCCATTCAGCAGCCAGAATCCGATGCTGACCACTTTGCGGGACAATAAGCCGTGCATCAAAATACTCAGTAAAAGCGATCTTGCCGACCCCGAGATTACCCGGCAATGGCAAATCTGTCTGGAGCAGGAACAGGGTGTAAAAACGCTGGCTGTGACTATCGAACAGCCCGATAAAATAAGGCAAGTGCCTGATTTGTGCCACAAGATGCTCCCGCATAAGGACAGCAGCTCGAGACTGATGCATGCCTTGATAATGGGCATACCCAATGTCGGGAAATCCACCCTAATCAATATTGTGGCCGGAAGAATGATCGCCAAAACCGGCAATGAACCGGCTATTACCAAAACGCAGCAGCGCATTGACATAGGGGGCGGCATTATATTACTGGATACGCCCGGCTTGCTTTGGCCTAATGTCGAAAATAAAAATAGCGGCTACCGTCTGGCGATCACCGGCGCCATCAAGGATACTGCGATAAACCATGAAGATATTGCCGATTTTGCAGCTGAATATTTGCTGCAAAATTACCCGGCTTATCTGAAAGCCCGGTTTCAGATGGATCAACTTCCCGAAAATGAACAGCAACTCATGGAAATTATCGGTAAAAATCGCGGCTGTCTTCGTGCCGGAGGACATATTGACAGGGATAAAGTTGCCAAAATTCTCTTATCCGAATTGCGTGCCGGAACCATAGGCAGAGTCAGCCTGGAAACGCCTGCCATGATGAAAAAAGAACTGGTTGAACTCGACATTATCCGTGCCCGGAAAGCGGCCAAGAAGAACATGCGCAAACAGAAGTGGCAAGGATCGAGTCAAATATAACAGCGGTTTTAGCGGCTC
The DNA here is from genome assembly GCF_902806695.1 of Candidatus Methylobacter favarea. Taxonomy (GTDB): domain Bacteria; phylum Pseudomonadota; class Gammaproteobacteria; order Methylococcales; family Methylomonadaceae; genus Methylobacter_B; species Methylobacter_B favarea. The sequence goes on along the minus strand of NZ_CADCXN010000061.1, from coordinate 40,175 downwards.
TTATAAATTTTCATGAACTGCATGACAGCATTGAACAGCCGGCCCGCTGTCTGGCCCAGTCGGGGCGTTTTGCCGCAAATTCTTCCTTGCCGGGCTGCTCCTCATAAGGATGGCGCAATAATTCCAGCAAATCGTTCACCACCGAAAAATCGCCCTGCTCGGCCTTGTCAATCGCGAGCTGGGCCATGTAGTTTCTCAGCACGTATTTGGGATTGACGGCATTCATTTTCCTTTGCCTTATTTCATCCGGCATAGCATCAGCTTGAATACGTTTTAGGTAACGCCTGAGCCAACTGGCCATGCGCGTTTTGTATTCATCGGTTAACTGTTCCGGCACATAATAAGCCGCGTTAACAGCGGCGATAAGGTTTTCCTCACCGGCATTATCGCTAGCCAGACGAATGTCCAGTTTGGCAAGGTGGCGATAGAAAATGGTCATATCCGTTTCAACCAGTTGCAACAATGTTGCAAGTTCGGTAATCAGTTCGTCATCCGTTGCGGGCTCATAGACTTTAAATCCCAGCTTGCCGCCCATCATGCTTTGCCAGCTCTGCTCAAAAGTTTCCGCATAGACATTCATCGCCTTTTGCAGCGGTTCTATCTCTCCAATGAGCGGGTAAATGGCATTGGCCAGCTGGCCCAGATTCCAGAAAGCGATTTGCGGCTGATTGCCGTAACGGTAACGATGCTCCGCGGCATCCGTGGTATTGGGCGTCCAGTTCGGATCGTAGTTTTCCAGCCAGCCGTAAGGTCCGTAATCGATGGTAAGGCCCAGAATCGACATGTTGTCGGTGTTCATGACGCCATGGACAAAGCCGACACGCTGCCAGTGCACAATCATCTCGGCCGTTCTGCGGCAGACTTCTTCAAACCAGCTTATATAAACTTCTTTGGAAGGCTCGCCCAAGTACGGAAAATCGGTGCGTATCGTATAGTCCGCGAGCTTTTTCAGCAGCTCGATATCACGGCGCGCCGTGAAAATCTGAAAACTGCCGAAACGCGTAAAGGATGGGGCGACACGGCAGACTACAGCGCCGGGTTCGGGCTTCGGATTGCCATTGTAAAACATATCCCGGATCACTTCATCGCCAGTCAGTATTACACTTAATGCGCGGGTAGTGGGAACACCCAGGTGAAACATGGCTTCGCTGCACAGGAACTCACGAATTGACGAGCGCAATACCGCCAAGCCGTCGGCCATGCGGGAGTAAGGTGTAGGGCCTGCACCTTTAAGTTGCAGCGCCCAACGCTGGCCTCGACTATTGATGATTTCACCCAGATTGATGGCCCGGCCATCGCCAAGCTGTCCGGCCCAATATCCAAACTGGTGCCCGCCATAGCAGGTAGCGTAAGGATACATGCCTGGGACGAGGCGATTGCCTGAAAATACCTGGAGGAAATCATCGGATTCGCAATCTTCCGGAGTTAAATCCAATAGTTCTGCCACTTCTCTCGAGTAAGCCACCATCTGCGGTTGTGGCGCTTTAACCGGTAATACCCGCGAGTATCCTGCGCCTATAACTTGCCGCCGGCTATTGTCAGTTTCCGGATCGGCCGGCAACTCGCGCACAAAACGATTGTCGAAGGATAATCTGTCAAGTTGACTCAGTTTTAGTTGGGAATTCATTCTGTTCTCAATATAAAAATTTCAGATTGGTGAATTTCAGACAATAGGAGTTTGTCTTAACTGAAAAATTCAATTAACCATTCTATAGTGATTAATTCCTTTGCCCGTTTAATTAAAATCGGCTGTACTAAAGCTCTGCTTGTAGATTTGGATAAAACTAAATATTAGAACTTGACATATAATATCTTCATTTTTCTTGTCTATTTTAATGTCCAAGCCTGATCTTAAACACCTCACGCAGCAACTCCCGCACTGTCTAAACCGTGACAGGCATGTACTGAAACGCCAGCTGGACAGATTGCGCAGCGAATTTCAAAAAGGCAAAAATCCGGTACCAGAATTTAACGCCCTGGCAAGCCGCCTGGAAAAGTCAGTGGCATCAAGAAACAAGCGTCTTGCCGCTATTCCCGCGCTCAATTTTCCTGATTTGCCCGTCACCGTCAAAAAAGATGATATTGCCAGACTGATACAGGAAAACCAGGTAGTAATTGTGTGCGGCGAAACAGGTTCAGGCAAAACCACGCAGCTGCCCAAAATCTGCTTGTCTATTGGCTGCGGCGCGGCCGGGTTTATTGGCCATACCCAGCCCCGGCGTATCGCAGCGCGCACTGTGGCCGACCGCATTGCGGAAGAGCTCGGTGAGCCCCTCGGCAAGTCGGTCGGTTATAAAATCCGTTTTAACGACAAGACCCACAGCGACTCCCTGGTTAAACTGATGACCGACGGGATTTTACTGGCTGAATCGCAAAACGATCCGTATCTGTCACAATACGACACCATTATTATCGATGAAGCCCATGAGCGCAGCCTGAATATTGATTTCCTGCTGGGCTACATGAAATGGCTGCTGCCCAAGCGTCCCGATCTGAAACTGGTTATTACCTCCGCAACCATCGACCCGCAACGGTTTTCCGCACACTTTAACAATGCGCCGGTTATCGAGGTGTCGGGGCGTACTTATCCTGTTGAAATGCGCTATCGTCCTATCGAGCAGAATGAAGAAGACGATGACCAATCCGCAGGGCTAGCTCGTGATGAAACCAGTGACGATTTGCAAAATGCCATACTGGCTGCGGTTGATGAGCTGTACCGGTACTTGCGCGGGGATATACTGATTTTTCTCAGCGGCGAGCGGGAAATCAGGGAAACAGCGGATTCATTAAAAAAACATCACCCCAGCAAATATGAGGTGTTGCCGCTGTATTCAAAACTCAGCGTCAGCGAACAGGAGCGGGTATTCAAGCCCCAGGGCGGCAAGCTGCGCATTGTGCTGGCGACCAATGTCGCCGAAACCTCATTGACGGTGCCCGGCATTCGCTGCGTAATCGATACCGGCCATGCCCGTATCAGCCGCTACAGCCATCGCAGTAAAATCCAGCGCCTGCCGATTGAGCGCATTTCCCAATCCAGCGCCAACCAAAGGGCAGGGCGCTGCGGCCGTGTTGCAGAAGGTATCTGTATCAGGCTGTATTCCCATGACGATTATTTGGCCAGGCCGGAATTTACCGAACCGGAAATCATGCGGACCAATTTGTCTGCGGTCATTTTACAGATGACAGCGTTGAATCTGGGCGATATTGAAGACTTCCCGTTTTTAGAGCCGCCTGAAGATAAAATGATTCGGGACGGCAAAAATGTTTTGCATGAAGTCAATGCGCTGGACAAGCAGGGCAAGCTCACCGAAACAGGCAAGCAATTAGCCAAATTTCCGACTGATCCCAAGCTGGCCAGAATGCTGATTGCTGCCGAAAAACAGCACTGCTTGACCGAAGCGGCGATCATCGTATCCGCCTTGAGCATACAGGATCCGCGTGAAAAACCCGCCGATAAAATGCAGCAGGCCGATGCCAGACATGCTGCATTCCGCAAGGAAGATTCAGATTTTTTAACGCTCCTGAATATCTGGAACCAGTTTGAAGAACAGAAAAAACATCTGTCCAACAGCAAACTGCGTAAATATTGCAGCGATAATTTTCTGTCTTATAGCCGTATGAGGGAATGGTTCGATATTCATGCCCAGATCATGCAGGTTATTAAAGGCGATTTAAAAATGAAGCCGAATACGGTCGAGGCGAGTTATGAAGAAATTCACAGGGCTTTGCTGCCGGGGCTGTTATCCAATATCGGTTTCAGGCATGAACAGTACGAATACCTAGGCGCACGCGGATTGAAGTTTTTCATTTTTCCCGGCTCGGGCCTGCATAAAATCAGACCCAAATGGATCATGGCGGCGGAGCAGGTTGAGACCAGCAAGGTGTATGCGCGGATGGTGGCCAGAATTGAGCCGGAATGGATCGAGCAATGCGCCGGACATTTGATCAAACATAATTATTTTGATCCGCACTGGGAGAAAAATGCCGGCCGCAGCGCCGTATATGAGAGAACCCTGCTCTACGGTCTGACTTTGCAAGCCAAACGTAAAATTCCTTATGAGCATATAGATCCGAAGGCCGCCAGGGAGATTTTCATTCAATCGGCGCTGGTCAGTCATGACTATCATTCCAATGCGCCGTTTTTTATTGCTAATCAGAAGCTGCTTGAAGAAGTCGGCTATATCCAGCATAAAGGCCGCCGCGTTGATCTGGTTGAAGATGAACTGTGGCTTTATCAATTCTATGATAATAAATTGCCGGCTGAAGTGGTCAGCGGCATTGCCCTGGATAAATGGCGCAAGACTGCTGAACGGGATAATCCTGAAATTCTTTTCCTGACCAAGCAGGATTTGACGCGCGAACAGGAAGATTATGTCAATGAATGGGATTTTCCGGACAGCAAAAAAATAGGCGAGCTGACCATTCCGCTGCAGTACCGCTTTGAACCGGGCCACGATGAAGACGGTGTGACGGCCATTATTCCCGTGCATCAATTGAATCAAGTATCGCAAGTCCCGTTTGACTGGCTGGTGCCGGGCTTGCTGGAAGAAAAATGTATCGCCTTGATTAAAGCCTTGCCCAAGCAGCTTAGAAAACATTTTGTGCCCGTGCCGCAAACGGTAAAGCAATGTCTTGAAATTGAACCGGATTTTAAAGGCTTTATGCAGGAATGGCTAGGCAGCCGATTAAGGAAACTGACCGGTGAAGCCATTCCGCTAAATGCCTGGAATATGGCGGCTTTGGCGGACCACTTGAAAATGAATTTCAAAGTGATTAATGATGAGGGCCACTTGCTGGATTATGGCCGCGATTTAAAAAAATTGCAGGATAAATATGCCGCGGCGGCAGGCGACAGTTTTGACCAGATCGCCGCTGATGAGCTGAATTATACCGGCTGTATTCAATGGGCGTTCGATGACCTGCCGGAGTCCTATCAGTTTATTCAAAAGGGACAGTTTTTTTTGGGATTTCCGGCCCTTATTGATGAAGGCGATGCGGTTGGAGTGCGCATTTTTGACACTGAACAGAAAGCAGCCTTCCAGCATCAGGCCGGATTAATACGCTTGTTTCAGCTGCAGCTGCGCAAGGAATGCACTTATATTATAAAAAATGTGCCGCATTCGGCCATGGCCGAATTAAGCTACAATCGTTTGCCCAGACATGCCATTGTCACTCATAACCCCGGCACATCCTATAAAGAGGATATTTTAAATCTGGCCTTGTTCACTGCGTTTATTGAGGGCAAAACCATTCGCAGCCAGCAGGCGTTCGAGCAAAGTTTACAGCAGAATAAGGCCGGATTGATTAGCCTTGCCAATGAATCAGCCCAAGCCGTTATGGAAATCATGGAGCTTTATAGCACTATTAAAACGCAGATCAAACGCCTGAATGCTAATGATCCTTCCGCAAAAGATATCAATGAGCAACTGGACTTTCTTATTTATGCAGGCTTTATTCGCAATACGCCTTATCGTCAGCTTAAAGCCATTCCGCGCTATTTGAAGGCCATACAATATCGTCTTGATAACGCGTTAATGAACCCGCAAAAAATCCAGGAAATAAGCCGCTATTGGACGCGCTACTGGCAGGAGGTTGAGAAAAAATCCAAAAAGGATTGGGTTATCCCGGAACAAGATCCATTCCGATGGGCGCTTGAGGAATTTCGCGTATCGCTGTTTGCCCAGCAGCTTAAAACGGCTTATCCGGTGTCCGCAAAACGGCTGGAAAAAGCCTGGAATGAAAGAGAAGATGCTTCAACATTAGTGTTGTCGCAGTAATTTTTGCAGTATTTAAGATAATAGAAACAAATTTCTCCAAAGCAGCCTGCGCCTATGTGCGCTATCGTACAGATAATCCTGGTATTCATGATTACAATATAATTTAAGCCTTGCGGCACATCTGTACACGCGGTAAAGCTTGGAGTTCTGTCCGGAGCGCTATACTTCCGGAAGAGCGGTTTTAATTCATATGGAGTATTTCAGTCATGAAACAGTTTACTAACTATTTATCTGCATTTTTTCTGGCCTTTACCTTAATTGCGGTTGCAGGCTGCGCGGGCTCAAGGACTAAGGAAGCTACAGGAGAATATCTGGATGACACTGCCATTACCACTAAAGTCAAGGCTGCTATAGTTGATGAACCTACCCTGAGCGCTGCCGAGATCAATGTCGAAACCTTTAAGGGCGTAGTTCAATTGAGCGGCTTCGTTAGCCAGCGGGCGGATATCAGAAGAGCAACGGCGGTCGCGCGCAGTGTTGAAGGTGTTAAATCTGTCAAGAATGACCTTCGGGTAAAGTGAACTTGACAACAATTACCTCTTGAGGAACCTTTAAGGAATGCAGTGCTGCATACAGCGGCACGGCATTCCCTTAGGGGGAATTATTTATCTGATTGAAAGCTTTTTCTTAAATGACATTGACGGAGAACTTTTATGTCCCTGACCCATCCTTTAACTGACGTCCCAACTTTGCGTAAAAACGCGCGTGAGCATATTGATGAAGGAGCCGTTACAGCAGGTTACTCCGCCGATCGGAAAACGGTATTAAAGCTGCTTAACGAAGCGCTCGCCACGGAAATTGTCTGTGTTTTGAGGTATCGCCGCCATTATTTCATGGCCAGAGGTATTAATTCAAAAAGCATTGCCGCTGAATTTCTGGCTCATGCCAACGAGGAGCAGGCACATGCCGATCTGATTGCCGAGCGCATTGTGCAATTGAGCGGCGAGCCTGATTTCTCACCGGATACCCTCACCAGCCGCAGTCATGCCGAATATGTTGAGGGAAATACCTTAATGGATATGATTAAGGAAAATTTAGTGGCAGAGCGAGTCGCCATTGACAGTTACCGTGAAATGATTCAATACCTCGGCGATCAGGATCCCACCACAAGCCGCATGCTCGAAGGAATATTGGCTGTGGAAGAAGAACATGCTGATGACCTGGTGGATGTGCTGGAGGGATTGCCGCAGAAGTAAAGTAAAGTTTTCACTTAATACCCAAAAGAGTATTAAGTGAAAAGATATAAATCAAACTATTTTTGCGGGCTGCAAGTCTGCGATAAAAAGAACCATTAACTAGCTGCCCCATCCAGCTGCGATGGGACTGTTTCTCCTGTCGCTGAATGCCGAAGGGCATCAGCATTAGCCGCGAAGCTGCGGCATCTTCTATTGATATCTGTGTGGGTTTATTATTCGGCGCAGATCTTCTTTTTTGGCGCCGAGTTCACGCGCCAGTTGGCCGTGCAGATCGGCAGTCTGCAGCCTGCGCATCAACCTGCGCCCGAAACCGAAAGCGCCTGATCGGGACCGGGCGGGCAAAAAAAACCCTCGTCAAACGAGGGGTTGCAGTCTTGCGAAGAGGAGGTTTTCTACCCCGGCGGCTGATAACGCCGGGGTAGTGCAGCTATCAGTCATTGACGGCTTTCAGATGCATCCGGGCTTCATCAGCGGCTTTTTTGGCCCTATCGCCCTGGCCGAGCTTGCCCTGCTCAATGGCGCTGCCCAGACTCTTGATGGCGGCATCCAGATGCTCATCGGCGGTTTGGGCATGGCTTCTGGCCAGCTCGGCATGCTTGGCAATGCTCGGGCCATCGTCGGCAGCGGCGGCTTCTTTCACATGTTTCATGGCTTCATCCAGATGCTCTTCGTCAGCGGCCTGGACGGCAGGGCCTGCGCCCAGCGCCGCGCTTAACAGCAGTAAAGTGAGTAATTTCATGAGCATGTCTCCTGAGGTGGAAGAGGAAAACAGCAGCCTAGCGGATCTCGGCTTGCTCGCGGCCCGTTTCGCCTTCGCTCAGACCGCTGCCGTAGAAGGTACTGATCTGTTCCTGCCAGGCCGGATCGTTCATATCCGGCCAGTGATCCTTGTCAAAGCCCGGGGCTGTTTCCAGGCGCTCTTTGGCGACATTGAGCACAAAGCGCTTGTTAACCGTATCCAGGGTCAAGGCCTTCCAGGGCACGGCGAACAGCTTGTCGCCCATGCCTAAAAAGCCGCCGTAGGAGAGCACCGCATAGGCGACCGTGCCGCTGCGCACATGCAGCATGATTTCCTTGATATTGCCCAGGTCCTCGTCAAGGTGGTTGGCCACATCATTGCCGATCAGGGTGTCAGCGCCCATCAGTTCAGGGCCGGGGCCTTCATTGTCGAGGTCTTTGTAAATGCCATAGGTATCTTTGTCGGTATAATTCATGGAAGTTGCTCCTGTGTAAAAGGTGAGAGCGGGCGGCCAAGGCTGCTGGTTCTAGCCCGGCCGCCTTGGGATTAAGTGTTCTTGTCAATCTTGCGTTTGACGTCGGCAGCGGCATCGCCGGCTCCGGCGCGGGCCTTGCCGACATTCTTCTGAACCTTGCCTTCCAGTTCTGTAGAGCTGTCATCGGCGGCATCGCCGAGTTCTTCCTTGACCTTGCCCTTGGCTTGTTCAACGCGGCCTTTCACTTGTTCTTTGTTCATCTTAAATTCCTCGCTTGGCGATTAATGAATGGCAGGGCGAATACCCATGCCGTGAACTTATCCTAGCCGCTTTCCTGCACAACGTCGGTGCGATGACGCACATAGAAGTGAACTAATGAAGTGCAGATAAATAAAAATTATTGGGCGTTTGCAGCTTTCTGTACGGTATCGTACTGATCTTTATCCTATTTTTGAGTATCCTACCGAAGAGTTTTTATATTGAAAGCTCAGTGTAATTACCAAAACTATACACATTCCAAAAAGGACTGCTTATTTGGATTGTGCTTTTAAACCGTGGAGGATCATATGGATTATTCAACTCAAACTCAATCAACTCAGCGTACTGCATCAACTCATAGTGGAGCAGGTATGCAATCATGTATCGATGCTTGTGAGCGCTGCTATCAGGTATGCTATCAAACCGCCTTGAACCATTGCCTCGAAATGGGGGGAAAACATGTTGAACCCGAACATTTTCGTCTCATGATAAATTGCGCCGAAATTTGCCAGACTTCTGCCAAATTCATGCTGAGCAGTTCTCCTATGCATGTGCATACATGCGGTGTTTGCGCGAAGGTGTGTGATGCCTGCGGGGATAGCTGTCAGCAGGTAGGTGGTATGGATGAGTGCGTGCAGGTTTGCAGGGAATGTGCTCAAAGTTGCCGTGAGATGGCGAGCACTCAGCATTAGTTTTTTTCGGCCTCCTGAGGCAAACTTTAAGTTAATATTGCCTCATTAGTATTTAAAAATATGATAGCTCTGAATGATCAACGAGCTAACCTTAAAATCTTCTCTTGCTGTTTTGGCGGTTCAATGGTTAAAGGAGCCGAGAGCAAGAGAAGATTATCGGAGCATTTCAAACAAGAATTCATACAATTCATACAAAAAATAGCGCCGACTTCGGCTAATAAAAATTTTGTTGCCGCTGACAGCATTGGAAATAGCTATTTTATTCAAAGAAGTGTTTTAGATATACGCCGGTATGTGATTGCGGGTTTTCAGAAACCTGTTGAGGTGTGCCTTCGGCAACCAGCATGCCGCCGCCGTCTCCGCCTTCAGGTCCCATATCAACTAGCCAGTCCGCCGTTTTAATGACATCCAGGTTGTGTTCGATTACGATGACGGTATTGCCGTGGTCGCGCAAGGTATGAAGCACATTCAACAATTGCTTGACATCGTGAAAATGCAGGCCCGTTGTCGGCTCATCGAGAATATATAAGGTTGTGCCGGTGTCGCGCTTGGACAGTTCCCTGGCGAGTTTGACGCGCTGCGCCTCGCCTCCGGAGAGCGTGGTCGCATTCTGGCCCAAGTTAATATAACTTAAGCCGACTTCGGTCAGAGTATGCAGCTTGCGTGATAAACTCGGTACGGCGCTGAAAAATGCGGCTGCATCTTCAACAGTCATCTCCAGCACCTGATTGATCGTCTTGCCTTTATAGCGTATTTCCAGCGTTTCCCGGTTATAACGCTTGCCGTTGCAATTATCGCAGTTCACGAAAATATCAGGCAGAAAATGCATTTCAACTTTAATAACGCCATCGCCTCGGCAGGCCTCACAGCGCCCGCCTTTAACATTAAAACTGAAGCGGCCCGGCAGATAGCCGCGCGAGCGCGCTTCCGGCGTCGCTGCAAACAATTCCCGTATCGGCGTGAATAAACCCGTGTAGGTGGCAGGATTTGACCGGGGCGTGCGGCCAATCGGGCTTTGATCGATATCCACCACTTTATCAAAATACTCGAGTCCTTCAATGGCATCGCACGGAGCAGATGCAGAGCCGGCGCGGTTGATCAAACGCGCGGCATGGCAATACAGGGTATCGTTAACCAAAGTTGATTTGCCGGAACCGGATACGCCGGTCACACAGGTCAGCAGGCCAACAGGAAAACCGATATCCACATTTTTCAGATTATTGCCGCGGGCGTTGCGGATAATAATCTGTTTGTCTTTATTTCTCGGCGTGGGTGCAACGGGAATGGCAATGCCGATTTTTCCGGACAAATACTGGCCGGTTAAGGAGTCTTCATTGTCAAGAATATCCTTCAATGTCCCCTGCGCCACAATGTGCCCGCCATGAACGCCGGCGCCGGGGCCGATATCGATAATGTGCTGAGCCGAGCGTATCGCCTCTTCATCATGTTCGACCACGATGACGGTATTGCCTAAATCGCGCAGGCGGAACAGGGTATTGAGCAGCCTCTGATTGTCCCGCTGATGCAGGCCTATGGAAGGCTCATCAAGCACATACATAACGCCGACCAGACCTGCGCCGATTTGACTGGCCAGGCGGATGCGCTGCGCTTCGCCGCCCGAAAGCGTATCGGCGCTGCGATCCAGGGTCAGATAATCGAGCCCTACATTGACCAGAAATTCCAGTCGTTCCTGAATTTCCTTGACGATTTTGGCGGCGACTTCGCCGCGCTTGCCGGGAAGGCAAAGATCTTGAAAGAAAACCAGGGCTCTGCGGATGGGAAAGCGGGTGAGCTGGTGAATCGGCAGATCCTCGATAAAAACATTTCTGGCGGCACTATTAAGCCGGGCGCCGCCGCATGCCTCGCAGGTTACCTGGGACAAATATTTCGCCATTTCATCCCGGACCAGCTGCGAATCAGTCTCGTGGTAGCGCCTTTCCATATTGACGACGATGCCTTCGAACCGATGGCGTTTTTTTTTGACTGAGCCGGTTCCGGACATAAACTTGAAGTCAATCACGGTATTGCCGCTTCCGTAGAGAATGATATCCTGAAGGTCTTTACGGAGACTGGAAAACGGCGCCTCCGGGTCAAAGTCGTAATGCCTGGCTAATGAACAGATGATTTGATAATAATAGGCGTTGCGCCGGTCCCAGCCGCGTACCGCGCCTCCGGCAAGGCTTATATCGGGATTATGAACAATCAGGTTTGGATCAAAATGCTGCCGCACGCCCAAGCCGTCGCAGCTGCTGCACGCGCCCTTGGGGTTATTGAACGAGAAAATGCGCGGTTCCAGCTCGGTCAGGCTGTAACCGCAATAAGGACAGGCGTAGCGCTCCGAAAACAACAGTTCTCTCGCATCCTCCAGACCAGCGGCGATAGCGATACCGCCGGCAATGCGCAGAGCCGTTTCAAAGGACTCCGCCAATCTCAAGGCAATATCATCGCGAATCTTAAACCGGTCAACAATGACTTCAATCGTGTGTTTCCTTTTTAAATCCAGCGCCGGGGCTTCATCAAGGTCATATACGACACCGTCTATGCGCGCGCGAATAAATCCCTGAGCCCGCAAGTCATCCAGCAGCTGGGCATGCTCGCCCTTGCGTTGATTAACCACCGGGGCGAGTAGCATCCAGCGCTGATCTTTGGGCTGGGCAAGAAGGATATCAACCATTTGGCTAATGGTCTGCGCTTCCAGCGATACTTGATGCTCGGGACAGCGCGGCATGCCGGCCCGGGCATATAGCAACCGCAGGTAATCGTATATTTCGGTGATAGTGCCGACTGTTGAACGCGGGTTGTGCGAGGTGGATTTCTGTTCGATGGAAATAGCCGGCGACAAGCCTTCAATATGGTCAACATCGGGCTTTTCCATGATTGACAGAAACTGGCGCGCATAGGCAGAAAGCGATTCCACATAGCGCCGTTGACCTTCGGCGTAAAGGGTGTCAAATGCCAGCGATGATTTGCCCGAACCGGACAATCCGGTAATGACAATGAGCGTATCCCGGGGCAGATCAAGATCAATATTTTTCAGGTTATGAGTTCTGGCGCCGCGAATGCTGATCGTATCCATCAAATAATTCCGGAAATTTAAAACGCCTGCATGATACGTTTAAAGTCAGCCCAATACAAACGCGGGCAACAGGCGGAGCGCCTTAGAAGAGAGGAAAAACCTTGCCGATAAAAGCAGACTTCCAGAAATACCCGACAAGACCGGCGGCGATAGAAGTTAAATTAACTGCGAAATTTGCGTTTGATGTTTAAATACGATGTAGAATCAGTTTTCACTCTTCTCTTACTTGAAACATAACCCAACATTAAAATACCCAAAGCATATATGGGTAGCATTGCAGGAGTAGGTACGGGAGCTACCAAATTTAATGCTTTATCGGCAATAATGCTATGCGCTGCTGTGGTTGGATGTAGCCCATCCCAAAACAAATAATTCTCTGGATTCGAACAACTGTCTCCGCCCACAATAATACATGCATCAGAAATATTAGTAAGTCCAAAATTATTAGGCGTAGCACTAATTTCCTTAAATAAGGCATCAATGTCTAACTCCTTAATGTCAATGCCAAAGTTGTTCTCTAATCCCATTATAGAAGGGGTTAACAAACCATCAAAAACAGATGACAATATAGCTAAACCGGCTTCTGCTGCCGGCCCTGCAGCCTGAGCTGCAGGAGTTTTTCCCAAGTCAGGTAAATTAGGCAACAGAAAATTCTGTGCGCCGGCATCAGCAAGGGAGGTAATACTGGTTGAAATATTGGTTATTGAATCCCTCACCACTGCAACAGGATTTTTCGCTTGGGCCGCATCCCGAATATCATTTCCCCCGCCCCAAATAACATACAACGCATCCGTAGCGATTGATCCTGAAGCCGAGGTTATAAAATTATTAACTTGCTGATTAATAGTAGGAATTGATGAAGAAACCACATCCATTAAAGCGCCAGTTCTGGCCCCGGCAAAAGCATATCCATTACCCCCCGCTAAAGATGAAGATATAGTTAATCCAAGGTCTATTGCCAACGTCTCAGCCCAAACCGGACCATTTGAAAGGCGCCCGCTTGCATAAGGGAAATCAGGAATAAGACCTGGATAAGGTGGCTGAGTTATTTGACCACCCGTAGCTAAAATTGCATTACCAGAATCTGATAAACTATCACCAAAAATATATATTTGACTATACCCTGCCGCTACAGGCACATACAGCGATGCACACAATAACAAACCTAAAATTGAAATTTTGTTGTTTTTCATAAATACCCCCTGATACACGTATTAAAACTTCTGAAAATAATTAAATTGAATCGGGTAAAACCCGGCCGGAGGTGATTGAACTATTTAAAAAATCGACGTCAATGCATGCCGGCTTTCCTTTTGATAAGCTGACAAGTCTTGAAACTCATACGCTCATCCTTGAATGGTGTTTAATATATTTTGCTAATAATGTTTGATTTTTAGACCGCTTAGCATTTATCCCGCTAAATAAACCAGAGGGCTGCAGTTTTTTGCTGGAATTGAGTGTTATCCAGTTACAGACCCTATATCTTAAAAATAGTGTTGTCAAATAAAAAAAACCAGCGTAAAAGTTATCGGGAAATATCATTTATTCGCCTAGCTTACCAGAACATTTTATTGCTCAGGGAGCGGGAGCGCAACAGACTTTGGGTCTGGCGAAAAGGAGAAATCATCATGACTATCATCAAATCAATCTCATACGCACTTTTGGTTCTTTATGCTGCCTTAGCCTATTCACAAGAATCCTTTTCAACCCTTTCAGAAGCTGGGATTCATCAATTCGTGAAATCCCGTTCTCCCATCCAGCGAGGGCGTGATATCTGGCTGAAGAATACTTACGGCGGAGAAAAGTTTTTTGCCTTTCTGTCCGCTCACCCGGATCCTGCCAAGCGTATTAACGTAGGATACAAGAATGTTATCACTACACCGCGGAATCAACGCTTCCAAGTATGGGGAACCATCAATGATCCCGACTGCCAAGCAAACGCCGCAGGCGGACCAGATCTATGTGCTGATCCAAACGCCACGGGCGTCATCGGAATCCGTAAGTTTCCAGGACCGGAAGGTACGAGGCTTTATGGCGTCTCCTGCGCCTCTTGCCATGTCGGCTTTGATCCGCTGCATCCGCCCACTGACGTGAACGAGCCCGGCTGGGAGAATATCCACCTGACTGTGGGCAACCAGCATCTAAAGTCCGGCAAGATCATTGCCGCAAACCTGCCGGCCAATGATCCGCGGCGTTTCATGTTTGAGTCCTGGCCTGACGGCAGTGTCGATACTACTGCCCTGTTCACCGACCACATTATGAACCCGACTGTCATCACCCAGATTTGGGATTTACGGCATCGCCTGACATTCGATGTAGGACTGGACAAACCCAAACTCCGGATGGGGCATGGAGGTGAAGACGACTTAGGCCTTGACGTCGCCGCAACTCGCGTTTATACGAACCTCGGCGTCTGTTTTGCTGAATGCGTGGCGCCACGCCCCGACCGGCCTGATGCAACCGCGCCCATTGACCTTGAGCAATGCCGCAATGACTGTGCTGACTTGCCGCCTGAAACAGATATCGACAAGTTAGGCAAATTCCTGTTATCGATCAAAGCGCCAAAATTTCCTGCTTTCCCGACGAATTTCCGTCTGTTCGTACAGGGGCGCAAGCTATTCAAGGATAATTGCGCCTCTTGCCATACGCTCAAAGGCAAGGGCGGACGTGTTCTTTCGAACGACGAGGTAAACCCGCTCGTTACTGATCCGGATAACGCCCCTAACGCCTGTCGTGCGCTTTCCACCCAATGGGAAGCAGACCATTTGTGGGCGGAATTTTCCTCACATGTGTACAAAGACCGCGCCCTTGCCGGCTTGAAAGGCTATCGCACCAAGCCGCTCTCGGGCGTTTGGGCAACGGCGCCGTTTCTTCACAATCAGTCGGTAGGTCCCTATGCTTCGGCGAACGCTGGCCCGGGAGAACTCGCAGAAGCCTATGAGGCGGCCATGCAAGAGCTGCTTTCAGCCAATCGTCCTCCCAAAATCAATACGCTTCCGGTAGCGGTTGGGCCTTTCCCGGCCGGCACTCCCTTAACTTTCGTTTTCAGCCGCGACCCGACCGGCAAACTCCTCTGTAATGACGTCGTTGAGAACCGCGGCCACCATTATGGCGCGGAGCTTTTTAACGAAGAGAAACGAGCATTAATTTACTGGCTAAAACACCAATGATTTTGATGGACAGCTAATGATCTGGGGGACGGATGCACTAACAAACCCCAGTGCTCCGCTCCCCTCAAGTCGTTAAGGCTTCCAGTCATGACGGCCTTCCTGCTCTATATTCTCGACAATTGAGCAATAAACCAGGGCATGGAACCTGCGAAAATTTTAGCCAAAGCGCTTAAATGTTAGCCTGTGGCATTAGCTTTTTTCCTCGATGGAATGTTGAAATTACCGCCTTATTTCCAGAAATCCGGATTCTCCATATCATCAGCTTCTCCCGGCCGCATTCCAGTAGCTGCGATTTATTGAACCTGATCAATGAAAATTTTGTCTTTTGATAAGTAGGTGAATGATAATCTGGCTTCCTGGCGTATTAACTGAACAAGGAGTATGAGTATGAAACATTACCTTTTAGTGGTGGCGGGTCTTTTGTTGTTTGCTGCGGCAGCGCTGGCGCTTGAAAAACCCGGTCCTGAGCGGTTTGATGAAGTTCGCTACCGCCGTCAACAGGTAGTGCCGTTTGCCGTTGATCAAAGCCTGCAGACCTTTACCAAAACCGTCCATGGCGGTGTTCAGCATGTAGTTGTTAAATCGCCGGGTAATACCGCGCAAATAAAACTGATCCAGGCGCATCTCCAGAAACTGGCCGAAGACTTCAGAAAAGGCGATTTTTCTGAGACTGAACGCATACACGGCGCTGATATGCCGGGTCTTGTCCAGTTGAAACTGGCAGCAGCCGACGATATCAAATTTGAATATGAAGCTTTGCCGGATGGCGCACAAATTCATTATTCAACTGAATATCCCCAGTATGTTCAGGCTCTTCATGAATGGTTTGACGCCCAGATTAGCGATGAAGGCAATGATGTAATACCGGAACATATTAAGCACCATTTAAGGCCTTCAGAATAAATTTAAAGCTGATTACTGTATGGGAGTAATGGTTGTCGGGAATCATTAGCAGCTGATTCACAGCTTTAACAAGGCTTAGTTTGCTGAAAAAATATGGCGAGTTTAAAGTGAATTTAACCAGGCGCCAGGATTTACAAATTGAGAGCGGGCAATGTACTGGCTGGTTTTATCGCCGGTAGCGTATCAATCAGGCGTTAGGCACCCTCTCTTAGCGGCAAACATGCGAAACCGGACATATTAGCGGAATTTATCACTGCCTCAACTGACCGGTGCTCCGGCAGCGAATAAGTCCGTAGACTCACCATTTTTATCCTCTTATTCCTCATATGCGCCGCAGCCTATCTGAAAATCTATGGATAACTGCGGCTGCTGGCGGTTGGGAAGCCTTCCCGGAAATTCAATAATTCAAGGTTTTGATCAGGGGTTAATATTGTAAGAAGGAAATGTTGCTAGAGATTTCTATAAAGTTAGCCATAATTGATGGGTAATTTTTATTCACTCAAACAAAAAGCGGCAGATTATGGCGCAACTTAAGATTTTACAGACAAGCAGGCGGGTTTTAATTGCCGCCGTGTTTTTAACCGCGGCTCCGGCATTGGCCGACAGACCCTCATCGCATGGCGGCGGCAAGCATGAAAAACATCGGCAGAATGAGCAGCACTACGACCGTCATGAGCGGCAAGGCAGAGGTAGCGATAGAGCTCCTCATGGCAGGGATAGAGCCAATTTTAGCGGCGGCCGGTATTTCATCGACCGGCATAAAACGCTCATCCGTGACTACTATGTCAATGAATACCGGAGTGGCGGATGTCCTTCAGGCCTAGCCAAAAAACATAACGGCTGCATGCCGCCTGGGCAAGCGAAAAAATGGGCCATAGGGCATCCCTTGCCAAGAGATGTGGTTGTCTACGATTTACCTCCGGCAGTGCTTTTTAAGATCGGGCCGCCGCCGCCCGGGTATCGCTTTGTACGTGTGGCATCCGATATTTTAATGATTGCCATCGGGACGGGAATGGTGATGGATGCGATTAACGATTTGGGCCGATATTAAAGTCTAAAGCAAGAACAAAAAAAGCGGATTTATCCTTATTTTCAGCGCGCTATCATTTAGAATGTGGGGGTTGTCGCCCCCCTGTTCCGTTTTATTGAACAGTAAAGCTTTTAAGGGGTATCCTACTCTCGAATCACTATAAAGGAGCCGCTTGTCATGAGTCGCCATTTAAACCTGCTTCGGGCAATATTTCAGGATCCGGTTAATGCAAATATTCACTGGCGGGAAGTTGAATCCTTGCTTCATCACCTGGGCGCTGCTATAGAGCCCATCCATGGCGCCCGTTTTCGTGTGGTGCTGAACCAGTTTGAAGATATTCTGCACCATCCCCATCATAGCAACGAATGCACCAGGCAGGACATCAAACAATTGCGGGAGTTTCTCGCCCACGCGGGCATCAGTCCGTCACTTTACGAAGCTGAAAGAGATCAATAGGCTAACGCTGATGGAGCTCGGCGCAAATCCGGCGGGAGATATTTATTTTATTAATATTCACGGATGGGATATACAAGCGCTTGCCTAACATCAGGATAATTAACACATGACGGAACTCGTTTGGGTCGGTACGGCCTATATAGGCGGCCTGATCGCCAGCCGCTTGTCTTTTCCGCCTCTGGTCGGTTATTTAGTCGCCGGCTATATTTTGCACTCTTTCGGAATAGAGTTAGGGCAAACCTTGGCGCGCCTGGCCGACATCGGCATTGAGTTGTTGCTGTTCACAGTAGGGTTAAAGCTTAAATTGAGATCGCTGCTGCGGCGCGAAGTATTAAGCGTGGGTGGTCTGCATTTATTGTTTGTGACCGGGATTGCCAGCATTGTTTTTCTGTGGCTGGGTGAACAAACCCTGGGCGGGCTGATATTGGGCGCCAGCCTGGCTTTTTCCAGCACCGTGCTCGCAATCAAGGTATTGGAAGACAATGGCGAGCTTTCCTCCCTGCATGGCCGCGGCGTGCTCAGCATTCTGATATTGCAGGATATTATCGCGATAGCGCTGCTGGCTTTCGCGGACGGCAGGCAACTGTCGCCTTGGGCTTTTGCATTGCTGATTTTACCCGTGTTGCGGCCGCTGGCGCATCGATTGCTTACTGTCAGCCGGGCCGATGAACTGAGACTGCTGCTGGGCGTTTCTCTGGCGCTGGCGGGAGGCGTGTCATCTGAAATCGTTGACATTTCAGCCGATATTGGCGCGCTGCTGATGGGTGTAATGCTGGCGGATCATCCCCAGACAGATGACCTTGCCAATAAACTCTGGGGTCTTAAGGAAGTCTTTCTGGTCGCATTTTTTTTGCAAATCGGCCTGGCCGATTTGCCGGATCGGGCTCAAATAATCAATGCGCTTGGGCTTCTGGGAATATTGCCGTTGCAGGGAGTATTGTTCTTCGTATTGTTTTTGTTGGCCGGATTGCGTTCCCGCACCGCTTTTATTTCTTCGCTGGCCTTGATGACCTATAGCGAATTCGCCTTGATTACCACCGGCGCAGTTGTTAAAGCGAATCTGCTGTCCTCGGAATGGAACGCTACCATTGCCGTGGCGGTAGCCGGATCTCTTGCGATTGCGGCGCCGTTAAACCGGTATTCACATCAATTGTTTTCACGGTTTGAACCCTTTTTAACCCGTTTCGAGAAAAAAACCGGCCACCCGGACCGTCTGCCTGAATCGATCGGCATGGCGGAATGGCTGGTGGTGGGAATGGGGCGCACCGGAGTCTCCGCCTATAATGCCTTGCATCAGCAGGAAAAGCGCGTCGTCGGCCTTGATGCTGACCCGACTGTATTGGAAAGCCTTTTGGCCGAAGGCAGGCGCGTAATTTACGGAGATGCCGAAGATCCCGAGCTATGGGCGGGGCTGCCGTTGGACAGGGTTAAATGCATTATTCTTACCCTGCCTGACTTTGAGGCAAGATGTTCGGCAGTACGCCAGCTCAGAAAAAGAGAATATGCAGGCCAGATCGGCACAATTTGTTATTTCCCCGAAGAGAAACAGAAGTTGGGACAGCTCGGGGCGAATTTTATGATTCATCCTCTGGTTGAAGCTGGAAACCAGTTAGCCAGACAACTGGGAAGGGACAATTCCAGGCTGCGGGAATAATGCCTGCTCATTTATTTCTACGGCCGAATGCCGGATTCGCTGCATTCATTCCAACCTGCGGCCGCTCTTTCGGATTAGCCCCGGCGCAAATCTCTTTTACTGCTTATCCAGCTTGGCTTTGGCGGCGCTTATATCGATGTTAACCTTGGCAATCGCCGCCCTTAGCCGCGCTTGCGCATCCTTGGCCATCAGCGCATTGTCAGCGTTCGCCTCGTAAATGCAGCCTGCATTTACGAGCCAAGATATGCCTCAAACCAAAGTTTCCAGCGTTCGTATTTATTCCTTATAGCTTTAGTATGAGGTGTTGCTTGTACTTTAACGGATTTGCTCCGGCAAGCGGGCGGCAGGACTGCGGCCAGGATAGCCGCGCCTTGCAGGCTGGCGTCTTTTTGCAACAGGTGGCGGACTTCAAATGAACTGCATGAAGCTATAGCTATGCCTTGTTGTAAAGTAGACAACTCAGATAGCCCGCCCGACAGATAAACACGCTCTATGCCGTATAGCTGATGAAAATCCTCGAGAATTTTCGTTACTCGAAAAATAATGCCTTCCAGCAATAAACAAGCAATTTCATGCGGGTTAAGGTGCTCGACGGATGAGGAAAATACGATGCCGGCGTGCTTATGAAAATACGGCGCCCCCATTCCATCAGGTTCGGGAATACAAAACAGCTGTTCTATTTTAGCCAGATCTTCTAGCCGGCATTGCCTGAAAGGATAGGGTGCCAGCGCCGCGGCGATGGAGTTCAGCGTGCCTTCAATGGCTAAATGAGAGGTCAGGGCGATATCCTGATAGATTAATGTTTTCAGGTAGCCTTCTGTCGGTATCTTGTCTTGATCGGGAATATAGCGGATGACGAAGCCGCCGGTGCCCAGATTGACTAATGCTGCCGCGCTCTCGGGCTTTATGGCGGCGATTAGCGCGGCAGACTGGTCTGCGACACTGGCGTTAAGCAGGCAGTTATTGTTCAGCGGCAGCAGCAAACCGCAGGATGGCTTGATTTTGGGCAATATCGGGGACGGGATTGCAAATAGGCCGCACAGTCTTTGCGACCAGTCGCCGCTGTGAATATCCATTAACAGCGTGCGCGCCGCCATTGACACATCGGTTTGATAATATTTCCCGCCCGACCAGCGCCAGATCAGAAAAGTATCCAGAGTGCCAATGAGCAGTGAACCTTGCTCCAGACCGATGCGCCATTCCGGATACTGCTGAAGCAATTGCCGCACTTTAGGGGCAAAATAATAAGGCGCGAGGCGCAGGCCGGTGAGTTCTATGATAGTGCTTTCTTTTGCTTTCAAGGCCTCGCAACTGGCCTCGCCTCTGCTATCCTGCCACGAAATGAGTGAGGTTACGGGAAGCCCTCCGGCCTTTTCCCAGATCAGAAAAGAAGAGCGCTGGCAGCATAAACCCAGTCGGGCATGACTGCCTGCATCGGCCAGACATATTTCCAATAGCTGACTGGCTGTTTTCAGATAGGCCAGCCCATCGCTTTCATAGCGTCCGTTTTCACCTGAAATTACCGGTGCAGGGAGGCTAAGCACCGTGTTGAATTCCCCGTGATTGTTCAGCAATCCGGCCTTGATTGAGGTTGAACCCAGATCGAGGGCAATGGTTTGGGTTAATGAATTAGCCATTTGCGGGAACAGATGTCGAGCTCATTATTCATCGTATCCTCATCCCAATTCAAAGCATCTGCGGCAATTCGGGCCAGCCGTTCTAATTCACCGGCAGTCATTTTCGCCAATATCAATAAAGGCATGCGGCGTCGCAGCAGGTCTTCCAGATGGACGACCATTTCATGCTGCGCAGAGAAAATCAGGTCAGCCATAATAAAGGGCAGGGCGGGCATTATGCGTTTAGCCAACTCAGGATGTTGTTCGCATAATCGCAAAATGCCGGAGACTCGATTGCCATGCCGCCGTAGCAGCCATTGCGCGCTTGAATTATCTATGCCGAGCCCCCTTGCTATTTTCAGAGTAGTTTCTGTCCATTCTTTATAATCTTCTTCAGGCAGCCACGGAAACGCTTTTCCAAAAGTCTGACAGGAGGCGTTAACGCCTAAATTTTGGCAGAGTGTATCGACAATGACCTCAGCATCCTGTCTGGCCGACGTCAGTTTTCCACCAATTGAAGAAAGCAAGCCGTTTTCTGCTACGTGTAATTCCCAGTCGCGGCTGACGCTGGACGGCGATGCTTCCGCGCTTGACTTTAATACGCGTAAACCGGCGTAGCGTCCGATAATATCCTGTTCAGTCCAGTTAACCGTCTTCAATACGCGATTAGCTTCGGTCAGCAGGTAACGGATGTCTTCCTCGTCGACAGAAAGCTGATCGATATTGCCGTGATAATCGGTATCGGTAGTTCCCAATAGGGTCAGCCCGTACCAAGGAATCAGGAAGAAAACGCGCCCGTCAGTTTCGGCTGTCAGCAGCAGGGCTTCTGTTTCAAGCAATCCGGGCATTATTAAATGCACGCCTTTTGATAATCGGTAGCTAAGGTTTCCATTTTGAAGGGTTGCCGACCATCGGCCTGTTGTATTAACGACTTGGGCCGCACGGATTTTTGCTGTTTCTCCGTTAGTCTCATCCCGGATTTCAGCGCCGCAGACTTGGCCGTTGTTTTCCAAAAATCGCATGACTTTACAATAATTCAGGCAAACAGCCCCGTTTGTCCGGGCGCCGTCTATCAGTTCGAGCACCAAACGGGCATCGTCGGTTTGGGCGTCAAAATAAGTGAAGCCTTCGATTAAGTGCTCAGGTACAAGAAATGGGAAGCGCTTTATAAAGTCGCTTCGGGAGTAGCGATGATAAGCCTGGTCTTTTTGGACAATACCCGCAAGCAGGTCATACAGGCTCAGGCCGATCTTTAGTCTGAATGAACCAATGCGGCTATGTTTATAAACAGGAACGCCAAAACGCAGCGGCCAAACCCGGTGCGGCGCGGATTTGAGAAGCATCCGGCGTTCAGCAAGCGTTTTGCGGACCAGTTTTAAATCGAAGGATTCCAGATAACGCAGGCCGCCGTGAATCAGCTTGCTGGAGGCGGAAGAGGTGGCGCAGGCCCAGTCCCCCTGATCCACAATGGCCACTTTTAAGCCGCGCAATGCGGCATCATAGGCAGTCCATGCGCCGTATATTCCGCCGCCGCAAATCAGCACATCAAACTGCCGGCTCTTGAGCCGTGAAAAGTCCCGTTGCATTAATTACGAGCAGATCTGATTTGCAGCGCTTTTTGCGGAAAATCGGTTATCAGCACATCGACACCAAAATTTAACGCATGGGTGATTTCTTCATTGCTGTTGCAGGTATAGGTTACGATGCCTTTGCCGTTATTGCGCAGCCGTTCGATGATGGCATCGGTGAGTATCGCGATGGGCATGCACAAACCCTGCAAAAATTCATGTTCTTTCAAAAAGCCCTCAATATCAGTCTGGGTATGATGCTCTTTTAAGGCATAATAAAGCGGAAAACCGGGGGCATACTGATCGGCAAAAATCATGCTGGCCAGGTTGAAACAGGAAATGAAAATTCCATGTTCCCGGGGATCGCCGATGAGGTCTATACATTGTTTTATTTTACTTTCGTGCCGGTGGGGCTGCTCCCAATCGCGGTTTTTGATTTCAATCTGCAACCGGCAGCGTCCGCGGTAGGTATCAAGAAATTCCTTCAGGCTTAAAACGCCTTCCGGTTCAGCCGACGAGGAAAAGTGGCGGGCAAAATTCATTTGTTCAAGCTGTGCGTAATCAAAATCGTCAATGTGTTTCCAGGGATGGCCCAGTTTATTGAGAAAGCGGTCATGCCAAAGCACTGGAATACCGTCCCGGCTAAGCTGAACATCCGTTTCCATGCCGTCTATCGGGTAGTTCAGCGCTTTGTTGAAAGCGGCGCGGGTATTGTCAGCAGCCTCGCGGTTTGCACCGCGGTGAGCGAAAATAAGGCATGAGCCGGGATTTTGAATTTTCATAAATTGATGACTGTATAAAAGGTTTAAAGTGTCCTGCCGCAAACTGCCGTTTTTAGCCAGCATAATTCAGCGCATGGTAAAATGCGAACAGAAGCAGGTTATCTTGTGTAAGAAACGCCGGCTAAATAGCCAGCCATGCAGCTTGATCTTTACTAAAATTCAGGGGTGCAGTAAAGTTTTCCATGAAATTAACTTTCAATTCCTTTATCAGATTCAATAACATAATTAACCCATACTAACCCAATGCCCACAAACGATACTCAGCCTTCGTCCAATTTTATCCGCCAGATCATTAATCAGGACCTTGAGGAAAACAAAAACAACGGCAAAGTCGCCACGCGGTTTCCGCCGGAGCCTAACGGTTATCTGCATATCGGTCACGCCAAATCGATTTGCCTGAATTTCGGTATTGCCGCCGAATATAACGGCGCTTGCAACCTGCGTTTTGACGACACCAATCCTGAAAAGGAAAGCGTCGAATACATGGAATCCATCAAAAGGGATGTGCATTGGCTGGGCTTTGAATGGACGGAACTGCGCCATGCTTCGGATTATTTCGAACAGCTCTATGATTACGCCCTGCAATTGATCCGCCAGGGCAAAGCTTATGTGGACAGCTTGTCGGCCGAACAAATCAGGCAATACCGCGGCACCTTGACCGAACCCGGAAAAGCCAGCCCGGACCGGAACCGCTCCATAGAAGAAAACCTGGATTTATTCAAGCGCATGCGCAATGGCGAGTTCGCGGACGGTCAATATGTATTGCGCGCCAAAATCGACATGGCATCGCCGAATATCAATATGCGCGATCCTGCGCTATACAGGATCCGGCGCGCACATCATCAGCGTACCGGCAATGACTGGTGCCTGTATCCGATGTATGATTATAGCCACTGCATTTCCGATGCGCTTGAAGGCATCACGCATTCGCTGTGCACCCTGGAGTTTGAAGACCACCGCCCGCTCTACGACTGGGTGCTCGATGAGCTTGATACGCCCTGCCATCCCCAGCAGATAGAGTTTGCCCGATTGCAGCTGGAGTACACGATTGTCAGCAAGCGCAAACTTAATCAACTGGTCACTGAAAAGCATGTCAATGGCTGGGATGACCCGCGCATGCCGACGCTTGCAGGCTTGCGCAGAGCAGGTGTTACGCCCAAAGCGATTCGCGATTTTTGCGAACGCATCGGCGTCACCAAACAAAACTCATGGATAGAAATGTCGGTGCTGGAGTACTGCATCCGGGAAGATTTGAATGACAATTCGCCCCGGGCTATGGCAGTTTTGCACCCGTTGCGCGTAGTCATAGACAATTATCCGGAAGATCAAACCGAATATCTTGAAATCAGCAATCACCCGCAACGCCCGGAACTTGGGAAACGCGCCGTGCCATTCGCCAAAGTCGTGCTGATTGAACAGGATGACTTTGCAGAAATGCCGCCGCCCAAATTCAAGCGCTTGATAACAGGCGGGGAAGTGCGTTTACGCGGCTCTTATGTTATCAAGTGCAATGAAGTCATCAAGGATGCCGACGGCAATATTATTGAGCTGCGCTGCTCCTATGATCTCGACACGCTGGGCAGAAACCCCGAAGGCCGCAAGGTTAAAGGCGTTATCCACTGGGTTTCCGAACAACACTCAAAACCGGCGGAACTGCGTCTTTATGACCGGCTGTTCACGGTTCCTAATCCGGATAATGAGGAAAACTTCCTGGATGTGTTAAATCCTGATTCGCTGGAAGTGCTTACCGGTTGCAGAGTCGAGGCTAGCCTCGCTGACGCCCGGCCGGAAAGCCGCTATCAATTTGAAAGAACAGGCTATTTCTGCTTCGATGCGATAGACAGTGTTGACGGCAAACTGGTATTTAACCGCACCGTAACCTTGCGAGATACCTGGGAAAAAGGCACCGCCCTATAGTCTTTGGATTAATCCTGCCTGATACGGTTCATATAAACGGTGGCGCCAATCACAGCGGCCGGCGCGACGATAATATTTAACAGCGGAATAGTCAGTCCTAAAACGGCTATTCCGCCAAAACTCAAGGCGCCCAGCCTCATGCTTTTAAGTAGTTGTTTCTGTTCAGAAAACAATAATCCTTCATTTTCCAGTGGATAGGCCATGTATTCCAGCGCCATGCCCCAGGCTCCGAATAAGGCCCAAAGAAACGGCGCGATCACATTGAGACCGGGAATAATAGACAGCAATAGCAGCGGGATTGCACGGACGGCAAAATACCCGAGACGTCTTAATTCGGCCAACATGACTTTCGCCAAAGGCTGTTCAGCGCTTGCATAGCTCCGGCCGGATATTATGGCCAGGGCTTTTGCCGATAATTTCCCGTAAAAGGGAGCGGCGATCAGATTCGCCAATACCGTGAAAGTGAAAAAACCGGCTATAAAAAAGCTGATAAAAAACAGCGGCCATAATATCCAGCTTAACCATTGCAGCCAGCCCGGGATAAACTGGTTAATCAAATCCGCTACATAGAAATAACCTAATGCCAGCGCTGCGCTGTACAGCACGATATTTATCAATACCGGGACAACCAGAAACTTGCGTAAGCCGGGCGTGCCCAATAATCCCACACCCTTGAAAAAAGAACTGACAGCTAAAACGGGATTGTTGCCTTTATTATTCACTCTCATTTTTTAAAATCCTTAGACTTTGCTCGGAGGGATGCAGGACAGCGCCGCGTTCTGTGACAATTGCTGAAATTAATTCCGCCGGCGTCACATCAAAGACAGGATTCCAGGCGCTGACTACAGAGCCTTCCTTAAGGTAGCACGCAGCCAGTAATTCATTTTGATGGCGTTGTTCGATTTCTATCTGATCGCCACAAGATGTCTTCCAGTCAATCGTGGAGGTGGGCGCCGCCACCATGAGTTTAACGCCGTGCTGCTTGGCCAATACGGCTAATGAATAAGTGCCGATTTTATTTGCGGTATCGCCGTTCGCGGCAATGCGGTCGGCGCCGACGATTATCCAGTCTATGGCGCCTGATTTCATCAGCCATGCCGCTGCCGAATCCGCAACCAATGTGACGGGAATGCTCTCCTGAGCCAGCTCCCAGACAGTTAGCCGCATGCCCTGCAGCCAGGGCCTGGTTTCCCCGGCATACACTTTTATATGATTTCTCCTGTACATGCTTCTGATAACGCCCAGTGCCGTGCCATAGCCTCCGGTTGCCAAAGCGCCGGTATTACAGTGGGTCATGACGCCTCTGGCGCCGGTGATAATGTCGGCCCCGAGCTCCCCCATCGCATAATTGGCGGCAATGTCATCGGCGTGGATTTTTTCCGCACAGGCCGAGATTGCCGCCAGCGGCTGCTCAAGCTGCTGATTCAGTACCGTTTTCATCCGATCCAATGCCCAAAACAAATTGACGGCGGTAGGTCTGGATTGGGCGAGTAATTCAATATCATCCATAACCCGTTGCCGCCAGTCCGCTGCGCCATAATGACGACGTGCAGAAAGCGCTGCCCCGTAGGCGGCGGCAATGCCGATTGCCGGAGCCCCGCGCACGCGCATTGTGGCAATAGCTTTGGCCACGCCGGCTGCGTCGCTATATTCATCGTAAATGGTTTGTTCAGGTAATTGCCGTTGATCAAGCACTCTTAGCGTGTCCCCGGTCCATTGCAAGGCTTGTACCGTCAAATTATTTTGCATTGTCATTATTTATCAAAACTGATGTTAAAAAGTTATAATTTTACAACTTAACACAGGAATCTCTCATGATCGTCGATACCCTAATTCATGCCCGCTGGATTATACCTGTTGAACCCGAATCCGTAACCCTGGAACATCATACGCTGGTTATTGACGGCGGCAGAATTGTCGACCTGTTGCCTACCGGCCTGGCCAGGCAAAAATATCAGGGCCTTGCCACCGAAAATCTGGAAAACCATGCGCTGCTGCCCGGTTTGATCAATTGCCACACCCATGCGGCCATGACCTTGATGCGCGGCATTGCCGATGACCTGCATTTGATGGACTGGCTGCAAAATCATATCTGGCCGCTGGAACAAAAGTGGATGAGTGAAGCGTTTGTCAGGGACGGGACGGACCTGGCGATTGCCGAGATGATCAGGGGAGGAACGACCTGCTTCAATGACATGTATTTTTATCCCGAAGTAACCGCAGCACAGGCTATACAGCATGGCATACGCGCCATTGTCGGGCTCATAGTCATTGATTTTCCGACGGTATGGGCTTCAAACACGGCGGAGTATATAGAAAAAGGCCTTGCCCTGCATGACCAGCTGCGTCATCAATCATTGATTTCTGCAGCTTTTGCGCCGCATGCCCCTTATACCGTTTCGGATGAAGCTTTGCAAAAAATCAGGACCTTAGCCGATGAGCTGGAATTGCCTGTCCATATGCATCTTCACGAAACCCTGCACGAAGTCGAAGAGGCGCAGAAACAAAACGGCCGGCGGCCCTTGCAGAGACTGCATGAGCTCGGCCTGATCAATCCGTCATTCCTCGGGGTTCACATGACCCAGCTAAGCGGCGATGAAATCAGCCTGTTTGCCCACACTGGAGCACATATCGTGCATTGCCCGGAATCCAACTTAAAACTGGCCAGCGGTTTTTGCCCGGTCGCCAAATGTCTGGCGGCAGGAATCAATGTTGCATTAGGCACCGACGGCCCTGCCAGTAACAATGACCTCGATATGTTCGGGGAAATGCGCACCGCGGCTTTACTCGGCAAAGCCGTTGCCGGCGACGCTAGCGCAGTTCCGGCCATGACCGCCCTACGCATGGCTACGATTAACGGCGCCAGGGCCTTAGGTCTGGATAATGAAATCGGCTCTCTGAGCATCGGCAAATCCGCCGATGTGATTGCGATTGATTTATCCTGCCTGGAAACACAACCGTTATATTGCCCTGTTTCACAGATAGTTTACGCCGCCAGCCGGCAGCAAGTCACCGACCTGTGGGTAGCCGGCAGATGCTTGTTAAAACAGCGGCAGCTAACCACCATTAACACCGCTGACTTAAAACTGAAAGTTGCCGAATGGCAGCAGCGGCTGGCAAGTTGATCTGGAAATTTTGAATTTTAGTAGCCCCCAATGATAAGTTTCAGGGAAGCGGTTCAAGCAACAGCTTAGCCGAATAGCGTTGAGATCGGGAAAAGCTCGAACCGGAAACCAGAAATTTTAATCAATGATTTTGGCCCTGGATTGAAATCCCTGTCTCCTACTTTTTTATGGCAGCAGCGCAGGGAGATTCGAACTACCCGGAATCAGCCAGGATGAGAATAGGTCTTGCCGCGCCGGCGGCTGAAATTCATGAAAACAGCAATTGCCGAACCCATCATTCAAAATAAATCGGCTCAGATAATGCGCAGCAGTTTATTTAAATAACTGCAATGCAAACATCATTGCATCTTCGCGGCCGTTTTCGGCCGGATAGTAACCTTTCCTGATGCCGATTTCATTAAAGCCGATTTTTTTATAGAGCGCAATGGCGACCGGGTTGGAAGGTCTGACTTCCAGAAAAATGGTTTCTGCGCGCCCCCTCGCTACTTCAATAAGGTTTTCCAGCATCTTGCGGCCTATGCCCTGCTTTTGCTCGGCCGGGTCCACACAAATATTTAAAATATGCGCTTCGCCTGCGGCGATTGAAAGAATGCTATAGCCCAATACTTTATCGAGCTCTTCACATACCCAACAGCTATAACCGGCTCTGAAGCAGTCTTTAAAAATGTCTTCTCCCCACGGAAACTGATAATTTTTTCTTTCAATTTCCAAAACCGCCGGTAAGTCAGAAGCATACATTTTTCTAAGGCGTATTAAATCCTTTCTGCCCACGGAATCAGGAAAAACCTTGGCGTAAAATTCTTTATCAGCATCATAAACTACAAAATTTTTAATTTTATCTAATAATCCCTGCATAATGACCTTCAATATTTTTATAGGTTTGCACTGCGAATGTTAAATCCACCCAGGCTTTGCGTTTGTCCAGCAAGGAGCGCAGCAAATACGCCGGATGATAAACTACAACAACCGGCGTATTATCGAGCCTATGTAGTTTGCCTCTCAGTTTGGAAAGAGGCTCATCTGTTTTTAATAATGTCTGTGCTGCAATGCGGCCTACTGCCAATATAATTTTTGGCTTGATCAACAGCCGTTGTCTTTGCAGGTAATCCCTGCAACTTTCAATTTCATCAGGCTTGGGATTGCGGTTGCCGGGAGGTCGGCATTTTACTATATTGGTAATGAAGATTTCTTCCCGGGCAAGGCCTATCGCCCTTAACATTTCAGTTAATAATAGCCCGGCGCTGCCGACAAAAGGCTTGCCTTGCAAATCTTCATTTTGCCCCGGCGCTTCACCGATCAGCATCCAGTCCGCATTTTTATTACCCGACCCGAAAACTGTCCGGTTGCGCGTTTCACAGAGGGAACATTTTGTGCAGACAGCAACTTCATTTTGCAGCGACTTCCAGTTTATTACTTCCGGCAAATCAGATTCAACAGATGGCCCCGGAGTGTCAAGGCTATAACTTTCTGTTGCCGAAGGCGGCGATTGCGCAGGTTGCGTCAATGTTTTCGAAATCCAGACATCAATGCCCATGGCCTCCAGATATTGCAGGCGTCTCGCGTTATCCAAAATCAACCTCATCTGCGCTGCTTATCAGTAACCATAAAGAACATTAAAACATTATCCCGCATCCTCATGAAGATAATTAATTGTAAGCCAGGACAAGATGAGTTACGACAAAAAGTTTACTGAAGCCGCTAAATATCAGAGCGTCATAAAAACAAATAGCCAGTTCGCTGTTAAAAGCATGACAAAAGAAAAACACCTCAAATATGCTTTTATGCGCATAAATAATACATAAATTCCAGGTTTTTTTTGTTGATTGAAATCAGACAGTCAGGAACAAGTTGAATAGATAAAGGAATTACTGCCAGGTGAGGTAATAAAAATACGGCCATATTGAGTCGATTTCTTGATTTATCGTGTTTTACAGCTTTACTGGTTCTTAACATTTAGAATGATTTTACGAGTAATTCAATTGAAACAGAAAAATAAACCTTACATTGCGCACTTCCGGGTTGCTGACAAAAAAGAGCAAACACTGGACAATCATTTACGTGAAGTTGCCGCCATAGCCAAAAAATTAGCTACAAAAATCAATGTACCCGAGGCAGGCGAACTCATTGGGCTATTACATGATTTCGGTAAATACAGCTCCCAATTTCAAAACTACATAAAATCTGCAACCGGCCTACTCAATCCGGATATTGACGATGATTATGTCAATACAAAAGCGTTAAAAGGCAAAATAGATCACTCTACCGCAGGCGCCCAGTGGGTATGGGAAGCGCTTGGTAAAGTTGGGAAAAATGGGGAAGGAAAATTATGCGGACAAATACTGGCGCTGTGTATTGCTTCACATCATAGTGGCTTAATTGATTGTTTAAAACCGGAGGGGGTTAATGGTTTCAAGGTGCGCATGGACAAAGAGGATGAAAAGTCCAATTTGTCCGAATGCAAACACAATGCGGACGCAATAATTTTAGAACAGGCAGGACAGTTGGCTGATAAGCCTTTAATGTCCGCCATACTCAAGCAAATAAAATTATTAACCCAGCAAGAGCAGCACGGGCAATTAATATCTGAAACCATTAAACACTTTTATATCGGTTTTTGGACGCGATTTTTATTCAGTTGCCTGATTGACGCAGACCGTATCAATAGTGCTGATTTTGAAATCCCGAAAAATGCGTCTTATCGAAATAAAGCCGTGTCGTGGATTATTGCCATAAATCGTCTGGAGTTGTTTTTAACCGAGCAACAAGCCAACGACACACCGATTAACGCGATACGCAACACGATTTCTGATACCTGTAAAAATCGGGCGCAGGATGCACAAGGCATTTATACGCTTACCGTACCGACAGGCGGCGGTAAGACTTATGCCAGCCTGCGTTATGCACTGTATCATGCAAAAAAACATGGGTTAGAGCGCATTATCTATATTATTCCCTACACCTCAATTATTGAGCAAAATGCTCAAGCCATCCGCAAAGTTATTGAACAGGTTGGTGAGGATTATTCTTGGGTACTTGAACATCACTCAAATTTAGAGCCGGAAACTCAAACCTGGCACAGCAAACTAGCTGCTGAAAATTGGGATGCCCCCATAGTCTTGACTACGATGGTGCAGTTTTTAGAAACATTGTTTAGCGGCGGTACGCGGGGCGCTCGCCGTCTGCATCAATTATCGAATAGCGTTATCATTTTTGATGAAATTCAAACCTTACCCATTAACTGCACGCATTTATTTTGTAATGCTCTTAACTTTTTAAGTACCTATACCAAAACAACCGCAGTTTTATGTACAGCAACCCAGCCCTTGCTAGATCAATTGAGGTCGTCGGAAAAAGGCCAATTACTGATCCTCGATGAAAATCACCTAATACCTGATGTCAGACAATTATTCGATCAATTAAAGCGCGTTGAAATCAGCAATAAAACCAAGCCTGAAGGCTGGTCGGAAGAAGAAATAGCGGAATTGGCACTGTCTGAATTCAAAGTTAAAGGCAATTGCTTGGTTATCGTCAATACCAAAGCGTGGGCGCAGGCCTTGTATGTCAAATGCTCGAAAACAGTCGATGCTGATAGCTTATTTCATTTAAGCACCAATCAATGTTCCGCACACCGGAGTGAACTTTTCCGCAGAATGCGGGCAAGACTAGCGGATGGTCTTCCGGTGTTATGTTTCAGCACCCAATTGATTGAGGCCGGTGTCGATATTGATTTTGCCAGCGTTATCCGCTTTCTGGCAGGCTTGGATTCGATAGCCCAAGCAGCGGGGCGCTGTAATAGAAATGGTCGCTTGGATACCGCTACTGTGCATGTCGTCAATCCGTCAAAAGAAACCATTGATCAGCTGATCGACATCAAAGTAGGGCAGGAAAAAACCAGACGGGTATTCAGTGAGATTGATGGTAAAGCCTTATTAGATCCTGAAGTCATAGCGTTGTATTTTAGATACTATTTTTATGACCGTGCAGATGAAATGGCTTATTCGTTGAATGAAAAACAGGCCGGGCGAATCGACACGCTATTGAGTTTACTCAGCAATAATAAGTCGAATATTCACCGAGAAGAACCCTTGCAATTAAGACAATCGTTTATGACTGCCGGCAATGCTTTTAAAGCGATAGACGCGCCGACGCAATCCGTCATTGTTCCCTATGAACAGGGAGAACAATTGATTGCTGAATTATGCGGACTGTCAACAGCATTTAATGCACCAGGCTACTATGCTTGTTTAAAGCAAGCGCAAAAATTCAGCGTTAACGTCTTTCCGAATGTATGGAAAAAATTGCTTGAGCAAAAGGCAGTGCATGAAATTCATCCGGGTGAAGGCATGTATTGTTTGGATGAACGCTATTACAGTCCAGAATTTGGCTTGTCTACCGAACCTGTTGGTAAGACTGAAGCGATTATTTTGTAGGGTGGGCAAACAGCTATACCATTTGCCCACCATTTACCGATGAGAAGTGGGCAGAAAAGCACTGCCCACCCTACATAATTTTTTATATATCCAAAGGAAGGTGCTCGTGAAAAACAGCATTAGTTTTCGATTGTGGGGCAGGTATGCGTTATTTACCGATCCCATTACCAAAGTAGGCGGTGAAAAGTGCTCGTATCACTTACCGACTTATGAGGCGATAAAAGGAGTACTCAAATCCATCTACTGGAAGCCCACCCTGATTTGGTATGTCGATAAAGTCAGGGTGATAAAGCCGTTGCGTACTCAAACCAAAGGCACTAAGCCTTTGGTGTGGAATGGTGGCAATAGCTTGGCTATTTATACTTTTTTGCGGGATGTCGAATATCAGGTTGAAGCGCATTTTGAATGGAACGAATATCGCCCCGAACTGGCGAAAGACCGTATTGACGGCAAGCATTTCAGCATTCTAAAACGCACCCTGGAAAAAGGCGGCAGGCAGGATATTTTTTTAGGCACACGCGATTGTCAGGCGTATGTAGAACCTTGTGAATTTGGTGCAGGTGAGGGTGCTTATGATGAGCTCGATGAATTAGCTTTCGGCTTGATGTTCCATAGTTTTGCGTATCCTGATGAAACCGGCAAAGACCAACTAGAAAGTATTTTGTGGAACGCCACATTAAAACGCGGGATTTTAGAGTTTCCAAAGCCGGAAAACTGTGAAAAACGCCGTAAAGTCAGAGATATGTACAAAAAGACCTTTGTCTTAAAGGAAAATATACAGCCAGTTGATGACATGGAGGAATGGCTATGAGCTGGATGGAAAAGCTTTACCTCACTTATGAGGAAGCAATGCTTCAAAAGCAAGAATTACTGCCTATAGCGCATGTTAGCGAGAAAGTGC
The DNA here is from genome assembly GCF_902806695.1 of Candidatus Methylobacter favarea. Classification (GTDB taxonomy): domain Bacteria; phylum Pseudomonadota; class Gammaproteobacteria; order Methylococcales; family Methylomonadaceae; genus Methylobacter_B; species Methylobacter_B favarea. The sequence goes on along the minus strand of NZ_CADCXN010000061.1, from coordinate 6,410 downwards.
ATATTAAAATCGTTCTTGATGGCACGGGTAGGTTTAAACGAGCGGATATTATGGACAAGGGAGCAAGAATAAACGTACCTGCTACAGAAAAAAGCAAAATGGGCAGAACAGGTTCCAAACCTCCGCCTCATCCCTTATCGGAAAAGTTACGTTATGTGGCAAAAGACTATTCTGCTTTGGGCGGCAAAAAAGCCAGTTTTTATAATGAGTATTCCGCTTTATTAAAAAGCTGGTGCGATTCAAAGTACAAACACCCAAGAGCTGAAGCAATTTATGAATATATAAGCAAAGGCAATGTTGTTCGGGATTTAATGGATAAGCACATATTGCCAATAAAAGATGGTTTGCTGCCAGTCTTAAAAAATGCGGATGAAAAAACGCTACATCCCACATTTAAAAGCCTTGCCGATGCTAAAACAAAACTTATCGATTTCGGCGATGCCTTAATTTGCTGGTCAGTCGAATTAAACATGGACGACTTAGAACCGGACGTTTGGGAGGATAAAACTCTGCAAGATAAATGGATAGATTTTGTTTCCGATCAAGACGGTATTGAAGGCTTATGTTATGTCACTGGAGAATTGACAACATTGGCCAATAAACATCCAGCAAAAGTACATCCGAGCAAAAAAAACGCCAAATTGATTTCTTCAAATGATTGGCAAGGTTTTACGTTTTTAGGAAGATTCACCGATGAAGAAGACAGTGCTAAAAAAATCGGGCTTCAATCATTTAGCATTGGTTCAGCCACAACGCAAAAAGCACATGCTGCCTTAGCTTGGTTAATAGAGAAACGGGGCTTTAAAAATGATGACCAGGTTTTTATTTCATGGGCAATATCAGGTAAAAAAATACCCGACTCTTTGAACAATGCTTGGACTTTTGATGATGAAGATGATTTTGAAGAAATAGAAGAAAATAAATCACCTGAACCAATAAATCTTATCGATCACAGCCGTGACTTAGGAGAATCATACGCGCTAAAACTTCGTAATCGTATTGCTGGATACCAAGCAAAATTAGAACCAAATGAACAAATTATTATTATGGGATTGGACTCTACCTCAGATGGCCGGATAAGCATTATTTACTACCGTGAATTTTTTAATGATGAATTTCTTGAGCGATTGGAAAAATGGCATAGTGAATTTTCTTGGTATCAATACTCTGAGCTTAAAAAACACGACGAGTTGAAAAAAAGCACGAAACCTAAATTTGGTTGGATTCCCTGTTCTCCAATTCCTAAAGACATTGCATTGATTGCTTATGGTCGGTTAGATGACAACGGTAATTTAACATTTGGTGATAAAAAGAAAAAACTTAACATAAAGAAAAAAGTAGTCGAAAGCTTGATTCCCTGTATTTTTGAAGACCAACAAATTTCAATCAATTTGGTTCAGGCTTGCTTTCGTAACGTAATTAAGCGCAGTTTCAACAACAATCCTTTATCCCAGAATTCCGAATCAAAACAAAAACAAATTGCTTGGTACAAAAGTCTTGGTATTGCCTGTGCGCTGTATCGAGGTTATTGCCAACGTCACCCAGAGATTAACTACCAGAGATACGCTATGGCACTAGAAAAAAACAGAAACACTCGCGATTATTTGTTTGGCAGACTTTTAGCGATAGCAGAACGTATTGAAGAAGCAGTGTTACGCGATGAAGATAAAAACCGAATCACTAAGGCCATGCTTTATATGCCGCGTTTTTCAGAGCGTCCTTGTGAAACTTGGCAAATTATTTTTAAAGAACTGCAGCCTTATCTTCAACGCTTAAAAACAGGTTCAGAATGGCGACCAGGTTTTTTAACTAATCGTTTGAGTGAACTCGATGAGATTTTTGCATTATTTGTAAATGATGATTTCACTCGACCTGGAGCTTTATCTTGTGAATTTTTGTTAGGCTATCACTGCCAACGTCATTTTTCTAAAAACGAATCCGAAACAACCAACACTCAAACCAATTCAGGAAAAAACCATGAGCAGCTTAAGCCACAAAATTGATTTTGCCCTTATCATCAGTGTTCGAAAAGCAAACCCCAATGGCGATCCATTAAATGATAACCGTCCGCGTACCGATTATTCCGGCAAAGGAGAAATTACCGATGTTTGTTTAAAACGTAAAATTCGTGATCGTTTACAGGCTGATGAACAAGCAATCTTTGTTCAATCTGATGAGAAAAAAATTGATGGTATGAATAGTTTGAGGGATAGAGCCGAAGCCAACCCACCGATTGGCTTAGGTAAGGATGTGTTTAAAGACAAAGAGAAACTTGCCAAGCTCGCCTGTGAAAAGTGGCTGGATGTACGCAGCTTTGGGCAACTCTTTGCCTATAAATATAAAAAAGATGAAGACGAAGAAGCTTCCATTGGGAAAGCAAAAAAAGGGAATGCCGAAGGCGTTTCTATCGCAATTCGAGGCCCAGTCACCATTCAATCTGCTTTTAGCATTGAGCGGATAAATATTACCAGTACCCAAATCACTAAAAGTGTCAGTGGCGAAAGCGATGGAACAAAAAAAGGTTCTGATACGATGGGCATGAAGCACCGAGTAGAAGACACTGCTATTTATGTAACCTACGGGGCAATGACACCTCAATTAGCTGAAAGAACTGGATTTAGTGATAACGATGCAGAACTGATTAAAGCCGTATTACCCAGACTCTTTGAAGGTGATGAATCTTCAGCGAGGCCCGCAGGTTCAATGGCCGTTAAAAAAGTTATCTGGTGGCAGCACAACTCAAAAGCAGGGCAATATTCGTCAGCTAATGTACATATTTTACTATCGGAATTGATAGATGCTTGGAAAGAAAATATCAAAGAGGGTAAAAGCTTATTAAATCAAATAGATAATTTGAAACCAGATTCTGAAAACGCTAAAAAATTAGAAGTTGGCAATTTGAAGCCTGAAATCATTGACGGATTTTAAAGCTTACCGTGCAAGCCATGACTGCTATTAAATTAAGTCGTCATACCGGCATGGATTCACTCCAGGCTTCCTTGCCCGAAGCCCTTCGGGTTAATGCAAATCTGTTCTGGACAGATTTGTGCCGGACTAATTCGCTGGGAGCGAATTTGGACGTGCGCAGCACGGGGCGATGCCCGAACCGCAAGGAGGCGGTGAGCAATCCAGTTCACAGGGATGTGGACCTGTTTACCGTCCTTGGTTTCTGGGTTCCGGCAATCCATGCCGGAACGACGTGGTTATTGCTAGATTGATGACAATAATGCAAACCCTGGAACCCATCTACCTGTCCCGCCTGCAACACTACCTATATTGCCCTCGGCAATTCGGCCTAATCGAACTGGAAGATATCTGGATAGAAAACCAGTTTACGGCGGAGGGGCAGGTATTGCACCAGCGGGTAAATCAGGCCGAGCAGCAAAAACGCGGTACGGTGCGTACCGTGCGGGCGTTACGGTTGGCAAATGCAGAGCTGGGCATCGAGGGCGTCGCCGATGTGGTGGAATATCACAAGCAAGCGGATGGTGCGGAAATTCCCTTTCCCATTGAGTACAAACGCGGCAAGCCCAAAGCGCACCGCGCCGATGAAGTGCAGCTATGCGCTCAGGCGCTCTGTCTGGAGGAAATGGATGGCGTGCCTGTGCCGGAAGGCGCATTATTTTATGGCGAAGTTCGCCGTCGGCATCCCGTGGTTTTTGATGCTGAATTACGTGATTTAACGGCGCAAACCATTTTGGCCTGTCGTGCCATTGTGCAGACTAAAGCAACACCCAAAGCCCTTTATCAAGCAAAAAAATGCAGAGGCTGTTCGCTGATTGATCAGTGCCATCCCAAAAAATTTGCTAAATCAGCGTCAGCCTGGCTGACGCAACAACTGGCACAGGATTAATCATGCGTCCCTTACGTAACGTCATTTACATCCAAACTCAAAATTCCTGGGTTCATAAGGATAACGAGAACCTGGTGTTAAAAGTAGACAACGAAATCAAGGCACGCATACCTATCCACAAATTACAAGGTCTGGTGTGCTTTGGACAGGTGACCGTTTCGCCTTATCTCATGGCGCATTGTGCGGAAAACGGCATTATCATTACTTACTTGAATCTATTTGGAAAATATCTGGCGCGAGTCGAAGGGCCTGTTAGCGGTAACGTGCTACTTCGGCGCACCCAACATTTAACCGGCCACGATACCGAAAAAAGCGTTGTCATAGCAAGGATCATGCTGTCGGGTAAACTTTATAACCAGCGTTATGTGCTGAGACGTTATGTGCGTGATTATGGCGATCAAGCCAGTGAGCAAGAGGCGCTTATAAAACTTGCAGCTGCCGAAAAACGTTTGACCCGCTGTTTAGCGCAACTCCCCGAATGCAAAACCATCGATACCCTGATGGGACGAGAAGGCGAAGCTGCCCAAGTGTACTTTGGGGTGTTTCAACATCTGATCCGGCAAGTTGGTTTTGAATTTGACATTCGCAGGCGAAGACCGCCGACCGATCCTGTTAATGCCTTGCTGTCGTTTTGCTATACCTTGCTAATCCATGATTGCCGCTCAGCTCTGGAAACCACAGGATTAGACCCGTCCAGTGGTTTTTTACATCAATTACGCAGCGGCAGGCCGTCACTAGCCTTAGATTTGGCTGAAGAATTCAGGCCCATGATCGATCGGTTAGTATTGTCATTAATTAACAAACGTCAACTGGCCGTCAAGGATTTTGAATATTGGCCTAATGGTTCAGTAACGTTAAAAGAAGAACCCCGCAAAACCTTATTGGCCGCATGGCAAGATCGTAAACAGGATACCTTAATGCACCCCTGGTTTGAAGAAACCGTACCGATAGGTCTGTTGCCTTGGCTGCAAGCCCAAATATTAGCGCGCTACTTGCGCGATGACTGTGATAGTTATGTGCCGTTTTTGTGGAAATAATCAGGAGAAGTCAACATGTTGATTCTGGTAACCTATGATGTCAGCTTTAAAAACCAAACCGGACCAAAACGCCTGCGGAGAATAGCGAAGCTATGCCAGGTCTTTGGGCAGCGCGTACAGTATTCGGTTTTTGAAGTGGAGGTTGATAGGGCGCAGTGGACCTTATTAAAAAATGATTTAATCAAAGCAATGGATGAAGAGGAGGACAGTTTACGATTTTATTACCTGGGCAATAACTGGAAACGCCGGGTTGAGCATATAGGCGCAAAAAAAGTATTGGATTTAAATGGACTGTTACTGGTGTGATGCGAACACCAAGCTGACATAAAAAACGCATAGCTTTCGCAACCATCATAACATACTGATTAGTATGTCTTTTTATAGTTAGTCTTGATTGAATTATAATGTTTATCGCACTTGCTTTAATTGATTCGCAGCTAAAGGAGTATTTGGCTTTTAAATTCAATCAGTTAGGCAAAGGCAGTCGCGCCCCGCGCGGGCGCGTGGATTGAAACAGGCGCAGGCGCTGGCCAGCGCCGGCCTGCTCAGTCGCGCCCCGCGCGGGCGCGTGGATTGAAACAGATAGCCCTGGCTCTGCCGCCAGATCAGCTGGTCGCGCCCCGCGCGGGCGCGTGGATTGAAACTTTGTCATCTATCAGTTTGAGCATCCTGCAAAGTCGCGCCCCGCGCGGGCGCGTGGATTGAAACCTGCCGAATTCGGCGCTCGGCCACGACCTGATGTCGCGCCCCGCGCGGGCGCGTGGATTGAAACCACTCCCGGGCTTGGGAAAATGTCCACCGGGGGGTCGCGCCCCGCGCGGGCGCGTGGATTGAAACGCTATCGGTCTCGGTCTTGCCGGCCGGGTCAAAGTCGCGCCCCGCGCGGGCGCGTGGATTGAAACGAGGTTCGGCTGGGTGGCCATATAGACCATCGGCGGTCGCGCCCCGCGCGGGCGCGTGGATTGAAACTGGTATCGGCAATCTTCGCATGTAGTTTTGCTGTCGCGCCCCGCGCGGGCGCGTGGATTGAAACATGATCTACCTGCTTGAATACAACACCGCCAAAGCGTCGCGCCCCGCGCGGGCGCGTGGATTGAAACAGATTACGCCGCGTTATAAAAAGGAAAGACATCGTCGCGCCCCGCGCGGGCGCGTGGATTGAAACCAGGGCGCATGGCCGGCGCTAAAGCGTCCGTCGGTCGCGCCCCGCGCGGGCGCGTGGATTGAAACTTTGAAGCGAGCCGGCTTTGCTCCGCGTAATAGTCGCGCCCCGCGCGGGCGCGTGGATTGAAACAATTATGATTGTCTTCTTTCAGTTCCTCCCCCGTCGCGCCCCGCGCGGGCGCGTGGATTGAAACTGCTGAAGACGTGCCCGATCCGATCAAGGACGCGAGTCGCGCCCCGCGCGGGCGCGTGGATTGAAACACAGATGCCATTTATGTATGAAATGGGCAAGAGTTAAATAAATGAAATCAGGAAGCAACACCCTTATTCTTCATGAGAGAATAAGGGTGTTGGAT
>NZ_CADCXN010000060.1 GCF_902806695.1 Candidatus Methylobacter favarea | reverse complement strand
GGAAAACGTTTTTTGAAATATCCAAACCAACTGCGTTATTATTCATGTCGGGCTCCTCTTTGCTCCGTTATATCATTGGGTGCATTTTATGACACCGTGTGGGTAAGGAGGAGTCCATATCATCATTCAATGAGGAGTTCAACTATGCGAGTTTTACTTCAGCAAGCCAATCCATAAACGTCTCGAAAATACCTTTCAGGAGTCGATAAAGTTGCTGACGCAGAATGAAGAATGGAAGCTCGCCAGTGAAGAAGGCTCGGGCAACGCCAAATATTGAACACAGAACACTGTACCCTATATTAGATGCCTGTCATTACAATCAAGAAAAAGATGAGCAACAGATTTAACTCACAACTGGATGCGTATGTAAGCAACTCAACCACTCGTTATTTTTTCAAAATATAACAAGAATGAATGGATCGATTAGAGCCCTTTGAAGCCTCGCTAAATTACGATTACATTAATTAAAAGCGCAATCAAGTTTGATATATTGCAATAACCAGCAACTAAAAGGGGTTTTAATTTATAGATTCACCCTGATTTAAAATGTCCATTATGGCGCTTTGATGACGAGCAAGAATTAAAACAGCTTGTTGTAATAACAGGAAATTCTGGTCAATTGCTTTATAGTTTTTGTTTATTAAACAGTTTTCCAGGGCATGGGCGGCATTTTGAATGTCCATGAAGCCGCAAAAGCTTGCTGATCCGTGCAGTTTATGAGTGGTTTGTTGGGCAAGTGCATAGTGCTTATTTTTCAGCGCCTTTTTGATAATGCTCACTTGCAAGGGAAGTTCTTCGAAAAGTTTTTTGAAAACAGTCAAAGTCAGGTTCCTGTTGTTTTTGGTTTTATTCAGGATTATCTGGATATAAGCCATTGCCTCTGCGGTTTTATTGGTCATTTGTTACAGACTGCTAAGTTCATTGAGCTTTATTGCCGATAGGGGCAGACTCTATATTTATCAACACAGGCTATACATTGATGAAAATTCTCTGCCGTATTACCTAAGGCAATAATAGTCGTTTTGTTGTTTATACACTCGAAGCTTGTTGTTAGCTTGATAAATTCAAGGCCGTTTACAGGGCAATTCAAGACTGATAAATTGAAGTAAATGGTTTTATCACCCTTGAAAACTCATTTTGCTCCTTCATCAAAATCAGATAATAATTTCTGTGCTCCAACTGATTGCCAGCGACACACTGTTAATTTTATTACAGCTGGCGATTAATATAACAAATTGTTTCTGCTGTTTTGGATTGAAAGGCATGATATTTTTAATAGCCGGTTTGCGCGGAAAGTGATCGCTTGCGAAGGGAGTGTCAAATAGTACAGGATTGCACGCAGCTTTAGGTAACATTTATAAGTTGGCAAACAAATGGTTGAAATGAACCGCGTTGAAGTGCCTATATGAACCCTAAATATTCATTACCGGGTGTTAAATTCCATTTGCTCAGTATCAATGCCTGATTTTGCTCTTGGTTACAGTAAAATTTTTTATGGCGTATAAATTGCTTAAATACCCGTTCATATAAGAAGCGTGGGTGTCCCCTTGGCATGTAGCGGATTCATAAAAGACTCATCAATTCCTGGTAGGATTTTAACAGGATTGCCGACGGTAAGATTTAAACTCCTTATAAAAAGATAAACCAGATATTGGTAATATAAACGAGTTCCAATATATTTTTTCGTTAATGATTAATTCTTATTTTAAGGCAGCTTTTATTTTTTTGCTGTTAAGCGGTTGCGCGACTCAGGAATATAAGCCGACGCCGTTATCTTTATACATGCAGGAATCCAGATTGCCGGCGATAAATTCTCTGCCGCCGGATTCATTATCTGATGAGGAAAATACTTCTATATCCCTTTCCGAAACGCTAGCAAAGCCAAAGAGATTAACCTTAAATCAAATCATTCAAACAGCTTTAAAGGCCGATCCGCGCATCGGGGCTGCCTTTGAGAATATTACCCAGGCGGAAGCCGATCTGCTCACGGCCGGCCTTGTCCCGAACCCGCAAGCCAACACCGATGTGCAGTTACTGCCTTTGGACCGGCCCTTTACCGTAAACCGGCAGGGAGGGCCGCCGCAGTTTGATTTTGATGTGGCCATGCCGATTGACTGGTTCCTGTTTGGCAAACGGGCAGCGGCAATTACATCCCGGCGGTATGGTGTCGACATTGCAGCCGCGGATTTTTCCAATATCGTACGGCTTCGGATAGCAGCGGCTATTTCCGCGTTTTACGATGTTCTTGAAGCGCAGGCCATGTTGGCGCTTGCGCATGAAAATCAAAACAACCTTAACAGGATGGAGCAGATTATTCTTAAGCGCGTGGCTCTGGGAGGAGTGGGCACGATTGAGGCCGATCGCATCCGGCTCTCTCTTTTCAGCAGTCGCCGCGAAGTGCGCACGCAAGAACTTAATTTGGCTGGGGCGCTTAATCGACTGCGGTCGCTGATAGGGATTGCAGGTAATATTCCCATTAATATTCAAGGCACGCTGGAAGTTATTAAGCCGGCTAAACCAATAGCGACTGAAACCGCATTTGATCTCGCGGAGGAAAACAGACCTGATCTGATTTCCCTGCACCGGCAACTGGATAAGGCCAATGCCGATATTAAGCTGGAACAAAGAAAAGCCTATCCTGAAGTTACGCCATCCGTTCTATACGCCCGGCAATTTCAGCAACAGGCTATTGGCTTCCCTGATGCAAATTCATGGGGAGTTGGCGTGAATGTCAGCGTTCCGATTTTTGATCGCAATCAGGGAAATATTGCCAAAGCAAAATCGCTGCATGTTCAGTCCCAGTTGAATATCCAGGCCCAGCTTGTGGATCTGCGCGCGGAAATCGATCAAGCCGTTAAGGCGTTTGCATCTTCGTATCAATTCCTGACAACTGATGATCCCGGACAGCTGGATGCAGCCAAAAATGTACGGGATAAAATCAGTCAGGCTTACGAACTGGGCGGTAAAAGCCTTTTGGAAGTACTGGATGCCCAGCGGACTTATCTGGAAACTTACCGGGTGCATATTAGCGGACGATCCAGCTACTGGCATTCTTTGCATCAACTCAACGCTGTAATCGGCAAAGAAGTAGTACGATGACTTATCTGCTTTCCTTCAGGGTTTTTTACCCGCAATGTCCCTTGTGGATGCGATTACTTGCCGTCATGTCAATTCCCGCTTTTTTGGCGGCCGGGCGACAAGTCGCAGCCGTTCCGCAGAAAGCCGATACAACAGCCGTGGTAGAACTGGTTGCTCCCCGTATTATTGCCGTCAAAACAGGCAGTCTTCTGGAACAAAAACTCAGCATATCGGCCGTACAAAAAGAACAAATCACCACGCCTTTACTCACTGTAGCGGGAGCTGTTGTCGCCCGCCTTCCTCAAGGTTCAGGGCCCATGGAAGATCGTTGGCAATTTAACAGCATCGAGCTTTCAGGCGTCTATGCGGATTGGCAAAGAGCACGCGCCGAAAAGGAATTTAATGCCAGGCGTCTGATAAAAATCCGCGAATTAACTGCCGCCCAGCTTAATTCGCAAAAACTGGCTGTTGACCGGCTCAGGAAACTGGTTGCCACCGGCACAGAAGCAATCCGGGATCTGACTGCAGCTGAGGCCAATTTGCTTCAGGTTCAACTGGAAGGTCAAAAAGCCGTATACGAAGCAGAAACGGCGTTAACTGTAGCTACGCGCAGCCGCGCGGCTTTGGAGCGAAAGCTGTTGCAGGAAGGAGTTGATCCTCTTCTTCTGGAAAGCTCGTCTTCGGGCATATCATTAATTATGGCTGATGTGCCTGAGCTAAGAATTAGCCTGGTAGCGATAGGGCAATCCTGTATAGCTCAATTTTACGGGATTCCGGATGAAAAATTCACGGGCAAGGTAAGAAGCCTGGCGCCTACCTTATCCGCTCAACGGCATACATTGCGGGTATTTTTTGAGTTAAATGATAAAGATGATCAGTTTAAACCGGGCATGTATGCGGAAATCGGCTTGGGCACGGATCCCCGGGCGGCCATACTGGTTCCGACCGATGGCGTTCTTCACAGTGAAAATACCGATTTTGTCCTGATTAGTGCCGGTCCGGGATTATGGCGTATTACCCAGGTTGAGGTTGGTGAGAATATTAATGACCGCGTTGAAATTCTCAAAGGTCTGCAAGGCAATGAACGCATTATTGGCAATGGCGCGATACTGCTAAAGCCGATGCTTGTCCAGGCCCTTCAAAAGGATACCGCCGGCGCCAAAAACCAGGCACCGGGTTTAAAACAATGATACCGCAACTGCTGAACAAATCGATGCATTACCGCCGGACTGTAGCAGGCGGCGCAGTCATTGTTATTATTCTGGGTCTGTGGTCGTTTTCGCGTATGCAGATTGACGCCTATCCGGATATTTCTTCGCAGATGGTTCAGATAATTACGATCTATCCCGGCCGCGCGCCTGAAGAAGTGGAACGCCAGGTAACAGTCCCGGTGGAAATTGTAATGCGCAATGTGCCCAAAGTGGAAAAGATTCGTTCCCGGACAATTTTCGGTTTATCTGTGGTGCAGCTTATCTTCGAAGAAGGCGTTGAAAAATATTGGGCCAGGCAGCGCGTAGAGGAAAAGCTTGCCAGTATTAATTTGCCTGCCGGCGCATCTGCCGAACTGGGTCCTCTGGCAACGGCCTATGGCGAGATATTGCGTTATGAATTGGTATCGGATGGCCGCTATGATCTGATAGAACTTCGATCTATCAATGACTGGGTGGCTATTCCCCGACTATTGCGCGCAGCCGGCGTCGCCGATGTGTCAAATTTCGGCGGCTACGAAAAGTTATATGCCGTTCTGATGAACCCATCCCAGCTGCAGCGTTTCGGACTGTCCCTGAACGATGTTGTCGATGCCATACAGTCTAATAATGAAACGGCGGGCGGCAGCGTTTTATCGCGCGGCAGCATGTCATTTGTCATTCGCGGGCGAGGTGCTTTGCAGGATGTAGCCGAAATCGGCAATATCTTTATTCGCTCCTTCGGGGGTACGCCCATTTATGTGCATGATGTCGCAGATGTCGAAATCGCATCCAAAGTGCCGGCCGGTATTTTGAGCAAAGATCGTAAAAACGAGACTATTGAAGGCATAGTTTTAATGCGCAGGGGAGAAAATCCCTCCGAGGTGTTGAATAATGTAAAAACAGTCATTGCTGAATTGAATCAGGTTGATTTGCCGCAGGGTGTCAAAATTATGCCTTTTTACGACCGCTCTTTACTGGTTGATGCTACCTTGCATACAGTTGGCCATAGTGTGCTTTTGGGAGTGTCACTGGTCACTGCGGTATTGCTGTTTTTTTTGGGACGTCCCTCTATGGCGTTATTGGTGGCATTGACCATTCCTTTTTCGCTATTGTTCGCGCTGGTAATGATGAATGCTTTCGGCATTCCGATTGGTCTGCTGTCAATCGGCGCTATCGATTTTGGCATCATCGTTGACGGCTCGGTTATCCTCGCCGAAAACATTGCCCATCGTCTGCATGACGCGACCCGTGAAAACGCTAACAACAATTTTACTAAAACAGTATTGGCTGCTTCTCTTGAAGTGGAGCGCTCCGTATTTTTTTCAATACTGATGATCGTAGGCGCTTTTTTGCCTTTGCTTACCCTCACGCATATTGAGGGCCTGCTGTTTCGGCCAATGGCTTTAACCATTCTGTTTGCATTAATCGGGGCGATGCTATTTGCGCTTTTTGTCGTGCCGGTTCTGTCAAGTCTGTTGTTCAGAAAAGGCTACCGCGACTGGGAAAACCCGGTATTGACCTGGCTATATCCTCATTACTCCGCTGCGCTGGAGTTTCTGCTGCGCTATCGCTGGCCTGCTCTGGCAGCAGCAATGGCAATGCTGATCGGCATTCTGGTATTAATCCTTCCTCGTCTGGGAACAGAATTCCTGCCCTATATGGACGAAGGCGTAATCTGGGTGCGGGCCAATTTTCCCGAAGGCACGGCATTGCAGCAGACTTCGAAATTCGGTCAGCGTCTGCGCGAAGTCGCCCTGGATTTCCCCGACGTGGACTTTATCGTTGTGCAGGCCGGACGCAGCGACAGCGGCACCGACCCTTTTCCGCCCAGCCGGCTGGAAATGTTAATCGGCCCCAAGCCGCGCGACCAATGGGTTCAGTTTAGCCGCAAGCAGGAATTAGTGGCCGCGTTAGGCGGGCGGTTTCGCGCTGAATTCCCGACTACCCGTTTCAATTTCACGCAGCCTATCATTGATAGTGTGACCGAAGATGCCAACGGTACTTCAGCCAATCTGGCAGTGGAATTTTCCGGCGCCGACTCTGGCGTTTTACTGACCTTAGCCCGGCAGACTTTGGTATTACTAGATAAGGTGCCCGGTGCTGTGGATGTCAGCATCGAACAGGAAGGGCCGCAGCCGCAGTTAGTGATTAAGCCGGATCGTTCCTTGTGCGCTCGCTACAATGTCAGTGTCGAAGAGGTGACTCAATTAATTGATATTGCTATCGGCGGCTCTCCTATCGGCAGTCTGTTTGAAGGCGAACGGCGCATCGATATTGCCGCGCGTTTCGCTCAGGAATATTTACGCTCGCCTGCCGCTATCGGCCGTTTGCCGGTCTATAATTCCGAGGGCATTCCTATTCCGCTGGCTCAGGTTGCTCATATTGAAATTATCGATGGACAGACCTTGATTGCCCGGGATGACGGCAGGCGCAGATTGACCGTAAGAACCGATATTGCGGGCCGCGATCAGGGAGGATTCGTGGCGGAAGCTCAAAAGCTTTTCAAACAGGAAATCAAAGTCCCCAGCGGCTATCGCGTAGCCTGGCTGGGAATGTTTGAAAATCTGGAGCGGGCCGGACAGCATTTTAAAATACTGGTGCCGGCGAGTATTGGCGTCATATTTCTGCTCCTGCTGGTCACTTTCGGGTCGCTGCGCGCTGCGCTTATTCTGCTGTTGGCCATACCTTTTGCCTTGGTTGGAGGCGCAACCGCGCTTTACTTGCGCGGCATGAATTTGAATGTTTCTTCGGGCGTAGGCTTTGCTGCGGTTTTCGGCGTATCCATCATGAATGGCGTGCTGATTGTCCGGACTATTACTGAATTGCGTCTTGCCGGAACCGCAATGGAACAGGCTATCGTGCAGGGAGCCGTGCGCTGCATCCGGCCCATTCTGGTCGCTTCGCTGGTGGCTATTCTCGGTCTGGTTCCGGCGTCGCTGGCTACAGGACTTGGCTCGGATGTGCAACGCCCGTTGGCTACGGTAATTGTATGGGGGCTTTTTAGCGCTACCGTTATGACAGTCCTGCTAATACCGGTGCTCTACCGTTTATTTAATCCTCCCATACGGATGCGGGATCTGGAAAAGCAGGAATTAAATGAAGTTGAGCCTATTAGTCCGGATTAAAGGGCGGCTCTAACGGCACGATGCCTGGCTATTATTAGCAATGGTGAGTTTCATCTGGGAGCCGTGAGTGTTTGCACTATACAGTGGGGATTTTATGAATCTAGATCTGGCGCTATTCGATCATTTTTGCCGTTTAAATCAGGCAATCGCTAAAATAAAATTTGACCGGCTGATTAGATGAATATATGCTTATCCATATATTAATAAATCAAGTAATCATGCTCACGCCTGCCCAATTTTTTAAATGCTTATCTGATGATACGCGTTTGCGCTGTATCACCTTGTTGCAAAAGGAAGGCAAGCTCTGCGTCTGCGAGTTAACGGCAGCGCTGGATCTATCCCAGCCTAAAATTTCGCGGCATCTGGCGCCCTTGCGTCAATGCGGCTTGTTGCAGGACAGTCGTGAAGGGCAATGGGTTTATTACCGGATCAACCCGAAACTGCCCGACTGGGCTTTTCCGATTCTGGAAAGTGCCTTACTGGCAGCCGATAAGAGCGGTCAGTTTAATAAAGACCTGGAACGCCTGCATAACAGGCAATGCAGTCCTGAAGCCGCAGCCTGCGGCTGACTTATTTTAACTTAAAACATACGGTTATCCGTATATCGATTTAAAGGTATTAGCATGAAAAGATTCCACATCCATCTGGCGGTAGAGAACCTCGAGAAGAACATTCAGTTTTACAGCAGCTTGTTCGGCTCTGAACCCACGGTACGGCATGAAGATTACGCGAAATGGCTGCTGGACGATCCGCGCATCAATTTCGCCATCTCCAACCGCAGCAGCAAATTCGGGCTTGATCACCTCGGCATCCAGGCCGAAGACGAGCAGGAACTGGAGGATATCAAACAGCATCTGGACGCTACGCAACGTCCTGTCGAAACCCAGGAACAGGCGGCTTGCTGCTATATGCGCTCTGATAAATACTGGATCACCGATCCGCAGGGCATTGCCTGGGAATCCTTCCATTCGTTAACCGGAATTCCCACATTTAATGATGAAAGTGCCCAGTCGGACGGTGAAAATCCCTTTGCCTGCTGTCCTCCCGAAAATACCACGGCCTGCTGTCCTACTGCCGAGAAAACAACTTCATCCTGTTGCAGCGGCTGATTAGACAGACCTCATAGTATTTAGGAAAAAACGAGCTACACGGCTCATGAGTCCTGCCCCGGCATCCCGCCGGGGCTATTTTACAGGCAATGATTCAATAATATTCTGGAAAACATCATGTTAAACATACTTGTTCTATGCAGCGGTAACTCGTGCCGCAGCATCCTAGGGGAAGCCTTGTTCAATCATTTGGGCAAAGGCCGCATTAAAGCCTATTCCGCCGGCAGTCATCCCAAAGGAAAGGTAAACCCGAATGCGCTAGCCACACTAAAACGTCACAGGATTCAAACCGGGGAATTTTCCAGCCGGTCCTGGGAGGAATTCGACGGTAAAGGCATCGATATTGCCATTACCGTTTGCGATCAGGCGGCAGGGGAGGTTTGTCCTGTTTATCTGAACAGTACAGTCAGAGGGCATTGGAGTTTACCTGACCCGGCTCATGTGACCGGCAGTCAGGATGTTACCGAAGCGGCTTTCGAGTCTATCTACGCGGCTCTGGAAAAACGGATAAACCAGTTGCTGGCCTTGCCTATTGAAACAATGTCCAGGGCGGAACTGGCAGAGGCCCTGGATAAGATAGGCACAGGCACTCGTTGGGGAAGGGGAGCTGCATGATGAGCACGCTACAAAGCATACAAGTCGACCACGCTCCGAAGTGATTGAGCTTCATGGCACGGTTTCTGACGCTATGGATTTTCATGACTATGGGAGGTGGAGTCGCGCTGGGCTATTTCGTTCCCAATTTCACGCAATGGCTGACCCGTTTCCAGGTAGGGACTACCTCAATTCCTATCGCCATTGGCCTCATCCTGATGATGTATCCGCCGCTGGCTAAGGTACGCTATGAGGAACTGCCTAAAGTATTCACGAACGCCAAAGTTCCAGTGCTGATCGGTCTGGTCAAAGTGGCGCTTTATTTCCGGCAAAAATACTTTACGGCTTTAAGCAGTCGATAAAGAAAAAGACGGATTGGTGCGGGCGGACTTTTCAATCCGGCATTAGAATCCCTTTAGGAAGAGTTACTAATTCCAGATTTAATCGCCGTTTGTCACTACTCAGACAGCTTGAGGGTGAAATTGCATGAAAAACTGCCCTGATTCGGGCGGCGAGTCTGCATCGTAATACATTGATTCGAGCATCAGGTTGCCTTCCTGGCCAAGCGGGGAACCGGTTAGTAAAGTACGGAAATCAGTGCCGCCTATCAGCTGGTGAGTAATGGTCAGATAGAGTCTTGATAACTGTTTTTCCCGGATAACGGTATCAAGCATTTGCGGGCCGGCTATGAGATAAATACTTTTGTAGCCAAGTTCTCCCAGTTTCTGAATCAGGGGCGCGCCGTGAACCCCTTGATCTTCGCCGGTGAAAAGAAGGGTGTGTCCCAGGTCTTGCCAGTAGCGAATGCGCTCCGGATCGGCATTTTTTCCCGTAGCAATATAAACGTCCTGCTGATGTTCCTCAAGGCTGGCATGGAGCGGAAAATTCAGGCTTGCGCTGGCAATGATCACGGCAGGCTGAGGTTTTAAGCCAGTGCGATGGCGCCATTCAACAAGATAGGGATCGTTAATCTGCAATATATTGCCGAGCCGTCCTTCACTTAATGCCCGCATATAGCCCCCATGAGTAATCAGGCAATCCGCCTGCGCATGCAGTTCCATAAATAGCTTGAAGTCGGAGGCTGTTGTTAAATGCTTGGGGATGTAGGTTGTGCCTTGGATACTGTCTTCCAGCGCAATACGTCCATCAAGACTGGACAGGAAGTTGGCGTAAACAAAGGGCAAATCCGTAGTACCCAGTGTATGGATTTGATGGGCAAGGTATAAGCCTTCAATAGAGGCTTGTTCGCAAGGCTGAGGATAAAGTCGCAGCAGGTTTGTATGCATGGCGGCAGGCATCGATTGCTAACTCCTGACTGTGTACAAGTTCCTGCCTATTGTGCCTAATTCAAGAATATTATACAAAGCGAAACATCAGAATCCAGTGTTAAAGGCTACCGCCTATCGGAGTAAGGGCGGTTGCACTCTCGGTGCTTTCAGATCACGAAGTTTGCTATTCAACCAGCAAAAAAACCGTTATAGTGAATCTTTACTCATTCTAACTGAGGAGGTTCTTATGGCTGATACCGGAATCGATAAAGACGCCGTAGTTAAGGTACTGAATAAAATTCTGGAAACCGAACTGGCTGGAGTTGTTCGTTATACGCACTATGCATTAATGATTGTTGGCTACGGCCGCATACCCATCGTTTCGTGGCTGCGCAGCCAGGCGACCGAGTCCCTGACCCATGCCAATGAAGCGGGTGAACTGATCACTTATCTGGGCACGCATCCCTCTTTGGGCATAGGCCCTTTGCTGGAAACCCATCGCCATGATGTCGGCGATATTCTGCGTGAATCCCTGGATCATGAAAGGCTGGCACTGTCCGCCTATAATAATTTACTGGAACTCGTTAATGGAAGTAATGTGTTGCTTGAGGAATATGCTCGCCGCCTGATAGCCCAGGAGGAAATGCATCTGGGAGATGTGCGGAAGATGCTGAAAAAGCCTGGCGAATAACGGTTGAAATTTCTGTATTGGCTGGATGGCGACTGGAATCAGAGCTGATACCAGGAAGATTCATGCGGCTGATTAATAGAAAGAGGGCAGAATATGAATAAACACTTGAATTCAGTTAGAGAGTTTCATGACGCCTGTTTATTGCCGCAGGCAGAACACGGAACACCCGGGCATTTATCCGATATGGATATCATCCTGCGTCAGGCATTGCTTATGGAAGCCGGCAGTGAAGTATTTAAAGCAATAAGAGCCGGAGAAATGGCGGAAATATTGGCAGGCCTGATTAATCTTTCCTATTCAGCACTAGGCGCCATCGCCCTGCGCGGCGAGGATGTGACAGAGCAGCCTGTATGCTGGCGGCATGATGGATTTGTGCTGTCTTTGATGAGGCTGCTGTCGGACAAGATCAATAATTGCACTACCGGCAATACGGCTGATTATTCAGAAATCTATTGCTTGTGTGTGCATTTATCGAAAAATTATCTTAATGCAGATTTCGATAAGGCTTTTCAAATAGTTCACGAACACAGAATGTCCACGTTAAAGGACACCCGTCAGTCTATCGATGAAGATGCAGACGAAACTCGAAAATCAAAACGCCTGAAAGTGCCTGATTTGACTGAGTATTTCTATGAGTAAACCGGTTTCTCAACATCGACCAAAACCTGCGGTTTTCCACCCTGAATCTGGAGGCAAAACCGCAGGTTTTTATCTGACAGAACTGGCTCTGCGCTTTTAAGCAGTCTTGAATTTAACCGCTTCTTCGGAGCCTTCGGTAGCATTGCCTTCGCTGTAGGAATGGGCGCCTACGCCGGCGAGTTTGCCGCTATCGACTACCAGATATTCATCGCGAATCGGGCGGCTTTCAAACCAGCATTCCAGCACTTCACGAACACCGGCTGCATAACGCGCCTGCGCCGATAAACTTGTTCCTGAGATATGCGGCGTCATGCCATGATGCGGCAGGGTCCGCCACGGATGATCCTTAGGCGCAGGCTGCGGGAACCAGACATCTCCGGCATAGCCGGCCAGCTGGCCGCTCTCAAGCGCGCGGGCAATCGCATCGCGGTCGCAAATCTTGGCGCGAGCCGTATTGATCAGATAGGCGCCGTGTTTCATCTTGCTGAGCAGGTTATCGTCGAACATGTGCTCGGTTTCAGGATGCAGCGGGCAGTTAATCGTGACCACATCGCAGACCCGAATCAGCGATTCAACATCAGGGTGATACGTGACATTCAGTTCTTTTTCAACTTCTGCAGGCAGTCTGTGGCGATCCGTATAATGCAGTTTGACATCAAACGGCTTTAATCGCCTGAGCACCGCCAGCCCGATGCGGCCGGCCGCAATCGTGCCGACTTCCATGCCTTCAAGATCGTAAGAGCGCGTCACGCAGTCAGCGATATTCCATCCACCTTTAACAACCCATTGATAAGATGGAATGTAATTGCGCACCTGGCTCAGGATCATCATGACGACATGCTCGGCTACGCTGATGCTGTTAGAGTAGGTAATTTCAGCAACGGTCATTCCGCGATCAATGGCGGCCTGCAGATCGACATGGTCGGAGCCGATGCCGGCAGTCAGGGCCAATTTCAGCTTGGGCGCCTTGGCGATTCTTTCGGCGGTCAAATAAGCGGGCCAGAAGGGTTGGGAAATGACGATTTCGGCATCGTGCAGTTCTTTTTCCAGGATACTGTCCGGACCATCCTTATCGGAAGTCACGATAAAGGTATGTCCCTGGTCTTCAAGAAATTTTCTCAAGCCCAGTTCGCCGGACACGCTGCCCAGCATTTCCCCCGGTTTAAAATCGATTGCCTTTGGCGTGGGAGCCGTCTGCCCCCCCGGATAAACAGTAATCTCCGGAACAGTATCGCGCGGATAGGATTTGGGGTAGCCATCGACCGGATCGTCATACAGTACACAAATAATTTTTGCCATGTTGTTCTCCTTCGGAATAATTATTAATCAAGCAACTGAGCCGTTATTGTCCAATATGAATGCCCGGTACCCGAGGCTAATCTTGTGCTTAACGGCCTCAATTCTGCTTCTTCATCAGATGCAGGATTCTTTTTTTCTCCTGGTAATTTGATAATCAAACAAGGTTAAAAATAACCGTTGTGTGCCAGGAAACCACAGCTTTGACACCACCTATGACTGAAGTTACCTGGAATCTATCCCTGAATAGATATAAATAGATTAAGTAAATTAATGGCTGCACTTGTGGTTCAGGTTATAGGGTCAGTTCTTATAAGCTTTTCTCAAGTAGAAGCGAATTCATTCATCAACGGCGCCTAAAATTGAGCTGCAGGCCTCAAGCAAATATTTCTTTTATCCTCTGCGTCTGCGCCATTATCTACAAAGAAGTTGTATAAAAATTCTAGCTTTCCTGAGTTATTTTTTCACTGGCTTCAACCCCTTTTTCCCTGACCAGATTAATCAGACTGCCTGTTCGCACCATTTCTACCTGATAGGCAGTCATCCGATGCAGGGTCTGATAACTCTCATTCTTGGTCAGATTGATTACAGTAATGTTATTTCCCCGAGAAATTGAATTAAGTACATCAGGAATAGACAGAATATCGCCTTGACTGATTTTTTCCCAATCCTCCGGATAGCTAAATATCAACGGCAGAATGCCGAAATTGCTTAGATTCTGTAGATGGATTCGGGCAAAACTTTTGGCAATAACGGCCTTAACGCCTAAATACCGCGGAGCCAGCGCCGCATGTTCGCGGCTTGACCCTTGACCATAGTTGCAGCCGCCGACAATGAACGAGCCCTGTTTTTGAAATTTCATGGCTCTTTCATAGTAGGTCAGGTCGACCTGGCTAAAGGTAAACCTGCTAATTTCGGGGATATTGCTGCGGAAAGGCAGAACCTTGGCTCCTGCCGGCATAATTTCATCTGTGGAAATATCATCGCCAACCTTTAATAAAACCGGCCCTTCAAGCTTATCCGGCAAAGGCTGTAAAGTCGGCAGCGGCTTAATATTGGGGCCTTTATCCAGTTCATAGTTTTCATCTTCACGGGCAGGCGGGATTAACATTTCTGTATTAAGGCGAACGGTTTCGGGTGTCTTAAAGCCGGAGTAATCTATATTCAGGGTGCGTGGATCAGTGATCCGGCCCGTTAAAGCAGAGGCCGCGGCAGTCTCCGGGCTGCACAGATAAACATGATCTTCCTTGGTGCCTGAGCGTCCGGGAAAATTGCGGGGCACCGTGCGCAGGCTGATGCGCCCGCTGGCCGGAGCTTGGCCCATGCCGATACAGCCGCCGCAGCCGGCCTGATGAAGACGGGCCCCGGCATGTATCAGTTTTGCCAGAATACCCGATTCGATCATGTTTTCCAGAATTTGCCGCGAGGTGGGGTTGATATCAAACGATACCCGATCGTGCACCTGTTTTCCGTCCACGATAAAAGCAGCCATAGCAAAATCACGCAATCCGGGATTCGCAGATGAGCCGATATAGGCCTGGTAAATTTCGCGGCCCGCCACTTCGCGCACCGGTACGACGTTGCCGGGGCTGCTGGGCAAGGCGATAAGCGGCTCAAGCTCTGAAAGATTGATTTCCTCATATTCATCATATTGAGCATTGTCATCGGCTTTAATTTCCCTATAGGCATTTTCCCGGCCCTGGCTTTTCAAAAACAGTCTGATGTTCTCGTCTGAAGGGAATACCGAGGTCGTAGCGCCCAGTTCAGCCCCCATATTGGCGATCACATGCCGGTCCATGGCGCTCAGAGTCTCCAGTCCGGGGCCGTAATATTCGATAATTTTCCCGAGTCCGCCATCCACGTCATGGCGGCGCAGCATTTCCAGAATCACATCCTTGGCGCTTACCCAGTCAGGCAGTTTTCCTATCAGTTTGACGCCCCATATTGTCGGCATTTTAAAGTAAAATGGCTCACCGGCCATCGCCATCGCCACTTCCAGGCCTCCCGCTCCAATAGCCAGCATGCCCAGGGAACCGGCGGCGCAGGTATGGCTGTCTGATCCGAGCAGGGTTTTGCCCGGCACGCCAAAACGCTCCATATGCAAAGGGTGACTAACGCCATTGCCGGGGCGGCTGTACCAAAGCCCGAATTTCTTGCAAGCGCTGCGTAAAAACAGATGGTCATCGGAATTTTTAAAGTCTTCCTGGAGCAGGTTATGATCCACATACTGCGCCGATAATTCGGTTTTAACGTGCTGCAGACCCAGTGCTTCAAATTCCAGCATCACCAGAGTGCCGGTGGCGTCCTGCGTGAGCGTCTGGTCGATTTTTAAGCCAATATCTTCACCAGGCGCCATATTACCTACGCTCAAGTGGCTCTCAATCAATTTCTGCGTTACATTTTTACCCATGGCTGTATACCTCTGCAGTGAAGTGGACTCAGATGTTTGATTATTTTTCTTAGAAAGAATACATTGCTCGCAGTTCATCATTGACTCCGAGAATGAACAATAATTTTTTTCCATAGTCCTCTGACATGACCCAAGAGATGGCGGAAAAAAGCGCGGCGCTGTATCTTGTCGATCAGGAGAATCAATCATGCATTATCAAATCCAGGTTCCGAATGCCCAGCCTGCCGGTATGGTCGAGGTTTTATCGCCCTATGACGGCAAGCGCGCCGGTTCGGTAGAAACCATAGATTCGGCGGGCGCCGGGCAGGCGTTGGAAAATATGACGGCGGTTTTCAATGACCGCAGGCAGTGGCTGCCGCCGTACGAACGCATGGCTATTCTCGAGCGCGCCGTGCGACTGGTGCAGGCGCGCTCTGAATCATTAATCGACATTGCCATTGCCGAAGGCGGCAAGCCTTGTCTTGATACTGAAATTGAGCTGAGCCGGGCCATCGACAGTATAAAATGCTGCATTGATTGTATCCGTACTGAACGCGGTTCGGAAATTCCCATGCAACTTACTCCGGCCTCAATGAACCGCCTGGCTTTCACCCACAGAGCACCCATCGGGCCGGTGGTAGCTATAAGCGCTTTCAATCATCCGTTGAATTTAATTGTCCATCAGGCGGGCCCTGCCATTGCCAGCGGCTGTCCGGTCATTATCAAGCCTGCCAGGGAAACGCCGCTGTCAGCCTTTGCGCTGGCTGACATATTTCATGAAGCCGGTTTGCCGAAAGCCTGGTGCCAGCCGGTTGTTGTCGAGGACTTGGCCGTTGCCGAACAATTGGTCACCGATAAGCGCGTCGCCTTTTTCAGCTTTATCGGCAGCGCCGCTGTCGGCTGGAGGCTGCGTTCAAAACTGGCGCCGGGTACCCGCTGTGCGCTGGAACACGGCGGTGTGGCCCCGGTAATTATCGCCGAGGATGCCAATCTGGATAAGCTATTGCCCTTGCTGGCGAAAGGCGGCTTTTATCATGCAGGGCAAGTCTGTGTTTCAGTGCAGCGGGTATATGCGCATCGCGCTATTGCCAGAACTGTCGCAGAGCGGTTGGCGATTCTGGCGGAAGCTATGATCACCGGTGATCCCGCCAGTGCTAAAACCGATATCGGCCCTTTGATTCGGCATAGTGAAGTTGACCGCATTGAAAGCTGGGTCAATGAAGCCTTGCAGGAAAAGGCCACGCTTATGACGGGAGGCAAGCGTTTGTCCGATTCTCTTTATTCACCTACCGTATTATTGAACCCCTCCGAACACAGCAAAGTCAGCCAGAAAGAAATTTTCGGACCGCTGATTTGCGTCTATGAGTATGAGGCTATTGATGACGCTATCAATCGGGCCAATGCATTGCCTTATGCGTTTCAGGCGGCAATTGCCACGCAAAATATTGATACCGCCTTGTATGCCTATACGCACTTGGCGGCATCGACGATTCTGGTTAATGACCACACTGCCTTCCGGGTTGACTGGATGCCGTTCGCAGGCTTACGCGAATCAGGTTACGGTACGGGCGGTATTCCTTATACATATCGCGATATGCAAATTGAGAAAATGGCCATTTTTCATTCCATGGCGCTTTAATTTCTCCTTTCCTAATCTAATCGGCAGGAGCGGCCATAAGCAGCGGATAGGGATTGATTGCCCCCTCAGGGTAGACATAAAGACCGTAATGCAAATGCGGCGGCGTTGCTTTGGCATTGCCGGTATTGCCGACATAGCCGAGCACATCGCCGCGCTGAACGAGCCCGAACTTTTTAATAGGCCCGAAGCGGTCCAGATGGGCGAAGTAGTGGATTTGAAGACCGGGACCCAACAGGCTGACAAAATTGCCGCCGAGGCGATTTTGACCTATGCCGAGAACCAGGCCTTGCACCGGCGCCAGGACCCGCGTGCCGCGTTTTGCGAAAATGTCTATGCCTTTATGCCGGCGGCCGCGGCCGCGCAGACTTCCCCAGGAGTCGACGATGGCATTGTGCGACCCGCCCTCAACGGGAATCGGCAATGCGGACGGCGCAGCGGCTGTCAGCAGCGAGAACACCGCAGGAGGATGCGGAATCACAATCAAGACGGCGGCCAGAAGAAGGCCGGCCAGCATCAGCAAAGCAAAAAGCGTTTTCATTGCTGCCTGATGTCCAATGTTAAAATGTGCAATGACAAAACTTGATATTTAATGCCAGGGCATGCCCTCTTTTTCAGGTGCACAACTTAAGCCATATAAACCTTAAAAATACAGAATTTTAATATTAGTAAAATGAAGCCCGGCTAAAATAGCTGCTGATGGAGATACGCCGCGGTTCTCCCAATTATCATGGCTATTTTCTTTACCCCTTCTATCTGCTATCTTTTTATTTAACTCAGCTGGTTTTCATAAGTTCACTGATCGCTGGCAGAATTAAAAGAGCTTGCACTTGTTGAATTCAAAAGAGCGCTAAAAAACATTTTAATTCTCATTGACTGGAGCAGTTATGACAGCCAAAAAAAAGCCGCTTTATATACTATTGATCAGCATCCATGGCCTGATTCGCGGCCATGATCTGGAGCTGGGCCGTGATGCCGATACCGGCGGTCAAACCAAATATGTCGTTGATCTTGCCCGGGCGCTGGCTCTTCAGGAGAATGTGGAACGCGTTGATCTGGCAACGCGACTGGTTATTGATGCGGATATAGATGAAGATTACCGCACTGAAGTTGAGCCTTTATCCGATCGTGCGCAAATTATTCGCATACTGGCCGGCCCTCAAGGTTATTTAAAAAAAGAAGATCTCTGGGATTATCTGGATATATTTGCGGATAATCTCCTGCAATGGCTGCGCCAGCAATCGCGGCTTCCCGATATTTTACACAGCCATTATGCCGATGCCGGTTATGTGGGAATGCGCTTGTCGCATTTGACCGGCATTCCGCTTGTGCATACTGGCCATTCTCTGGGGCGCGATAAACGCGGCCGGCTGCTGGCGATGGGATTACATGGCGATGTGATTGAACAGCGCTACCATCTTTCGCGGCGTATCAATGCCGAAGAAGATGTGTTGGCCAATGCGGAGCTGGTGATTACCAGCACTCATAACGAAATTACCGGACAGTACGAACTTTATGATTATTATCAACCGGAACGTATGGTTGTTATTCCGCCCGGCACCGATCTTGATCAGTTTTATCCGCCTGAAGGCGCAATGGATGAAATTGCTTTTAGCCGCGAACTTGAACGGTTTTTAATTAGCCCCGAAAAACCGATAATTCTGGCGCTTTCTCGCCCTGATGAACGCAAGAACATAAATACGCTGATTGAAGCGTACGGTGAATCCGACGAACTGCGAACACTGGCAAATCTGCTAATCGTCGCGGGCAATCGTACCGATATTAGGGAAATGGACGAAGGCGCACAGTCAGTATTAACTGAAATTATGGTATTGATTGATGTTTATGATCTGTATGGATTTATTGCTGTTCCCAAACAGCACAAACAAGGCGAGGTGCCGGATATTTACCGATTGGCGGCGCTTTCCAAAGGCGTCTTTGTCAATCCGGCCCTGACCGAACCGTTTGGCCTGACACTGCTGGAAGCGGCCGCTTGCGGTTTACCCCTGGTGGCCACTGAAAATGGAGGGCCGGTAGATATTATCGGCAATTGCCGCAATGGTATATTGATTGATCCCTTGAATAAACAGGCTATCACTGAGGCATTGCTAAGCCTGCTTAAAGCGCCCGGCCAGTGGCGGATGTTCTCTGATAGCGGCTTAAAGAATGTCCGGAAATTTTATTCCTGGCAGGCTCATGCCGAAAAATATCTGGACCGCATCAGGCCATTGCTGGAGCAGCAGGCGCCGGTGCCGAAAATTGTCCCTAACCGCAACGCATCGTTATATCGTAACCGCGCCATTTTTACCGATATTGATCAAAGCCTGCTTGGCCACCCGGAAGGACTTCTGGAATTTACCCGCTATATCCGTAAAAAGCGCAAACATGTGTTTTTTGGCATTGTTACCGGCCGCAGGCTTGATTCGGCCTTAGCGGTATTGAAAAAAAACAGCGTGCCGACGCCGGATGTATTAATTACCAGTCTGGGCACGGAAATTTATTATGCGCCGCATATTACCGCCGATGCCGCCTGGGCCAGGCATATTGACTATCACTGGAATCCGAGAGTTATGCGGCGGATTCTTGCCGAAGTGCCGGGTCTTGACTTGCAGCCTAAAAGTGAACAAAGCCGTTTTAAAATTTCCTATTATTATAATGCCGAGCTCGCGCCGCCCGTGGACGAAATTACTACACTGTTGCGCCAGAAAGAGCAGTCGGTCAACACCCATCAAGTGTTCGGACATTTTTTTGACGTGTTACCGGTACGCGCATCCAAAGGACTGGCGTTGCGTTATTTCGCCCAGCAGTGGAATATTCCTCTGGAACGTATTCTGGTTGCCGGCGGCTCGGCAGCGGATGAAGATATGATGCGGGGCAACACGCTTGCCGTGGTCGTCGCCAATCAATACCGCGCTGAACTGGCGCAACTTGATGAGCCGGAGCGGATTTATTTCGCAGAACAGCCTTATGCGTTGGGTATTATTGAGGCTATCGAACACTACAATTTTTTCAATAATGAATAATCCTGGCCTATGACTGACTCCATTCTTGTTTGTACTGATCTGGATGGCACCTTGCTGCCTAACGGGAACTGTCCTGAATCGGCTCAGGCTAGGACGATTTTTTCGGCACTGGCAAAGCACCCTGAAATAGTATTGACCTATGTAACGGGCAGGCATAAGGCCCTGGTGGAACAGGCGATTGCTGAATACAGTCTGCCGCAGCCGGATTTTGTCATAGGCGACGTAGGCACCAGCATTTATACATTAACGGCCGGGGTCTGGCAGGCCTGGCCGCAATGGGCAGAAGAAATTGCACCCGACTGGCAAGGCAGAGAGCATGCCGATATGCAGCAGCTGTTTGCTCATTTACCCGACTTGGTGCTACAGGAAAATGCTAAGCAGAACCGGTTCAAACTCAGCTATTATGTTTCGCTGGATACTGATATACCGCAATTACTGGAGGCGATGCGCGGACGACTGGCGCAGTACGCCATTCGTGCGGAATTGGTTTACAGTGTCGATGAAGCCGAAAAAAACGGCCTTTTGGATGTGTTGCCGGCCAGCGCCACTAAATTTCATGCCATCTGCTTTTTGATGCAGCACCTGGGGTTTACTGTCGAAAATACCGTTTTTGCCGGGGACAGCGGCAATGATTTACTTGTGTTGACCAGCGCCATCAAATCGGTAGTGGTCGCCAATGCCAGCCCTGATATTAAAAAGGAAGCGGTGCAATTGGCGCAACTGCAGTCAACCGGACCTGCCCTTTATCTGGCCAAGGGTGGTTTTATGGGAATGAACGGCAATTACAGCGCCGGTATTTTAGAAGGCCTTGCTCATTTTCTGCCCTGCACGCAACAATGGATGAAAACAGATGAATAATAGCCGTCTCAGTATTTTTGGCGAAGTGCTGTTTGATCAGTTTCCTGATGGCAGTCATATTATGGGCGGTGCGCCGTTTAATGTGGCCTGGCATTTGCAGGCTTTCGGCCAGACGCCGCGATTTATCAGCCGGATAGGACAGGATCAAAACGGCGAGGCCATACAAACGGCCATGCGGGCATGGCAGATGGATTTATCCGCTCTGCAGCGGGACAGCATGCATCCGACAGGAACAGTGCAGGTAATTATTGAACAGGGGGAACCCGGCTATCATATACTGCCTGAACAAGCCTATGACTATATTGCCGCGGGTGAGCTGGATGCAAAAGATAGCCAGGGGCTGCTTTATCATGGCAGTCTGGCCCTGCGTAATGAAGTTTCAAGACGGGCGCTGGACGTTTTAAAGCGGCGGCACCACGGCAAGATTTTCATGGATGTCAACCTGCGCGATCCCTGGTGGCAGAAAGCTGATGTTTTGCGGCTTTTAGACGCTGCCGACTGGGTTAAACTGAATCATCATGAACTACAGGCCCTGCAAGGGCCCTCCACCGATATTAAAACCGGCATGCAGACTTTTCAAAAGGCGCATGATCTTGAAGGACTGATCGTCACCTGTGGTGAACAAGGGGCTCTGGCCGTGACTGCGGACGGGGACTATTTTGCCGTAGCGCCCGTCCCGGCATTACAGGTAATCGATACGGTAGGCGCCGGTGACGCCTTTGCTTCAGTTCTCCTGCTCGGGCTTAATCTTGGCTGGCCCCTGCAGCTGACCCTGGAACGCGCGCAGGCGTTTGCGTCGGCCCTCGTGGGTCAGCGCGGGGCGAGTATCGATGATGCGGCTTTTTACCAGCCGTTTATACAGGCCTGGGCATTGGCTTAAACGCCCGTTATTGCAAAACCCATTTATTTAATAAGAGACCAGTATGTACGAACAGATTTCCCATTCATTGCTGAATGAAATTTTGGATGATTTGAAGCCAGAAATCAAACGTCAGGATCTTCGCCATTTTTATACCCGGCTCGGCGCAAACTTTTATGCGATTCATAACCTTTTTCAGCATCTTTATGGGCAAAGGGAAGATTTTAAATTACAAATGTTGCATCTTGTAGAAACGCTGGCAAGAAAATACATCAATCGCCTGGAATATCTGGAAAAGCTGGACATTGCCCGGGAAAATGATCATAACTGGTTTTTAAGCCAGAAATGGGTCGGCATGGCCTTATACAGCAGCGGTTTCGCGGGCAGCTTACAGGATGTGGCGATAAAAACGGCTTATCTTCAGGAGCTGGGCATTAATTTTGTCCATATCATGCCGATTCTGCAATGTCCGACCGGCAAAAGTGACGGCGGTTATGCGATCAGTAACTTTCGGGAAATCGACGATCGTATAGGGACGCTGGAAGATTTGCAGGCGGTCGCTGACGAATTCAGGAAACGCGACATTTTACTGGTGCTGGATGTGGTGGTTAACCACACCTCTGATGAACATGAATGGGCTCAGAAGGCGATGGCAGGCGATCCAAAATATCAGGATTATTATTATATCTTTGACAACCGTGAAATTCCGGACATGTTTGAGCAGAGCATGCCGGAGATTTTCCCGCAAACGGATCCTGGAAATTTTACCTGGAATGAGACCATGCAAAAATGGGTCATGACCATTTTCCATGATTATCAATGGGATCTGAATTACAGCAATCCTGCCGTGTTTATTGAAATGCTGGATGTTATTTTATTCTGGATTAATCAGGGCGCCGATGTCATACGGCTTGATGCCGTAGCGTTTTTATGGAAAAAAATGGGCACAAGCTGCCAGAATGAACGCGAAGCCCATCTGCTTTTGCAATTAATGAAGGACTGCTGCCAGGTTACTGCGCCGGGCGCGCTGTTTATTGCCGAAGCCATTGTCGCGCCGGTAGAAATTATTAAATACTTCGGCGAGGACGCCATAATCGCCAAGGAATGCGAGATTGCCTATAACGCCACTTTGATGGCGCTGTTATGGGATGCTCTTGCCACCAAAAACAGTAAACTGCTTTATCAGGGCTTGAAAAGTCTGCCCGATAAACTGGATCGGGCCACTTGGCTGAATTATGTGCGCTGTCATGATGATATCGGTTTGGGTTTTGATGACAAGGACATTCGCGAAGTGGGCTATGAGCCTTATGCGCATCGCCAGTTTTTAATTGATTTTTATACCGGTAATTATGAGGGTTCTTTTGCCAGCGGCGTGCCTTTTATGCGCAATGACAAAACCGGAGATGCCCGTATTTCAGGTTCGCTGGCTTCTCTTGCCGGACTCGAAAAAGCGTGCGCGTCAGGAGATGAAAAAGCCATTGCGGGGGCCATCGATAAAATCCTTTTGCTGCACAGCATTATTTTTTCTTTTGGCGGAATTCCGCTGCTTTACTATGGCGATGAAATCGGGACTTTCAATGACTATAACTATCTTGATGAAATCAATAAGTCAAGTGACAGCCGCTGGATTCATCGCCCGAAAATTAACTGGGACCGAGCAGAGCTGCGAAAAAAACCGGGAACCATAGAAAATACTCTGTTCAGCTCTCTAAAAAAAATGATTGCCATACGCAAGGAAATCACCGCCTTTGCCGATTTCAACAATCGTCAGCTGATTGATGCCGGCAATCAGCATTTATTTGCTTTTGTGCGTTTTGATTTCAACCGCCCTTCTGAACGCGTCCTGGTCATTTGCAATTTTAGCGCCGAGCCGCAGCATCTTAATTTGCAAACCATGAGCTATTCGGGCTTTAAAATTTATAGTCAGCTCACGGATTTATATTCCGGCAAAAAACCCACTATTTTTAGAGAGCACCTGGTTCTGCAGCCTTTCCATTTCTATTGGCTTAGTGAGTATTAATCTTGGGATAATTACTTGATAACCAATTGGCAGTTGTTTGCACCCTCAATGAAATCGCTTTTTAACTATATTCTCCCATAACAATGTGGGATTTCTTGCTGCACTTAAAATTTTTTATTCTTTTAGTTTAATTTCCAGAGTCGTATTTTTACAACGACCTTCTTCTATACTTCATTTTTATCCGGTTAATTATCTCGTGTCGGTTTATTGACACCGCAACTTATTTAATCATCCAACTTATTGTTTTATAAAAAAAATCAATAGTCGGTCTTTAAATTGCTTAATTTTTAAAAAACAAAGGATTTTAAATATGGCTCAAGTTGAACACGCGACTGGGAAGAAAAAGAAGTTCTCCAAAAAAATTGTTGTCATCGGAGGTATTGCCCTATTGGTTTTATTAATCGGCGGGGGCGCTGCTTTTTTCTTTTTAAAAGGCACTCCAGTCCCGGCCGCGGTGGAGAAAAGTGCAAGTCATGAAGAAGAAGAGGCGGGGGAAAAGCTTTATTACGACATGAGCAATCCTTTTATTGTTAATTTCCCAAAAGACTCATCAGCCAAACTGATGCGAATTTCCGTGGCTTTTCTGGTTGAAGGGCAGGAAACCATTGACGCCTTAAAAAAACATGAACCCATGGTGCGTAATAATTTACTGATGCTAATGAGCGCTCAACAAGCGGATGAGTTAAAAAACCGCGAAGGAAAAGAAAAATTGCGCAGCGCCATGCTTAGGGAAGTAACGGAGGTATTGATGAAAATGGCAGGGAAGAGCCATATTAAAGAAGTCTTTTTTACTTCCTTTGTCATGCAATAAATCATGAGCGACTTACTTTCTCAAGCAGAAATTGATGCGCTACTAAACGGCGTAGACGATGGCGATATAGAAACTGAAGCTGAGGCGGAAAGTGAGTTCGATGAACTTCAGGAGCTTGGGGGTATTAGGTTATATGACTTTACCAGTCAGGAAAGGATTGTTCGAGGGCGCATGCCGACCCTTGAAATGGTTAATGAAAGATTCTCCCGGCTTTTCCGTATTTCATTATTCAATTTTCTGCGCCGTTCTGCAGAAATTTTTATATCCGGCATTCAGGTTCAAAAGTTTTCCGAATATGTGCAAGGCCTTCTGGTGCCAACCAATTTGACGGTTGCCCGCTTTGCCCCCTTGCGTGGACGGGCATTAATAGTTATTGAGCCGCGTTTGGTATTTACTGTGGTGGATAACTTTTTTGGCGGGACAGGACAGCTTTATCAGGCCGAAGGGAAGGAGTTCACGCCCACTGAAATGCGGGTGGTTCGGTTAATTATTGAAATGGTTTTCAAAGACCTGAAAGAAGCGTGGAAACCGGTTATGGAACTGAATTTTGAATATATAAGCTCGGAAGTCAACCCGCGCTTTGCCAATATTGTCGGCCCTGCAGAAATTGTAGTGGTCTCTACTATTCATGTCGAGTTGGAAGGAGGCGGAGGCGACATCAGCATTACCATGCCGTACTCGATGGTTGAACCTATCAGGGACTTGCTGGACGCCATCAGTAGTGACAGCGGTGAGGTGGGGGATAGCTGGCAAGTGGCTTTCCGCAATGAAATTCTCAGAGCGGATGTAAGTGTAAATAGTCTTTTTGTAGAAAAAAATATGACTATAAGAGACGTGATGAATTTAAAAAAAGGCGATGTAATTCCAATAGATATGCCTGATACAGTGATGCTTAAGGCGGAGGGCATTCCTGTTTTTACAGGTAAAGTCGGCGTATCGGATGGAAATTACGCCGTGCAGATTATTGAAAAGGTAATGCCGTGAATCGGCTGAAAAAATTACGAGATTAAACTATAACGCTATCAGGCCAGGAAAAAAAGATGAGCGAAAATTTAAACGCCTCTGCTGATGCAGAAACTGATAATGATGTTGAGACCGCCGCCTTCCAGGAATTTTCCAGCCCAGGGGACACTAAAAAAACCTCACCAGCCCCGACAGATGAAGTTAATCTTGATGTTATCCTGGACGTTCCGGTGACCATGTCCATGGAAGTTGGCCGGACGCAGATTAATATCCGGAATCTTTTACAGCTGAATCAAGGCTCGGTTGTGGAACTGGACCGTTTTGCCGGAGAACCGCTGGATGTGTTGGTGAACGGCACCCTGATAGCTCATGCGGAAGTGGTTGTGGTAAACGATAAGTTCGGCATCCGCTTGACTGACGTGATAAGTCCGTCGGAACGCGTGAAAAGATTAGCCTGATGGCCGCAAAAGCAAATTTCTATTGGCTTTTGTTCGGGTGGTTTCCTGCTTGCTGGGCCGCGCCCGGCGTAGCTGTTGCCAAACCGTCAGCCAGGGCGGTTTCTTCCAGCGACTTGATCAGCTGGAGCATGGGGCTGCTGATTGTCCTGAGCATTTTTTTTCTCTGTATCTGGGGCCTGCGCAAACTCGCTGTGCTAACCGTCAACGGCGCGGAAAAACTGCGCATCGTGGGCGGATTATCATTAGGCATGCGGGAAAAAGTCATTTTGCTTCAGGCCGGAAAAAAGCAGCTTATTTTGGGAGTAACGCCGGGCCGCATACAAACCTTGCATATTCTGGAGGGCGATGACTGTCTGCTCAGGGATGACCCGCTGATTTTAGCCAGGGAAACCGGTTTTGCGCAAAAATTGAGGCAAGCATTGAAAGGCCGATCTGATGCATAAAAGCATTTTGCTTCAATGCCTTGGCGCTGGCGCTATGTTCCTGTTGATCGAAACGCCTGTTTTTGCAGCCCCGGGCATTGAAGCCTTGACTGTTACGCACACTCAGCAAGGCAGCCAGAGCTATAGCGTAACAATCCAGATTCTGGCGTTAATGACAATGCTGACGTTATTGCCTGCCTTGCTGCTGACAATGACGTCATTTACCCGCATCATGATTGTTTTAAGCTTGCTAAGACAGGCTTTAGGCACGGGTCAGGCTCCCAGTAACCAGGTATTATTGGGCTTATCCCTGTTTTTGACTATTTTCATTATGATGCCGGTTTTTGAAAAAGTGAATGCCGATGCTGTTCAGCCTTATCTTGAAGAAAAGATGGATGTTTCGACTGCGCTGACCAGGGCATCGGAACCGTTCAGGCAGTTTATGCTGAAACAGACCCGGGAGGCCGATCTGGAATTGTTCCTGCGGATTTCCGGCAAGACTGAATTGAATTCAGCTGAAGATGTGCCGTTCTCGTTATTGCTGCCTGCGTATGTGACCAGCGAATTGAAGACGGCTTTTCAGATAAGTTTTTTAATTTTTCTGCCGTTTCTGATTATCGATCTGGTGGTCGCCAGCGTGCTGATGTCCATGGGTATGATGATGCTGTCGCCGATGATTGTTTCACTGCCGTTTAAAATAATGCTGTTTGTCCTGGCCGATGGCTGGTCTTTAATAATGGAAATGCTGGCGGCGAGTTTTTATGCCGCTTGATTTCACCCGAGGTGAATGATGACGCCGGAAACTATTTACAGGGTGGGGCAGGAGGCGATGATGGTTGCGGTCAAACTGACGGCGCCGGTACTGCTGCCGTCTTTAGTGGTAGGCCTGATTATTGCGATGTTTCAGGCGGCTACCCAGATTAACGAAATGACCCTGACTTTTGTGCCCAAGTTAATAATAATCGGGCTGGTTCTGATGATTATGGGGCCCTGGATGCTGCAAATGTATCTCGATTATTTTCAGGAATTGATCAGGAATATTCCGCAGTTAATCGGTTAGACCGGTGCATTTTACCGAAGCTCAGGTTTTCGGGCAGGTAGCGTCATTTATATGGCCGTTGCTGCGCATTACGGCAATGTTTATCGCCGTGCCGGTGTTTAGTATTAGAGCTGTGCCGGCCCGCGTCCGACTGATTCTTGCCGTGGCAATAACCTTCGTTGTCATGCCTTTATTGCCGGCTTTGCCGGCTGTTGAAATGTTCAGTTATGAGGGCGGGATGGTCGCTATTGCGCAGGTTATGATCGGTTTGGTTAGCGGTTTTATCGTGCAATTGGTTTTTTCATCAGTCATTTTTGCAGGGCAGGGCATAGCTTTAAGTATGGGGCTTGGTTTTGCGTCCCTGATCGATCCCCAAAACGGCCAGCAGGTGCCTGTAGTGGCGCAATTCTATGTAATTATCAGCACGCTGATTTTTTTTAATTTAGACGGGCACCTGTTATTAATAAAAATGTTACTGGACAGTTTTACAACCTTGCCTATCGGGGTAGAGGGCGTGGCTAAAGCCGATATTTGGGTTATTATCGGCTGGAGCAGCCGCATGTTCGCCGTCGGATTATTACTGGCGATGCCGGTTATTGTCAGTCTGCTGCTGGTTAATGTCAGTTTCGGTGTAGCGACCCGAGCCGCGCCGCAGTTAAATATCTTTTCCGTGGGTTTCCCGGTAACCCTAATGCTGGGAATATTGCTGATGTGGCTGACACTGCCGGAAGTGTCGGAGCAAATTGCCGGACTTTTAACCAATGCCTATGAGCTGCTCGGCCAGTTGTTGAAATTGTAGCTATGGCAGAAGATTCCGGACAGGAAAAAACCGAGGAACCTACCGGCAAGCGTCTGGAGGACGCGCAAAAAAAAGGGCAGATTGCCCGTTCCAGGGAACTTAATTCCTTTGTCATGCTGATGACCAGCGCGGTGCTGCTGCTTATGCTCGGAGAACGCATGGGCGCTGGTCTGATCGGGATGATGCGGAGTCAGTTTCAAGTAAGCCGCGAAATCATTTTTGATCCGGCCAGCACGGTCATTTATTTCAAGCAGCTTATGATCGATGGCGCCATGCTGATTGCCCCGTTTTTGGCGGTTATGGTGATTGCCGCGATTGGCGCGCCCCTGGCCTTGGGCGGTTGGGCATTTAGCTGGGAAGCAATGGCGCCCAAGCTGGAAAAGCTGGACCCCATTAAAGGAATTCCCCGCTTGTTCGCTTTGCATGGCTTGATTGAACTGGTCAAGGCCTTGTTGAAGTTTCTATTGATCTTTATTGTTGCCGTCGTGCTGTTCAAGTATTTTTTTAACGCACTGCTGGGATTGGGCGCTGAGCCGTTAGAGCAGTCGATTATTCACGGGCTAAAGGTCATTGGCAGTTGTTTCCTGTTGCTCAGCGCCTCATTGATATTGGTCGTGATGTTTGATGTGCCTTATCAGCTGTGGGATCACAGTAAAAAATTAAAAATGACCTTACAGGAGATCCGGGAGGAAATGAAGGAATCAGAAGGCAGTCCCGAGGTGAAGGGGCGAATGCGCAGGATGCAAATGGAAATGGCGCAAAACCGCATGATGGCCGAGGTGCCGAAAGCGGATGTGATTGTCACCAATCCCAGCCATTACGCCGTGGCCTTAAGATATGATCAAAATGCAAACGGCGCGCCCAGGCTCGTTGCCAAAGGCGTGGATTTAATGGCCGCCCAAATCCGTAACGTAGCGATAGGCGCCCATATACCGCTGGTCGCATCGCCGCCATTGGCCAGGGCGTTGTATTTTTCAACTGACATGGGTAAAGAAATACCGCAAGGCCTTTACCTGGCCGTGGCTCAGGTGCTGGCTTATGTGTATCAGTTAAAAACAGCACGGCAAAATCACTGGGATGAGCCTTTGCCGCCGGGAGATATTAAAGTGCCTGATGACTTTAAACAGGAAAGATGATTTATGGATTTTAGCAGAGTAACAGCGGCGTTTAAGTTACTGGGAAAAGCCGAGTTAGGCGCGCCTTTGGCTATTGTAATGATTCTGGCCATGATTATGCTGCCTTTGCCGGCATTTGTACTGGATCTGCTGTTTACTTTCAATATAGCCTTTTCGTTGATCATATTGCTGGTTGTCGTTTATACCCTGAGACCGTTGGAGTTTGCCGCTTTTCCAACAGTTATTCTGTTGGCCACTTTATTGCGTCTGGCCTTGAATGTAGCTTCGACGCGCATCGTGCTGCTGGAGGGTCATAACGGCGGCGATGCGGCCGGCAAGGTGATTGAAGCGTTCGGCGCTTTCGTTATCGGCGGCAACTTTGCCGTGGGCCTGGTGGTTTTTATTATTCTCGTGATAATAAATTTCGTAGTCGTTACCAAAGGCGCAGGCCGGGTTGCGGAAGTGGGGGCGCGATTTACGCTGGACGCCATGCCGGGCAAACAAATGGCGATCGATGCCGACTTGAATGCGGGATTGATTAGCCAGGATGAAGCGCGCGCCCGGCGGGCTGAAGTTGCGGCCGAAGCGGATTTTTATGGCTCCATGGATGGCGCCAGTAAATTTGTCAGGGGCGATGCCATTTCCGGGATTATTATTTTATTCGTCAATATGAGTGGCGGTCTGGCTATCGGGGTTGGTCAGCATGGTCTGGCGTTTGCGGAGGCCGGGCAGATTTATGTTTTGCTGACCATCGGCGATGGCCTGGTCGCCCAAATCCCGTCTTTGTTATTATCGTCCGCGTCGGCGCTGGTTGTCACCAAAGTCGGCAGCAGCAATCAGAATATAGGTCAACAGGTCAGCGCGCAGCTGTTTGAAAATCCGAAGGCGTTATTCATTGCTGCTGGCGTAATCGGTTTGCTGGGAGTTATTCCGGGCATGCCCAATCTTGTTTTTATCCTGCTGGCTTCGGTTTTGGCGGGTTCCGCCTGGCTGATTGACAAGCGGCATAAAGAAGCCGAGCTGGTGAGCATCGGTCATCCGCTTGCGGTATCTCATGCCGTTCCCGAAATTAAAGAATTGGGCTGGGATGATGTAATGCCGGTTGATATTGTCGGATTGGAAGTAGGCTATCGTCTTATTCCCCTGGTTGACAAGAATCAGGGCGGGCAATTGATGACGCGCATCAAGGGCGTGCGAAAAAAACTGTCTCAGGAACTGGGCTTTTTGATTCCGTCCGTGCATATTCGGGATAATCTCGATTTAAGCCCGACCACTTACAGAATTTCATTAATGGGAGTGACGGCAGGTGAAGCCGATCTTATGCCGGAAATGGAGATGGCGATTAATCCGGGGCGCGTTTTCGGGACTTTGCAGGGCAAGGCCTGTAAAGATCCTGCCTTTGGCCTGGATGCGCTGTGGATAGAGCCGAATCAAAAAGATCATGCGCAAACTCTTGGCTACACGGTAGTAGATCCCGGAACCGTAGTAGCTACCCATCTCAGCCATCTTCTGCAATCTCATTCGCATGAATTGTTCGGTTATGAGGAGGCGCAGAAAATACTCGATAACCTGGCTAAATCCGCGCCAAAACTGGTTGAAGATTTAGTGCCGAAAACATTGCCGCTGGGCGTGGTGGTCAAGGTACTGCAAAATTTACTGCAGGAGCGCGTGCCTATCCGTGATATGCGCAGTATCGCCGAAACTTTGGCGGAATACGGGGTCAAGAGTCAAGATCCCGACATCCTGACCTCGGCGGTACGAGCTTCATTAAGCCGATTAATTATTCATGAAATCAGCGGCATACAGAATGAATTGCCGGTGATAACTCTGGATCATGAGTTGGAACAGTTGTTGCATAAGTCTTTGCAGACAGCGAATGAAAGCGGCGTTGGCATCGAACCCGGACTAGCAGAGCAAATGCATACCTCATTACAGGAAAGTACGCAAAAAATGGAAATGGCAGGACAGACTGCAGTATTGCTGGTGTCTTCTTATATTCGTCCGTGGCTGGCCCGGTTTGTCCGTCATTCAATTTCCGGTCTGCATGTCCTGGCCTACAATGAAATACCGGCTGATCGCCAGATCAAGGTAGTTTCAACGGTCGGACGGCGCGCATAATCAATGAGGCTTGACAGTGAAGATTAAACGTTTTTTTGCAGCGGACATACGCCAGGCCATGCGTATGGTTAAAGAAGAGCTTGGCCCGGATGCCGTCATCATGTCAAACCGCTCTGTCGAAGGCGGGGTTGAAATTGTGGCGGCAAAGGATTTTGACGAGCAGTTGATACATATCAAGCTACAAAAACAAGCCGCTGAACAGGCACAGGCACTGGCTAAACAACAACTCTCACCGGTGCGTGAAACTGAAAAACTTGAATTGCCGGTTTTTGAAACAGAAAAAAAGCCTGTGCATATAGTAAGCAGTCAGAGAAAACAGGGCGCCGAGGGTTTTCTGCCGGACCGGCCGGTGCGGCGAAATATCGATCAGTATGTTGGCTATGCAGAGAAAATCCAGCTGCGCGCAAGCCCGGGAACGACAGCTGCAAAAATCGCCAGACCTGATGCCTTTGCTGTAAAGGAAAAACTGACTCCGGAAATCAAGACCCCGGAAAAGCAGGATAATCTGTCGCACAAGCTGCTAATGGAAATGAGCCAGGAGCTGAAATCCTTAAGAACGGCGATGGATAGCAAATTATCAGCCATCAACTGGCCGCAAAGTTCGCAAACCGACAGGGTCAGAGCCGATCTGCTGCAACGTTTATCGGCTATGGCTATTTCAAAAAAACTGAGCATAAAGATAGCCAATCGTTTTTCTAACCCTGCGGATCCTGAAGTGGCTTATACAAAAGCCCAGGAAATGCTGGCTCAAATAATGCCTGTAGCAGAAGATGATTTATTGGACTATGGCGGTATTGCCGCTTTGGTCGGACCCACCGGCGTGGGAAAAACCACCACCATTGCCAAATTGGCCGCCAAATTTATTTTAAAACACGGGCCAAGACAAGTCGCCTTGATTACTACGGATAACTATCGCATCGGTGCTCATGAACAGCTTAATACGTATGGCCGCATTCTGGATGTGCCAGTACGCATTGCATCCAGTGCTGAAGAACTGCGCAATCTGATTGACGGTTTTGCCGACAAGCGCCTTATTCTTATCGATACGGCCGGCATGAGCCAGCGTGATATGAAACTGATGGAGCAAATCAATACGTTGCAGCATCAGGATTTGCAGATTAAATCGTATCTGGTGATGGCGGCTGCAACCGGCTACAAGGCCATGAATGAAATTATCGAAGCATTTCAGGTTTTTAAACCGCAGGCGAGTATTTTGACTAAATTTGATGAAGCAGCAACGACAGGTTCCGCGATTTCTTCAATAATAGAACAAAATCTGCCGTTGGCTTTTATTGCCGATGGTCAGCAGGTGCCTGAAGATATGCATAGCCCGTGCGCGGTCTCTTTAATTGAACGCTGCGTGGCTGAGGCAAAAGCAGAAAGCGATTATAGTGACTATAGTGATATAAATTATGGGGCTTGGGCGGCTACAGGCCATGCATAAGCAATTGGATCAAGCAGCCGGGATAAGACAAATGAAAAAAATTAAACCCGTTCGGGTAATTGCGGTAACCAGCGGCAAAGGCGGCGTGGGCAAAACAAATTTGTCTGTAAATATCGGCATTGCACTGGCGCAAATGGGCCGGCGCGTGGCTTTACTGGATGCTGATATGGGTTTGGCGAATGTGGATATTTTGTTAGGCCTATATCCCAAGTTTAATCTTTCTCATGTGCTGGCAGGGGAAAAAACATTGGATGAAATCATGCTGGCAGGGCCTTCAGGCTTGAAGGTGATTCCGGGAGCGTCCGGAATTCAGAAAATGTCTGAACTGTCGACGATTGAACAGGCCGCAGTGATTCGCGCCTTTAGCGAAATTGATAAAGATCTGGATGTATTGATTGTAGATACAGCGGCAGGAATATCCGCCAGTGTGGTAAATTTTGCCCGCGCCTGCAAGGAAATTATCGTGGTTGTCTGCGATGAACCGACTTCGCTAACGGATGCTTATGCATTTATTAAATTGCTTAACCGGGACTATGGGCTTGCCAGTTTCCATATCATCACCAATATGGTTCAAACACTGCAGCAAGGCCAGGCATTGTTTCAAAAATTAATTAAAGTGACCGATCATTATCTGGATGATGTCACCTTGCAGTTTGCCGGGGCAGTTCCCTATGATGAATATTTACGCAAATCAGTTCAGAAACAAACGCCTGTAGTTTCTGCATTTCCCCGAAGCAAGGCCGCTCTTGCAGTTACGGCCATAGCTGCAAAGATTGATAATTGGCCGCTGAAATCCCAGACTGGCGGTTATATTGAGTTTTTTATTGAAAGAATGATTCAATACGGCTCGCATGAGGATGTCGCATGAATGGCGTGGCAATGTACACTTCAGTAAAGGCAGGCAGAACCGATGAGCAGGTCATGCAGCATGTGCCTTTAGTCAAACGCATTGCCTGCCATTTAATGAACCGGCTGCCTGATTCAGTTCAGGTGGACGATTTAATTCAGGCCGGGATGCTGGGTTTACTGGAAGCTATCAGCAATTACGATGCTACCCAGGGAGCAAGTTTTGACACCTACGCCGGTATCCGCATCCGGGGCTCCATGCTGGATGAAGTCAGGCGTTCCGACTGGACCCCGCGTTCTGTACATAAAAAGTCCAGAATGATTAGCGACGCGATACGCAGCATTGAAAATAGCACCGGGCGGGAGGCCAGAGCTAGTGATGTGGCCGGGTATTTGGGCATGGATATCGACGAATATAACCATATTCTTCAGGATTCAATCAGTTGCCGTATATTCAGTGTGGAAGAATTGGCGCAAACCGGCGATCATTATCTTGATGAATCACAGAGCCTGGAAGAAGAGCCGCTTGACAGGTTAAGCCGAAACGATTTTCATCAGGCCCTGGCGAGCGCCATTATGGGATTGCCGGAACGCGAACAACTGGTTATTTCGCTTTATTATGATGAAGAACTCAACTTGCGTGAAATCGGCGAAGTTATGAATATAAGCGAATCCAGAGTCAGTCAAATCAGCTCCCAGGCCGTGCTGAGATTAAGGTCAAGGCTGGCTGAATGGCTGGAAGATATTCGACCTGCTTGAAATAGCTTTCAGGCAAGCCCGATGTGCCTGAACGATTTGATTTTGAATAGAATTCTTGAGGGAGGGTTTTAGCCCGCCTATGGCGAACCTGGAAACAAGTTGAGCAGCGGAAAATAATGGATATTTTAAGTATCACAGGCATTATGGTGGGCATTGGCGCTCTTTTGCTGGGGAATCTGCTGGATGGCGGCCAAATCAGCTCGTTAATAAACGGCCCGGCTTTCGTGATTGTCCTGGGAGGAACATTCGGGGCAACCCTTTTGCAATTTCCGCCGCTGATATTTTTCCGGAGCATTAGAATATCGGTATGGATTTTAAAGCCCGAAAAAAGGAATCTTAAAGTGCAAATTGACAAAATAGTTAACTGGAGCGCTCTTGCTCGCAAGGAAGGCTTGTTGGGTTTGGAAAATGAACTGGATAAGGAAAATGATCCGTTTATCCAAAAAGGATTGCAGCTTTTGGTAGACGGCAATGAACCTGATGTCATTCGCGATATATTGGAAGTAGAGCTGACTACTAAAGAAAATATCGACTTACAGGCAGCCAGAGTCTATGAAGCGATGGGCGGTTATGCGCCAACAATTGGCATTCTGGGCGCCGTTATGGGTTTAATACATGTCATGGAGAACCTCGCCAATCCCGAGCTTTTAGGGGCGGGAATAGCTACGGCTTTTGTCGCGACCATATATGGGGTGAGTTCGGCCAATTTAATTTTTTTGCCGGTGGCAAATAAATTGAAATCACATGTGATTGACGCCACCCAAAGCAAAGAATTGATGATTGAAGGCATTAGCTCTATTGCAGAGGGTGAGAACCCCAGAAATATCGAGTTGAAATTGGGCGGCTACTTGCATAACCCGCATAAAGACTAGACTATGATGCGGCGCAGAAGAAAAATCGAGGAAGTTAATAATCATGAGCGATGGATAGTATCTTATGCTGATTTTATAACGCTTCTATTTGCCTTCTTTGTGGTTATGTATTCGATCTCTTCAGTCAATGAAGGAAAATACAGAGCATTGTCAGATTCACTAGGCGATGCTTTTTCAAAGGAGAATTATTTAAATACCGGGCAGCAGGCGAGTTCTGTTAATCCCATTCAGATTGGAACTCCGCCAACGGCTATTCAGCCCATACCGCTGGAAAATCCTTTAACAGCAGAAATTGAAAAAAGGCGGGAATTGAGTGAGGAAATTTTAAGGGAAAGAATACGGTTGAAGCAGGTATCCGATCAGTTTGAAAAAGTTCTGGAGCCTTTTATTGATGACAAGCTGATTGCCGTCATACGCAATAATTACTGGGTAGAGCTGGAGATGAATAGCGAATTGTTGTTTTTAAGTGGAGAAGCAGAATTATCCCCAAAAGCATTGCCGGTATTAAAAAAGATTGCCGAAGTCCTGAAACCATTGCCAAATGCCATTAATATTGAAGGCCATACCGATAATATCCCCATAGATACAGTGGAGTTTCCTTCAAACTGGGATTTGTCATCAGCCCGGGCCAGCAGCGTTGTTCAGGAATTTGTTAAAGTGGGCATAAATCCGATCCGCTTGTCTGCTATAGGTTATGGAGAGTTTCATCCGGTTGGAGATAATAAGCGGGAAGAAGGCCGCTTCAAGAACAGGCGGGTTGTTCTGGTTTTAATGTCGCAAGCTTTTTCCCGTTATGGCGCTAATGATGAAGAACGCGCAAAATTATTAAATCTGGCCCCGCCCGGGTCCGTTACCGGCAAACCCTGAAGGTGGATTAATTAATGCTAAGGCCAGTGCAGCTGCCGGGGATTGGTTTGTTATAACTTATCTGCTCGTTTGGTAAAATCTCAGGAGATTGATATGCCAGAAATCCAGCCTGTAGCCCCCGCTTTTCCGCTGACAAAACTCAATAAAGTTAAAAAAGATGATAATTTTCCCGAGAAAGAACAGCCTAAAAACCAGCCTTTGGAAAAGTCGGAAGAGCCGGATGCTGAGACGTTACCCCATATTGACGAAATTGTTTAATGATTGATTTGCTTTTAATTGTCATTATCGTTGTTGCCGTAACGGGTATAGCCGTTTTTATAGTAATTATATTGTTAGCCCGGCTGCTACGCGATCAACTGAAGCTCAAACATGATTACCGGCTTCTTGCCACTATCGTTAATGGCAATAACAATGATATTGCCGGGCTGTGTTCTGCCGCTTTGACTGTCGATAGCCGCATTACCATTAACGAAAAACAAATCAAGGCCCTATGGACAAAAACGGCGGATGACAAAAAAACTGAGCAGTATGAGCATCCTTATAACAGAGTTCTGCAAAAAATTCGCAGCGGAGCGGGTGTTCATGAGCTAATGCAGGATGCCGGATTAAGTCATGATGAAGCCGCTTTATTGATTAGACTGCATGGCTCTGAAGCGAAACCATGAGGAGACATGTGTTAGACTCGA
Source organism: Candidatus Methylobacter favarea (assembly GCF_902806695.1). Classification (GTDB taxonomy): domain Bacteria; phylum Pseudomonadota; class Gammaproteobacteria; order Methylococcales; family Methylomonadaceae; genus Methylobacter_B; species Methylobacter_B favarea. The sequence continues at coordinate 5,652 of NZ_CADCXN010000060.1, read as the reverse complement.
GCAACTTGCGCGTGTGGATAGGGTAAAGATGAGCTTTATTAAGGAGGTGTTAATTACTACTGCATCAATTAACCGATGATTCAGCCTGGCCCAATTCGGTAGTTCCAGTAACTTTAAAATATATTTTGAGTGCGATAAAGTTGTTTAAATTCATCGTCGCTCACTTTAATAGCTGTTGCACACACAGAGTCATCTAATCCCTGAACTCCTGGGCCAGTCTTTGCAATTGAACTTTCCGAACTCGCCCGTTCCTGGCATTATGGATGAATCAAATTGAAGTGTGGTAATGCGGTAACTTTAACTCCTTGCAAGATTTGAAGGATAAAATTTTGGCACTTATTGTTTATTTCAATAAAACCATGAGCAAGCCCTTTAAATGAACTTGCCAAGGTAAGGTTATGGTTATTTAACCGATTATTACGGGGAATTTATGGATTGATGGACTAGGACCGTTCGCAATTAACCCAAATCACAGTAGATTAGGGCTGAGCATCGCCTTGATAGTTTCTAGTGAGGACTGCCCAATCATCAACCGCGCCATGAATCCATGTCTTCAATCCGCCGCGTGAAGTGCTCATCGCTTGTTCCCACTGCTGCTGCTGTTGTTTTTGCCCCGTGTTGATGAACGCGGACGACGATGCTCTCATCCACCATCAAATAGCCGAGCCCCGATCGTTGGATACTGCTGCCATGATTCGGGTCCATGTCCCCTTATGCGACCAGCGATTGTAGCGTACATAAACTCGATGCCAGTGTCCAAAAAACTGAGGTAAGCTTTGTTAAAGCGAGTCGGTAGCCGGTGCCTGCAGTCTATAATACCACTTCGACAAATTTCCGTTTATTGACGGCTGTCATCGCGCAATCACTGGCTTTGCCAAATAGAAGATCTTTAATGCGATTTGCTGGGTCATCGTTAACAGGATATGTTGCATCACGGTTGGTCCAAATGCCGGCTAAAACGCCCCTAGTTAATGCAAATAATACAAGGTGATACAGTCTTTCGTGGCTGGGATTTTGTGCCATTTTTTAAGATTAGCGGAGCTTAGATAAAATTATTGCAGGATACTATCGCTTAGGCCAAATATAAACATACTGGAGCCTTTGTCTTAAATAAATAGGCCCGCACAGAATCTAAATTAAGCCTGCTCTTTAATAAACTGTTGACTGACTTCAAGGCGCCGTGATGTTGCCTGCTAACAACCGCCTCTACATGGGGGCTAAATAATGAAAAATGTTATTACAATTTTTTCAATATTTATTAAGCTACATAGCACCAAGATATTATTACTTATTACGAAAATATGTAACATTTTGATTTAATTGGTGGGGCTTCAGGGACTCGAACCCTGGACCGATGGATTAAGAGTCTGTAACCACGTCAGATATACTATTATAAATCAATAACTTGCAACGCTTGCCGGCCTGTAAAACAGCCTATTCCCGGCACAATCATGACACACTAAATTTGTTTATGCCACAGTTTTTAAATATGCCACGCAATGACCCAGATGTATGCCTTTTTTCAAAAACAAACTACGATAACAAATGAGCACCGGCCTTTTTAAGCTTTGGATTGTCTCGCAGTAAAAGAGCGATTCGCTCTTCAAAACCCCTGGATGATATCGGAACTGGAACTGGAGTTGGGGAATAAATAAGAGCGGGCGTAACAAAAATAAAAAATAGAAAAATTCCTCATATATTTTCTTCTTATTTTTCAATGAAATACAGTATCGAAAAAATCATAGATTTTACGAACAAAATATTTCATCATAAATTAATCATAACTATTTGATTTTTAATAACTGAATTATAATTAAATTGTTTTATTATGTTATTGCAACATCTATAATAGAACTCATATTTTTTAGCTTATTGGAGCAACTGGTGCAAACAATAAATCAATCCAAACAGGAAAATTCCATCAAAAAAAGCATCCCTGCCGAATTATTCCTAACTAATATTGCTAGTCCTACATTGGCAAGACTAATTGAGGAAGTAAAAAATGACAATCCATCAACACTTCATGCTTACGACAGGGTACACAACCGTCATAACCGCTAATCAATTTAGCCTTAATGATTGAAATTGATACGATCCTGCTTAAGGTTGCAAGTCAATGCAACATTAACTGTGGATACTGCTATGTATACAACATGGGAGACGACAGTTGGGTCGATATGCCTAATTTCATATCCCAAGATACAATAAAAGCCGTTTCAAAAGAGCTAGAAGAACTTCGAAAAAAACAACAACGTCCATTTGCAATAGTTCTTCATGGCGGCGAGCCTCTTTTACTGGGAACTCGTCGATTAGAAACTTTGCTTCACTCCCTTAGAACAGCGATAGCTGAAGAATACTGCATAAGCATTCAAACTAATGGAATACTTATTTCGGACAAAATCCTTGATCTTTATTCAAAATTTAAAACGTCAATATCCGTAAGTCTTGATGGACATGAGATCACTCATAATGCTAACCGTGTAGGGCATCAAGGCGAAGGTACTTTCCATCATGTTTTAAAAGGTATTGAAAAACTTAAATCACATCCCGATGCTGCATTGCTCTATTTGCCGGTCTACTTGCTGTTATCGATCCAAACTCAAATCCACATGACATCTACAATTTCTTTAAAGAAGTTGATACACAAAACGTAGATTTTCTTTACAGAGATGGTAATCATGATAAGTTTCCTTTCGGAAAAGTCTCGTTCCACAGCACCGAATACGGTAATTGGTTAGCCTCGCTCCTAGACATTTATCTAGCTGATCAGGCCCCTATCAAAATAAGGGTACTTGATGATGTTATCCGACTTACCCTTGGTGGATTTGGCATAAAAGAGGGAATTGGCATTACTGATTTCGGCATTGCTGTTATTGATACCGATGGCGCCGTAACAAAAAATGACACATTGAAAAGCTCATATAAACGCGTAGACCGCTTCCTGGAAAACTGGAATGTCCATACTCACAGTTTAATTGATATATTCTCTTCAAGCGAATTCGCTGACGCCCATAAACTGCAACGCCCGACTTCATTTACATGTCAAACATGTCCTGAAATGCGGATATGTGGCGGAGGAATGCCTTTATACAGATGGAAAACAGGAACGGAATATGCCAATCCGTCTGTTTATTGCAACGATCAGCTACACCTTATAAATAAAGTAAAGACCATGCTTTTCGGACTTGAAAAATGCGCATAGCCGACAAACAACTTCTGGAAATGGAGAATACCGAAGTATTTGCATTGCCTTTCCCTTACTGTGTTTGCAATCAAGCTCTTTCGCCTCAATTATGTTTAGAACTCTTAACTTGGCTTGAAAACGATGCACCTTGGAAACTTGTTGAAACTGACTTTTATGAACAATATGAATTTAGTTTTTTTGATGTTCAGTTACCGTCCGAAATTTCGTTTTTAACTTCTCCTGAATATCTATCTCAAGTGAAGAATCAGGTTGAGCGTTTATTCTCAGTTAAACTTGAAACTCGCATCGATTTTACTGCCCATAAACTAATTTCAGGTCAACGTATCCGTATTCATAATGACAACATTCCAGGCTGTGAAACCCATCGCTTGTTGATTCAATTAAACAGAGGATGGAAAGATGAAAATGGCGGAATGTTAATGTTTTTAATAGTAAAAGTCCCAGCGATATACATAAGATATTTCGTCCTGAGCATAATAGCTCAGTTGGTTTTGCAATTTCCCCTGACTCTCATCACGCAGTGTCTACGATGCATAAAAGTGAACGATTTACATTAGTCTATTCCTTTTATCAGCAAGCAGATGAGTAGTCTTCAGAATTTAATTTTTTCCGCCATTGAAAACCCTTTATCTCTGGTGTGGTTTCCAGAATTAACTGAACAATTAGTAACCTATAGTTGGAAAAATATTCACGAAAAATACGAGCTTCAAGAAGACAATTATTCGACCGAAGCAATTATTTCATGGCCGTATAGGCAATTCAATAAACACCACTATTCGTTTAAGTCCTATTATTCAGAATAGCGCTAGCCCATTGCGGTCAATTAACATTTGCTCGATGCCTGAAGAGATAATGGTTATGTACTCTGATTCTGGTGCAAAACCTTATTCATCCGAAATACTGCAAAACTTAACAGTTTTACAATGTTTGCAGGAATCTCTGGAAATTCTAGCCACAATACCAACCGTCTATGAAACAGTTTCCTGGCTTGTAGCCTGCTTGCATATTCTTCAACCCGAGGATGACTATTTTGACATCAGTTATAGCCTCCCTAATATACTGTTCTCTATATTTATCTCAGCTCATAGTAAGCGAATGGACAATGATGTATTACGAGTTGCAGAGGCCATTTTGCATGAAGCGATGCACTTGCAATTAACATTAATTGAACAATGTGTACCGATGATTATTAACACAGATGAAAAATATTTTTCACCGTGGAAAAATGAACAGCGACACCCAAGAGGAGTATTACACGCTATCTATGTATTTTGTGTGATTAAACAGTTTTTTGAACTGCTTATAAAAGAATATATTTCAACATCGTCCATTCGATACTTAAATAAACGATGTGATGTAATTTCTAGTCAATTAACAGAGATTAATGATTTTATGAATTGCCCATATCTTACTGAAGCCGGTCAAGCTTTAACAAATAGACTTTTCTTTGTTAAGCAATAACTTAAATTGCTTACGCAGTTTTTTGTATTCCTTCTATAGCATCCGATGCAGCGTCTCTTACTTCCGTGTACTCATCATCTTTCAGCTTCTGGATTGAAGGAATTGCATCCTTAGCTTTCGCCCCAATTTTTCCTAGAGCAATAGTAGCATTTTTACGAGTTTCCTGGTCTTGATCTGCCAACAGACTTATTAACTCTTTGACTGCTTTTTCCGCTTTATCACCGTAGTATGATAAAGCAAGTGCTATAGCTCCTTTTACACTTGATGCTGTAATTGAATTGTCCGAAAACTCTTTGTGATCAAGATCACTGTTCAAAATTGACAATAGTTTGTCAACAATGGATTCTAATTCTTTATCATTTATTTTGGTTTCACCAAGTTCACCAAGCTCACCCAATGCACCGATAATCGCGAATATATAGGGATTACTTATATCGTCCACTAAATCGAAAAGATAAGCTAAGGTGTTACCATCGACCCTTAGTTCCCCCAATCCACTTAGTAATAGTGACCCAAAAGTTATGTCTGGCTTATTCTTCAACCTTTCAACAAAAGCCTCAGTTATTTTATTTGAGTTAAGCTTAAACTGAGGCAGTAACTCTGCAGCAGTATATTTAGTTTCTTTGTCATTACTCTTCAAGTCTGCAATTAATTCATCTACAACCAGATCTTTAGCCCCCTCATCCTTATCAATTTTATCGATTATCCGTTCAAGAGCCTTAATTTTCTGTTCTAACCTAAATATTTCGTCCGTGGTTTTTGATTCGAAACCTTTAGTAATTGAATCTAGGTTATCGTTAATTGACTCAGCCTTGGCACGAAGCTCAACAAGCTCTTTTTCTTTGATATTAATTTCATCTGTCCGGCGTCAATTATCCTGGCCGGATTGACGACAATTACCTTGGCTGGTTTTAGTTAAAAAAAAGGGTTACTTTTTTACGCTCTGTTTTTTTCGATAGCTTTCTCCTTCTATTTCAATAATGGCG
>NZ_CADCXN010000059.1 GCF_902806695.1 Candidatus Methylobacter favarea | reverse complement strand
ACCATATGATTGCCAAAGGCTATGGCGAATCGCAGCCAATAGCCGATAACAGCACCGAAGCAGGCCGCGCCCAAAACCGCCGGGTGGTCCTGGTCTGGCTGGATTAACTGGCAGGGCTTGACCTGCAAGCTACCATAAAATAATAAAAAACCCGCCGTTAAAGCGGGTTTTTTATGGACAGAGAGTCTATTTTTACTCAGCGTCTCAATCTATACCTCAAAAGCATCAAAACCCTGTTCATTTTAATATCCCAGGTTAATGAGTTTAAAGAGGAACCGGGATTATGAGTCAAAAACACAGGCTAATTAATGCCAGCCTTAAGTTAGCGGTTATCCAACTGATCAGGAATCAAGGCCTGAGTATCAGCAGGTTTGCCAGGATAGCCATACAAGCGCAATCGGTATTGAAGTCGTATAATAAGTCGGCGTCATTATTTGCCATATTATCAAAAACTCCCAGTCCCATCATACTTACACTCCGGTAAAAATATCCTTACCAGTGTTTAAATAATAATCGATTAATAGGAAAAAGCACCCTCCCGGTAGCTAATCGTTATGAAATAATTTTTTATCTTAATAATATTTCATCGAATTTCTTTATATTGAAAAGAAGGACTTGATAGCCTGGAGGTAAAGGATTTTTATGATAGGGCTGGCTTGTATTATTATAAAGTACAAGGGCGTCAAGAAAGTGGCTGACCTGCTTTTTTAAGCAGTAAAGTCTTTAGGATTTTCAGGCTGCTTTAATGTTTTAAAAAGAATCTGACGTTTTTTACTTAAGAAAAAGTTCTCGATAGGAGACTTAAATGGCTCTTTATTTGAAATTTTAATTAATCCAGTTCTATTATTTACCTAGTAAGAAAATATAAGAAAATCAATGTATAACTTTTGTTATTAAACCCCTGATGTCGACTAGTAAAGCAATAATGGCTTAAAGCCCAAAAGTCTCTCAAGCAACGATATATGTACAACTTTATTCTGGTCAGAAAAGAGCATGACAGGCTAATATTTTATCGTATGGCTTTTTTCAGGCTATCGTTAAAGTCATACTATGTGAATGGTCCTGACGACGACTACTAAAAAAATAATCGATAAACAGTTTTACTTTTTAACTGTTCTATGACGCTGCCTCTCATAAGCAGAGGCACTACGCCAAAGGTATAAAAATCAGTAAATAACTCCAAAATGGATTATAGTTGACTCAATTTTCGCTAAAATAGCCTGAGACTTGATTACCACAAAAATAAATGGAAAACTCCTTAAAAGTCTGATTGAGCTTAATTTTTAATTTCACAATGAAAATCATCGTCATTCTTGCTGCCTATAACGAACAAAGATTCATTCGTGCTTGCCTGGACCATTATCTCAACCAGGGTGTAGAAGTATATTTAATTGATAACGAATCGACGGATGCTACCGTCGAAATCGCTCGGGAGTATCTCAACAAAAACCTTCTTGGCATTGAAACTATTTCTCGTAACAGAATGTTTGAGTTAAGCAAGCAATTGAGATGAAAAGAAAAGTTAGCTGATGAGCTTGAAGCTGACTGGTTTATGCATGCAGACCTAGATGAAATTCGCCTGCCTCCTTCATCAAACCAAACCTTGGCCGAAGCCATCGCTCAGGTAGACAACGAAGGCTACAACGCCATCAATTTTATGGAATACACTTTTTTACCGGTGCGCGAATCGCCTAACCACGAGCACCCAGATTTTCAAAAAACCATGCACTGGTACTATCCTTTTGGCCCACGCCATCCGCACCGGCTCAATGCTTGGAAAAAACAGCCGCGCAGATGGATGGGAATGAAAGCTTTTGCCCGAGAACTTATAAAAAATCACCGCTTTGGTCCTCCTTCAATCAATCTTCATGCCAGCGGTGGACATCTAGTCGATTTTCCAGGCATTCGTCCCTATCCTATCGATTTCAAGCTTAAACATTACATCGTTTTGAGTTTGGATCACGCTATTCAGAAATACGTTAAAAAAAGTTTCGATCCCAAAGAAATTTCTGGCATGCATGGCTGGCGCGCTACAGCCACGGAATATGATTTTCTTTTGCCGTCACAATCCCAGATGCAGTTATTTACATCCGACGACGAACTTGACGCTAACAATCCTTTTTCTGAACACCTGATTGTTCAACAATCCTAAACACTCTACGCTATTTTGTGAGTATCAACCCATTGCTTACCCAAACCCAATCGATAGGCTCCAAAGTCATCCGCGGAACATTCTGGACCGTTGGCATGCGCTGGTTATCCCGGTTTATGGGGCTTGCCTCAATGGTAGTTATTGCCCGTCTGTTAACACCGGAAGATTTTGGTATTATGGCCGTAGCAACCGCGCTTGTCGGGCTATTGGATGCGTTTACCGACCTGGGAGTCGATAATGCATTAATACGCCACCCCGATCCTCAGCGTAAGCATTACGATACAGCCTGGACATTCTCAATACTCATTCATATTTTCATTGCAGCGTTGATTGCTGTAGCAGGTTTTTTCTCAGCAAAATTTTATAATGATCCTCGCTTTGAACCGGTATTGTACGCCATGAGCATAAGCATGCTTATTGATGGCTTCACTAATATCGGATTCACCCAATTTCGGCGCAATCTCGCCTTTCACAAAGACTTTCAGATTAACGTGTCCATCCAGCTAATAGGAGTTATTGCGACGATGGGCTTCGGGTTGTGGCTGCACTCTTACTGGGCTCTTGTTTTAGGAGGGGTAGCGCGCTCGGTCACCAGATTGATGTTGACTTATTTAATGCATCCCTACCGCCCCCGTCTGTCATTATCTGCCAGACGAGAAATGTTCGGATTTTCGTTTTGGATGATGGTGCGCTCAATTGCTATATTTCTTACCAATAAAGCCGACCGTTTAGTATTGGCTGCCTATTTTAGTCCCACAATAGTGGGGTTATATGCCATAGCCGGGGAACTGGCTGAGATGGCGGTATTTGAGATATTGTACCCATTGGGACGAGTTTTATTACCTGCTCTGGCGACTAAACAACACGATCAGGCATGGCTTGAAGAAAGTATAAAAAAAATATTCAACATAACTGCCACCATAGCCATGGCGGCGGGAATGGGTCTGGCTTCAATTGCAGAACCGGTATTACACCTCATTTATGGCGCGCAATACATCCAAGCCGCCTCTATGTTGAAGTTATTGGCTGTCATAAGCCTTATTGGCGGATTTAACCAACCTATCGGGGAAATTCTGTTGTTAATGAATAAAACCCGGGATTTTGCTCTCATTTTCATTGTGGAGGGTATTATTACATTGCTCGTGGTTTATACGCTTTCTGTAAATAATTTCGATTTTCAAACCATTTTATATGGCCGACTCAGTGTCACGTCTTTGACAATCTTCAGGCTTTTTTATCTTTTAAGAACATTGAAATCAATAACTCTTTTAGCGATTTTATCTGCTTGGATACGTCCTGTCATTGCTGGCATGGTTATGTACTTTGTTTTACATGCGAGCCAGCAAATGTTCCCTGGGCTTGCACCGGAATTCACGATACTTTTATCATTGCTTGTAGGAGCGTTAACGTATAGCGTTGCACTTTTAAGTCTATGGTATCTGATGAGAAAACCAATGGGCTTTGAATACGAACTTATCTCGCGTATAAAAAAATAAAAACACTTTTGCAAACTATTCAAAGGCATTTATGAATAATCAGGCAATCATTATTTTAGGCATACACCGTAGCGGTACTTCCGCTACAACTGGAATGCTTCATTGTTTAGGCGTGACGCTAGGTAAAAAACTTTATGCCGGACATGCCAATATTAATGCTAAAGGTTATTTTGAACACAGCGACCTTGCCGATACCAATGAAGAGGCTTTATTGGCCTTATATTCGGCATGGGATGATATTCTACCCAAACATACTGATTGGTGGAAATGTAAAGAACTGGACCATTACGCCCAAAAAATCAAAGGTTATTTACGAAAAGACTTTTCTCAGGCAGCTGTTTGGGCTGTTAAAGATCCGCGAGTTTGCCGTTTATTACCCTGGTGGATAAATATTATGGACGCTGAAGGCATTGAGGCTAAATATCTAATAGTTATTCGTCCCCCAAGAAGTCTATCTGTCCTTAAAAAAACGCGATGGTTTTTCCCTGGAAAAATCATATTTATTATGGGTTTTGCATTACCTCGATGCCGAATACTGGACTCGCAGCTTGATGCGTACATTCATCACATTTGATAATCTGGTGAATAATCCTGTTGAGGCATTTATGAATATTGAGAAAACCCTCGATTTACGTTTTCCTGTACCGTTAAATCAAGCCTCAGACGGTTTGTCTCAGTTCATTTCTAAAGATTTGATTCATCATCACCAACCCTTATCAGATGGGTGTGAACAGTCTGAGTTCATTGAACTAGGCATGACTCTGCATAGCCAATTAATTGCAGCGGCGAATAGCGAACTTCAAGTCAATTTTGAAAGACTCGATAACATCCGATTACAAATTAACAATATTCAGCATTCTTTTTCCTCTTTACTGGTTAATCAATTGATGGATACTTATAAAATACGCGGAGATCTGCAATTGACCATGAATAAAATTTTTCGCTCCTGGTCATGGGCGCTGGGCAAGCCAATGCGTTTTTTAGAACGTGGGTTAGGCAAGGACGTTTAGCATGCATCCTTTGGTCTCTATCATTATTCCATCCTATAACTGTGAAGCCTATATTGCTGAAACAATTGATAGTGTTTTAGCCCAAGATTATTCCTGTATTGAACTGCTAATTATTGATGATGGCTCCACTGATAAAACCCAAGAAATTATTCAGACATATGACCATCCAGTCAGATTAATTAGTCAACGGAACGCCGGTGTATGCGCGGCACGCAATAAGGGTATACAAGAAGCTAAAGGCCAATATATCTGTTTAATGGATCACGACGATTATTGGTACCCTAATAAAATTTCCAGGCAAATAAAGGCCTTTGCAGAATGTCCTGAAACAGGCGTTGTTTATAGCACTTTTACTTTGTGGCATCCTGATTCTTCAGGCATTTTTCCTAGACCTGATAGCTTTGGCAAAATAGCCGATGATGACGATATTGACCAAGAATTTTCTGGCTGGATATATCATCTTTTACTCTTGGATTGTTGGGTATTAACCAGTACCGCAATGTTTCGATCGGAGGTTTTCCAAACCTGCGGGGTTTTCGATGAAACTTTGCCATACAGCGAAGATTGGGAATTATGGTTACGTATATCCAGGCAATACCCCTTTCTAAAAATTCGACAAACTACTACTCTCTATCGCCAACATATGCACCAAGGCAATAGAAAAGTACGTCCCATAGATTACAGAACAGTTTTGTTATTAAATTCAGTAAAAAGGTGGGGCTTGTGCAGTCCGGACGGGCGATGTCTATCCAAACTGCAATTTTATCGGCAAATGGCAGAATATCATGCCTCCTTCGGATTACTTCATTTGATAGCTGGAAATAAAAAAATCGCACTCATATCCTTATTTAAAGCGTGGACTAATTTTCCTCTTAAATTAAAGTATACTGCTTATCTTCTCGCCGGCTTATTAGGATGGAAACCGGCCTGGTAACTGTCCAGCCTTTTAGCTCCGTCTTTGCTATCTTATCAGCTAATCAAGATTAGATTTTAAAGCCGAATTAACTAAAATGATTTTGGATGATTTTTAGCGAATACTTTCGTGAAGCGGAATATTAATTCTGAGGTGTTTTCTAGTGAGGTGAATGCTCTAGCAGTGTCATGGCGTATCCCAGCGCTTGAGGTTCACTCTTTCTACGATGCGCTCAGTTGTTAATGACCGGTTAGCCACCGCCAGCGGGGAGATAATAATCACTATACTAATTAAATGCCAAGGAAGATCAAAATACGATAAACTTAAAAATATCCCTCCGGTAAAATAAGCGATAAATGCGACTTGTAACATTTTTGCCAAATTATGAATTTGCTTTAACTCCTCATTTTTTGAGGTTTTTTTAATGATGTTCGTTAACTTACGCCAAGTCATAAAGTAAATTAGCAAATACAGAAATAAACCAATCCATCCATGATCACCTAGAACAGAAAAGTAAATACTATGCGCAGCATGCACATTCTTCGGGTTTGGTGCATACAGCGCAAATGTTTCTTTGGACCACGATTCAAATCCCATGCCTAACAAATTATCATTGGCTGCATTATAGGCATATATCCATGCGTTAATGCGCCCCATCGCCGAGCTATCTTGTTCATAATTATTAATAGTATCCATTCTTTGATACCAGGAGTCAGGCATAAAAGCCAACAGACTCATGGCCAATATCGCCATAACAATACCGGAGACCATTTTGCTCTGGCTTTTAATCCAATAAAAAGCGCCTACCGCAATAATTGCTATTAATGCACCTCTCGATTGACTTCCCAGTACATTAAATAAACTAAAAATAATCGCAGCTAATAAACCCCGTTTTATCCACTTCTTATCATTAATTTGATAAAGATAAATCATGAGGGGTATGACCATTAAGACAGCAACTGCCAGACTATTATTCTCTTCTATATAACTACCTGCTGGACCCCAGACACGAAATGCCCCGCCTGATAACAAGGTGAACAATCCTCCTTTCACACTGTAGTAACCTATCGATAAAACAATAATCCAGATTAATTTGTTCAGTTTATCTATATCGTTTATCAACATGAGGGTTAAAAAGACAACCAATTGAATTTTAATGACTCGATTGTAGTGTAAGGCCGCTATATCTGGAAAATAAGCGAAAAACGTCGTAATTCCCATAAAAAGAACAAATATAATCCAGAAAAAAGTAATTGGGTTAAAGGGAAATTTTTTTGGTTCACCGGATAATAACATTGAACCCAGTAACACAATGGCAGTAATCTGGGCGAAAGGCGCATTATAGGCAAAGCCGAAGCATAGGCGGTGCGGATTCATGTAGCTCAGCCACGACCAAAGCAAAATGCCGATATAAGGTCTTTTAAGAGTATAAATACAACCTACTAGAACAATAAGGGTAACCAAAATATCGCGCATTATGATTTCTTTATCGCTAACATGGATAGTCCGGGACTCGCTACATGTCCGAGCCACCGTAAAACCTGATTATTTCTTATAAACTTTATTATAATTTTTTGATAAGAAGGCTTGTTATTATAGTCGATGATATCGAAGCGATCGAAAGAGGCCATTCCCATGTCTAAAAATTCTTTTCGAAGTTGATAATAACTAAACCAATTAACAGCAGGGTATTTAGCATACCCTGCAATATCCGGACGTGTTGTCCTGGCAAGATTTTCGCAATAACGCTTCACTACTGCGGGGTACCAGCTATAAAAAGGCAAATTGAATTCCTGCTGTTTAGGGCATAATTTGTTAGATGTGCTAATAAAAAGTACGCCATTCGGTTTCAAGATTCTTGCAAACTCTGTAAGACAATTTTTCCATTCATCCACATGCTCTAAAAGTTCGGGCGCAATGCAGACATCCATAGTTTCGTTTGCCCAAGGTAATTTCGTCGCCGACCCCAGGCAGAATTCTATATCAAAACCGGCTTCATGTGCTCGCTGCCCTGCTATCGCTAACAGCGCTTCATTTACATCTAATCCGTGGACGTCATGGCCTTGTTTAGCCCACATCATGCTCATTACTCCGGCACCGCAGCCGATATCTGCAATGCTCAGTTTTTGATTAATTCTGCGCTTTTCAAGATTTCTATTGATACAATTAAAAATTCCTTGCATCCGGTTGATAGTTGAATCGCTTAAGCTTTCTTTGGCGTAATACTCTACAAATTGTTTGTGAGTACTATGATCAAAGGTATTTTGTTGATTATTGCTATTACTCTTCATAGTCAAACCTGATCGTGTTTTTGATGGAATGGTAGCGCTAAATTAAACGCAACTTAGCGTTGTTATATCTACCCTATGTGTGGTGTAGCATGTTTTACAGTATTTTAGTTATAGGTAATCTTTAAAACCATGATAATACTAACACCCTGACTCCTGAGTCACCCTCCAGCCTTTGAAATAATAGCTAAATAAATGCCGGAACTGTTGTCAGTTCGATTATGGCTATGCGGAGAAATCCGAGGTGCAATTTTTGGCTCAGTTTTAAATCATACCAATCCGGGAGGCAAGAGTCATAAAATTATTTATAAAAATCCTGACAGTATTCCTTCAGCCACCAATGTCACACTGACTTTAAGAAAGCACAATTCCCGCTTTTGCCGGGTTGAAACGATTTTAAACCTGCTGAACTGCTTCATAACTGAATAATTCAACATAGCCCAGTCGACCGTTTTGCCCATCACCCGCCGCAATACAGGCCTCTTGCCTTCTGTTGCCGGGGATGACCCATTTTCCCCAGACGATAAAAACCCATGCTTTACCTTAAAGCCTCATGCTTTACCTTAAAGCAAAGCTGTATCTATCTTGTTTTATATTGGTTGACCACGACAATTGTTAGAGAGAATACTCAAAAGCAGCAAAATGATTTCCATCATATAGTTATCCGTTCAATAGCTGTTTTAACGGTTTGCTCTCTTATTTGATGGCGATTTCCGGAAAATTTCATTTTTTCTACTTTATAATTTCCGTTTTCCCATGCCCAAGCCATGAATACTGTTCCGACCGGTTTCTCCGGGGTTCCACCTTCAGGACCCGCTATCCCTGTCACGGCAATTGCTATATCTGCTTCGCTATGAGCTAATGCTCCCGCTGCCATCTCAGCGGCAGTCTCTGCGCTAACTGCACCGTATTTTTCCAGCGTCTCCTGACTGACACCCAGCATCTGCACTTTTGCCGAATTACTGTAAGTGACAAATCCCCGGTCAAACCAGGCGGAACTGCCCGGAACTTCGGTAATAATTTGAGCGATTCCTCCGCCCGTACAGGATTCGGCCGCGGCTATTTTTTCCCCCCTTGCTTTTAATATTCGACCCAGTTTTTTGGCAAGCTCCAGTAATTCATTATCCATAAATCAGCCTCATGCGGGTTGACATTAAAAGTAGGATGAATTACAGCAAATCCGATTTTATATCACAAGTGTATATTTCCATTTATACAAATATATAAAAACGCTCCAGCTTTTTTGAAGAGTTTTCTTATGAGACTTTAGTAACTGATTCGAATACCTATTTCTGCCCCGCGCCCTGGTTCGGGAGCAAAATTGCGTAAATAAGAGGTCGAGTTGCGGATGTTTTGGTCAAGCAGATTGCTGCCTTTGGCAAACAGCATCAGCCTGGATTTCTGATAGGCCTTGAGCTGGTATTGGACACCGGCATTCAGTAGAAAGTAGCCTGCAGTCGAGGTTTCAAAGTCGCCGGCATGCGCTTGTGCGTCGGCGCGGGTAAAACGCAGATAACTGGAGAAATCATCCCTGGCATAATCCAGTTGCAGGCCGTAACGCAGCGGCGGCATCCGCGGCACATCTCTGCCGTCTTTAAATTCGCCCCGGGTATAGTCGCTGAACAGGGTTAAATCCAGCAATCCGTAATGGTTTTCCATCACCGGGAAAGTCAGTTTGGCTTCGAAGCCTTTGAATATCGCATTGCGTTGATTGCTGATCAATACCGGCACGCAGTCGGCTATGCATGGGTTGCCGTCTTCGTCGACAAATTCACCGCTGCGCTGCTGGGAAATATAATCGCTAGCCCAGTTGTGGAACAAATCAAACTCGGCGCGCAGCCAGTCGGATTTGAAACGATAGCCCAGATCCAGGTTATAGGCCGTTTCTTCTTTCAAATCTATACTGCCGCGCTCAAAGCTGCGGGTGGCGTCATGGAAACCGTTGACCAGCAGTTCCTGTACCTGCGGGGCTCGCGAAGAGCGGGTAACTGCCAGATTCAGGCTGTTGCGGTTGTCGAGTTTCCACAGTGCCGAAGCCGAGGCGCTAACCGGCGTGTAGCTGAGGTTGTTCATGCCTTCCGGTTTGATATCGGAATGCTCTACCCGTATCCCGAATTGGTAGGTCACCACGCCGAGTTCGAATGATTCCACCGCAAACACGCCGTAGCTGTTGATTTGTGAATGGGGCACAATGGCGTCGCGAGTCAGTTTCTCGATGGCGTTAAAGTCGCTGGCAATCGCCTGAAAGCCGACCATGCCGCGTAGCGGTCCGATATCCTGATGAGTCAGTTCAAGACGGCCTTCATAGGACCGATTGGTAAAAAAGGCGCCGGGTTCGCCGTTGGCGATTTCAGTGTGCTGGTAATCGGTGTAGCCGAGGCGGGTGCGCAGGCTTTTGGTAAAGCGAAACGGCTTGTTTAACTCGCTTTTAAAATCGTATTTATCCTGCCTAAGGGCGATGCGCACCCTTTCCTCGCCGGTGCCGTCGGGAGCGATACCGTAATTGTTTTCCAGGTGGTTAATAGAAGCGCCGGCGAAACCGCGCTGGCCGATCCAGGAAGCGCCGGCCGAGCCGTTGATTGCCTCGGCGCCGGTGTTGTTCAGAAAGCCGCTGGGATTGTCGACGATGTCCAGCGTCGGATCGGTGATTGAGACAGCGGCTGTATCGATGCCGCTGCCGCCGATGTCGAGATTGTTACGGTGCCGGTAGAAGCCGTCCAGGTGATAAGCAATATTACCCTGGCCGCCTTCCAGTTTCATTGTCGTGCTGGTTTCGTCGGAGGTGGAATCGAAGCGTTGTTCCAGAGCGCCGCCGAGCAGTTTGTCGGGCACTGTGCCAAGAATGCGATTGTCGATGATATTGACCACGCCGCCCATCGCGCCGCTGGCGTAGAGCAAGGTTGCAGGGCCGTGCAGCACTTCAATGCGTTCTGCCAGCAGCGGTTCGATACTGGTAGCGTGATCCGGGCTGATTGTCGAAGCGTCATTGCTGCCTATGCCGTTATTCAGCACCCGCACCCTTGGACCAGCTTGTCCGCGGATTACCGGAGTTCCGACGCCGGGGCCGAATGACTGGCTGGTGATGCCCAGTTCGTTTTTCAAGGTTTCGCCGATGCTGTGGCCGGTTTTCATCTGCAACTCATCCCCAGTCAATACAGTCATCGGATGAGCTGACTCTGACTTGGATTGATTAAGCTCAGTACTGGTGACAACGACTTCCTCCAACTCCGGAACTTTATTGTCTGCTGCATAGGCCACAGAGCTGATCGTGCGGATTAGTAGAAGAATAAAGACAAGCCTTTTATTCATAATGTACTTAACTTATTGATTAGAGAGGTAAGCATTAACAGTTCAATTTGTAAAAGGGGGCAGCTTTACCACTATGTCTTTAAGGTCGCCAGGCATGAAGTTGAATTCAATAATATTTTAGCTTTAAGATATGTTATAACATAACATATAACAACAATTTTTTCCTTCCGGACTAATCTTGATTTCATTTTATAATTAAAAAATTACAAGTATTTGAATATCATGGGCATGGGCCCATTGATTATCGATATATTAGTTTGGATTACCGGCTTGGGCCTCGCATTTTGCGCAAATACCATGGATCTCGATGGCTTTACGATGGACGATGAAGCCTGCCTGTTCGATTTCCTGCGCCAGAGCCCTCATGACTTTAGTTGCAGGCCTTTCTTCAACGTCATGGCAGCGATTACAAATCAGCAATAACTGTTCATGCTGATGAGCCGAACACCTGCAGCCGACAAAGGCATTAAGACTTTCCACCCGATGAATCAGGCCCTGTTCAATCAAAAAATCCAGGGCTCGGTAAATAGTCGCCGGTTTCGCAGCATCCATAAGGGGTTTTATGCGATCCAGCAGATCATAGGCTTTAATAGCTTTGTGACTTTCCCAGATTAACTCCAATACTTTATGACGAATTGGCGTCAATTGCACTCCACGAATTACACAGATGTGTTCGGCCGTATCAAGCGCCTCCCTGACACATTTTTTATGGTCGTGCTCTGAAAATGGGGAAGGGGTGAGGGAGGAAGTCATGGTGAATATAAGGGTCTGAAGAGAATGTTATAATATTACATATGATTGAGCTGCGCAATTTATGCAATTTCACAGGCCATGAAAAATGCCCAAGCTTTACGGCAAGTGGCACACCAGTTGGATCCCCATCTATATGGTTAAGTAGAGAATTACGGATTGACAATATCCTTGTTCAGGATCAATAAAGTTTTAATTGAGCCACAGGATACCCGGCATTTCCAATAAATTGTTAAGGAGTTGCATGAAAACACCACAAAAAAATCAATAAGAGCGAAAAATCAGCTTGAGGGTAACTCTGAGGTTTGCTCGATTTGTTGTATTATTCCGCCTTATATGATGAATCATATTATTATGCATGGGGACGACAAGATGCGCACTTATGTCTTGCAAACCTTAAGATCGTCCACGCAATTCCGCGGCGAGGGGGAAGTTATGGGAAATGTCTCGTTTGCCGTTTCTTCGGGTCAGAAAAGCCGCACAGTTTATGATGCAGCTCAAGGAGAAATCTTCCCGGTACTCTGGTGCAGTCAGAAGACGGCTTAGCCGTGAGCATTACCAGTACGCATAATATATGGGGGAAACGGATTTTCTTCTATGTTTTCGGAGCCTGCCTGGTATGCTCAGGCGCTAGCGCTTGTGCATCACAATCGGGAGTTGCAAAAACGGAGGAAAAATCAATGTACATTACCCTACCACGAAGCGGCGGCTTTAACGCTACCCCCATGATCAAAACGGTGGATGTCTCAGCCATGCTTCCCAATGAAGCAATCCAGCTTCGACGAATCATGGAAGGGGCGGACTTTTTCAATTTGCCCTCCCCGATAACCTCTCCTCCCCAGCCGGACCGCTTTACCTATCAAATCTCTGTTGAGCAAGACGGTAAACGGCATAGCGTCACAGTCGGAGAAACGGCTATGCCCCCGGTATAAAGCTTTTAGTGGACTTTTTAATGAAATCTGCAAACCAGGCTGAGCGCCTCAAGTTATGAGCAAACTTGAACAGAAACAGCATTTACCTCTTAGGAGTTAAATCAAGTGTCCCCACAAATCATATTCATCTGCTTCTTCAAGCTCGACATCAACGAATTGGCCGACTTTCAGATGTATCGCGCCATCAATAAACACTTGTCCATCGATTTCCGGCGCATCGGCTTTACTTCTTGCCACAGCCCCTTCTTCCACAACTTCATCGATCAGCACTGTTTCAATGCGTCCCACCCGGTTTTGTAAACGCTCCGCGCTGATTTCAGCCTGATGCGACATAAAACGAGCCAGACGCTCCTGTTTGATTTCTTCAGGTACCCCATCCGGTAAATCATTGGCAACCGCGCCTTTTACCGGCGAATAAGCAAAACAGCCGACCCTGTCCAGCTGCGCTGCGCTCATAAATTGCAGTAATTCTTCAAATTCCTGCTCGGTTTCTCCGGGAAAGCCGACAATAAACGTACTGCGCAAAGTTATATCAGGACAGATCGCGCGCCATGCCTTTATGCGTTCCAGATTATTTTGACTGGCTGCGGGCCGTTTCATTAACTTAAGGATGCGGCTATTTGCATGCTGGAAGGGAATATCCAGATAAGGCAGAATTTTTCCTTCGGCCATTAATAGAATAACGTCATCCACATGCGGATAAGGATAGACGTAATGCATTCTTACCCAGATACCCAGATCACCCAGTGCCTCTGCTAAATCGTAAAAGCGAGTTTTAACGGAACGGCCTTGCCAATCCCGGCTTTGATACTTTAAATCCAGGCCATAGGCACTGGTATCCTGAGAAACTATTAACAGCTCCTTTACTCCGGCATTTGCCAGACGTTCAGCTTCCAGCATGACCTCATCAATCGGCCTGCTGACCAGGTCGCCCCGCATTGACGGAATAATACAGAACGTGCAGCGATGATTACAGCCTTCAGAAATCTTTAGATAGGCATAATGCCGGGGCGTCAGCTTTATTCCCTGCGGCGGCACCAGACTGGTGAAAGGATCATGCGGCGGCGGCAAATGTTCATGCACCGATGCCACAACTTCATCTAATGCATGCGCCCCCGTTACTTTTAATACCTGGGGATGGCGAGCGCGGATTTCATTTTCCCTGGCGCCTAAACAGCCGGTAACGATTACTTTGCCGTTTTGAGACAGCGCTTCGCCAATGCTGTCCAGCGATTCCTCAACTGCCGCATCAATAAATCCACAGGTATTAACCACTACCAGGTCCGCGTCCTGATAAGTAGGCGAAATGGTATAACCTTCGGAGCGAAGTTTGGTTAGAATCCGTTCGCTGTCAACCAGCGCTTTCGGGCAACCCAAACTTATAAAACCAATATGTCGAGCAGTCATTTGTTTCTCATGAACGATTAAACGGTGTCAGTTTGTAAAAGTGATGTATTAGGCTTTTTTATGCACTATCCATGCTTAATGGACAGAGTAAGTGGATTTGAATTCACTGCGGCATTTAAGGAATGGCTGGCCGCTTTTGGCTGAGACCGCTTTTACATCTCATAAGAAAAAAGCCCATCATGAGATGGGCTTTGCAAAGCCGCCGGAATAATAGAATTAATTTTTAGTTTGATCAACGATCTGATTCGCCTTGATCCAGGGCATCATGCTGCGCAGTTTTGCTCCGACTACTTCAATAGGATGCTCGGCGTTCAAACGGCGTTTGGCTGTCATTTCGGGATAGCCGGTCACGCCTTCCATGATGAATTGCTTGGCGTATTCGCCGCTTCTTATATTTTTCAATGCTTCACGCATTGCCCAGCGGCTTTCTTCATTGATGACTCTGGGTCCGGTGACATATTCGCCATACTCGGCATTGTTGGAAATGGAGTAGTTCATGTTGGCGATACCGCCCTCATACATTAAGTCAACAATCAGCTTTAACTCATGCAGACATTCAAAATAGGCCATTTCCGGCGCGTAACCGGCTTCAACCAGGGTTTCAAATCCGGCTTTTATCAATTCGACTGCACCGCCGCACAATACCGTTTGCTCCCCAAACAAGTCAGTCTCCGCTTCATCCCGGAAGGTGGTTTCAATAATGCCTGAGCGGCCGCCGCCGATGGCCGAGGCGTAAGACAGGCAAATGTCCTTGGCTCTGCCGGAAGAATCTTGGTGTATGGCGATTAAATCAGGCACGCCGCCGCCACGCACAAATTCTGAACGTACGGTATGGCCCGGCGCTTTAGGCGCAATCATGATGACGTCCAGATCCGCCCGAGGCACGACCTGATTGTAGAGGATGGAAAAGCCATGAGCGAATGCCAACGCAGCGCCCTGTTTAATATGAGGTAAAATTTCAGCTTTATAGAGAGCAGATTGAAACTCGTCAGGCGTCAGAATCATGACGATATCCGCGCCCGCTACTGCTTCAGGCACTTCTTTAACGGTTAAGCCGCAGGCCTGGGCCTTGGCAACCGAGGGAGAACCTGCGCGTAACCCTACCACAACATCAACACCGGAGTCTTTCAAGTTGTTAGCATGGGCATGACCTTGGGAACCGTAACCGATTATCGCTACTTTTTTAGCTTTGATGATGGAAAGGTCGGCGTCTTTGTCGTAATAAACTTGCATGAATTTTCCTGTTTTTCTGATTTTAAAATAAATGGACTAAGTGCGTGGGGCTGGGGTTATAAACGTAGCCCCTTTTCGCCCCTGGAAATGCCTGTCGGCCCCGAGCGCGCAACTTCAATGATAGTATCTGAATCAATAGCTGCAACAAAAGCATCCAGCTTTTCCGAAGGCCCGGTCATCTCGACAACATAAGAAGTCGGGGTCACATCAAGAATTCTGCCGCGGAAGATATTCGCCATGCTTCTGACTTCATGACGGGTATGTTCGGTGGTCTTGATTTTAATCATCATCAGTTCCCGCTCAATATGAGCGGAATCGGCCAAATCAATCAATTTAACCACATCAATCAATTTATTCAGCTGTTTGGTGATCTGCTCGATAATGTCTTCATTGCCCCGCGTGACCAATGTCATTCTCGATAAACTGGCATCTTCAGTAGGCGCTACGGTTAATGATTCAATATTATAGCCGCGCGCGGAAAACAGGCCTGCCACACGTGACAAGGCGCCGGATTCATTTTCCATCAAAATTGAAATGATATGTCTCATTAAGCCAGTTCCCTATCGGTCGATGTACCCAACGCGACTCTTAACTTCATATCGTGATGACCTTTACCAGCCTCAATCATCGGGTAGACGTTTTCAGTTCTGTCAGTAATGATATCCAGAAATACCGTGCGGTCTTTCAAGGCGAAAGCTTCTTCCAGCGCGGACCTGACTTCTTCGGGCTTATCAATGCGCATCCCGACATGACCATAAGCTTCTGCAAGCTTGACAAATTCCGGAAGAGTATCGAGGTAGGAATGCGAGTAGCGGCTTTCGTAGGAGAACTCCTGCCATTGCCTTACCATGCCCATGTAACGATTATTCAGGTTAATGATTTTTACTGGCGTTTTGTACTGCAGCGCAGTCGATAATTCCTGGATGCACATCTGGATGCTGGCTTCGCCGGTAACGCAGGCCACATCGGCATCGGGAAACGCTAACTTAACACCGATTGCAGCGGGCAGACCGAAGCCCATTGTGCCCAGGCCTCCGGAATTGATCCAGCGGCGAGGCTTATCAAAATGATAATATTGGGCTGCCCACATCTGATGCTGACCTACATCCGAAGTAACGTAAGCATCGCCTTTAGTAACTTCATACAGTTGCTCAATGACATATTGCGGCTTAATCAGGCGACTGCCACGGTCAAACTCCAGACATTTGACTGAGCGCCATTGCTCAATTTGATTCCACCAGGCTTCCAAGGCTTTTTTGTCGGGTTTCTTTTTACTGTCCTTAATTAACTCTAGCATCTGCTCCAGTACCGGCTTAACTTCACCCACAATAGGAATATCGACTTTAACGGTTTTGGAAATGGAGGCAGGATCCACGTCAATATGAATGACCGTGGCATAGGGACAAAATTGATCCAGCTTACCGGTTACCCGATCATCAAAGCGCGCCCCGATAGCAATGATGACATCGCTCTCATGCATTGCCATATTAGCCTCATAGGTACCGTGCATACCGAGCATGCCGATGAATTGCTTGTCAGTTGCCGGGTAAGCGCCCAGCCCCATCAGGGTATTGGTAATTGGATAACCCAATGTTTGAGTAAACTCAGTCAGTTCCTTACTGGCTTCCCCCAATACTACGCCGCCGCCGGAATAAATTATCGGCTTATGGGCAGTTAGTAATAGCTCTACCGCTTTTTTTATCTGGCCTTTGTGCCCGCTAATTGAGGGATTGTAAGAACGCATAACTACATTTTTAGGGTACTTATAAGGTACTTTTATTCTTGGATCCGTCATATCTTTGGGTACATCAACAACGACAGGTCCGGGACGGCCGGTTGTGGCTACATAAAAGGCTTTTTTTATGGTCTCGGCTAATTGGGTCACATCCTTGACCAGAAAGTTATGCTTAACGCAAGGACGGCTAATACCGATCATATCGACTTCCTGGAAGGCATCGCTGCCAATTACCGGAGACGGCACTTGGCCGGAAATTACCACCATGGGAATGGAATCCATATAAGCAGTGGCAATACCTGTTACGGCATTGGTAGCGCCGGGCCCGGAAGTAACCAGCACCACACCCGGCTTGCCGGTGGCGCGCGCATAACCATCAGCTGCATGAGTTGCGCCTTGTTCATGCCGAACCAGGATATGTTTGACATCGTCCTGTTGAAAAATAGCATCATATAAATGCAATACCGCCCCGCCAGGATAGCCAAAAATATATTCTACCCCCTCGTCCTTAAGACTTTGAACCACGATTTGTGCACCGCTTAGCTCCACGCTAATACCTCTAAACTTAAAATATGATTTCGATTTTCAAGCCGATTATATTCGTATTTGAAAAATCACTGCCAAAACAATTGGCTTTATGTTAAAAATAGCAACATCCTTGTTACTTAATTTTCTTTCCCATACAGTTAAATGACGTAATTCTACTAGATTTCTTAATAAAATTGTAATTATCCTCTTTTACCTCAAGTTCGTTCCAAATCAAAGGGCATTTCAACAACTAGTACTAATAAAAAGGATTAACAGTCAGCTTTAACCTCATGGACATTAAATAAATAACAGGCTATTTGCATTTTTATTTTTTATTACATAGACTTCATTTGGAAATCATTAACCCTTATTTGCATTAATTCTTCGCGGGTTTATCTGGAACGTTAATCGCTAAATAATAACAGCCAAAAAGGCGATGGAAACAAAAAGCGTTTTTCAAATCAATAAGGATGGACTTGGTAGTTTAATCAACAGAATCCAGACGCTGTTCGTCGGTATATTGAGAATATGGTCGATTCCGATTGTGTTAATGCTCAGTGTGACGGCAGGATTTACTACCTATTACGGCTTGTCGCATTTTATTATCCCATGGATCGCACTGGCTATCACGATTGCCGTTCAGTCGGTTATTGTGATCTGTTCTCTGGAAATTGCAGCCCTGCACTGGAGGGCTAACCGCTTACGCTATTTAAGCGTATTAGTATCTTTGGTAGTGGCTATCTCTGCATCAGTCACATTTTCATATTTCAGATTTTATGAAATTTCTCAAAGCGAAAATATTCATATTAGCCGATTAAATAAGGTTCGCCAGGAGGTGAATGATTACCTGACTGCAATTGTTTTCGCCCGGAGCGGTATTTTAAAGCAGCAAAACAGCGAATTGGAGAAAGCGACGGCGGAGGCTTCTCAAGCTTATTTCGGAACGCTTCCCCATGTGCCGGCAGCCTATAAAAATCTGGTAGGGGAAGGGCATTTCTGGAAGCATTATAACCAGCTCTATCAGACCAAAAAGGATAAGTTCGACCAGCTTGACCGGGGATTTCACTTGCTGGATGAAGATATACGAAAATTGCAAACCAGTCTGAATCATCTTGAAACAGATCTTAAAAATAATTATCCTTTAGTGGTAGCCGGATTGCAGGAGGTACAGCTCAGGTTCAATCAATTGGCGACCAGTGTCGGAAATACTATTCCCCAAGCGCCGGTGCTCATGACCTACGGCCAGTTTATCCAGGGCCTGACTCCCTCCTTTTCCATGTGGACAGGATTTTCTCCGTTTGCTTTCGCCTGCGCCGCATTGGTTGATTTTTTTACTGTTTTGCTTTCTTATCGTCTGGAATTTACAGCGCCTGGCCCCTTATCCGAGCATGAGCAGGAATTAGTCCTTGAATGTCTGCGGCAATTTTCGGAATTTAGAATTAATGAAAACGATGAACTGGAAATGGTGATTGAGAAATCCGAGATTGAACGTGCCAGGCGTTATTCCGACTGGTCTCGAATGTTCGCCGTCGGTTTTCTTTTGAGCCGCGGATTCCTGCGCAAAATCGATAAAAGATCAGTGGAGTTTGCTCCGAATCTATATCCCCTTATTGCAGATCGGATGGGAGCGAAGCTTAGAGCCATTAAAACACGATCCCAATCAGCTTCATCTTCTGAAAACAATCCACTGGCCCATGAGCAGCAGTGAATCGTCTCTGGATGCTTGGTTAGCGGACTTTAATTCTGACTTGACCGATTCCCGGCAAGCTGTTTGGGATCCGGGGTTTGACGGGGAAAGAAAAGTGGTCATTTCCAGCTTGGGCCCTTATCGCAGACTTTTCCTCCGCCCTGCAAAATTCATTCCGCGCTTTTTCCATAGCGTTTACTCATTACCCATAGAAGAATGGAACTTAAGCTTTAAAATTATGCTGTATGGCGGATTTTGTACCATGCGGGCCGAATTGAATATTCATTTTCAGGCGACTTTTAATTATGTCCAAAGAAACTGGGAGGAATTACCGGAAATTAATAGTCATATCAAATCAAATTATAACCGCTTGATAAAGAATATTGTTGATGCTGAACTGCACAATCTTAAAGATAGCGCCTGGCTTCAAACAGGACTCACGGATGTGGAGAGGGGAATTGAAACTATTATCAATGAAACGTTGATATTAAAGCATATCCAATGCCGGACTATCTGCTCATTGAATCCAGGTTTTGAAGAGCTTTCCGAAAATTCAAAACTTGACAGTCGATTCATTCGGGAATCAGTTTATCTCAACGTTTTACAAAAGAATTTTGATTTTCGTGAAAAACAGGCTCAGGAACTTTTCCGCCAGAAGGAAGAACTGGATTTGCAGCGTTTGAAAGATGTTAATCAGGAGAATGAAATACAGCAGCACAAACAAGCGCTGGCCGCTGAAAATACCAGGCGATTGCTGGAAGACCAGCAGCAACAGCTGATTGCACAATATGCTGTGGAAAAACGTTTATATGCGGAAAAAATCAAACATGAAAAACATTTAAAAGCCATAGAGCAGGACGCAGAAATTCAATTCAACAAGGATCAGCAGCCCAAACAACAGCAAATTGAACAGGATATGCACAACCGCAAGCTTGAGCATGAGGCAATTTTGAAAGAAAGGGATCTGAATGCAGAAATCCGCGCTTATGAAAACCAACAGCTTAAATGGCACGAGGCAAAAAAACAGGAACTACGGTTAAAACAACTTGAGCTTGAAGCTGAAATTAAAGAACGGGAAGCTTATCAACAAGATCATCAAAAGCTACTGGAAAAATTGGAAGCGGAAAAAATAAGACATCAAATGCGCTTGAAAGAAATGCAGCTGGAAGCAGAGCAGAAAGAACTGGAACTGCGTGCTGAAGCAACCAAAAATAAAGATGATTATTTGCGCCGCGAAATCGAATGGCTGGTACTGGATAAGCAGCGGGCCGAATTGGCGCGGGCTATCAGAGAGGCGAGCGGGGATATGGATAATCCGGAACGTTTACAAGATAAACCAAATTAATGAACGTTCTATGAGATTTCAAGCCGACATATAGTCAACATTTAAATATAACGCTGACCGCCTGTATCAGAAGAATAATAGTCATGCTGAAAGGGATGCTGACAGGCGGCCAGAGGTCAACTGTAATCTTTTACTGTAATCTATTAAAGATCAGTTTTATAGCTTGGAAATCCGGTAATTTATTTTAACTTAGCTTTCCTTAGTCCACAAGGCGCTTAATTTTGCTGAATAAAGTCCAAAATAGGCGCCTATCACGAGGGAGAGGGATATCACAATCAGAGGATTGCTCAGGCCAACGCTCAGTAAGACTTCTTTATTTAATTTGTCAGGGGTTTGCAACAGATAGGCAAATGTTGCTGAATAACCCAGTACGCTAGCCGGTATGGACGAAAGCTGCGGAATATTTGCAGCAAAGCATAAAACTACCACTGAAACCGTTACCGCGACAGCCGCCCAGAACGGAAAGCCAAGAAATATTGTTGAGGGAATATTGGTAATCTGAATCGCTGTTAACCAGGCCATGAAAACTCCGAAAATTCCGCAGATAATTGTGTTTTTTAAAGCTTCGTTATTACCGCCCAGAGCAAAAAAAGCCGCCCAGGCAATGGTAGCCGCCCATATAAAAAAAATACCGCTAGCAGGACCTACTGCTAAAAATGTTGCCAATCCGGCCAGAACACCAATACTTAAAGAGAGCGCGGTTAGACTATTCATAGATCATATCTCCAAAAATTACACCTCAGTTTATTGTTTATTTGATTCCGCATTGAGGAGCTCTACGAAACCTGTTTTTATGATTACTCTCGCTTCATGAGCGAACCTAAAGCTTACGTGGGTTAGCCATCAGAAGCAACTCAAAAAGAACCAGAAATTAAAAGCAAGTATCCAGGATGGGGTAAAAAACGCCCCTGCTGAATTTGCAGAGCATACTGGGGTTAAAACCAGCAACCTAGCAGTTTACCTATCAGATAAATGAGGAGGCTAAACGGGTGTCTTACTGGATTGAATCACTCCAGTAAGAACTCTTCAGAGCTCTGCAAATAAAGAAGCGTTAGGTGGCACGTCTGCCTGAAGGCTTGGAAATGCCGAGACCAAGCCGGTAAATCCATCGACTGGCGCTTGTCCACGAATAATGCTGGTATTAAATTGAAGCGCTTTTACCCATAATTATTCAGCTTGATAAGCTAATAGTTGGGATAAGAAGAAAATAAATCGTTCTGGAGAAGTTTTACAGCTTGTGGCATTGTAAGTGCCCAACCGTGTCATTTAACAAATATTCCCCCTGCTGCATCTGTCCTTGGCCTTGGGCGGGCTCTGCATTCAGGTTGGGCAACCCTAAGCTGCTGCGGGGAAGGGCTGCGCTTGGGCTGATTCAAGGTCAGTAATACAGGGTTTGCGCTCAGTCAGACGCAGCGGCAATTGGCTGCCGATGTCGACTGGCTACAGCGCTCCGCTAGGCCTTCAGCTGAAAGACAGGCTTGAAAAACTCCCGCCTGGGCCAATAGAAGCAGTGATGAACTGCTCTATGGGCTCAGCCGATTAAACTCCAGCGTTCACACCCCCGGTTATATAGCACGGTGGGGCGCTTACGCTGCATTAAGGCCCATCGGTTATGGCTACCGTTCGTCGCACGTGCCACAGCCGCAATATAGTGATAGAGGATTTCTAAATTTCGTACTGATACGACGAGTCTCGCTCGGCTCGAACTCTTCCAGTTTTTTGCAAACACAGAGCAGTTCCAAAAGCCGCGAGGGTGCGTTTATTTACGATTAAACTGCACGAGCCGCCGCTTGTTTGCTTACCGTGGCCAGAATTCATAAAGCCGGGCCAAATCAGACTGCGTTTTGCTAGTCCACTTCAACTGCATTAGCGCGAAATCGGCAGCGGTTTATCGGTATCCAGGCTTTTGGCCCACGCTTGCACCGTTTGGTGATCAATGACATGACCTGCATCAACATCTGCAAGTGCTTCCACCGTCAGCCGCCGCGCTCTTTTTTGTTGTCTGAGCCAAGCAGCCAGCGCCTGTTTTACAATGCAGCCAAGCAAGCGGCTACTAAATTAACCCTTTCGGCAAGTTCCCTTGGAACATGGGCGGTAATCACTTTAGGGTTCATAGTTAAGTCCTTTAAAATAAAATCAAATTTGACATATAAAGTAAAGTTGATTATTTCAATGCTGGAAATGGCATTTATTATATGAATTCACGTTGAATCCATTTTTTAATCATGGCTTTTTAAACTTGACAACTTTATTCAAAGGGCTCAGGTTGATTTCATCTATCATCATTTTTGAGCGTGAATTGAGTACATAGGACACCGCCTCTGCCACATCCTCAGGCAAAATGTAATTGCTTTCCTCGTCCCCCGGCTCAAAGGACAAGTGCTCAAAAAATGCGGTCTTGACCATGCCGGGATTAATCAGACAAACCCGCATATTGCTGTTGCTGCATTCTTCGCGCAAGGCCTGGGTAAAACCGCGCAAGGCAAATTTGCTAGCGCAATAGACCGCGCCTTTGCGGCTGCCTTTTAAAGCGGCTTCGGAACCGATAAAAATCAGGTCGCTGTGGGCTTTGCGTTTTAAGTATGGCAGCAGCGCCTTGGCCAGAAAGGCCTGACTGGTAAAATTTATTGACATCAGGGCTTCAATCTGGGCGTAGGAAAACTCCTCCAGTGAAGCAAACCGGCCCATGCCGGCTGAAAAAACCACCGCATCAATTTCCGGGAAGCTTTGTACCAGTTCGCGGAGTTTTTGCGGTAATTCCTGTAACCGGCTCAAATCCATCTGCACCGTCTTGAAGGTGTCGAGCTGCCGTATAAACTTGCGGCAATCCCGGGATGCCCCGATAACATAATGCCCTTGCTGCAATAACTGTACGGCAATGGCGCGCCCTATGCCGGAACTGGCGCCTGTGACCAGCACTGTTCGCTTTAAGGCGCGCATGGGAAAAATTTGGCTTCAGGAATATAGGATAATAATTGTTCAGTGCAATAATGCATCATCTCCTGCTCCAGTTCCTGCTTGTAGGAAATCATTCCCTGCTGATTGGCTAAAGGGCCGGCAAAAAGTTTTTCATCGGGGTAAAGCTTATGGACTTTTTTAAAGTAGCTCTCGGGCAGTCTGAAGACGCCAAGACTCACCGAGTGCAGCTGTTTTAAATTAATCATGGAAAAGACCTGTTCAAATAAACGCTGATACTGCTCCTGGCAGCCCGTCTGATAAATCACTGGATCAAAACGCAGGCCCAGCAGCCAGCCGTGTTCCTGTAATTTAGCCATTGCTTCAAGACGGCGTGGTATAGACGGCGCTTTAGCCTCGGTTTTTGTCGCTATTTCATCCGGGTTCAGGCTAAACGCCACAATGCAGCGGGGCAGTGGTTCTCGATTCAGCAAGCTTCTGACCTGCGTGCTTTTGGTTCTTAGCTCCAGCCAGGCATTGGCAAGCTGTTCAAAAAACGGTAAAAACTGTTCGGCAAATCCGCTTACCGGCTCCAGTGCCAGGCTGTCGCAATCATAGCCGGAGAAAAAATGGATGTCCTCAGCCGGCGATTTGGCACAGAGTTGCCCTATATCATCCTGAAAATCTTCGTAATTGACAAACAGCACATAATTGGCCGATTGGTACATGCCCTGTAAAAAGCAATACCGGCAATCGTACAAACAGTTGAGCATGTGGGAAAAATAATAATTTCTTGTGGCGCCGATGCCGTAACCTGAAGGCGCAGGCAGGGCAAAGTTTTTATATTTTTCCGCCAGTATTAACGCCGGCTTTTGCTTTTGCAGCCGGAAATTTTGTGCTTTGGGATTAAAAACTTCACCGTACCGGCTGCAGGTGATTATTCGAGCCTGCGGAAAACGGGCGGTAATAGTGTCAACACGAGGGTGCTGCAGGATAGCTTCTTCAATATAAATGGTTTCGATCATTGGCATTTTACCGGTTTGAAGACCTACTTTAGCACAGCTTGTCATGCCAAAAGTCTTGTGATTTATTGAACAGGCCTCATATAGGGTAAAATATTTCCAACCATCACAAACACATCCAGCCATGAAAACAACTAAAATAGGTTTTATCGGCGGCGGCAACATGGCCACCAGCCTGATCAGCGGATTGATAGCCAGCGGCCATTCACCCGGACAGCTTTGGGTAGCGGATATCAACCCGGACATACTCGAAACCCTGGCAGCCACTTTAAACATTAATACTTCGGCCAGTAATGATGCGGTTATTGACCAGGTTGACGTTATTGTCCTGGCCGTTAAGCCGCAGGCGCTCAGGGACGTAGCCATAAATGCGGCGGCCTCGATTCAGCAAAGAAAACTGCTGGTCGTATCCATCGCCGCTGGCATTACTCAAAACAGCCTGGATCACTGGCTAGGCCGCGAGACTGCCATTGTTCGCTGCATGCCCAATACCCCGGCTCTGGTATTAACCGGGGCGACGGCCATGTTCGCCAATAACCGGGTAACGGCTGAGCAGCGTACGCTGGCGGAAAATATTTTGCGCTCGGTCGGCATTGCCCTCTGGGTTGAAAAAGAAAGCGAACTGGATGCGGTCACGGCCGTTTCCGGCAGCGGCCCTGCGTATTACTTTCTGCTCATGGAAGCGATGGAGAAAGCCGCTCTGGAATTGGGCTTAAGCGAAGTTACAGCGCGCTTACTGGTTCAACAAACAGCCTTGGGCGCTGCTAAAATAGCCCTGGAATCGCCGGAGTCGCCTGGACAGTTGCGCCGCCGCGTTACCTCTCCAGGCGGCACCACTCAAGCAGCCATTGAAAATTTTGAGCAAGGCGGCTTTACCGAACTGGTTTCAAAAGCAATTCATGCAGCACATAACCGCTCTATTGAAATATCCAAGCAAACGGAAAATAATTTATGACTTCTACCTATATGACTGACCCGGCCATTTTTTTAATCGATACCCTGTTTTCTCTGTATATACTGGCAGTAGTACTGCGCTTTTTACTGCAATGGTGCAGTGCGGAATTTTACAATCCCATCTCGCAATTTCTCGTTAAAGTCACGCATCCGCCGTTACGGATTTTGCGCCGCTATGTGCCGTCCATGGGCAAGATAGACACCTCTTCGCTGGTTCTTGTGCTCGCCCTGCAAATGCTTGCCGACTTTTCGGTATTGCTGCTGAAAGGCGTTTCTATCGGCATAGGCGCATTGACGATTTTATCGATCACCCAATTGATAACCTTGCTGATCAATATATTTATTTTCGCCGTATTCGCCAGAGCCATACTCAGCTGGCTAAATCCCGGCGCTTTTCAGCCTGCCTCCTCCATTTTATTCAGCCTGACCGAGCCGCTGCTGAATATCTGCCGTAAATTCATTCCCGACCTGGGCGGCATAGACTTGTCGCCTTTAATTGCCCTGCTGCTTTTGCAATTGGCAAAAATGGTCATTCTGCCGCCGCTGCATGAATTAGCCAGCCTGATCAGTTGAGCGGGTATACCGGTAAACAGGGCGTTTTGACCTTAAATCTCCCTGTTCAACCTAAAGCCCGCAAAAATGAAGAGTCCGGGCTTTACGGCGACCGCTTAAAACTTGGAATTAAAGCCCCGGCCGTAGACGGCAAGGCAAACCGGCAACTGCTCAAGTTTATAGCCGATGAATTTGTGTCAGCAAAGCCGCATCCACTCTTGTAGCAGGCGAATCAGGCCGGAAAAAACGCGTGCTTATTGTCTTGCCGCAACGCCTTCCATCTCTGCCCGAACCTCTCCGGTTTGATATTTCCCTATAACATGGCATTTACTTAGGACAGCTTGATCGGCTTTAATTAAAACCCGAGTCAGCAAGCAATAGGATTAAATCTTTACTATCTTTATTCTGTAACTCAAGCCAGTAAATCTTATTGAATACCTATACCTATGCCAGCACGCATTTATGTTGCAACTGCTTTTGCAAAAAAAATGTACCGGTGAATAGATGAACAGGCAATACTTTTTTCTCGGATCAGATACCGCCTGATCATTCCCGATACCGCCGGGATTGCCTGAGCAAAACGGGCCGGGTTCTTGAAGTCACTGAACAGGCAAAAACCAAAGAACAAATGGAGCTGGAAAAGCGGCTGGCGAAATTACGCAGCGATCAGGAAAAATCATTGTCAATCAAAAAATCCCTGATAAAGCTTTATTAAGTACCTTTCATTCCAAAGAAGATTTACTGGCGGCTATTTAAGTCAAGCTGCAAGCGGTGGATGCCCAGAAAAACGTCATGGAGCATGACCGGGAGCGCCTGAAAATCAGCTTGAAGAACAACAAAAGAAGGCGGCGAACCTGGAACGCAACGGCCAAAAGATGCCGGGAAACTGCTGGCTAACATACAGTCAACGCAAGCACAGGTTCAACAGGCACGCAATGCCATCAGCGCAAGTCATGACAAACAGAAGCAAATCAAAGAGGAATACAATGCTGATATTGAACGGTTTGCATTTCTGACTCAATCCGGAATCAAATCTCAGCCGCAATCCAGAATAGCCAGTATTAAGGAAGCCAATAAGCTAGGCCTGTTTTACTGCGAAAATGATCGCCAGTGCAGCAAAGCGTGGGAAATTGCCCGCGTTTTCGTCAACGCCAATTCCACCACAACGGTCATATTTATAACGGCAAGCTGATTATGAACCGCCCGCCGGCCAGGGATACGGATCTTAGCTTATCGCTATCCCAAATCGCCGTTAACGAGGATGACTACCAGCTTTTTCTCGATATCCGCTGCCGTGATTCAGCGCAGGGCAAGGAATTATGCGCCAGCCAGAAAGTGAAGGATATAAGGTCAGCTTTCCGACCTTATATTAATGATGCCTTAGCGAGAGCGGCTCAGCAGTAAAGTGCCCACGCCCTGATCGGTAAACAGTTCAAGCAGCACGGCATGCTCGACGCGGCCGTCTATAATATGGACGCTGGCCACCCCGCCTTTCAAGGCATCCGTAGCGCAGCGCGTTTTCGGGATCATGCCGTCGGATATGGTGCCGTCTTCGATCAGGTCGTCAATATCCCTGAGCGACAGACCGGTCAGCAGATTTTTCTGTTTATCCAGAATACCGGCCGTATTGGTCAATAAAATCAATTTTTCGGCTTTTAGCACTTCAGCAATTTTCCCGGCCACGAGATCCGCATTAATGTTATAGGAAAATCCGTCGTCGCCGATGCCAATCGGCGCGATCACCGGAATAAAATCGCTGCGTCCCAGCATATCCACGACTGCCGGGTCGATACTGCTGACCTCCCCGACATGACCCAGGTCTATAATTTCCTGAGCATCCGCATCGGGCGTTGACTTCTTCAGGCTGATTTTTTTAGCCCGGATAAAATCGCCGTCTTTTCCGGTCAGGCCTACCGCCTTGCCGCCGTGCCTATTGATTAAAGACACAATCTCCTTATTCACGAGACCGCCCAGCACCATTTCGACCACATCCATAGTCTCGCTATCGGTAATCCGCATGCCATCAACAAAACCGGTTGTTTTACCCAGCTTGTCCAGCAATTGACCGATTTGAGGCCCGCCGCCATGAACCACAACCGGATGTAGTCCCACCAGCTTCATCAGGACAATATCGCGCGCAAAGCTGTGTTTAAGCTTTTCATCAACCATTGCGTTGCCGCCGAATTTAACCACTACAGTCTTATTTTTAAAGCGCTTGATATACGGCAAAGCTTCAATCAGTACATCCGCTATTTGATAAGCGGTTCTTTTTTGAATCATTTTCGGGCTTTCCTGTGCTAAAGCTACAATTGTCTTTTATTTCATGGCATTGGCAGGTAAATTGTTCGCATTCACCCGCAACCTGTTTATTAAAAAGGCAGCCTGATATCGGCTTTGATTTTCTTCATCAGGCTTCTGAATTGTGCCTGAATATCACTCAAGGCGTCTTTTGAATCGGCCTCAAATCGAATGGCCAGCTCCGGTGCTGTATTGGATGCGCGCACCAAACCCCAGCCCTGCGGGAAGTCAACCCGCAGCCCGTCAAGAGTGGTAATTTTGCCTTCTTTAAAATCCGCCGCGGCAAACAGTCTTTCCATGAAAGTAAAGTTTTCACCTTCTGCCAGCGCAACATTCAATTCGGGCGTATTGATACTGTCGGGGAAGTCAGCAAAAACTTCCGCGCTGCTACGGGTATCTCTCGAAAGTATTTCAATCAGGCGTGCGGCTGAATACAAAGCGTCATCGAAACCAAACCAGCGATCATTAAAGAAAATATGCCCGCTCATTTCACCCGCCAGCCTGGCTCCGGTTTCTTTAAGTTTTGCCTTCATAAAGGAATGCCCGGTTTTCCACATCAAAGGCCTGCCGCCGTATTTTTTTATCTGCTCGGCCAGATGCCGGCTGCATTTCATATCATAAATAATCTCTGCGCCGGGCCTGTTTGCCAGCACGTCTTTTGCAAACAACATCATTTGCCGGTCGGGCCAGATAATTTTGCCGTTTGAATCGATAACCCCCAGGCGGTCGCCATCCCCATCAAAAGCTATGCCCAGGTCTGCCTGGTAATGTTTAACCGCCGCGGTCAATTCGACCAGATTTTCTGGCTTGCTTGGATCGGGATGGTGATTAGGGAAGGTACCATCAATATCACAGAATAACTCTACAACTTCACCACCTAATGTTTTCAGCAAAACCGGCCCCAGTTCGCCGGCTACGCCGTTGCCGCAATCCAGCACTACCAGCATCGGCCTGGCAATGCGAATATCTTCGGAAATGGTGCCTATATATTCATTAATGAACCGGCCATTCTGTTCGATAGACCCGGTTTCGCCGGTAGCGAAAGCCTGTTTATCAATGCATTGCCTAAGCTGCTGAATTCTTTCTCCGGCCAGGGTTTCTCCGTTGATCACCATTTTCAGCCCATTATATTCAGCAGGATTATGGCTGCCGGTAATCATTATTCCGGAGCGGCCTTCGGTATGCTGGGCCACAAAATAAAGCACAGGTGTAGGCGCCATGCCGATATCCACTACGTTTTGTCCCGTAGAAACCAGGCCTTTAGCCAAGGCATCCGCCAGAGCAGGACTGGAGATTCTGCCGTCCCGACCGATCGCGACTGTTTTACAGCCATGCTCTTTAGCGCTGGTCCCCAGTGCGCGCCCGATATCATAAACCACGTCCGCAGTCAGCGTTTTACCGGCTATACCACGTATATCATAGGCCCTGAAAATGGCGGCTTTTTCATCGGCGGCCTTTACGCTGCCTTTTATTTCAGGAATTTCTGGCACAGCCTTGTCTATTATCTCAGGCTCAATAAGGTTATTTTTTGCAGGATTTGCCACTTTACCAGACTGCTTTTTCATAATCCGCAGACCCGTCAAAAAAACCGTCCAGTTCAAAATTGTCATTATCGCTCACTATATAGTTTCATTACCCACATTATTCAAAACCCGTATAATTTGCATCAGGGGGTAAATAACCCCGTTCATTTCATTTATATTGACGCGATGATTGCCTTGCAGCTTATGAAGCAGCATGTCTGTAAAGGCTTTCATGCTACTGCTCAAATGCTGTGTCAGAAACTCTGAAAGCCTACGGTAGCCAACAAAAAACGCCAGCACGGTAATCAGCGGCGAAACAATAATAAGACCTGGACTCAGTAAAAAGTCCCCGCAATCGGGGCCAGCAGCATATTGGTAGTCCAGCTCCCGGTCGATCTGGGGCCCGATAACTTGTAAGTTGCCTCTCTGCTTCATATCAAGTTTTCCGCCTGAAATTCCTAATAATACCCGTTGTTCCTGACTTAACTCCAGATAGCCGTCTTTTACAGCCGCGGCCTGTATCATTTTGCAAAGCTCTGCCGGTCAATGTTTTCAAGATTTGCGGCGGCTGTTAACAAAACCGGGTCTGTACCGGTAACGGCCGTTAACACTTATGGATCTTGCGCCATTTTATCCAGCAGCCGGCTGAGCAGGTATACTTGTTCCGACAGCGTTAGAGCAACACATATGCAATAGCGGGGGCTGAATCCTGCTTCGCTTGTGTGACCAGAGCCTGAGACACTAAGTAGACCCACACCGGCAGTCAGGTTCATCAAAATAGCGACCGCTGACAGCAAGGAGAAAAGTTGTCCCATCTTTTATATCTTCTCAGCAAGCCTATTACAGCGGCTTGAAAGAAGCAGACACCGGTGCGCTTTCCGCATACACTTCACTCTGTTCAAGCGTCCCTGATAGCGCCAGCGGCACTAAAACCATTGAGCAATTTGCTCATCGATATTAATAAAGGCCGTATTTCCGCGGCGCCGGTTTACGCCAAGAACCTGTTCCTCATAGCCCAAATTAATGGGCGGCTTCGGTTCGCTCTTATTACATTGTATTAAAGTGATGTGATAGGGATTGCGAATTGATGAATCAGCAGGCGAAGCAAAATTGAAACTATCAACCCCTCTAATTAGCAGTAAATTTTTATGCCTGATAACAACAGGTGAAAATAAACTTAGTGTTAGGATTTGCCGGTAGATCCAAATCCATCGTTGCCCCGGTCCGTAACCGTAGTAAAATCGGAAACCCGTTTGAACTCTACTTGAACTACCGGCATAAACAATAACTGGGCAACTCTTTCTCCTGGCTGAACGATATAGTCATTCGCTCCGTCATTATGTAAAATAACCCCTATTTCACCGTGATAGTCGGAATCGACAATACCCATGCCCTGCCCTACCCGAATTTGACTGTTCAGGCACAGACCGCTGCGGCTTGCCACCACTGCTACGAGGCCGGGATCCTGAATATCCAGCGCCAGCCCAGTGCCAATAAGGGTATTTTCGCCCCCCCGAATGACTACTGCTTCTTCAATACAGGCAACCAGATCGACTCCTGCCGATCCTTTCGTCTTGTATTCAGGCATGCCGTATTTTTCGAGTAAAGGATTGATTACTTTAGTT
This sequence comes from Candidatus Methylobacter favarea, assembly GCF_902806695.1. Taxonomy (GTDB): domain Bacteria; phylum Pseudomonadota; class Gammaproteobacteria; order Methylococcales; family Methylomonadaceae; genus Methylobacter_B; species Methylobacter_B favarea. Next base: position 12,112 of record NZ_CADCXN010000059.1, on the reverse strand, counting down.
TCGATTAATCTTTTCATATGCCAAATTAATTTTCATATGCCAGTTTAAATTTAAAAATATATTATATCTTATTCTTCTTATTATCATCGCTACGCGATAGCCTCTAAAACGGGAAAGATAAATAAAATCAAAGGCTAGAAATTAAGTTTTAAGCTGCCTTTTTTCATACAATCTTTCTGCAATCAAACTGATTAGCTGCGCCGACAGCTGATTTTTGTCTGTCATCGCCAATGTGCTCCGGCCGTTTTCCCAGAAAACCTGCAATGCATTTTGGTCGCTCTCAAAGCCGCCCAGATCACGGCCAACCCAGTTGGCAGCGATCATATCCAGGTTTTTTCTCGCCAGTTTATCTTGCGCATACTGCTCCAGGTTATGGGTTTCGGCGGCGAATCCGACCGTAAACGGCCGATGTTCCAATTGCGCGACCTCCGCCAGAATATCCCTGGTTTTTTGCAAGGTAAGGGCAATCTGTTCTGCCTGTTTTTTTATTTTCTCCGATTGCGCGGCTGCAGGGCTGTAATCCGCAACTGCCGCCGCGCCAATGTATATGTCATATTCCGGGGCTTTGGAAATAACGGCCGCATACATTTGCGCCGCGGTTTCCACCCCGATAACTTCAATATTAAGGGGCGCTGCAAGCTGCACCGGCCCGCTCACCAGCGTTACCTGCGCACCTGCATTCAATGCCGCGCCGGCAAGCGCGTAACCCATTTTTCCGGAACTGCGATTAGTGAGGTACCGTACCGGATCTAAAGGCTCGCGGGTCGGCCCGGCGCTGATTAAAACTTTCAGACCTTGCAGGCACTGTGCTATGGGTTTGCCTAATAATCTCTGACTAATCTCCACAGGCTCCGACATTCTGCCAAATCCGGTTTCACCGCAGGCCTGATCGCCCTGTCCGGGGCCTATAACAGTAACGCCGTAGCTTTTGAGTTTCTGAATATTTTCCTGGGTTACCGCCTTATTCCACATGGCCTGATTCATGGCAGGCGCTATGTAAACGGGACAGGTAGCGGCCAGGTAAAGGGTGGTCAACAGATCATCCGTCAAGCCGTGGCTGCATTTTGCAATAATATTAGCCGTTGCCGGAGCGATAATCATTAGATCGGCCCAGCGCGCCAGAGTGATATGGCCCATGGCATTTTCTTCATCCGCATCCAGCAATTCGCTGTGCACGGGATTGCCGGACAACGCCTGAAAAGTCAGCGGCCTGACAAATTCCATGGCAGACCGGGTCATCACCACTCGCACGGCAGCGCCTTGTTTTCGCAATAGTCTTACTAATTCTGCCGACTTGTACGCGGCAATGCCGCCGCTGACAGCCAATAAAACGTTCATTATTAGTGATAATGTCCAGGTGAAAATTATGTAAAGACAATATTATGGCAAGTTTGAAACAACTCTTCTATGCTTAAATTTTAATCGATTTCAGGTCATGAATATGGCTATTAAAGATTGGCCTGCCGAAGACCGGCCCAGGGAAAAGCTGCTGCAACGAGGCTCAACCGCTTTAACCGATGCGGAGCTTTTGGCCATTTTCCTCCGAACCGGTACGCCAGGGAAATCGGCGGTGGATCTGGCCCGCGATTTATTGACGGATTTCGGCTCACTGAAGGCTTTGCTGGACGCCGACCAGCAGCGTTTTTGCCGGGGCAATGGCCTGGGCGAGGCCAAATATGCACAGCTTCAGGCCGTGCTGGAAATGGCCCGCCGCCATTTTAAGGAAGTGCTTAAGCGCGGCGATGCGCTGACCAGCCCGGATGCAACCCGGGCCTATCTCAGCGCCCAACTGCGGGGTTACAGCTATGAAGTATTCGCCTGTTTATTTTTGGATAATCAACACCGGGTCATCCAGCTTGATGAATTATTCAGGGGCACCATAGACGGCGCCAGTGTTTATCCCAGGGAAGTCGTTAAACAGGCTCTCTATCAGAATGCGGCGGCGGTAATCTTCGCCCACAACCATCCATCCGGCATTGCTGAACCCAGCCAGGCCGACAAGCAAATCACCGAAAAACTCAAACAGGCCTTGGCCTTATTCGATATCCGCGTTCTGGATCATTTTATTATCGGCGACGGCCAGCCGTATTCGTTTGCCGAGCACGGGTTAATTTAATAAATTATTGACTACAATAGCTAGTATTTTTAAAGCCGTTTTGACTAGTTTATAGGGGATGCAAAACAGCTGCTTAAACAGAACGACTCATTACTCATAGGGGTTTGTAACTTAAGCCTTATGCCATTTTTCTCGTAGATTAAAAAATAATTAGCTGTACTTCAGTTATAAGTGGAACTGCGGTGATGCTGAAAACAGCATTAAAGTACCAAAATCCCGTTACGATAGTACACTAGAATCATCCCGCCGATTCTTATCGGATCGGGATAAATGAGCGTAGTAACGCAGATCAAAACCGGACGCGCGTTTGTGCGTTAATGTCTGGATTCATTTTTCCATTAACTGCCTCAATGTCTTAGTCCCGTCATCCTTGAGCGTATCGGGCAAGAAACCGAAAAAATTGTAGTGATAATGCTTTCATTCGGAAAGCCGCTCGTTCACCAGATTGAGCATGTCAACACTATCTCGCAATTGCCTGAAACGTTTAATTTAACCCTTACTCTGTTCCAGCCAGATTGGATTCTAGGGTAAATCAACATTCATCAAAGCGCCCAAGGTTTACAAGTTCAAACCCTTACAAGCTGCATCGGTTGCCTCTATAATATGACTTTCAGGTTCAGTCACCCTGACATTCAGCGTTTCTCGCTCAATGCCGACACTAGTGCCTTTTTGTTATAATCTGCTGCGTCCCGCTCCCGTGTATAAACCGATAGCTTCCGGGAAAACGTGTCGCCAGCGCCCGGCAAGCCAATGTGCAGTGCCGTAATACTGGCTGAAAACAAGACACCCATTTTCAAGCCAGCCTTCGTTGGCCCGATAATGCAAAACGGCCTCGTATTTTGGATCAGTCTCAATTTGCTTCAGCCGATGCAGCAACTATTGCAAAACGGCGCGCTCTTCATCGCTTTGCAAAGCGATATCTTCTTCCAGGGCACCACTTTGCCCGTCCAAAGTGCGGCCTTCAAGCAATCCCGTAGGGGTATTGAGGCCGGCAGCTAGCCTGGAATAAATCTGCCGCTTATTAGATTTTTCATAAATCCTCCGCCTTTGCCCAAGCACCTTGCCAAAGGCAATGGCCCCCTTGCAGGCTGCCCGAAAATGCTCATCGGTACCACCGCCAAGCCTTCAAACAAGGCAGTGAGGCCGTGAATAATTTTAACCCGATGCGCAACGGACAGACGGCGATATCCCCGGTGCCCGCTGGAGAAATAGGGCATTGTCGCTATCCAGCCATACACTTTTAGTGGCCTGCTACGGCGCCGCCGCAATAACCAGCTTATCCAGCAGTTCGGTTAGCCATTGCCTGCATAAAATCGCCGCGACAAAATTAATGACCGGCTAGCGGGGCATTTTTTCTTTTCATTCAGCAAACACAAGGCCAGCGCCGCTGTTCCAACGATAAGGTTTTACCCAAACCCACTTCATTGGCCAGCAATAACCTGACGAATTTATAATCACGAAAATGCTTTAAACACTTCGCCGCCAAGCCTAGTTGCCAAGATTGCAGTGAAAAACCTTCCCGATACTGCGGGGGCTCGATTAAAGGCGCCAGAGCGATGCTGTCATCATCCGCAACATCATCCAGACTTAATTCACGGCGGCAACTGCGGCGGCGAATTTACTTGCAAACGGCTTCCGTAAGGGCTTAGCCGTATTCCACAGATAATCGAATTCGGCTCAATCCAGGCCGCGCCTTACGGGGTATCGTCTCCCGAAAGAATGTCCTAATGATGTTTCCAATTGAGGCGGGTTTCGTTCATCGAGCCGATAAAACCGATTTTACGGCCATCGGCGCTGAATAAGGCCTGCCTTGCCATGCACAAAACCACAAATATTGTCCGGCGCTACCCGAGTAGCTTGGCCGCACTGCCATAAAAAGGCGTCGTTACGCCGGTAGCGGTCACGATTCAGCAATGCCTCCGCCTCCATTGCATAGGCGTTCCACCGCCGATCATCTTCGCATCGCGGCACTTCGACACTTTTAAATCACGGGGATAAATATCGACATTACAGATGATTTTGATACCAGAAGTTAACTCCATCCCGGCTTATTCAGCGAGCTGGTGAAATAACCGCAATGCGGCAGAAACTCTTTGCATCTTTGAGTCACGCCGCTATAAAGCTTTGGCCTAAACGGTGGATGCCGAATGAAAAACCACGAAGATCATAAGAACGAGCTATAAATGTTAATGATCACCATGCCGTATTTTTTGAATTCGGGCGATAGTTTTATGATCTTTATAGTTATTAAAGAAGCTGCTTTCTTTGTGCATTCGCAAGCCCGAAATCCGGTCTCAGCTTCGTTTTACTTAAATCTGAAAAAGGGAAAGTTACAAAAACAACAGCGCTTACTGAAATTTCTCACATGCCTCTCCCTCTTCGGGACGACTCCAAGCTTTTGCCAAAGCCTGCCCACTTACTAAAGTTGTTTCAGCCTACTGCCTTTGTTTAAAATTATCAAATTCAACAAAATCCAAAACTTCTTGTTGCAGATTTTCAGGTAAAACCGCTACTTTTGCAGCAATTTCTTCCACTAGACAATGCATAAAAGGCCTCTTGTTTTTAAACAAGCACTCTATTTGAAATTAAATCTATAGCGAAAAACAATTCTTTACACCAATCGCTGATTACTCATCCTGGCGGACAAAATTTCCGCCGCCTCGCGGAACTTTATTCGCTTTAGTTTTAGATGAGCTTGCCCAAATAGGTGGGATCGATTTCATAGATTATCCGAGATAAATTCTTCTGCGCTTTTCAGCCCCGCGCCTTGTGGGGCGCCATGCTGGCCGTGACTTTAGTGTGAACCTCGATATGAATGGCCTTGAGGAAATTTTATTACGTATGCGGTCTCGAAACGGCGGGGGTATCAATATCGAGCATGCGCCGATAAAATGCTTGGATGATGTGTCAACCTTTTACCGGACAGATGGTTAAGCAGCTGCTTGCGGCAATTCATAGTCTACCGGCGGCACATAGCCGTCGGCCGAATGAAGTCGCTCGCGGTTGCAGAACACTTCGAGCTATTCGAACACGGCCTGTTTAGCCTCCGCTCGGGTTTAATAGGTTTGATTAGCTATCAGTTTGGTTTTCAAGCTACGGAAGAAGCTTTCTGAAACGGCGTTATCCCAACAATTGCCCTTACGGCTCATGCTCTGCCGGATGCCATGTTGCGTTAACAGGGCCCGATGACTTTCCGGCGCCTGTTGACTGCCCCGCTCGGTAGGCCGCCTCAGTCCCTTCTCCGGCTTTCGCTTGCAAATGGTCATCAATAAGGCGTCGTTCACCCGTTTAGCCCGCCTATGCTCGGCCATTGACCCGCCCGCTACGGGCCGGGAATAAAGATCAATCACTACGGCTGAATACAGCCAGCCTTCTGGGGCAGGAAGACAGGTGATAGCGCCGGGGCCTGGACATGCAGGCAAGGAATGCATGCGAGTCTATTTTTTAAGTGAATTTCGATGTCAACGTTTTTTACAATTTTTAAATTCCTTAATGATTCAAATATTCTCCTCCTATCATTGGAGTACTTAACTTTTTGTTATTAAATGATTTATTTAAACTCCGTAGAAATGGTATGTTTCATGCTTTAAGTTATATATGAATTTTTAATACCTATTTCTTTCTTATGTATAAAACCAAAAAGTAACCTCGGCGGCATTATTCTTAACGGTACTTTTTCAGCGCTTGACTTATATTGGGTCATCTAGGTCTGCACATAAGCGATGCCTGGGAGTTAAAGCAAGAAGAAATAAATTAAAGAAGGTTGAGTATTTTAAACTTTTAAATGCAGTTGATTAGGTAGTCCCCTTCAGGGCGGTTTAGTAAATAATGAGTGCTTAATAAATATACTTAGAAAAGGTAATACACAGCATTTTAATTCAGGGTCGACAACCATCCTTTACTATATTTTAACCATCACTTTAGGAAGTTTCTAGCTATATAACAACATAAATAATAAATCCATAAATCGGGAATAAAGCCCATTTCATAACCTGACTACTAATGCGGCCAATCATTTTGTTCAGAAGAGTAATGCATCAGCTTGGCACTTATCACGAGTATTTATTTAATCTAATTACAATTTAAATTAAAGAATTAAATTCTAGCTTTCTTATAAATGACAGATCAATGAACAATGCCGCTATAAAAATAAATTCTTATGCTTTTACGACTGCTGTTAAAGTGATTCATAAAGCAATAATTCTAGCTCTAATTCTTGGAATTTCATTAATTTCCAAAGCAGCTTCTGTCACGGATTTTTCTATGGAAAACAGTGACAAGCACAATGAATTCAATTCTATTGAAGCTAAAAGCAAACCGTCATCAATGGCAAAATTGAATGACAGCTACATTAGAAATAGCTATTGGATAAATCTTGAATCTGAACAAAATATACAATTCAAATCCATACCGGCAAAAAATAAACTAGCAGCGAAACCAGATCAATTAGATTTTCCGGAACTTTACCTGAGCTCGCCAAATGAGTCCGGTTTTTTTGGCTTTATATTGCAATATGAAGGAAGTAGTAATGCAGAGTTAAATGAGAATGCTGTAGCCTGGGGCAATATGAAAATGGCTTTTAAAAATATTAATACGGTCTGGAATAAGGTCGATGTATGGACTACTATTTCGATAAGTAAATATTTAGACGACGACACTTTATCGCTTATTAATTTTCTTGAAATTGATCCGTACGCAATAAATGGGAATTTGAAACAATTAGCCCATCCGATGTCAAAAAATTTGTCTTTAACCGCCAGCAGGGATAATTTAGTCAAGGACGAACTGGCCGATAAAGAACCGTCAAATCTAGTATATACAATAGTGAGTTTTCATTATCTGTGGAAGTTACTTTTAGACAATGCAGTTCCCCTAGTAATTATAACGATACTATGGATTTCGATAAAAGTACTGGTAATAATTTTAAAACCTAAAGCTTCCCCGGGCAAAAAAAGTCAAAGAAATCGAAGTATTGATGGATTTATCGATTTTTAAGGCATTAAAACGATATTTCAAAATCTACTCTGCTGTCCAAAAAGAAGGTATTAGTTTTTAAGCGGATACCTAAAAAAGGCTTTATTTTCTTTATCCTACCACCCTCCTGAGATAACCTAGTCGCCAAATTCTGCAACTATACGCAAGCCTTAGTATTTTGCATTTAAAGCCGGCTTACTTATTAACTGTCCGCTTTAGCCATAAACTTATACCTACTTTGCCATTACTATTCAGCTAGGGATAATTAGGACTTTCGCTGCCCTAAAAAAATAATGTATGTTATGCAGATATGATGACGAAGCAAAGGTATATAGAATACCTGATCAGGCCACACCAGGTTTAATTATTAGTCCAAGGCCTGCTCAAAATTACTGAAGCTTTTTTACCGATTAACGATAATAGCGTTCAAAATAAGCAGTACTCGAATTCGGATAAACTGGTCAAGAAGCAATACGGGGGTGCAGAAGGCTGCTGGGTGCGTGGAGTTGGCCTTGTGATCCGGCTGCCCAGTGAAGGTTCGGAACATCATCCACTGGACTACCGGCTTTATGAGAACACCGCCGACGGCAAGACTAAAACGACCATTTCAGCGAGATTCTGGTTAATGCCGGCACGGACAAAGGCATTCGTGCAAGGACAGTGCTGTTCTACAACCGGTATGAGGCTTGGGAAAACTTGAAGTTAGTCAATTCCTCAAGCTAGCCTTTTATAATTTCTAAAAAGAAACCGCTTGGTGAGCCTTAGCAAGGAAGAAGGCTATCTCTATGTGGAAGTCATCAACTGGGTGCCTAAAGGGCTCCAACACGGCGCGGTTGTCAAACTGAAGAAAGTGCCGTTCAAAATCAAACTGTTCAAACTATGAACTTAATGACAGTTTGACCCTGCAGGTCGCTCAAAAAGCGAATGACGTGCGCTGTGGCAAGCCGAGCAGTTCCATCGCGAAATCAAACAGCTAACAGGATCTGAAAAGCGCCAATTCCGGAAAGCGGGGCCACAGCGTAACCGTCTTGCCTGTTGCTACCATGCTTGGGTTTCCTTGAAAGTAAAGGCCAAAATATTAAAAACTACCCTTTACCAAATCAGGAAGAATTTGTTTTCCAACTATTTAAAAGCTGAATTGGATAACCCAGAATTACGGCTTATTCTGGCGAATAGCGAAAGTTTTAATAATATAACTCTTCTATTTTTCATCCTTCATGGGCTTATAATGAATTATTTACTCAACTGCGTGTGGTTTAAGATTCAATTTAGTCTGTTAAAATTAGATCCTGCTTATTTTCGACAGTTAAGTTTTATCATTTAACCTGGATATGGAGAGAATATGAAACTTCCGGTTAGTGGTGGATGTCTGTGTGGTTCAGTCAGATATGAAATTTCAGCCGAACCCGTAGCCAGCGTCAACTGCCATTGCAGAACCTGCCAAAAGGCGACTGGAGCACCCTACCTGGCAATAATGTTCGTACCTGCTTCAGCTCTTGCAATAAGCGGTAACTATAAGGAGTTTGCGACCCTTGCGGCAAGCGGCAACACTCTTTATCGGGCTTTTTGTCCTGAGTGCGGAACAGCTTTATTTGGTAGAAATAATACCTTTACCAATATAAGACCCGTGGCGGCGGCAACCCTTGATGACCCCAGCATATTTAAGCCGCAAAAAGACATGTGGGTTATTGATGCTCAACCATGGGATATAATGGATCCGGAATTGCCAAAATATAATGGCAATTTTTGGTCCTAAGCAATAAGGAAACATGCCTTTGGGAATGAGGGACGAGGTCTGCTTAAAGGCGTTCCCTGGCCTTTTGGCCGAGGCCTGAAACCGGCAAGGCGATTTGATTAACACTAAATGTCCTGGAAGATACCTATGCATTCCGAACTCAGTACATACGAAATAAAGCCTACCTCAACTCACCAGTATTCTATTATCTGGTTGCATGGCTTGGGTGCGGATGGGCACGATTTTGAAGACATTGTTCCCAAACTGCATTTAATAACAGAACCGAATATCCATTTTATTTTTCCCAATGCTCCCATTCAGCCCATAACCATAAATGGGGGAAAGAAAATGCGCGCCTGGTTCGATATCCTGGAACTGGGAACCGAACACAAAGTCGATATTGCAGGGATTTACCAGTCGACAGGATTGATTGATCAACTTATTCAACAAGAAATTGATCACGGCATTCCGCCTGAAAATATTTTACTCGCCGGCTTCTCTCAAGGTGGAACTGTAGCCCTACATGCAGGCTTAAGATATCCGTATAAATTGGCCGGCATCATTGCTTTGTCCACTTATTTACCTACACTGGAGCAATTAAAAATCCAACGCCCCACCGCCAATTATGCCACACCCATTTTTATGGCCAATGGCATCCTGGATTCAATAGTAGCCATTGAATACGGTAAAAAAACATCTGATACCTTGGCAGCTATGGGATATAGCGTAGAATGGCACGATTATCTTATGGAGCATACTGTTTGTATTGAGGAAATAGAGCATATTTCAGCTTTTATTAATTCAATATTAAAATAATTAGGACTCGCTCATATCTGCAATGAACATTCCATAAATTTTACTCTTTAGAAAAGCATATCAAATACACAGGTGTTGCCAGCCTTCTACTCAGCGCACCAGAATATCATGTCCGAACCAGTCAACAAGAACGTGCCGATAATGCTCGGATTTTCTGACCTGCAAATATTCCAGAGGATTAAAATTATCAGTCAGAATAACGCCGTGAGCATTATCTAAGGTTAATACCCGGTTTTGCAGCCATGCAGCCTGATCCGCCTGAAGCGGCTTGGCTTTGAGATCAATAGGCCGACTGCCGGCAAGAAAGACAAAATCATTAAAATCCTCCCCCGGTTCGGAAATAAATAAGGAATGGTACTTAAAAACCTGCTCTAGGGTTCGGGAGACGGAGGCCAGCGCGGCATTTTTCCCGCCTTGCGAGAACGCCACAAAATTGAGAGCAAGCAGGCCTTGAGCCGATAGCAGTTTCTGCAACTGGGCCAAGGCCTCAACAGTTAATAAGTGCGTCGGCTCGGTGCCGCCGGTAAAGCAATCATGGATGATCAGATCATAATTGCCTTTTAAGCGGCGGATCTCATAGCGCGCGTCGCCGATTATATCTTTTCCTGCGGATCTAAAGCCAAAATAATCGGAGGCGGCCTTCGCTACGGCCGGGTCAATCTCCAACGTATCCACTTCAAGCCCATAACGATCGCGCAGCACCTTTGCCATATGTCCCGCTCCCAAGCCAATGATTAAGGCGCGCGTCATTTTCGGAGTCAAGGCGGGAAGTAAATTTACGATCTCCTGATAACTAAGCCGGCTTTTACCCGTGGAAATACTGGCCGCGCCAATCATGGAAGCATCCGAAGCGAGAAAACGCAGGTCGCGTGACGGTTGATCAATTACTCGCACCCAGCCATACAGACTTTCCTGTTCTGACTGGATTTGAAATGTTTTACCGCCCGTATAAGCATGGCCGGCGCTGACAATTTTAGGCAATAGCCCTGCTCCAATTATTATCAAAAGGATATTGGGCAGCAGGGCCGCAGGCATCCCCAGCCGCCTTTTCTCATAGACGGCAATAACCAGCGCCAGCAAAAAAAGCAAACCGGCGAGACTGATTAAAATCTCCCTTGAGCCCGCGGCGGGAAACAGAAAAAACCCCAACAGCAAGGTCCCCACTACGCTCCCGACCGTGCTGACGGCATAAATTGAGCCTGCTCCGGCGCCAATGCCGTCCAGCCGTGAAGTTGACAGTTTAATGGCGAAAGGCCCCACCATGCCCAGCATAGTCAGACTGGGCATGAATAAAACAAACGCGCTTGCAAAGGCGCCCAGGCGCAAGCCCAGCGGGTCGGTCGCCAGCAATACGGTTCTTGTCAAGCCCGGAATCAGCAGCGTCAATAAGGCGGCAAGCGCAATAATGAGAGAAAGACCCGTGCGCTGGGCGCGATCGGCCCAGCGGCCGCCGACAAAATAGCCAATGGCAAGCGCAATCATGGTTACGGAAATCAGGGATGACCAGACATAAAGACTGGTTCCATAGAAAGGCGCAATCATCCGGGTGCCCAGCAGTTCTATCAGCATGACTGACGCGCCCGTCAGAAAAACAGTCAGGTAAAGTCCGGCACGCTCGAAGACGTTCAGAGGATTAGTCATTTTTATTGTTATAAAGTAGTCTTACGGGTTCAGGTAATAAATGTTTCTGGCTTGATACAAAAGATATGTTTATGAAATCTTTTCGCCGGCCGGGCGGGAAACCAGAGAGCCGCCGGCTTCGCCTCTTGAATTCACCCATAAATGAGGCAGATTCATTTCTTTTAACCAGGCCTCCCCGCCCTCTTCCTTGAGCATGGCGATAGTGGAGGCGCTGCCCGCCACCACGCAAAAATCGCCGACCACGCTGACGGCGGCCAAATGGCGCACCGGCCAGCCGGTTTTAGGGCTTAGCACATGCCCGTAGCGAACCCCGTCCCGCATAATGCAGCGTTCATAATCGCCGCTGCTGGCAAGCGCCCCTTCGCGCAGTAAAATGGTCTCCAGCACAGCCTCTTTATCGCGCGGATGGCGTATGCCTATCCGCCAGGGACTGCCGTCAGCGCGAGGCCCGATTACCTTGATATCGCCGCCTAAATTTATGACGCCATGCCGGATGCCGGCGTTCCAGCATAACGCCGCCGCCCGGTCGACAGCATATTCCTTGACCACGCCGCCAAAATCAATTTCCATACCCGGACAGGGAAATTCAAGCAGCGGGGGCTTCCAGCGCACTTTATCCCACCCGACTTTATCCAGGAGATCCCGCACCTGGCCTTCGGAGGGCAAGACGCCCCGCTTAAAATCCCAGACCCGCCGCAGAATACCGGAAGTAATATCAAACAAGCCGCCGCTTTGCTCATAGCAGGCAGCCGCATAATTCAGCAAGCCCGCCGTCTCATCATCCACCGGAATACGGCCGCCAATGGCTGCGGCCCGGTTGATAGCCGACA
>NZ_CADCXN010000058.1 GCF_902806695.1 Candidatus Methylobacter favarea | reverse complement strand
TCCATGCCCAGGGTCAGGTTTCAGATTAGTCTGTTTTATCAACTTTTATCAGAATGCGCAACCGGCTTTCATCGGTTTGCCGCCTGCGTGAAAAATGTCCGTCACTGCCGCTTTGACTGTTTTCATCAATTCCGCCCAGTTCTATCCATTCGCCAAGCTTAATTCTCAGGCGGGACTGGGCGTTTTGGGTCTGTATCTGGTTCCGCGCGTTCATACTGTCTGACCAGGGCGATATATCCAGAACGGCTTGTTCTCCCGCCAGCCTGGGCGTGACGGCAAAGCCGGCGGTAGCGTCAATAAATTCCGTGTTAGTCGAGCCATCAGGATACCCATAAGCGGAATAATAACTTTGGGTGGTAGTGATCGGATAGGTGCGGCCGGCTTTTATAAAAGCGGTGTTGCCTTCCATTGTTCTTATCGTTTGCATGCTTTCATGAGCATCCTGATCCTGGGTTTGATAAATGCGGCCGGCTATTTTTCCACTGGCTTTCGATGGCTCGGCAATTGGACTATTAAGGCGAATTCCGGCGGCGGCATTGAGTTCATCGGCCGTGGCATGACTGCTCTGCATCACGGTAATTACCAGATTATTCAGCCCGGTATCGAGCTTATTGATCAGCGATTTGATTTCAGCCAACCGCTCAGGCGTCGTCTTGACCAGCAAACTGGAACCATTGTCAATAAGCCGGTCGCTATTTTCAAGCAATGGCGCGAGCAGCGGTTGTATTTCTGATGCGGGGCGGTTGTGCAAGGGAACAACTTCAATAATCGTTTCTGCGCCAAATAACCTATTGCTGAACAGGGTTATGAAGAGCATTAATAAAAGCATGTGTTTCAATATAAACCTCCTGATGCAGAGATCGTTTAATTGCGTTATCTAGTTCCGTTTTTTGCTGCCTCTTGCAAATACCGAAGGCTTTGCCCCGAGCTGTTAAAGCCTTGAAGAGAACATTAATAATTTTTATAAAATGCTCTGGTATAAAGCCAGATATTGCTGTGCGCTGTGCTGCCAGGAGAAGTCCTTGCGCATGGCGCTGGCTTGCAGCTTTCTCCACAGGTCCGGCTGGCTGTACAGGATAAGCGCGCGCTTGACCGCTTCCAGCAGCGCCCCCGGCGCAGCCTCGTTAAAGACAATGCCGGTAGCCGTGTTATCAGCCAGGGTCCCGGGCAAGGCATCCGCCACGGTATCGGCGAGGCCGCCGGTGTTTCTGACCAGGGGCACGGTGCCGTAGCGCTGGCTGTACATCTGGTTCAGGCCGCAGGGCTCAAACCGCGACGGCATCAGGAAACTGTCGGCGCCGGCCTCGATCAGATGCGCCAGGGCTTCATCATAGCCCATCACCACCGCCAGCTGCTCAGGATGGGCGCCGGCAAACTCAGCCAGCTGCCGTTCCAGGCCCTTGTCGCCGCTGCCCAGCACCGCCAGCTGCAAGGGCAGCTTCAGCAGCTGGGGCAGACAGTCCAGCACGAGATCGATGCCTTTTTGCTCGACCAGCCGGCTGATCATGCCAAACAGGGGAATTGAGGCGTTCAAGGGCAGCCCCAGCCGGGCTTGCAAGGCGGCCTTGTTGATCGGCTTTTTAGTTAACGAGGCGGCATTAAAGGGCTGGGCAATAAAGCGGTCGGTGTCAGGATTCCACTGCTCAAGATCAATGCCGTTAAGAATGCCCGTTAATACCGCTTGCCGGTGGCGCAGCAGCCCTTCCAGGCCATAGCCGAAGGCCGGCGTTTGGATTTCCCGGGCATAGGTCGGACTGACCGTGGTAATACGATCAGCATACACCAGGCCGCCCTTGATAAAAGACAGCCGGCCGTGAAATTCCAACCCTTCCGGCTTTAACAGCTGGCCCGGCAGCTTCAGCAGCGCTGCCGTGCTGGCCGGAAACAGGCCCTGATAGGCCAGATTATGGATCGTGAACAGGGTCGCGGGGCGCCGGCTTTCCAGCGCCAGCAAGGCCGGCACCAGCCCGGTTTGCCAGTCATTGCAGTGCACGATATCGGGCTGCCAGTCCAGATAGCCCCGGTTCAGCGCAATTTCCACCGCCACTTTGCACAACAGCGCAAAGCGCTCGGCATTGTCAGGCCAGGCCGTGCCGCGCTCATCCACATAAGGATTGCCGGGGTAATTGAAATAGGCCGGATAATCGACCAGCCAGACGCTGGCCCTGCTGTCCGGCAGCCGGGTTTCGAGCATATTGACATTGCGGTTGTCCACGCGCAGCGAACACAGAAAGCGCACCTCGCCCTGGGTTTTTAAGGCCTGATAGCGGGGCAGCAGCACTTTGACATCGTGCCCCAGGGCCGCCAGCGCCTTGGGCAGGCTGCCGGCGACATCGCCGAGGCCGCCGGTCTTGATCAAAGGCTGGGCCTCGGGGGTGACGAACAGGATTTTATGCATGGGCCGGTGTTAGTGTTACTAGGGTTTTGTCAGGCGGCAGCGCTTCAGCCTTACAGCTTCAGGATCACCGCGCCCAAGGGCGGCAAGGTCAGACTGAGCGACCAGGGCTGGTTCATCCAGGCTATAGGCTCGGCGGCGGCGGCGCCGCTGCCGGTATTGCTGCCGCCGTAATAGCCGGAATCGGAATTGAAGATTTCCGTATAGACGCCGGGCTCGGGCACGCCGATGCGATAGCCCGGCCGCGGCACCGGCGTAAAGTTCAGCACCACGATCAGCTCATCGAACTTATTGGCGCGCCGGTAGCTGATCACCGACTGCTGCACGTCATGGCAGTCAATCCAGGCAAAGCCCTGCGCATCAAAGTCATGGCTGAACAAGGCCGGGTGGGTTTTATACAGGCGGTTGAGATCGCTGACCAGAGCCTGAACGCCCTGATGGGCGGGGTAGTCGAGCACATACCAGTCGAGCGCCTGGTTAAAATTCCACTCCACGCCCTGGCCGAACTCGCAGCCCATGAACAGCAGCTTTTTGCCCGGATAGGTGAACATATAGGTATACAAGAGCCGCAGATTGGCGAACTTCTGCCAGTTATCGCCGGGCATTTTATTGAGCAGCGACTGTTTGCCATGCACCACTTCATCATGCGAGAACGGCAGGATGAAGTTTTCGGTAAAGGCGTAGAGCATGCCGAAGGTCAGCTGATCGTGATGATACTTGCGGTGGATCGGCTCCTGGCTCATATAGGCCAAGGTGTCATGCATCCAGCCCATGTTCCACTTCATCGAAAAGCCCAAACCCCCGGTCCAGGTCGGGCGCGTCACCTGCGGCCAGGCCGTGGACTCCTCGGCCATCATGACAATGCCCGGATACTGCTGATGGGTCACGGTATTGAGCTCCCGGAAGAACGCGATCGCCTCCAGGTTCTCGTTGCCGCCGTAGCGGTTCGGCAGCCAGTCATGGGCCTCGCGCGAGTAGTCCAGATACAGCATCGAGGCCACGGCGTCAACGCGCAGGCCGTCCAGATGAAACTCCTCGAGCCAGAACACGGCGCTGGCCAACAGGAAGTTTTTCACCTCATTGCGGCCCAGATTATAGATCAAGGTGCCCCAGTCCCGGTGCTCGCCCTGGCGCGGGTCGGCATGCTCGTACAGGGCGCTGCCGTCAAAGCGGGCCAGGGCAAAGGCGTCCTTCGGGAAATGCGCCGGCACCCAGTCCAGGAGTACGCCAATGTTATTTTGATGACAGGCATCGATAAAAAAGCGGAAGTCATCGGGGCTGCCGTGGCGGCTGGTGGGCGCGAAATAACCTGTGGTCTGATAGCCCCAGGAGGCATCGAGCGGATGCTCGGTGACCGGCAGCAGTTCAATATGGGTAAAGCCCAGCTGCTTGACATAGGCGACCAGCTCCACGGCCAGGGCGCGGTAGTTCAGGAAATTGCCGAGCTTGTCGCGCCGCCAGGAGCCCAGATGCACCTCGTAAACGGCCATCGGCTCATGCAGCCAGTCATGGCCGGCGCGCTGCGTCATCCAGGCCTGATCCTGCCAGCGGTAGCGGTCTTCCCTGACCACAATCGCGGCGGTGTCCGGGCGCAGTTCAAAGGCCTGCCCGTAGGGGTCGGTCTTGATTAGCAATTCGCCGCTGTAGCGGTTGCGCAGTTCGAATTTATACACGCAGCCGGCTGTCAGGCCCGGCACGAACAGCTCCCAAAGCCCGCCGCCGCCCAGACTGCGCAGCGGCTGGCAGCGCCCGTCCCAGCGGTTGAAATCGCCGACCACGCTGACCCGCCCGGCATTGGGCGCCCACAGCGCAAACAGCACGCCGTCAATGCCGTCGATGCGGTGCAGATGGGCGCCGAGCTTCTGGTAAATATGCCAGTGCTTGCCTTCGCCGAACAAATGCTGGTCAAATTCCGGCAGTTGCGGGGCGAAATCGTAGGGGTCATAATGCTCGCGGGTGTAGCCGTCCTTATCGAGCCAGCGCAGTTGATAATGTTCAGGCAAGTCCCTGGCCGGGCCGCTATAGTCAAAAAAATCGCTGCCCGGCCGGCGCGTAAACGCCGCCCCGTCAGGGCCCAGGCGCACGCTTTCGGCATAGGGCAGGTAGACCGTAATGCGCGCCTGTCCAGGGCCGGCCGGATGACGGCCCAGCACGGCAAACGGGTCGTGATGGCGGGCCTCGGCGATTTTCATCGCCTCCGGCTCCAGCGCCGGGGCTGATTTGAGGGCGGCCGCGGCCGGCGCCTGGCGCTCGGCCTGGAGCTTTCTGACAGGATCAACGGCCGCGGCGGCAGGGCTTAGGCTTTTTTTAGCGACGGCTTCAGCGCTGTTTTCCGGGCCGGCCTTCAGGGAGGCGGCCGGCTCGGCTTGAAGCGGGTTTGCCTCAGTGCTTTTTGGGGCATCAGAGTCAAGCGGATTTTTAGAATGCTTTTTCACTTAAAGTGCCTCATTATAGTAGAATGCGCAAGCAGCCCAGTGTACCAAAATTCAGCCCGAATCGTGAGTCAATTCCCAGGAAGATAAAAATGCCTAACCACCATGACCGCTTTATCAGCCAGTTAACGCGCAACACTATCGCCCTGATCCTGGCCGGCGGCCGGGGCTCGCGCCTGATGAACATGACCGACTGGCGGGCCAAGCCGGCGGTGCCGTTCGGCGGCAAGTTCCGCATTATTGACTTTCCCTTGTCCAACTGCGTCAACTCGGGGATCCGCAAGATCGGCATTCTGACCCAGTACAAGGCCGACTCGCTGATCCGCCATATCCAGCAGGGCTGGGGCTTTTTGCGCGGCGAATTCGGCGAATACGTGGATCTGATGCCGGCCCAGCAGCGCCACGGCCAGGACTCCTGGTACAAGGGCACCGCCGATGCCGTGTTCCAGAACATCGACATCCTGCGCTCGCGCGACCCCGAGCATGTGCTGGTGCTGGCCGGCGATCACATCTATAAAATGGATTACGGCGCCATGCTCGCCGATCATGTCGAGAAAAAAGCCGACCTGACCATCGGCTGCATTGAAGTGTCGCTGGCCGAAGCCAGCGCCTTCGGGGTCATGGATGTCGACGCCAGCCGGCGCGTGCAAAGCTTTGTCGAAAAGCCCCAACAGCCGCCGCTGATGCCCGGGCGCACCGACACCGCCCTGGCCTCGATGGGCATTTACATCTTCAACGCCTATTTTCTGTTTGAGCAGCTGATCAAGGATGCCGACACCAAAAGCTCCGGCCATGATTTCGGCAAGGACATCATTCCGGCGGTGATTAAAAAATACCTGGTCAACGCCTACCCCTTCCTGGACCTGCAAAGCGGCGCGCAGAGCTACTGGCGCGATGTCGGCACCATCGACGCCTACTGGGCCGCCAACATGGAGCTGATCGGCGTCAAGCCGGACCTGAACCTGTACGACAAGACCTGGCCGATCTGGACCTATCAGGCGCAAACCCCGCCCGCCAAGTTTGTCTTTGACAATGACCAGCGCCGCGGCCTGGCCGTCGATTCGATGGTGTCGGGGGGCTGCGTGATTTCCGGGGCCAAAATCCGCCATTCGCTGCTGTTTACCGATGTCCGGGTCAACTCCTACAGCACCGTACAGGACTCGATCGTCTTGCCCGAGGTCAACATCGCCCGGCACTGCCGCATCAGCAAGGCGATTATCGAGCGCGGCTGCAATGTGCCCGAAGGCACGGTGATCGGCGAGCATCCCCAGGACGATGCCAGGCGCTTTCATGTCAGCCCCGGCGGCGTGGTCCTGGTCACCCCCGACATGCTCGGCCAGAGACTCCATTATGTTCGCTGATCCGGAATGATAACTTACTGAATTAACATAAATTAATAGCATACTTTTAAAGCGGAACCATAAAATATCAGTCAGTAATGTTTTATGACTATTAACTCGAGTTGCAAACTTTATTGATCAAAAACTGAAGATATGAAAAAGGAATATAAATTAAAACCGGGCAATTCTTACCCTTCCGGCTGCAAGCCCAACGGCGGAGGCGTTAATTTTTCCATTTTCAGCCGCTATGCCACACAGGTGGAACTTTTACTTTTCGACTCGGCAGAAAGCCAGGAACCTTTCCAAATAATACCCTTGCAAAAGGAAATAAACCGGACATTTTTTTACTGGCACATTTATATTGTGGGATTGCCGGCAGGCATCTGGTACACCTGGCGCATTGACGGCCCCAATCTAAGCCGCGAATACGGCTTCAATTTTGACAAGGAAAAGCAGCTGCTGGACCCGTGGGCGCGGGCAGTCAGCCAGAAGTACTGGAGCCGCAAGGCGGCCTGTTTGCCAGGCAATAACGGTCTGACTGCCATGCGCTGCTGCGTAGTGGATGACCGGTATGATTGGGAGGGTGACACGCCGCTGCGGATCAGCAGCGAAAAATCCATTATTTATGAATTGCATGTGGGCGGCTTCACTCGCCATGCCTCTGCAAAGGTGGCCCATGCCGGTACTTTCGCCGGCTTGATTGAAAAAATTCCTTATCTTCAGCAATTGGGCATTACCCATGTCGAGCTATTGCCGGTCATGGCTTTCGACGAACAGGATGTGCCTCATAATACCGCTGATCGCGGACTAAAAAACTACTGGGGATACAGCACGCACAGTTTTTTCAGCCCGCATCCCGGTTATTGCGTCACGCCGGAGCAGGGGACTCATATAGAAGAGTTTCGCGATCTTGTAAAAGCGCTGCACAAAGCCGGCATCGGCGTCATTATCGATGTCGTTTTCAATCATACGGCAGAGGCCGGCGCGCAAGGCCCAGTTATTAATTTTAAAGGCATTGGCGGCAAGTTGTTTTATCATCTTGACAAATTTGATAAAAGTATTTTCCTTGATTACACCGGCTGCGGCAACACGGTAAATGCCAATCATCCATTGGTAGCCCGCTTTATCGTCAGTTGTCTTGAATATTGGGTGAGAGAAATGCATGTCGACGGCTTCCGTTTTGATTTAGCCAGCGCTTTGGCGAGAGGGGACGGCGGCACAGTTCTTGATGACCCGCCGGTATTGTGGAGCATTGAACTGTCGGAACAGCTGATTAAAACCAAACTGATTGCCGAGGCATGGGACGCGGCAGGACTTTATCAGGTAGGCAGTTTCCCCGGCTACCGCTGGGCCGAATGGAACGGAAGATATCGGGATGTTATCCGCCGCTTTGTGCGCGGCGATAAAGGCCTGATACCGGAGCTGGCGACGCGCATCTGCGGCAGCAGCGATCTCTATGAGCATGAGGGGCGCCTGCCTATCAGCAGCATTAACTTTGTAACCTGCCATGACGGCTTTACGTTGTACGATTTGTTCAGTTACAACAACAAGCATAATATCGCCAATGGCGAAAATAACCGGGATGGATCAAATGAAAATTTCAGCTTCAATTGCGGAGTTGAAGGGGAAACTGAAAATCCGGGTATTTTCCAGATGCGCAGAAAACAGGCAAAAAATGTTTTTGCCATTTTACTGCTTAGTCAGGGAGTTCCGATGCTGCTCGCCGGCGATGAATTTTTAAATACGCAGCAGGGAAACAATAATGCTTATTGCCAGGACAATGAATTAACCTGGCTGGACTGGAACAGAGCCGCTGAAAATGCCGATATGCTGCGTTTTGTTCAACAAATGATAGCGCTGCGCAAAAGGCATCCATCAATTATGCGCCGGCGCTTTTTGACAGGGAAAGTCATTGAAGGAAAAAATATGCCCGACATTTCCTGGCATAGCGCCCGGCTTGATAAACCGCAATGGCATGATCCTGAAGCCAGGCTATTGGCTTTTACGCTGGCGGGCTGCGAAGTCCATGAGTCCGACTTGCATATAGTAATGAATATGTCGGATGAAAAGGCGGAGGTAGAACTGCCGGTAATCAGCGGCAAACAATGGCGTCTGGCTTTGGATACGTCGCTCCCATCCTTTCAGGATATTTTACCTCCGCAAGATCAAAAGCAGGTAGAAAGTCCTCTCTATCTGGTAAATAACAAAACTGTAGTGGTTTTGGAAAATGTCAAAGCCTGATCTGAGGCTTCGGGATTTTAGCCCTCTGGCATTTCAGGGCCGAGACGGGACCGTGTGAGCAGAACCCGCTTTTTGAACTTTTTTGGGCCTTGCAGGACAGGCGTTGTTTAGGTCAGGTGTTTTCGGCCCGGTAAGAAATGGCTTTTAAGCTTTAAGGTTGCCGTTGATTTTGCTTGCAATAACCAGGGACAAAGGTTAAAGTCAGACCAGTTAATCAGCTCATTTCTTGAGCTTGCCGGGTATTCTTGATGGCTGTGCCTTTTTTCAAAATCAGTCATACGCATACAGCAGAGAGACAAACAGGCGCTGGATCCATTGGCATGGAGTGGAGGAGGAATTTAGAGGTCGATATAAAGAGTCAGCTAATTACTTGAGTAGTTCAGATTATGCAAGTCATTGAAATATTCTTAAATAAGTTACTAATTTTTAAAGTTATTTATCTAACTATTTATGGTAACGGTTTAAAGCTGGTAATGATGTTTTCGTCTTCAGTATCTATTTTCCCGATCAGGCTGTCACCGCGGGAATTATTGGAAATAAGTCAGGAAATCAGCCGGAATTACGCCCCGGCTGCTTCAGTAAATACACCGCGGCTTACTGCTGGAATCAGACTTTCGCCCCCAGAAATTCTTGAGATAAGCGAAGAAATCAGCCGGCAGTACAGGCCGAAAATTTTTACTGATACGCCTAATCTCGTTCTGTTGCCTGTTGATCCGGAACATCTGTATGCCTACTGGCAGCCTGGTCGAGCAAGAATAGCCTCAGCGTCCCCCGACGATTGCCGTGAAATCGTCTTAAGAATTTATCCGCAGCCGGACGAAAGTACCAGGACAATAAAATCATGGTTCGATGTTGTTATCGATAACTCCCGCAAGCAGCAAAAAGTGTTTTTGCCAAGGCAGGGCAAGGCCAGCGCCTATTCAGCGGCTATCGGCGAACGCTGTGCGGATGACTGTTTGGAAGTGTTGGCAACAGCCGGCCCTGTTCAGGTTCCCGGCCTCAGCAGGGGGCCTTATCAAAGCGGCAAAGTCGCGATATTTCCCGAGCCTATGCTCCAGGCTCTGGCAGCCAGTCAGGAATCATCCCATTACCCGAGTAAAAATACTTCCGGCCAGGGTAAATAATAACTGGAAATAATGGAAAAAGGCTTCCTTGGCATTATTCTTCACGCCCACCTTCCCTATGTGCGGCATCCGGAATATGATAGTTTTTTTGAGGAGAATTGGCTGTTCGAAGCCATGACCGAATGCTATCTACCCTTAATTGGCGTCCTCGATCGTCTGCAGGAAGATAGCGTAAATTACCGTATGACGCTTTCGCTGTCGCCGCCGCTCATTTCGATGCTGCGCGATGAATTGTTAAAAACGCGCTATCTGAAGCATCTCAACAGATTGCTGGAACTGGCTGAAAAGGAAGTCTTCAGAACGCGTAAATTACCTGAATATCAAAAACTGGCGCGCTTATACCGGCGTTTTTTCCTGAAAATGCTGGACATCTATCAAAAGCAATATCATTGCGATTTGCTGTCGGCCTTCAAAAAACATCACGCCGCCGGCCATCTTGAATTGATAACATCTGCTGCGACCCACGGTTTTTTGCCCTTGCTCAATGTCAGCGAAACTGCCGTCCGTAACCAGATCAAGACAGGAATTGAAACGTTTAGATTGAATCTGGGCCATGATCCATCAGGTTTCTGGCTGCCTGAATGCGCCTACTATCCGGGCCTGGAAACACTACTTGGCGAAGCCGGCATTAACTATTTTTTTGTCGATACCCACGGCATCCTGAATGCCAGCGAAACCCCGCATTATGGCATCTATGCGCCGCTGGATTGCGGCAACGGCGTTGCGGCATTCGGCCGGGATCCTGATTCATCCAGACAGGTCTGGAGCGCACAGGAAGGCTACCCTGGCGATTTCGATTACCGCGAATACTACAGTGACATTGGTTTCGATCTTGATTTCGATTATATCGCTCCCTATATTCTTGACGGCAAAACCCGTATTAATACCGGCATCAAATATCACCGCGTGACGGGCGCGAATCGGCCAAAAGAAATTTACCAGCCGGAAAAAGCGCTGGCGAAAGCGCAGCAGCATGCCCGGGACTTTATTACTAAACGTCAACAGCAAATTGACATGCTGAGCGCTGGTATGGACAGGCCGCCGATAATCGTGGCGCCTTACGATGCCGAACTTTTCGGTCATTGGTGGTTTGAAGGCCCGCATTGGCTGGAGCACGTACTGCGCTTGGCAGGCGAAAATACCAATGGCATCCAGTCAGTCACCTGCAGTGATTATTTAAGTTTACAGTTGCCTTCCCAGCTTGCTACGCCCTCGGCATCAAGCTGGGGCGATCAGGGCTATTACAGTTACTGGATTAATGAGGAAAATGACTGGATTTATCCCTTTCTTCACAAAGCCGAGGAAGAACTGGAAAAATTAGCGCTTGATCTCCAGGGGCTGGCTGTCAACCCGTTACAGGAGCGGGCTTTGAATCAGGCCGCCAGATCGGTTTTACTGGCGCAAGCTTCGGATTGGCCGTTTATCCTGAAATCAGGAACAAACAGCGAATATGCCCGAAAACGCATAACCGACCATCTGGCAAGATTTAACTATTTACACGAGTGTATCCGAAAGAACAAAATCAGCGAACGCTACCTGATCGCGCTGGAGACTATGGATAATATTTTTCCGACTATTAATTTTCGCGATTACAATCCTGCAAAGTTATTGACTGTAACCTGACATGTCTTCTGAATCGCTTTCAAGTGCAATTCTTCTTTAATCTAAGCCTGTAACCTTTCCTATGCCTCAAAATAATAATTGTGGCGGCTAAAAATGGATAAAATCCAGCTGCTGTATGTAGAAAACGTGATTACCCGAAAAAAAGGAGTACAGCAGCAACTGTCTTTTTTTATGCGGGTGGAAAATGCCAGCTATGACAAGCAGATCGACGTGCTCTGGTCCGGTGAAGACGGCGTATGGCAAACTTTGCCGGCCAGGCATCACAGCCAAGCGGAGCCCGGTAAGGAATACTGGCAGGCTCTGGCAGAATTTCAGCTGTCGGCAAATAAGTCGCTGCCCGGCAATATTCAGTTCGGACTGCGCTGCCAGGCTTTGGGTGCAGAGTACTGGGATAATAACCAGGGCTTGAATTATTCCAGTCAAGCCGATTCAGGCATCAAGGTAGCCCATAATGTTCCGGTTTTGAATACCGGCTTTGCAAACAGCTTAAAAGACAACCAGAAATTTGTCCCCATTACTGTAGCAGTAGACCGGTCTCTTGATGCTGAAAAAGTCACTGTGCACTGGACTGCGGACAATTGGAAGCACACGCATAAAACGCCCTGTTACTTTAAAACCAACTACTGGGATAAGGAGTTGCTCAGTAACGCCAGGAATCCGAATCAATACGGTTGCCAGGTCTGGAAAGGCTGGCTCAAGATCCGTAATGCCTTTAGAGTGCAGTACAGCATTTGCTGCGAAAGCAAGGGACAGACTATATGGGATAATAACTGTGGCCATAATTACGTCATTAGTCATGAGGCGCTTAAAATCCTGATCCTTAATCTGCATTGTTACCAGGAAGATAACCAGGATTACAAATTTTCCCAGATAGCCAAAGCAATTAACGAGCTGGACGCGGATATTGTCTGCCTTCAGGAAGTAGCAGAGCTCTGGAATAACGGCGAAGGTGATTGGGATTCAAATTCGGCGAAAATAATTAATGATCGTCTTGAAACTCCTTATCATATCTATACAGACTGGGCGCATCTGGGTTTTGACCGTTATCGCGAAGGCGTTGCAATCTTGAGCAGATATCCCTTGTCAAATGAAGAGTCCCGCTATGTCTCGGATAGTCATGATCCTTATAATATACATTCCAGAAAAGTTGTCATGGCGCAAATAAATATTCCCTATATGGGTTTGATTAATGTTTTTTCCGCACACTTAAGCTGGTGGGAAGATGGCTTTCAGAAACAATTTAACCGTTTGCGCGAGTGGGCGGAAAGCAGGCAGTCCGCCCAGGTTAGAGGAACATTATTGTGCGGGGATTTTAATGTAGCGGCGGGCTCGAGCGGCTACAGCCTGGTGGTCGATTCCCATCAATATGAGGATCAGTATCTGGCGGTTAATTCGCCCCTGGTCTTTGAAAAAATCTTTAAGGTTAATGATCCTTACTGGCAGCAGTATCTTGTCGATGACTGCCGTATTGATTTTATTTTTATGAATAAATCAGGCAGCCTCCAGGCAATTTCAGGAAGTGTAGTGTTTACAGATCAGGACTATGGAAGAGTTTCCGATCATTTTGGTTATTTTATGACATTTGAGCCCAAGTAAGCGGGCAGCGGGGGCATTGAATTAGCCAGGCGGCTGTCCCATTATAAGCCGATCTTTGAAATAATTTTTTTGTACGAGATAAAGATATGCAGTTAGCTGAGCATTACGCTACGCCCCTTCATGGAAACCTGGGCAGCTCTTTTCAACGCGTCAATGATTTTAATGATAAATTTTATGTTCGCTGGGGAAAAATAGACTTTGATCTGTCCTTTGGAGTGCAGGCCAATTTAAAAGTCATCCTGAAAGTTTATCGCGACCATATCTGCGAAACCTATTTTGTCGATACGGATGAATATGATGTCGAATGGAACCGCCACAAGCGCTGCACGCGGGATTTTTATATACACCCGCTTTCTAATAACTTCGGCCGGATTAACTGCATAAAGTTTTCTTTTATTGTGCATCTGGATGAGCATTCCATTCCTTCGCAAAATGATTATATTTTCATGGATTGGCATCAACTCCAGGATGAGCATCCCCAGTACCGGAGAATTAGCCATGACTGGGCAACCCTCAACAACTATCGCACCTATGAACTGAATGCCGCTGAATTACAGGGCGATGTGGATTGGTATAACCAGCATTTTGACTCACTGCAGCTTGTTCCCAAGTTTACCAAAGGGCAGCAGCATCATCCGTATCATCCCAAACGCTATATTCATGATCTCATAGACAAGGTTATACGAACTAAATGGGAAAATCCTGAGCGCTTTTGCACCATCAAGGTAAGCGTCGATTGTATTGATGATGCCGATTTCATCAATCATTTGCTTCATGCAAAAGAGCAGGGCGTCTGGGTACAATGTGTTGTCGATTGGCGCAAGATGACGCTGACCAACAGTCAAAATTATGCCCGGCTAAAGCGCTCCGGAATTGAATTGCTGGGCGTATTCTGCAGTCCCCGGCATCATCTCATAGAAGTTGAGCCGGATATGCATACCAAATTTATTATTTTTAATGACGAGGACTGCATACTGGGCTCATTCAATATCACCTTCGACCGCTGGTGGGCTAACTGGGAATCGGGAATGACGTTTCATTCCAAAGGCGTATGCCGCCTGCTTGACAATATATTCCAGAGTCAACGCGGAGGAGTGAATCAAAAATACGGCATCGACCCCTTGAGCCATTTCAATTTACTCTATACCTTCGGCAGGCATAGCATGCACAATGGACACTATTACCGTCCCCATCATGCCATCCTGGCTGAAATCAACCGCGCCCGGCATTCCATCAAGATATCCTTGTTTTTGATTGGCGAGCTGCTCGGAGATCATCATGACAGCGTCATTAACGCCTTGATTCACGCCAAAAACAGAGGCGTTTATGTGCATATTCTTTTTAACGGGCATCTGGCCAGAGAAGGACGCATCGGCGTGGAACGATCCATGGCCGAAGAGCTTACCCGGCCCTTACTGCCGGCCGTGCAAAGACTGAAATCCGCCGGTATTCCGGCAGGGCTGGTGTATGGCCAGGATGATCACCCGGTGCCTTATTCGCCCATTCATTCCAAGTACTGCATTATTGATGATTATATTGTCCTGGAAGGTAGTTTTAACTGGTACAACACTTCTGTTTTTTCCCATGATCTCCTGGTAGTGGCCGCCAATCGCGACGTGGCGCAGCCTTATCTTTATGAATTTGAGCAAATCCAGCATTCTTTCAGGGTATATTATTGATTTAGTGTGCAGGGTTGGGTTAGGGCAGCTGAAAACCGGCTGCGAAGCCTTGCTATAGCTGTTCATACAAAGCCAGGTATTGCTGTGCGCTGTGCTGCCAGGAGAAGTCCTTGCGCATGGCGCTGGCTTGCAGCTTTCTCCACAGGTCCGGCTGGCTGTACAGGATAAGCGCGCGCTTGACCGCTTCCAGCAGCGCCCCCGGCGCAGCCTCGTTAAAGACAATGCCGGTAGCCGTGTTATCAGCCAGGGTCCCGGGCAAGGCATCCGCCACGGTATCGGCGAGGCCGCCGGTGTTTCTGACCAGGGGCACGGTGCCGTAGCGCTGGCTGTACATCTGGTTCAGGCCGCAGGGCTCAAACCGCGACGGCATCAGGAAACTGTCGGCGCCGGCCTCGATCAGATGCGCCAGGGCTTCATCATAGCCCATCACCACCGCCAGCTGCTCAGGATGGGCGCCGGCAAACTCAGCCAGCTGCCGTTCCAGGCCCTTGTCGCCGCTGCCCAGCACCGCCAGCTGCAAGGGCAGCTTCAGCAGCTGGGGCAGACAGTCCAGCACGAGATCGATGCCTTTTTGCTCGACCAGCCGGCTGATCATGCCAAACAGGGGAATTGAGGCGTTCAAGGGCAGCCCCAGCCGGGCTTGCAAGGCGGCCTTGTTGATCGGCTTTTTAGTTAACGAGGCGGCATTAAAGGGCTGGGCAATAAAGCGGTCGGTGTCAGGATTCCACTGCTCAAGATCAATGCCGTTAAGAATGCCCGTTAATACCGCTTGCCGGTGGCGCAGCAGCCCTTCCAGGCCATAGCCGAAGGCCGGCGTTTGGATTTCCCGGGCATAGGTCGGACTGACCGTGGTAATACGATCAGCATACACCAGGCCGCCCTTGATAAAAGACAGCCGGCCGTGAAATTCCAACCCTTCCGGCTTTAACAGCTGGCCCGGCAGCTTCAGCAGCGCTGCCGTGCTGGCCGGAAACAGGCCCTGATAGGCCAGATTATGGATCGTGAACAGGGTCGCGGGGCGCCGGCTTTCCAGCGCCAGCAAGGCCGGCACCAGCCCGGTTTGCCAGTCATTGCAGTGCACGATATCGGGCTGCCAGTCCAGATAGCCCCGGTTCAGCGCAATTTCCACCGCCACTTTGCACAACAGCGCAAAGCGCTCGGCATTGTCAGGCCAGGCCGTGCCGCGCTCATCCACATAAGGATTGCCGGGGTAATTGAAATAGGCCGGATAATCGACCAGCCAGACGCTGGCCCTGCTGTCCGGCAGCCGGGTTTCGAGCATATTGACATTGCGGTTGTCCACGCGCAGCGAACACAGAAAGCGCACCTCGCCCTGGGTTTTTAAGGCCTGATAGCGGGGCAGCAGCACTTTGACATCGTGCCCCAGGGCCGCCAGCGCCTTGGGCAGGCTGCCGGCGACATCGCCGAGGCCGCCGGTCTTGATCAAAGGCTGGGCCTCGGGGGTGACGAACAGGATTTTATGCATGGGCCGGTGTTAGTGTTACTAGGGTTTTGTCAGGCGGCAGCGCTTCAGCCTTACAGCTTCAGGATCACCGCGCCCAAGGGCGGCAAGGTCAGACTGAGCGACCAGGGCTGGTTCATCCAGGCTATAGGCTCGGCGGCGGCGGCGCCGCTGCCGGTATTGCTGCCGCCGTAATAGCCGGAATCGGAATTGAAGATTTCCGTATAGACGCCGGGCTCGGGCACGCCGATGCGATAGCCCGGCCGCGGCACCGGCGTAAAGTTCAGCACCACGATCAGCTCATCGAACTTATTGGCGCGCCGGTAGCTGATCACCGACTGCTGCACGTCATGGCAGTCAATCCAGGCAAAGCCCTGCGCATCAAAGTCATGGCTGAACAAGGCCGGGTGGGTTTTATACAGGCGGTTGAGATCGCTGACCAGAGCCTGAACGCCCTGATGGGCGGGGTAGTCGAGCACATACCAGTCGAGCGCCTGGTTAAAATTCCACTCCACGCCCTGGCCGAACTCGCAGCCCATGAACAGCAGCTTTTTGCCCGGATAGGTGAACATATAGGTATACAAGAGCCGCAGATTGGCGAACTTCTGCCAGTTATCGCCGGGCATTTTATTGAGCAGCGACTGTTTGCCATGCACCACTTCATCATGCGAGAACGGCAGGATGAAGTTTTCGGTAAAGGCGTAGAGCATGCCGAAGGTCAGCTGATCGTGATGATACTTGCGGTGGATCGGCTCCTGGCTCATATAGGCCAAGGTGTCATGCATCCAGCCCATGTTCCACTTCATCGAAAAGCCCAAACCCCCGGTCCAGGTCGGGCGCGTCACCTGCGGCCAGGCCGTGGACTCCTCGGCCATCATGACAATGCCCGGATACTGCTGATGGGTCACGGTATTGAGCTCCCGGAAGAACGCGATCGCCTCCAGGTTCTCGTTGCCGCCGTAGCGGTTCGGCAGCCAGTCATGGGCCTCGCGCGAGTAGTCCAGATACAGCATCGAGGCCACGGCGTCAACGCGCAGGCCGTCCAGATGAAACTCCTCGAGCCAGAACACGGCGCTGGCCAACAGGAAGTTTTTCACCTCATTGCGGCCCAGATTATAGATCAAGGTGCCCCAGTCCCGGTGCTCGCCCTGGCGCGGGTCGGCATGCTCGTACAGGGCGCTGCCGTCAAAGCGGGCCAGGGCAAAGGCGTCCTTCGGGAAATGCGCCGGCACCCAGTCCAGGAGTACGCCAATGTTATTTTGATGACAGGCATCGATAAAAAAGCGGAAGTCATCGGGGCTGCCGTGGCGGCTGGTGGGCGCGAAATAACCTGTGGTCTGATAGCCCCAGGAGGCATCGAGCGGATGCTCGGTGACCGGCAGCAGTTCAATATGGGTAAAGCCCAGCTGCTTGACATAGGCGACCAGCTCCACGGCCAGGGCGCGGTAGTTCAGGAAATTGCCGAGCTTGTCGCGCCGCCAGGAGCCCAGATGCACCTCGTAAACGGCCATCGGCTCATGCAGCCAGTCATGGCCGGCGCGCTGCGTCATCCAGGCCTGATCCTGCCAGCGGTAGCGGTCTTCCCTGACCACAATCGCGGCGGTGTCCGGGCGCAGTTCAAAGGCCTGCCCGTAGGGGTCGGTCTTGATTAGCAATTCGCCGCTGTAGCGGTTGCGCAGTTCGAATTTATACACGCAGCCGGCTGTCAGGCCCGGCACGAACAGCTCCCAAAGCCCGCCGCCGCCCAGACTGCGCAGCGGCTGGCAGCGCCCGTCCCAGCGGTTGAAATCGCCGACCACGCTGACCCGCCCGGCATTGGGCGCCCACAGCGCAAACAGCACGCCGTCAATGCCGTCGATGCGGTGCAGATGGGCGCCGAGCTTCTGGTAAATATGCCAGTGCTTGCCTTCGCCGAACAAATGCTGGTCAAATTCCGGCAGTTGCGGGGCGAAATCGTAGGGGTCATAATGCTCGCGGGTGTAGCCGTCCTTATCGAGCCAGCGCAGTTGATAATGTTCAGGCAAGTCCCTGGCCGGGCCGCTATAGTCAAAAAAATCGCTGCCCGGCCGGCGCGTAAACGCCGCCCCGTCAGGGCCCAGGCGCACGCTTTCGGCATAGGGCAGGTAGACCGTAATGCGCGCCTGTCCAGGGCCGGCCGGATGACGGCCCAGCACGGCAAACGGGTCGTGATGGCGGGCCTCGGCGATTTTCATCGCCTCCGGCTCCAGCGCCGGGGCTGATTTGAGGGCGGCCGCGGCCGGCGCCTGGCGCTCGGCCTGGAGCTTTCTGACAGGATCAACGGCCGCGGCGGCAGGGCTTAGGCTTTTTTTAGCGACGGCTTCAGCGCTGTTTTCCGGGCCGGCCTTCAGGGAGGCGGCCGGCTCGGCTTGAAGCGGGTTTGCCTCAGTGCTTTTTGGGGCATCAGAGTCAAGCGGATTTTTAGAATGCTTTTTCACTTAAAGTGCCTCATTATAGTAGAATGCGCAAGCAGCCCAGTGTACCAAAATTCAGCCCGAATCGTGAGTCAATTCCCAGGAAGATAAAAATGCCTAACCACCATGACCGCTTTATCAGCCAGTTAACGCGCAACACTATCGCCCTGATCCTGGCCGGCGGCCGGGGCTCGCGCCTGATGAACATGACCGACTGGCGGGCCAAGCCGGCGGTGCCGTTCGGCGGCAAGTTCCGCATTATTGACTTTCCCTTGTCCAACTGCGTCAACTCGGGGATCCGCAAGATCGGCATTCTGACCCAGTACAAGGCCGACTCGCTGATCCGCCATATCCAGCAGGGCTGGGGCTTTTTGCGCGGCGAATTCGGCGAATACGTGGATCTGATGCCGGCCCAGCAGCGCCACGGCCAGGACTCCTGGTACAAGGGCACCGCCGATGCCGTGTTCCAGAACATCGACATCCTGCGCTCGCGCGACCCCGAGCATGTGCTGGTGCTGGCCGGCGATCACATCTATAAAATGGATTACGGCGCCATGCTCGCCGATCATGTCGAGAAAAAAGCCGACCTGACCATCGGCTGCATTGAAGTGTCGCTGGCCGAAGCCAGCGCCTTCGGGGTCATGGATGTCGACGCCAGCCGGCGCGTGCAAAGCTTTGTCGAAAAGCCCCAACAGCCGCCGCTGATGCCCGGGCGCACCGACACCGCCCTGGCCTCGATGGGCATTTACATCTTCAACGCCTATTTTCTGTTTGAGCAGCTGATCAAGGATGCCGACACCAAAAGCTCCGGCCATGATTTCGGCAAGGACATCATTCCGGCGGTGATTAAAAAATACCTGGTCAACGCCTACCCCTTCCTGGACCTGCAAAGCGGCGCGCAGAGCTACTGGCGCGATGTCGGCACCATCGACGCCTACTGGGCCGCCAACATGGAGCTGATCGGCGTCAAGCCGGACCTGAACCTGTACGACAAGACCTGGCCGATCTGGACCTATCAGGCGCAAACCCCGCCCGCCAAGTTTGTCTTTGACAATGACCAGCGCCGCGGCCTGGCCGTCGATTCGATGGTGTCGGGGGGCTGCGTGATTTCCGGGGCCAAAATCCGCCATTCGCTGCTGTTTACCGATGTCCGGGTCAACTCCTACAGCACCGTACAGGACTCGATCGTCTTGCCCGAGGTCAACATCGCCCGGCACTGCCGCATCAGCAAGGCGATTATCGAGCGCGGCTGCAATGTGCCCGAAGGCACGGTGATCGGCGAGCATCCCCAGGACGATGCCAGGCGCTTTCATGTCAGCCCCGGCGGCGTGGTCCTGGTCACCCCCGACATGCTCGGCCAGAGACTCCATTATGTTCGGTAGAAAACCGGCTCAAAAGAAACTCAAACTGGTGCTGTGCTGGCATATGCACCAGCCCGAATACCGGGATCTGAATACCGGCGAATATCAGCTGCCCTGGACTTATCTGCATGTCATTAAAGACTATATAGATATGGTTGCGCATCTGGAAGCCGTGCCCCAGGCAAAAGCAGTGGTAAATTTTGTGCCTATTCTGCTGGAACAAATCGAGGAATATGCAAGACAAGTCAGCTGTTATTTAAATGACCGGATAGCAATAACCGATCCTTTGCTGGCCGCGCTCGTTGCCCCAAGCATTCCTGCCGATCCTGAAAGCCGTCTGAAACTGATTAAAGATTGCCTGCGGGCCAACCGGGAAAGACAAATAAACCGGTATGCCGCGTTCCGCAAACTGGCTGATATGGCCGACTGGCTTGAGCATCACTATGAATCCTTAAATTATGTTAATTCCCAGTTTATTGCCGATATCCTGGTCTGGTATCATTTGGCCTGGACGGGAGAAACAGTAAAATTAACAGACAGCAGAATCAAATCATTAATCGAGAAAGGTTCATGTTACACCCTGCATGACCGGATTGAAGTGCTGGAAGTGATAGGCGAACAGCTTTCCAGCGTTATTCTCAGATATAAGGTATTAGCCAGAAAAGGGCAAATTGAACTTTCCGTCACACCTTATGCCCATCCTATTATGCCCTTGCTTCTGGATTTAAAGTCGGCGCATGAAGCCATGCTCACTGCGCCTTTACCGGAACTGGAGGCCTATCCAGGCGGTGAAGAGCGCGTAGTATGGCATCTTGAAAAAGGCGTGCAGACTTTTAAGCGCTTTTTCGGTTTCACGCCTAAAGGATGCTGGCCTTCAGAAGGCAGTATTAGCGAGCAGACGCTAAAAATACTCGGCGATTTTGGCTTTGACTGGACCGCTAGCGGCGGCTCGGTCCTGCATCATAGTTTTCATTTGCCGGTAAACAAAAGACCACCGGGAATTCATCATCCTTACCGGCTTGATGGAACTGATATAGCCTGTTTTTTCCGCGATGACGGCTTATCCGATCTTATAGGTTTTGAATATTCGAAGTGGCATGCCGACGATGCGGTGAATGACTTGATACATCATCTTGAAAATATGGCTTCCAATGAACTCGGCGACACTGTAGTCACTATTATTCTTGATGGCGAGAACGCCTGGGAATATTATCCGGATAATGGTTATTTTTTTCTGAGTGCTCTCTATCAGCGATTGACTACTCATTCCCGCATTGAGTTAACAACTTTTTCCGAATGTTTGAAAACCAAGGCTGATGTTAAACCTTTATCCCGCCTGGTTGCAGGAAGCTGGGTATATGGTAATTTTTCAACCTGGATAGGAGATGCCGACAAAAACCGCGGCTGGGATATGCTGGGCGACGTCAAATGGGCATTCGATAAAGCTTTAGCAAGTAAGCGATTAACTGATAAGCAAGTGCAGGAGGCTGAATTTCAGTTAGCGGTTTGCGAGGGTTCCGACTGGTTCTGGTGGTTTGGGGATTATAATCCCGGTGAGGCCGTCAGTAACTTTGAAAGACAGTTCCGGCTAAACCTGGCCAATCTGTACAGATTATTGGGCGAAGAGCCGCCGGCTTATCTGGCGATGTCATTTACCCAGGGTTCTGGTGCTCCGGCCATGGGTGGAGCAATGCGGCCCGGCATTGAATAGCAACCAGGACCGATAAGATGAGCGATATTTTGGACAAGCGCCGTGCCGGTATCCTGCTGCATATTACTTCACTGCCGGGCGCCGGTGATAAAGGTGATTTAGGACGGGAAGCTTATCATTTTATAAATTTTCTGCATGATGCCGGGATTACCGTTTGGCAAACATTGCCCTTGACCGCGCCTCATGCGGACGGATCTCCTTATCAATGCCTGTCTGCGCATGCCGGCAATCCGGCGTTGATTAATATCGAATGGTTAGTCAGTCAGGGTTGGCTGCAGCTGCCTGATAATAATGAAGAGGCTCAGATTACATTAAAAGCAAATAAAAGCGGGTTGCTAAACCGTGCTTTTTCCGGCTTTTTAGCGCAGGCCGATGAACAGGATAAAGACAGCTTTGAGCATTTTTGTCTGGCGCAAGGGTTCTGGCTCAATGATTTTTCGTTATTCATAGCCCTTAGAAACGTGTTCAATCAGGTATGCTGGAATCAATGGCCTGAGCTTCTCAAAGAAAGGGATGCCAAAGCCATCAGGGAAGTTCGCCGCCGGCTAAAGCCGGAAATTCAAAGCATTAAATTTACCCAATATGTCTTTTTCCGGCAATGGCTGGAATTAAAGGCTTATGCATTGCAGCAGGGCGTTCTTCTTTTGGGAGACATTCCTATTTTTGTGTCTTACGACAGTGCTGATGTCTGGACTAATCGCGACGTCTTCAAGCTCGATGAAGCAGGGGAAATGTTGGTGGTGGCGGGCGTGCCGCCGGATTACTTTTCAGAAACGGGCCAGCGTTGGGGCAACCCGCATTATGACTGGACTTATTTGGAAAAGACTGGCTTTGCCTGGTGGCTTGAAAGAATGCGCACTCAGCTGGAGCTTTTTGACATCCTTCGTATAGATCACTTTAGAGGGCTGGAAGCGGCGTGGGAGATACCGGCAAATGAAGATACCGCAATAAATGGCGTATGGGCTAAGGCGCCTGGAAAAGCATTATTGAACGCTATAAAAACAGGATTGGGATCAATTCCATTGATAGCGGAAGATCTGGGTGTAATTACGCATGAAGTCGAGCAATTAAGGGATGAGTTTAATTTGCCCGGCATGAAAATCCTGCAATTTGCTTTTGACAGCGGTCCCGATAACCCCTATTTGCCCAACAATTATACTAAAAATAGCGTTGTTTATACCGGCACCCATGATAACGATACGACCTTGGGATGGTGCGAAAAACTTAATGAAGGGCAGAGACACTATATTTATGACTATCTTGGGCACCCATCAATGCCGTTACATTGCGCGCTAATACAAGCTGCGCTGGCCTCTATTGCAAATCTGGCGATAATTCCCATGCAGGATATTTTGGAACTGGGTTCTGAACATCGCATGAATACTCCCGGTACCACCGAAGGCAACTGGAACTGGCGTTTTCAGTGGCAGCAACTAGCGCCGGAGCGGACGGCCAAGTTAGCGCAACTGATTCAGCTATTTAATCGTAATGGATGATATTTAAGGAATTCTGGGTGCAGCCGGTCAGCGCCGGCTGAACAAACCCAAGGGATATTTTAATCATCATCGCTGCGGGCAGCTGGCTTTGATATCGGTAATAAAGGGATATTATAATTTTTCATGATAGATTGGATTTTATTGGCATTAGCGGCAATCAGCCTGTCAAGAGTCTCTTTTCTGGCTTTATCGCCCTTTCTAACCCCCATCGCTATTGCAAAATCAAACTTGATTTCAGGAGATGAGCGCATGGGAATCATCAGATAGCTGTTCTTTGGGCTTTTCGAGATGACATAACCTGCCATAGGTCCCCATAAAATCACCATGTCAATTTCACGGGCTTTAAGATCTTTTAATATCTGCATGGCCACATTATTTTTATCATCGCCGGTCATGCTCTGGTAAGGAATGCCCTGACCGAGCAGTCCGTTTTTTTGCAGCCAGGCAGTGCCTGGCCCCCGGTCAAACATGGCAATTTTTAATGTTTCCTGTCTTTGCAGCGGCAGCCTGGCTAACTGTCCGGCATCCTTGATATCATCCCAGCCGCGGCCTTTGGCTATTAAAAGTACATAAGTCGACTGGTAGTAAGGCGTCGTGGTAAGGGTAAGGTCATAACCTGCAGGAACGCCCATAACGATATCGCATTTGAACTCCTGACTGTCTATGTCGCTGTCTTTGAGCGGTGCGGTTAAGGTCTTGCGGATAAAGCCGATACGCTGCGGAAACCAGGTATACTCGACGGTTTGTCCAAGTTGTCCAGCAAACAGTTCAGCAATTTTATTTTCAAAACCGTCTTTGTTTTTTGTCGAATAGGGAGGGTTAAGGGGATCAGCGCAGACCTTGAATTTGTCTTCGGCGGAGACTGAAAATGTTAATGCAGCCAAGCATAAGCTTGCGAGTAGAGTAGTAAGTCGGCGTGCGGCCCTCATCAAATCCTCCTTGCAGATATAGAAAATAAAACGCACAGTTTACTGCAAAAAGATGCTATTTAAATTAAAAGTTTAACTTTGCAAAAGAAATAAAAATGAAATAGGTTAACTTGATCGGATGTATTTTCCCTGGACATAAAAAAGCCCTGGCCGTTCAATGGCCAGGGCCTGCTTTTTAATCACATCAACTTACCGGTTTCAAGTCTCTGCCAAGGCCACGGAGTGCCTGCCGCCGGCGAAGCGTCATTGCCTTCCCCGGCTTGGATTGAGGCAGAGCACAGCCCTCGCTCCGATCATTGGCTTGATCCTGAAAGCAGTTTCATTATTGCTCCAAGCTGTTTACCCGATTGGCTTATTTATCAGGTAAGGCAAACACAGTCAGAGTGCCGCCCAGTTTCGTGTAAGAGTTAAGGCTTCGGTAAGCGCCAACAGCGCCTAAACCTTCAGAATTTGATTCTTCTGTGCCAGTATCGAGGCCTGCTGCAATACCGATGCCCGCCCAGCCGCCTATGCCGGAAAGTACGCCAATGTATTGTTTGCCGTTATACCTCCAGGTATTGACATTGCCGATAATGCCGGAAGGGGTTTTGAATCGGTACAGTTCCTTACCGGTCTTGGCATCTACCGCTTTCAGATAACCTTCCAGCGTTCCATAGAATACTATGCCGCCCGCAGTAGACAACGAACCGGACCACACCGAAAAAGGTTCGGAATTAGACCAGACGATTTTACCTGTCTTGGCATCGAAAGCAGTAAATTGACCGAGGTTATGGGTATTGTCAGGCTTGCCTGTCAGCACATCCGCGCCCGCCGGCATCATGGTAACTGTAGCGCCCACATAAGGCTGGCCCGCTGTGTATGCCACTTCGAAGGGCTCGTAGTCCATGCATAGATGATTGCCGGAAATATAGAACAAGCCGGTTTGCGGAGAGTAAGAAACAGGCTGCTGGTTTTTACTGCCTAATGCCGCAGGGCAAACGCCTTTGGTATTGACGTCTTCACCGTTTTGTTCGGTACTGTATTTGGAAACGACTTGCGGACGTCCGGTATTCATATCAACATGGGTGGCCCAGTTGACTGACTTGTCGAATTTTTCGGCGACAAGCAGTTCGCCGGTTTCGCGATCTAATGTATAGCCAAAACCGTTACGATCGAAATGCACCAGGGTTTTATGCATTTTACCTTTGACTTCCTGGTCAACCAGAACGGTTTCATTGATGCCGTCATAATCCCATTCATCATGCGGGGTCATCTGGTAAACCCATTTAACGGCGCCGGTATCGGCATTACGAGCCCAGATTGACATGGACCATTTGTTGTCGCCGGGACGTTGCACCGGATTCCATGTAGAAGGGTTGCCTGAACCGTAATAGATCATATTCAAGTCAGGGTCGTAGCTGGTCCAGCCCCAGGTTGTGCCGCCGCCGATTTTCCATTGGTCGCCTTGCCAGGTGCTCAGGCTTGAATTAGCGCCGACAGGAGTTACTTTCCCATCTTTCCAGGTAGTTGTTTTCTTGGGATCAATCAGCATGTCTTTATCAGGTCCCAGGCTGTAGCCTTTCCATGCCAACTCACCGGTATTGATATCATAAGCTGCCAGGAACCCGCGAACCCCGAATTCTCCTCCGGAAATACCGGTGAGAACATTGTTTTTAACTACCACAGGCGAGGCGGTGTTGGTCATGCCCAGCTTGGGATCGCCATTTTGCACGCTCCAGATACGCTTGCCGGTTTTTGCGTCCAGGGCAGTTAAAACAGTGTCGGATTGTTGTACAAAGATTTTGCCGTTGGCATAGGCCAGCCCGCGGTTAACCGTATCGCAACACATAACCGGAATAGTTACGTCCGCATCTTGCGTGGGAGTGAATTCCCAAATGATCGATTGGGTTTTTTGATCGATCGCGTAAACAGTATTAGGAAAAGGTGTATGGATGTAAAGAGCATCGTTAATTACCAATGGGCCGCCTTCATGCCCGCGTAATACGCCTGTAGAGAAAGACCATGCAGGTTGCAGGTTTTTTACGTTACTAACGTTGATCTCATCCAATTCGCTGTAACGAGTGCCTGCGTAGTTACCGCCCCAAGTTGCCCAGTTAGCCGGGTTTTTAGATAGTTGTTCAACATCGGTGTTAGCAGTTGAAACTGCTGGCGCGGCTAATAAAGCAGCCACGCTTGAAGCAAGCAGCCAACTTTTTAAAGGCTTCTTCATATATTTTTCTCCTGGTATTTTGTTAATTAGACAAAATACTGATTATGATTTTTTTAAGACTAATATTAGTTTTGGCTGATTTTCTTGATTTCTTAAGTACAGGAATTGTTCACGCCAAGCTACTAGATTTAATGATTTTGCTTAAAAAGTCAACTGTTAATAAGCCAAAAACAGAAGGTACAAGGCCAATCGCGTCATTGATGCAGTATTTCAGACGGTGGTTTTTTGCTGTGCGCCTGATTAATTTACTAAAACCTCAATACTATGACCGGCGCTGTTCCAGCACAATATTTCAGCTCTCTCTTTGCTCCAGGCGGCAAGTACAAAGCGCTGGACAGGCTGGCCGTTTATTTCAAAGTGATGAAGGGCGGGGCGGTGAGTATGGCCATGAATCAGGCGCAAACAATTATGATCGCGCATGACCTTTACTACACTATCCTGATTAACATCCATAATTTCCAGGGTCTTGTTGCGTTTATGGAAATAACTGCGAAAGCGATACCAGCGCGCCGCCAGCAAGCGCAGCAGCAGCGGCTTGGACAGCACCTGGTTTTTCCATTCGGGCGTATGGGACCTGGCGCGAAAGGCCTGGTATAACAGGTCATCGGTGCACAGCAAGTCGCCGTGGGTAAGCAGAGTAGGCACGCCGCACAGATCGATTACGACAAATTCATCAATAAGGATAACACCGGTATCTTCGCAAAATTTATTGCCCAACAGGAAGTCGCGATTGCCCTGCTGCAAATAAACTTTAGTGCCTGAACCGGTCAATCGCTTAAGCTGTTTTCTGATCTTATGAGTCGGGGGAGTGGGATCGTCATCGCCTACCCAGGCATCAAAAAGATCGCCTAATATATAAACAGCGCTGGCCTTGGCGGCCCGATTTTCCAGAAATGAAAGAAACCGGCGGGTGATATCAGGTTTTTCCAGGGAAATATGCAAATCGGAAATAAACAGAATTTCGTTGCTCAAAGCGGCTTTGCTGATTAGTACTAAGGACGGCGAAAAGTTAAAAGAAGCCTTTAAAGGTGCGCTTTTTTCCTTATTCTACAACTTCAGCTTTTTCAATAATGATGTCCGTTTTGGGTACGTCCTGATGGCCGCCGCGGCTGCCTGTCGGTTGTTTTGCCATCGCATCGACAACATCCATCCCTTCCACCACTTCGCCAAATACGGCATAGCCCCAGCCATTGGCAGTCGGGCTGGTATGATCGAGGAAGGCATTGTCTTTGTAATTGATAAAAAACTGCGCCGTTGCGGAATGGGGATCGGATGTGCGGGCCATGGCTAGAGTGCCGCGCTTGTTAAGCAAGCCGTTGTCGGCTTCATTTTTTATAGAATCGTGCACGGCTTTCTGACTGAAATTGGTATCAAAGCCGCCGCCTTGCGCCATGAAGCCGGGGATTACCCGGTGAAAAATAGTGCCGTTGTAAAATCCCTCATTAACATAGGTCAAAAAATTTGCCGATGAAACCGGGGCTTTTTCAGTATTCAGCTGAATAATAATTTCCCCAAGCGTGGTCGTTAATTTAACTTTCGTGGCTTTGTCAGACATTTTATTTTCCGTTGCAAAAGAGAGTGTCGCCGTTAAAAACAGCATTATGGGAAGGATGAGTATACGCATTGATTATCCTTATCTAGGTAATGCAAAAAATAAATTCTAGGTGTTTTTATCTTGAAAGAGAAGCATTAATCTTGATAAATTGTTTAGTTCTATTACTAAAATTTATCGTCCAGGTAATCCGCTTGCTATTATGAACTGTGTGTCCAGTTGCTTTTATTGTAAAAATCCATGCTGAAAATATACAATACCCTGACCCGAAAAAAAGACCTGTTTCAGCCGCGTGAACCGGGCAAAATCGGTATGTATGTATGCGGCATGACGGTTTATGATCACTGCCATATCGGTCATGCGCGGGTCATGGTGGTATTTGATACGGTAGCGCGTTATTTACGCTATTCAGGTTATAAGCTGACCTATGTGCGCAATATTACCGATATTGATGACAAAATCATTCAGCGCGCTCATGAAAACGGCGAAGATTTTCGTAAATTGACCGGGCGGTTTATTGACGCCATGCATGAAGATGAACGGGCGCTTTCCGTGCTGCCGCCTGATATCGAACCGAGAGCCACGCAATCTATTGCTGAGATTATTGCCATGATTGCAGCTTTGATAGCCCAAGACCTTGCTTATGTGGGCAATAATGGCGATGTGTTTTATGCGGTAGACAAATTCAAAAATTACGGTCAATTATCGGGCAAAAATCCGGACGATTTACAGGCCGGTGAGCGAGTAGATATTGATCAGGCCAAGCGCAATCCGCTGGATTTTGTTTTATGGAAAATGGCAAAAGCCGATGAACCGGCATGGGAATCGCCTTGGGGCTTGGGGCGTCCTGGCTGGCATATTGAATGTTCGGCCATGTCTACCTCCTGCCTCGGTAATCATTTTGATATTCATGGCGGCGGCATGGATTTACAGTTTCCGCATCATGAAAATGAAATCGCCCAGTCCGAAGGCGCAACCGGCGAGAAATTTGTTAATATCTGGATGCACAACGGTTTTGTGCGCGTTGATGATGAGAAAATGTCCAAGTCGCTCGGTAATTTTTTTACCGTGCGCGAAGTATTGAAGCAGTATAAGCCTGAAATAATACGTTTTTTTATTCTTTCCAGCCATTACCGCAGTCCGTTGAATTATTCGGACGAACAGCTGAATGATGCAAAAGTCGCTTTGGATCGCTTTTACCTGGCTTTGCGAGGTTTTGATAAAATTGAAGAAGCATCTATTGAAACTGGCTATAAAACCCGTTTTAAACAGGCGATGGATGACGATTTTAATACGCCAGTCGCACTGTCAGTATTATTCGATTTGGCCAGGGAGCTGAATAAAGCCAAGGAAAATAAGACGGCAAAAGCCAGGGAATTGGCGTCCAGCCTTAAATTTTTAGGCGGTTTGTTAGGAATATTGCAGTCTGAGCCGGATGCCTGGCTGAAACAAACGATTGAGCTAAGCCTATTTACTAACAGCAATACGTTTTTTAGTCCTGCAGTGACAGTAAGTTATGTCTCTGAAGAAAGTATTGAGCAGAAAATCCAAGCCCGTTTAGATGCCAAAAAAGCTAAAAACTGGGCTTTAGCAGATCAAATCCGCAATGAGCTCAAAGAACAAGGCGTGATTCTGGAAGATACCCCCAACCGCACTACCCGTTGGCGACGAGAATAGCTTAACCTGTCTAGATAGCAAGAGTGTATAGGCGGGATTAGCGCAGCGAACCCCGGCAATCGTAGTGAATATTAATAACAGCGAAGTGGCGCCATGAATGAAATAAAAGACCAGTCAATTCAGATATTTCTTGATGAATTAGCCAGTAAAAATGCTACGCCGGGCGGGGGTAGCGTAGCGGCGCTCATGGGCGCGCAATCGGCTGCGTTAACCAGTATGATGTGTAATTTGACTATTGGTAAACCCAGGTACGCAGAGGTCGAAGCCGAAATGCAGACCTTGCTGCAAAAATCAGAAGCGCTGCGAAAAACACTGACCGATATGATAAAAGCCGATGTCGATGTATTTAACCGCTTAATGGCTACCTACAGCTTGCCGAAGACCACAGATGAAGAAAAGACGGCGCGTAGCGAGGCAATCCAATCAGTATTAAAAGAAGCGACAGAGGTGCCTCTAAATTGTGCCCGCGCCTGTGCTGAAGCGATTGCATTAAGCCGAATTGCCGCCGATAAAGGCAACTCCGGCGTTGTCAGCGATGCCGGTGTGGCGGTATTGGCGGGCTATGGCGGGTTGAAAAGTGCAGCGCTAAATGTTTATACGAATGCGGCGGCTCTCAAAGATCGGGCATTCGCCGATGCAAAACTGGCTGAACTGGAAGCAATTTTGAAGGGAGTGGATAAAGGCGTAGAAGAAGTTTATAAGATTGTTAAGGCCAAACTGTAATTACCAGCGCTCTGGCTAAGCTAAACACTTGCTGCCGGCAGTA
This sequence comes from Candidatus Methylobacter favarea, assembly GCF_902806695.1. GTDB lineage: Bacteria > Pseudomonadota > Gammaproteobacteria > Methylococcales > Methylomonadaceae > Methylobacter_B > Methylobacter_B favarea. The sequence goes on along the minus strand of NZ_CADCXN010000058.1, from coordinate 122,133 downwards.
AGTTCGAGTCATAAATTTCTTAAAAACCCATAGCTGCTGTGTTGATTTGGTTAAAATCATCGTAGCCATAAAAAACAATTGACGTTAACAGGATGCGCCGCTATTATATTGAGCTCTTCCAACATGGTTGAAGAGGTATAAACAAGCCATTAAAAAGAAGCTTGTCGGGGTATAGCGCAGTTTGGTAGCGCGCCTGCTTTGGGAGCAGGATGTCGGGGGTTCGAATCCCTCTACCCCGACCATAAGCGCTTGTAGCTCAACCGGATAGAGCACCGGCCTTCTAAGCCGGGGGTCGCAGGTTCGAGTCCTGCCAAGCGCGCCATTTCTAAATATCCCATACTATGGTGAGCGTAGCTCAGTTGGTAGAGTCCCGGATTGTGATTCCGGTTGTCGCGGGTTCGAGCCCCGTCGTTCACCCCATTAAAATCAGCAACTTATGCTAAAGTTACTGCTAAAAATAATCCCTGGTAACAAAGCTGGTAACAAACCAGTTTACTCGCCAGAGGGTTCGACAGTCTTTAATCTCACGTCATAAATATTTAACATCGATGCGTTTCTATGTCCGCTCGCGTCCTGTTTATTGCCGGTTACATCACTCACAGCTTGGGGTTTTAAATCGTGGCAAGTGAAGCGCGTTCACTGAATATCTAATTGATCTGCTTCCGCTTGCGCTGTGGTCGTAATTCTACCGAGGGCCGTTTTCAAACTCGATAACTGGATGCCATCGCGGGTTCGTTCTGAGGTAATCAAAAATGGTTCTCCGCTCTGAACGGATGTGGTTGTCTGCGCCTGTTCATTATCTGATTGGGATTGTTCCCGCAGTTTGCCGGCGGCCTTTAGTCGGTCGTTCCACGCGATAATGTTACCCCGTAAACCTTTGCGCCGCATTATTAGTAACCCAATGGGCGGTCCACCGGGAGCCGGCATATCTAACATTTCTTATAACGCATGCGGCCTAGATGATCGCTTTCGAGGCAGGGGGTGCATACTTAAGGTGAAGCAGCCGCAATTTTTAACATGATTTGGTAGTCTTCGTCCTCGGCATAATGTTGGCGCGCTTTAACTAACCCCTTTTTAACGTCAGTGGCTGGGTTGGTTTTGATCATTTCATACTCATATGCCCAACTGAAAATCCGCTTGATGTAAGCCGGTTCTTTATTAGCTCGACTGGCGGCTCTTCGCTCAGCTCATCGCGGTACTTTCTAACCAGGCCGATTGTTCACTTGGTAAGATTGACCTTACTTGCAGGCTCGTGGATATTTTGCGGGTGCAGATTGAATTATGGCAATTCGGATAATCGCTCTGGGTAGAAATGTCCAGAAGTCGCCGGATCGGCGTCTGTTGGAAGTCTCTAGATATTGAGAAGCTGTCTTGCAAAACAACTTCTAAAAAAACAGGTATTTTTTATTAAAAGTTAAAAAAGCCTACGAAAGCGAGCTAACTGATTGAGAATGGAGCCTTATAAAAAATATTTTGAGCCCGCAAGCACACGCGCAAATGGCCATAAGCATCTGCATCCAGATGAAAAAACCTTTACATGCAGCCGATCGAGCGCATGCTGTTTGCATGGAAAATAATAATGCGTATAAATATAAGAAGTGTTGCGGTTTTTTTATAGCGAAAGTATCATATGCAGTTCTTTAATAGCAGGTAGCCCGCTCAAGGGTAATGTGGAAGTGATATGAAGCCAGAAATTCATCCTCAATATAAACAGATTACTGTGACATGCGGTTGCGGTAATTCCTTTGTGACCGGTTCTGTATTAGGTAAGGATTTGCAGATTGAGGTGTGTTCGTCCTGCCATCCTTTTTATACAGGTAAGCAGCGGGTAGTTGACACAGCAGGCCGGGTTGATAAGTTCCGTAAAAAATACGGCAAATAAATTTGTCAGGTTTTTGCGCGAAGAGCCGTTATCTGCAACAGGTTGCGCTCTTCAGCTTAAATAAAGCTGTTATTCCAGGCGACTAATCGTGCAAGCCGAAGATAAATAACAAGCAACTGTTGAATTGTCTTTGGACAAGCTTGTATTTTTCGGCAATCTCTAAAACAGCGCTTCAACCGGTTTTGCAGTAACCTCATCCTCATCTACTGTGGACTCATCGAAAGGAGAAGAGAAGCGGGTGGGTACATGTTCAGCCTGAAAAAACTCCCACATACCCGCTTTACTTTCAGCGGGTGCTAAAAGACCCGTTTGAGGATTAATAAAGGCTTTAACTATACCGCCAGGCATTTCAAATGGAGCTTCCGGTATATTTTTTAAAGCCGTCTGCATAAACTCTATCCACATTGGCAATGCCGCCTTTCCTCCGGTCTCAAGAACGCCAAGAGGCGCGAAATTGTCAAATCCAACCCAGGCAGTTGCCACAATTGAAGGCGTATAGCCATTAAACCAGGCATCTCTTTGATCATTTGTCGTACCTGTTTTACCCGCTATATCCTGTCGATTTAATACCTGCGCAGCCGTTGCTGTGCCATGTTGCACGACATCCCTTAATAAGGAATTCATAAGAAAATTAATCGCTGGCGAAATAATTCTCGGGGCATAACGATTCATTGCCTCCTTGCTGCTGTCGCATAAACGGCAGGCAAGCCTGGGTTTGGCCTGATAAATTAAGTTGCCCTCGCTGGATTCAATACGCTCGATAAAATAAGGATTAACGAGAAATCCGCCGTTGGCGAAGGTAGCGTAAACCCTTGCCATTTGTAGCGGCGAGGCATAGCCGCTGCCTAATGCTAAAGACAGGCTTTTGGGTAATTGTTCCTGAGTAAAGCCAAAGCGCAGCCCGGTTGAGATGGCTTTATCGACACCTATTTCCTTTAATAAGCGTATGGAGATGATATTTCGAGAATGCGTCAAAGCTGATCTGAGACTTGTCGGCCCAAGAAATTTCCGGTTGTAATTTTCAGGGCGCCACTCATTTTCCTGCTGGCTGGCATCGTCAATGATCAAGGGAGCGTCATTAATTACACTGGCAGCAGTGTAGCCTTCTTCTAAGGCCGTGGTATAAATAATGGGTTTGAAACCTGAGCCCGGCTGTCTTTTTGCCTGCGTTGCGCGGTTGTATTTATTGCGTAAAAAATCAAAGCCGCCGGTCAAGGCTAAAATCGCCCCATTGGCGGGATTTAGGGAAACAAACGCCCCTTCAGCTTCAGGAACCTGAGTTAAAGCCCATGTCTTGTTTTTTAATTGACGAACACGAATGACAGAACCAATTTTCATAATCTTATCAACGGATTTGCCATTCCATTTAATATTTTCCCACGGTATTTTAATGACGGCTTTATTCTGAAGCCGGGCAGTGGCGCTGCTATCGGTCAGGCTTAACACATAGGCGGGCAAGGTATCGCCAATAATGGGAATAGCCATAAATTCAGTAGCCTGGCCAGAGTTGGAATCAGCACTTGAGCGGTAGCCATGACGCTCGTCGTAAGCATGTAAAGTATTTCTAAGCGCCTGATCCGCCGCTGTTTGCAGCACTCGGCTTATCGTTGTATAGACTTTGAATCCTGAAGTGTATACCTGTTCGCCGTATTGATCGTAAAGTGTTTGCCTTGCCATTTCCGCCGCATAAGGGGCGGAAAATTCAGGAAGTTGATAGTGTAGTTTAGCTGTAGAAGATTGCTTGAGCGCGGCGTCATAATCATCCTTTTTTATGTAGTTAAGCTCAAGCATTCGGTGCAGCACATAATTACGTCGTTGAATGGCTCGCGTCTCATTGGTAATCGGATTATAGGCCGACGGTGCTTTAGGCAAGCCGGCAATCATGGCGCATTCGGCCAGGGTCAGGTCATGCAGGGATTTGCCGTAATAAGTCTGCGCTGCTGCGGCTATGCCGTAGGCTCTATGGCCCATATAAATCTGATTAAAATAAAGCTCAAGAATTTTATCTTTGGAGTATTCGGCTTCTATTCTTAAAGCCAGGATGATTTCTTTTATTTTACGCGTATAGGTTTTTTCGTTAGTTAGCAGGAAATTGCGAGCTACCTGCATAGTGATGGTGCTCCCGCCCTGTTTTTTTTTGCCCGACACAGCCAATTGAACGCCGGCTCGAAGCAGACCTTTATAATTAACGCCAGGGTGTTCAAAAAACCTGCCATCTTCCGCAGCAAGGAATGCCTGCACAAGTTGATGAGGGACATCTTCTATAGCGACCGGTATGCGTTTCTTCTCTCCAAACTGTGCAATCAGAAGATTGTCCCTGCTGTAAACACTTAGAGGAATCTGGTATTTAACATTACGCAGGCTATTAATATCGGGCAGATCAGCTATCAGATGAGTATATAAAACGTAACTGCTGATCAGTACGCCCGTGCTGATCAGTATAAAAAAAATAGCCATCCATTTTAAAAGTCGTTTGAGTAGTCCTTTTTCAGCCACAAGTAATTCTCCGAAGATTATACGGAAAAGACCAAAACCGTAATTCAAGAATAAACAAGCGCTTTGTCAGTTTAATACCGATAGAAATAAGCTGGGTTGTGGAGTATAGACCAACGCTGCAAACAAATAAATTTAATAATTTTCAGCGTCAAATTAAAAAACATAACTATACTTTTTTAACTTGATAAGTTCGACTTTAACGATTCCAACCACAGACATCGCCCCTGGATATAAATTAATGAGCAAACTTTTAAAGGTATTCCGTGAGCTGGTTTAATAAAAATCAGAATATAGTTCTCGGCATTGATATCAGTACGGCAGCGGTAAAATTACTGGAATTAAGCAGGGCGGGCGCACGTTATCGAGTTGAAAGTTATGCCGTAGCGCCTTTGCCTCAAGATGCCGTTATAGATAAGAGGATTGCCAATGTCAATGTCATAGCTGAGACAATTAAAGTTGCACTGAAACAATCCGGATCAAAGCAAAAACAAGCTTCGGTGGCCGTAGCCGGATCAGCCGTCATGACCAAAATTATAAAGATGCCTGCTAATTTAACCGAGGATGAAATGGAAGAACAAATCCTGGTCGAAGCAGATCAATATGTGCCTTATTCGCTTGATGAAGTTAATTTTGATTTTGAAGTACAGCGCACTAATGAAACCAATGCTGAAATGGTTGATGTTCTGCTGGCAGCCTCCAGAAAAGAAAATGTTGATGACAGGGTTGAAGCTTTAACAATAGCCGGGTTAAAGGCCCGGATTGTGGATGTAGAAGCATTCGCCATGGAAAATGCCTTCACATTACTGGCGGCTCAATTGCCGGATTCCCTGGAAGGCCAGACTATTGCCATTGCAGATATAGGGGCAACCATAGCAACTCTGAATGTTTTATATGATTTCCGGACAATCTATAGCCGAGAGCAGGGCTTTGGCGGTAAACAGTTGACTGAAGAAATTCAGCGCCGGTACGGACTCTCTTATGAAGAGGCTGGCCTGGCAAAAAGACATGGCGGATTACCGGATAATTATAGCTCTGATGTGCTTGACCCCTTTAAAAAGGCAATGGTGCAACAAATTCAACGCTCATTACAGTTTTTTGTATCATCGAGCGCAAATAGAAGTATTGACAGCGTCGTTCTGGCGGGCGGTTGCGCCTCGATACCGGGTATCGAGAAACTGGTTCAACAAAGCGTGGGAGTCCCCGTTTATGTAGCTAATCCCTTTGTAAATATGGCCTTGTCCAATAAAGTCAAGCCTCAAGCGCTGAGCAATGACGCACCGGGCATGATGATTGCCTGCGGCTTGGCTTTAAGGAGTTTTGACTGATGGCGAAAATCAATCTGCTTCCCTGGCGCGAAGAGCTACGCAAGCAAAAAAAGCAGATTTTTCTAAATGCGATTGGCTTAGCCGTATTAATGACTATCGCCGTTTTGGGCATGGTTTATATGTACATTGAAGGACTTGAAGAGTATCAGGAACAAAGAAACAAACTGCTGCAGGACGAAATAGCACTGGTGGACAAAAAAATCGTAGAAATAAAAAGCATTGAGGAAAAGAAAAGTAAATTGCTGGCCAAAATAGAACTGCTTCAAAAACTTCAGAAAAGCCGTCCGGAAATTGTGCATTTGTTTGATGAAATTCCAAAAACTACGCCGGACGGGGTTTTTCTAACCAAAGTCATTCAAACGGGAACGGAGCTGGCATTTACCGGCAAATCACAATCAAATGCGCGGGTTTCCGCCTTTATGCAAGCAATAGAGGCATCCCCCTGGCTGCAAAAGCCAACGCTGGATGTCATTCAGACCCCGGCTCAAGCGAGCGCCGATCAGTTAAGTGATTTTACCCTGCATGCCAAGCAGGGCAAGCAAGAGAAGGAAGCAGAAAATGAAAGCGCGCATGAATCTGTCGGAAATTAATTGGGATATTAACGCGGCAGGCACGTGGCCGCTACCCCTTAAGTCTGCAATAATCCTGATTATATGCACGGTAGTAGCTGGCGCAGGGATTTATCTGATTACGCTTGATCAGTTAGCGGAGCTTGAAGCTTCTGAGCGGAAAGAGCAGGAATTAAAACTCGCGTTTGAGACAAAACAAAAGAAAGCCGTAAATCTTCAGGATTATCATGATCAACTGGTGCAAATAGAAGCCTCGCTGGAGGAAATGATCCGGCAAATGCCTACGGAAGAAGAAGTTGCAAGCTTGCTGGTTGATATTTCGCAGACAGGATTGGCAAGCGGACTGGAATTTAAACTATTCAAACCCGCCGCTCCGGTTGTTAAAGAGTTCTACTCGGAGCTGCCGATCAGCATTCAGGTAACAGGAAAATATGAGGAACTGGGTTTATTCGTGAGCGGCCTCGCCTCATTGCCACGCATTGTAACTGTACATGATGTCAACATGTCTCCCGAAGAGAAAAGCGGGGCTATGCTGATGAATGCTACCGTGAAAACCTACAATGAAGGTTCAGATGGCGCTACAGAGAACGCAGCCGCCAGGAAAAAAAGGAAAAAATCGTGAGACCATTCATGCTGCTGTTTTCAAGCCGCAGAGGGAAAAAGTTGCGGCTAGGTTATGCGGTTATTTTGGCATTGTTAGCCGGCTGCGGTAATGACGATTTCTCGGATTTAAATCAATTTATCTCGGAAGTTAAAGCCAGACCGAAAGAGCCGATCGAGCCTTTGCCCGCCATCAAGGTTATTGAACCCTTTATTTTTGCACCGGAAGGTTTGCGTGATCCCTTTAAAGCGCTGGAGCAGCCGGAACAGAATGGAAAAAACGACAACACGACGGGCAGCGGTATAAGGCCCGATACCTCCCGACGCAAGGAAGATCTGGAAAATTATCCGTTGGACGGCCTCAGAATGGTGGGCACTGTTGCCATGCAACAGAACTTGTGGGGATTGGTAAAAGCCAGCGACGGAATAATCTATCGCGTTCAGGTTGGCAATTATATGGGAAAAAATTACGGAAAAATTATACGCATCGGCAGCGACAAAATTGAATTAATGGAAATAGTGCCCGATAAACCCGGATTATGGCGCGAACAGCAAGCGTCATTAGCCTTGGCAGAGTGATTTGAGGATAAATGATGAATAATAAACAAGGTGGTAGAGTTATGTTAGATAAAAGGGAGCCATCTTTGTGGGTGCTTGGCTTGGGTTTATTACTTTTTATTTTCCAGATTGCCTCAGTCAAAGCCGGTGATCTGGCTATTTCAGGAATCGACATTGCCACACTGGCGGGGGATAAGCTGCAGATTCAGTTGGAAATGACCGGTCCAGCCATCACGCCGAAAGTATTTCACACGGACAACCCGGCGCGAATTGCGCTGGATTTTCCCGGCGTAAAGAATGCCCTGGATAAAAAAATGTACCCCGTAAATCAGGGCACCGCCAGCAGTATCTATGTGGCCGAAGCTGGCAACCGCGTGCGCATCGTGGTCAATCTTATCGAATCAGCCCCCTTTGAAACCAAAGTTGCGGGCAATAAGGTATTGCTGACATTAAGCCGTGCAAAACCCTTAATGCCTGTTGCATCAGGTCCTGTTAGTGAAAAATCAACAACTTCAGTGATCCCGGTATTACTGCCCCAACAGGCGATCAGCGGCTTTGACTTCAAGCGCGGCGATAATGGCGAAGGACGCTTGCTGGTTTCCCTGGCAAATCCCAATACGGTAGTTAATACCAAAGAAGAAGGCGGAAAAGTCATCTTGAGTTTTCTCAATACCCGGCTGCCTGAAAAACTGGCTAAAAGGCTGGATGTTTCCGAATTTGGAACGCCGGTAAAATTTATTGAAGCCGTCGCCTCAAGGCTGGAAACGACTGTTACCATCGTGCCGCAAAACAGCCTTTATGATTACTCGCTGTTTCAGTCCGATGGCTTACTGACGGTTGAGTTCCGGCCTTTAACCAGCGCGGAAAAAGAGGTTCTGGATAGTAACAGACCCAGTGGCCTGAAAAGGCTGACATTGAACTTTCAGGATATAGAAATACGCAGCGTTATTGCGATCCTGGCGGAGTTTACCGGTCAGAATATCGTTGCCGGCGATGACGTGACCGGCAACATTACCTTAAAACTGGACGATGTGCCCTGGGATGAAGCGCTGGACTTTATCATGATGACCAAGGATCTGGGTAAGTATGAGTCTGGCAATGTCACATTGATTTCACCACTGGATAAAATTAAAGAATATAAGAAGAAACAGCAGGAAACAGCGGCAGTGGTTGAGCAGTTGGATCCATTGCTGACTGAATACATTAAAATTAATTATGCCAAGGCAGAAGATTTTAGAAACTTGATGTATGGACGAGATGCCAGTGCTATAGGCAGTTGTGCCAAGGTAAGTGCGTCTGACTTTTCTTCATCTAGCGGACAATCTGGAACGGCACTGGCGCAGTCACAATACCAGATGCCAGGCCAAGGTCAAAATCAAAACCAAAACCAGGGTAGTAGTAGTTCAGGAGATAATTCAGAGGCAGACAAGGATAGACTTATCTTGCTTTCCGATCGAGGTTCTGCAGTAGTCGATTCAAGAACAAATACCCTGATCGTGCGCGAAACAGCAAAACGCCTGGAAGAAATAAAGAAGCTGATACACCAGCTGGATATTCCGGTACGCCAGGTTATGATTGAGTCAAGGATAGTCATTGCTTCCAATACCTTTGCGAGAGAGCTGGGTGTCAGGTTTGGGGTAGCAGGAAATAATGTTAACTTTGGAACCAGCTCGGGGGCCGTGGGCTCAGTAAATGGAGATGGCGGTACAGTGGGCAGCATCAATGGAACAGCAATTGTAAATGATGCGCTGGTTGACCTCGGCACCTCTCGAAATCCTTATGGCGCACTGGGCATGACCTTGGCAAGAGGCGCTGATTATGTGCTTAACCTTGAAATATCAGCTTTGCAAGATCAAAATCGTGGCGAGCTGGTTTCCAATCCAAGAGTCATGACTTCTGACCGCTGTCTGGCATTTATTCAACAGGGAGCTAAAATTCCATACCTGTCTTCAAGCGGTAATGCGGGAACAAATACTGTATTTATTGATGCTGTACTGCAATTGGGCGTATTGCCTCAAATCACTCCGAATGGAAATGTGATTATGGGTTTATATATTACCAGAAACACTTTAGGCGATGTAGTGACCGGTAATGGCGACCGCCAGATCGACAAGCGGGAAATTAAAACCAGTGTACAAGTGAAGGATGGAGAAACCGTTGTGCTGGGTGGGGTGTTTGAAGGGACGCAAAACAATAACACTAATAAAGTGCCTTTTTTTGGTGATTTGCCCGGCATAGGGTTTTTATTCAAGAGAACTTTCAAGCAGGATGATAAAAGGGAACTGTTGATTTTCGTAACCCCAAAAATTATCACAGATAACGTAGCCACTTATTGAACAGCTTCTACCCGGAGCAAAAAGGAGGCATAATGCCTCCTTTTTATTGACTTAACATAGACAGAATAACTCATGATGCAAGCAGAGAATATATACTTAATTGGCCTCATGGGTGCCGGAAAAACCACCATAGGACGGCAGCTAGCGAGAGCTTTGTCTGTGCCTTTTTATGACAGCGACAAGGCGATTGAAGAAAGCACCGGCGTGGATATTCCCACCATTTTTGAATTCGAAGGCGAAGAAGGCTTCCGGGACCGCGAACAGAAAATGATTCAGCAGCTGACGCAAATGAAGGGGATTGTGCTGGCGACCGGCGGCGGCGCTATTTTACGGGAAGAAAATCGCAAATTATTAAAAGAAAATGGCTTTATCGTGTATTTGCAATGCTCGGTAGCAAGAATTCTGGAGCGCACGCGCCGCGACACGCAACGGCCCTTGCTAAAAACAATTAATCCCCGGCAACGGATAGAGACCTTGTTTGCCCAGCGCGAGCCTCTCTATCTGGCTTGCGCCGATTATAAAATTGACACAGGCGTCTTGCAAAGCAAAGCGGCGGTTAACCATATCCTGGAAGAATACCGTTCGGTGAATCGCTGAACCATGAAAAAATTACTTGTAGAACTAGGAGAGCGTAGTTATCCCATTTATATAGGTTCGGGCTTGCTTGATCAGGCTGGGTTGCTGACGCAGCATATCAAGTCCAGACAAGTCATTGTCGTCACCAATGAAACCATTGCGCCTTTATATCTGGATCGGGTGTTGAAAAATATACAGGGCTATATTGCCGAACAGGTCATATTGCCCGATGGCGAGCAATTCAAGACTTTAGACATTGTCTCTGGAATTTTTGATAAATTGCTGACCTGCAAGTTCAGCCGTAATGCCACCTTAATCGCTTTGGGCGGCGGTGTTGTCGGCGATATGGGCGGCTTCGCAGCTGCCTGCTACCAGCGCGGCATTGCTTTTCTGCAAATACCAACCACCTTACTAGCGCAAGTGGACTCTTCCGTGGGCGGCAAAACGGGAGTCAATCATCCCTTGGGGAAAAACATGATTGGCGCCTTTTATCAGCCTCAATGCGTTATCGCCGATGCCGATGTTCTGGATACCCTGGATGACAGGCAATTAGCGGCCGGTCTTGCCGAAGTTATAAAATATGGTCTGATCAGGGATGCCGGCTTTTTCAACTGGCTGGAAAACAATATCGATGCATTACTGGCTCGTGATAAACAGGCTTTAGCCTTCGCCATTGAGCGTTCATGCCGGAATAAAGCGGAGCTTGTCGCTGAAGACGAAACCGAGGCCGACGTCAGGGCTACCTTGAATTTAGGCCATACCTTCGGTCATGCCATCGAAACCGGGGCCGGTTACGGCGTCTATCTTCATGGCGAGGCTGTAGCCATTGGAACCTGTCAGGCGGCGGATATTTCCAGAAGACAGGGCTGGTTAAATGATGCGGATGTGAAAAGAATTATTCATTTATTTAAAAAAGCCGGACTGCCCGTCACTCCGCCAAAAGAAATTAATGCTGGCCGATTTTTGGAGTTAATGGCTGTCGACAAAAAAAATAGCGACGGTCAAATCAGACTGATCCTGTTAAAACAGATAGGTGCGGCGACTTTGCCTGTAAACATACCTCAAGAACTATTGGAAGCGACGCTTAAGAGCTATGGCAGAACATGATACCTTAACCTGTCAGGCGAAGAAGTCGGCACATGATCAAACAAATACGACAGTTCATTCCCTGATAACACAGGAGCGGACTCAGAAACTTGAATTATTAATTCATCTGATTTCAAATCTGACACAAACCCTGGTTATCTGCGGGCCGACGGGAATTGGCAAAACGACGCTGCTGAAAATTTTGCAGGAGCGCGAGGCTACATCATGGCTTTATTGCCTGATACAGGGTAATACTGAGCTCAGTTTCGAAGAGATTCAGGCGACCCTGGCCAGGGTCAGCAATCAGCATGAAGCTTATCCACAGAGTCACTCTTTGACCAGGACTTTGCATCAGTTTGCCCGTCCAAATAAAAAAATAGTTTTAATAATCGATGATGCAGGCGCTTTAGTGCCCGGACTGATAACGGCAATTATTCAGCATGCGGCCGCAAATCCTGTTTTAAGAGTGATTTTTGCGTTAACCCATGATGAATTATATCTAAAAAACCAGTCGGACCGGGCTATTGATGATTGCCATTTAATTGAAATCCCATCCTTATCGGAAAAACAATGTGGTGAATTTTTGCAGCATTTATCGACACAGCCCTGGTCGCATCTGGCTTTAAATGCCATTACTGACAGTAGGGTAGAAACTATTTATCGAACAACCCATGGCATCCCGGGAAGAATTATCTCCAGATTGCTGGATTTGCCAGAAAATAAACCTGACGAAAATTCAATCCGTTTTCTTGGGCCGGCCGTTGCCGTACTGGTTGCTATAGCACTTGGCTTTCAGTGGTTCACTTTATCAAAAAATCCTGAAAAAGAAAAAATACCCCCTGCTGCAGTTGATCAGAAAGCGATCAATACCGGCCCTGCACAACCCCTGCTGATCCCTCCGTCTTCAGCGCCGGCAATTAATCCTGGCGAGCGATCAGCGGAAATTAAACATGAGGCGCCGCTTTCAGAGCGGAAGCAGGGTAATAACGGGAATTCAGAGCAGTATGAAGCAGAGGGTGCTACAGATGATTCAGTTGATGCAGGGCCTCTGCCAGTCGCTAAAAATAATCCTGAAGCCGTGAATACCATTGGCATTGATCAGTCGTTGAAGGACAGGTTTCATAACGCCAGTGAGCAGAAAGCTGCTGAGCCTCTGGGCTTTGACAATAAGAAGCCAGGCCAACCCGAGATAGATCGTACTACGGTACAGCCATCCGTACCTGAAAAGCCTGAAATGATTCAGCCGCAGCAAAAACCGGTAAAACAGATCGCCGTCCCTGAAGAGAAGCCAATAAAATCTGCAATTACTGAAAGCGATGGCAGGAAATGGCTGATGGCGCAACCTGCTGATAATTACACGCTACAGCTCATGGTATTATCAAAACCGCAGTCGATAGCGGATATTCTGGAAAAACATCCATTGCCAGGGAAAGATATTAAATATATCAGGACGGTGACTAACGGCAAGGAAAGATTAATAGTGTTTTATGGTTCATTTGCCAGCGCCGCTTTAGCCAATAAAAGCCGTCAGTCTCTGCCCCGCGAGTTCCAGAATTCATATCCCAGAAAAATCAGTGCGATGAAATAATCGTAGAATCACAGGTATAATGGCCATCCGTGTGATATGGCTGGCGTTGATTATTTTTGCCGTTTGAAAGGGCAGTTATTCGCCGTCAAATTTACTCGCTTAAGTCTTATAATCAAAGTCATGGTATTAAAAAACGACACCATCATTAGAGCTCTGCTAAAACAACCTGTTGAACGAACGCCGGTATGGATGATGCGGCAGGCGGGAAGGTATTTGCCGGAATATAGAAAGGTCAGGGAGCAGGCGGGCAGCTTTTTAAAGCTGTGTACGAATCCGGAGCTTGCCTGTGAAGTGACGATGCAGCCATTGCGGCGCTTTGATTTTGATGCCGCAATTCTGTTTTCTGATATCCTGACGATTCCGGATGCGATGGGCTTGGGGCTTAATTTTACCGAAGGAGAAGGCCCTGCATTTGAACACCCGGTGCGAACGGTGGCGGATATCAATAAGTTACCGATTCCCGATCCTGAAACCGATTTGGCTTATGTAATGGATGCAGTCCGGTTAATCAAAAGAACCTTGCACGGCAGGGTGCCGTTAATCGGTTTTTCCGGAAGCCCGTGGACGCTTGCTACTTATATGGTTGAGGGAGGCAGCAGCAAGAGTTTTCAAAAAGTTAAAGGTTTGATGTTTGAGCAGCCCAGGTTAATGCATGTCATGCTGAATAAACTGGCTCAGTCAGTAGCGGCTTATTTAAATGCCCAGATTGAGGCGGGCGCTCAGGCCGTAATGGTATTTGATACCTGGGGCGGCATATTAACATCTGAAGATTACAGCGAATTTTCTCTCTATTATTCCAGACAAGTCAAAGCATTGCTTAAAACCCATAGAGACGGCCGGCAGATTCCAGCCATTCTGTTCACGAAAGGCGGCGGGCTCTGGCTGGAAGCCATGGCCGCCTCAGGCTATGACGCCTTGGGTCTGGATTGGCAGACCGATATGGAAAAAGCTCGCGCAAGAGTCGGCGATCAAGTCGCTTTGCAGGGCAATATGGACCCTGTTTCGCTTTACGCTCAGCCTGAAATTATCATTGAAAAAGTGAAATCCATTTTGCATAAATTCGGCTCAGGCAGCGGTCATGTATTCAATTTAGGCCACGGTATTCTGCCTGACGTTAAGCCGGATCATGTTAAAGCAATGGTTGATGCCGTGCATAAATACAGTCCGGCCTATCATCAATCCTGAACAATAAGTAACCCAGGCGAGGCAATAATTATGAAGATATTAAAGTTTCTGGCAATAAGTTTGCTTGTAACCGGCGTTAAAGCTGAGAGTATTCAAGCAATACAGCCTGTTGATATTGTGGTATATAGAAGCCCGGCCTGTGGCTGCTGCGCTAAATGGCTGGCACATTTGAAAGAAAATAACTTTAATGTAAAAGACATCGTTACCAATGAAGTCGAGGCAATAAAGGTCAAATACGGCGTTTCAAAAGCAATGGCTTCCTGCCATACCGCGAAAGCCGACAATTATATTATTGAAGGCCATGTGCCCGCGCAAGATATTGTGGCGCTGTTAAAGGCCAAACCCGAGGTAGTTGGCCTGGCGGTTCCGGGCATGCCGGCCGGTACGCCCGGTATGGAAATGGGCGGTAAAAAAGAGGCCTATAACGTTATGAGTTTCGACAAGGAAAATCATTATCGGATATTTAATAGTTACAAGGGAGATTGATGATTTTCGCTGCTCAAGACAATACCGGCTATTTATGACTGAAGGCAAGCAGTATATTAATCAGTTTTTCAAATTACACGGCAACAGAATCAGAAGCGGATAAAAATGATCCAATCGGAAGACCTGCCGCTGGCTTAATGGGACAATTTAGGATTGTAGTCAGGACAAAAATATTACCTTGATTAGCAAGATTACAGTTATCCACTCTTTAATTGGCTAATCTGGCGGTTGTGCAATTGACTTAATGTTACAAGTGCAGCAATGGCGCCGAATAATGCAAAAGCCATGTCTGACTGAGTATCCCAGATATAACCCTGGGTTCCTAGAAATGCTTGCGCCGCTTGCTCGCTAACCAGCGCCACGCACCATTCAATTAGCTCGTAAAAAGCGCTGATTGCCAAACAAATACAGATAATAAAGAAATTTAGCCAGTTAATATTCCTAAGAATCTGCTTCCTGATGATGATTTCCCGCGCAATTATAGCCGGCACAAAGCCTTGTGCAAAATGGCCGATTTTATCGTAGTTATTGCGTTCCAGATTAAACGCTTCTTTTAACCAGTTGAACAGGGGAACTTCTGCATAGGTGTAGTGGGCTCCTATTATCAAAATAATGCTGTGAATCAAAATCAGAATATAAGCCAGACTGGTCAACGGAAATTGCCGACGCGTTATTATCAGAACAATAACAGCGATCAGTGCGGGAGCCGTTTCCAGTATCCAGGTTAAGTAATCTTTGGGATTTATAACCGACCACAGCAGTACCAAAAAAAATATACCCAAGCCTGTTTCCATTTTATTCATCGATAAAATCTTTTGCATTCCCAATTAAATTTTTTCCTTAAAGCCATTGGCGAAACTGCTTTAAATTAGTAAATTCCAGAGTTTATACAGCAGTTTATGCTGAATTAAAATTAAAATAGAATCTTATCAAAGAATACTTGTCCTGATTTATTCAGGCCGGGATGTGGGAATGCCGGAATATCTGTCAGGAATCATTGTTGAGGTAAAATATTTCATTAAAAACAAGACTAGGGTATTCAGCGAAAGTTAATATAATTGTTGTCTTGACGCTTAACCTGGTATTTTTAATAATCTATCCTTTAACCCTGCCCGGAAAGGAGCTTGTCGCATGTCAGAAGACGCCATAATTATCCCTAAAAAAAGATTTCACATTGAAGAAGCGCTTTTGATTTTGCTGCTTATTCTGTCGCTGGTTGGGATTGGAATTACCGATTTTTCTCCCTCTGACGGTTATGGATACTGGATTATTATGATGTTCGTGTTTGCGTTGTCTGCAATAATTATTGGCTGGCGGCAATCCAAACATCGTTCGGTTGATTTTAAGAAAATATTACGTGAGCAATCGATACACTGGTTTACCTCCTTAATGATAGTCGGCGGCGCATTTTTAATACAAAAATCAGGCCGCATTCAAACTGATGATATTGGCCTTGTCATTTTGCTGATTTTATCATTATCCACCATCCTTGATGGCTTGCGGGTAGGATGGCGTTTTAGTCTGGTTGGAATTTTTCTTGGAGTTTCTGCCGTCATAGCCGTCTATACCGAACATTTTCTCTGGATAGAGCTGCTTATTGCCCTTCTTATTGTGCTGGCAACAATTGTATGGGAAGTCTGGCAGGCAAAAAAAGCATACTAATGAATTTAAAAGATCGTTATGCTGTTTTTGGCCAACCCATCGCTCACAGCAAGTCACCTCTAATCCATCAAATTTTTGCCCAACAGACCGGCCAGTCTCTGGACTATGAGGCGCATGAGGTTTCTGCTGAATTATTTTCCAGCGCTGCCGAAACATTTTTTGCAGAAGGCGGCAAGGGTTTAAATTGTACCGTGCCCCTGAAGGAGCTCGCCTGGGCTTTTGCTGACTGTAAAACGGAGCGGGCCCGACTCGGTAAGGCAGTCAATACGCTCTCTGTTCAGGCGGATGGCTCGGTTCTGGGCGATAATACTGACGGCTGCGGCCTGGTAAGAGATTTACTCATCAATCATGCCCTAATGTTAACAGGAGCCCGGATTTTGATTCTGGGGGCCGGCGGGGCCAGCCGGGGAATTATAGCGCCGTTGCTTGAACAGTCCCCACGATCCATAGTGATCGCCAACCGCACCGTTTCCAAAGCTATCGATCTGGCCGGCGAATTTCAAGACCGTGGTGCTATCGCAGGCTGTGGATTTAATGCCTTAAACCATTCGCAATTTGATTTGATTTTAAACGCAACCTCCGCCAGTTTAAGCGGCCGACTGCCGCCCTTGGAAGCAGGCTTGCTGGCTGAAAATGGCGTCTGTTACGATCTCGCCTATGGCGATGCACCGACTGCCTTTGTGCGCTGGGGACGTGAAAATCATGCGTTTAAAAGCCTGGATGGACTTGGCATGCTGGTGGAGCAGGCGGCGGAAGCTTTTTATATCTGGCGAGGCGTTCATCCTGAGACCCGGCCGGTTATTGAACTGCTTAATTTCCAGAGAGGTGAAAATCAACCCTGAAAGCAAAAGCCGGTCTTATTTATTCTCCTGCTTTAGATATTCATTTTTCAAAATAATATAATGCTGATAGGAATATTCCAGAAATTTTTTTTCAGACTCTGTTAAAGGTCTGGCCTGCCGGGCTGGCGAGCCGATATAAAGATAGCCGCTATTCAGCTTTTTCCCCGGCGCCACCAGCGCACCCGCCCCCAGCATGACATGATCTTCAAGAACAGCGTCATCCATAATAATCGCGCCCATTCCAACCAGACAATAATCGCCTATTGTGCAGGCATGGACTACGGCTCTGTGGCCAATAGTCACACCTTTTCCTATGCTTAAAGGGTAGCCTTTGTCCGTAAAGTCGCCATAATGTGTCACATGCAATATGGAACCATCCTGAACATTGGTGCCTTCGCCAATTTTAACGCTTTCCACATCTCCTCTGATTACAACGGTAGGCCATATGGATACGTCATCTTCGATAGTCACATTGCCAATGACCACGGCGCTGTCATCGATATATACCGAGCGGCCGATTTTGGGCTGTATAGTGTTAAAAGTTCTTACGGACATAAGACCTCCTTAATTGATTTTAATCCTGAAAATTATTAAAGGCATTAGCTGACTTTTATTTTCCGGCCTGGTTGGCTTTTACGAATTGCCAAAAAATTGTCAGGTTATTTTTCAATATAAAACTTTTCCCGGTTCTGGCTGCTATCGAAACATCGAAAAATCCCGATAATAACGCTAGGAGCCGATCTTTTTCTGCCTTTAATTTATTTCTTTATTTGGTGAGTAGTCAAGTTTGCTCCAGCCTGCTGATAGCGACGGTAGCGGTTTCTGCCTGCTTCTTTGGTATCGTCGCAGTCGGCGAGTATTTCAAGGATGCGTTCGGCCAGCTTGAAATTCTGCGGATATTCGGAAGACAGGTTAATCAGGGTTTTTTGCCAGTTTGGCGGGGCAGCCAGGCAGCCTATTAAAACAACATTTTCAACGGCGGGTGGTTCGCCGCTATAGCGCTGATGCGGAATAAAACTGCCTGCCCTGAAAGTCCAGAGCAGGTCGTCAATGATTTGGCTTTGCTCGTCGGAATCGGTCAGTACATAACAGAAATGACCGCTGCGGTAGGCCTTTTCAATAAGTTTGCAGGCAAATAGATAGCGATCGTTTCTTGATTGTGACTGTAGTATATAAAAGGTGACTTCAGGCATTCGCCCGGTTAATCAGATATTGACTTAACAGGGAAACAGGGCGACCAGTGGCGCCTTTGGTCTGGCCGGTGCGCCAGGCAGTACCGGCAATATCCAGATGGGCCCAGCGGTAGTTCTCGGCAAAACTCGACAGAAAACAGGCGGCGGTTATGGTTCCGGCATCCTTGCCGCCGATATTGGCCAGGTCTGCAAAATTGGATTTGAGCAGTTCCTGATATTCTTCCCACAAGGGTAAGCGCCAGAGGCTGTCATTGGCCGCTTCACTGGCCCCAAGCAGATCATTGCACAAACCGTCATCATTGCCAAGCAAGCCGCTGGCGACGCGCCCCAGAGCCACCAGGCAAGCGCCGGTAAGAGTGGCAAGATCAATAACCACTTCCGGGTTATATCTCTCTGCATAGGTTAAGGTGTCGCAAAGAATTAATCGGCCTTCGGCATCGGTATTCAACACCTCGATAGTTTTGCCGGACATGCTGGTAATAATATCGCCGGGTTTATTGGCATTACCGTCGGGCATGTTTTCGGAAGAGGGAATCAGACCGACGATATTCAGGGGCAGCTGCATTTGAGCCGCGGCCAGCAAGGTTCCCAATACGGCGGCTCCGCCGCACATGTCATATTTCATTTCATCCATGCCCAGGCTGGGCTTTAATGAAATACCGCCGGCGTCAAAGGTCAGGCCTTTGCCGATCAGCACAATGGGCCTGGCGTTTTTTTCGCCGCCTTGATAAGCAAGGGTGATTAATTTGGCCGGCTGGCGGCTGCCCCGCGAGACTGAAAGAAGCGCCCCCATGCCTAATTCGGCCATATCGGATTCTTCGAGAACCTTAACAGTTAATTTTTCGTGCTTTTTGCCCAGTTCGATAGCTTGCCCGGCAAGATAGGCGGGGGTGCAGATATTGCCGGGTAAATCGCCCAGAAGTTTGGTCAAATTTATACCTTCGGCAATTGCTTGTCCCTGCAAAAGGCCTGTTTGAGCTGAAGCAGTTTCACTTTCCGGAGCTAGAACAGCTATTTTCTGAAGCTTGCTTTCCGTGGTTTTATCTGATTTTTGTGCGGTAAATTGATAAATGCCATCATTAAAAACTTCAATGATCTGCCGGGTTTTCCACTGCCAGCCGCCCGTTGTGACTTCACACTCGGCTAAAGTGCAGGCGATGGATTTTATTTGCGGCTTTTTAAGGCTGTTAATTGCAGCGAATAGAGCTTTTCTGTAGTTTTTACCGGATAAAGGTTCTTTTTTACCAAGGCCGACCAGCAAAATACTCTCGATACGGCTGTCAGGGATGATGTTTATTAATACCGTTTCGCCATTTTTTCCGCTGCTATCGCCGCGGCCGACAATTTTGCTGATCATTCCTTGCGTCAGGTTGTCGAGAGCTGTTGCGGATGGGCAAAGCTGCTGATCTTCATAAATGCCGACAATAATACAATCGCATTGCAGTTTTTCTAATGAGGTGCTTTCTATAGAATAGTCCATAATTTTTATTGCTTGTTTGCTGAGTGGAATAGTTACCGGAGTTATAAATCAAGCTTTCGGATAAACTGTTTGAATTTAATTATACAACACAAATATTAATTTTAATTGAGGAGATGAGCTTGGAAGCAAATTGGCCAAAAGGCTACAACATCGGACGGCGTCCGCTGCTTACCGTCCTGGATAAAATGATTATGCAGGATGTGATGAGAACGCTGTTGGCGGTGTTGACGGTGATAGTGGTGATTATCGTTAGCCGGCAGTTTATCAGGATTCTGGATAAGGCCCTGGAAGGGCTGGTATCGAATGAAGCATTGCTGACTATTCTGGCGTTGAAAATTGTTGTTGCGAGCGTCTCTTTTTTGCCGGCGTCACTGTTTATGACGGTATTGATGGTACTGGGCAGAATGTACAGAGATCAGGAAATGGCCGCCATTTCTTCAGCGGGGGGCGGTTCAGGGACAATTTACCGGGCCTTATTTTTGCTGGTTTTTCCCTTGAGTGTGCTGGCAATTGGTCTGTCCATGTATATTGCGCCCTGGGCCGAAGCCAGGATTGAGCAACTCATGCATGAGGATACTCAATCTACCAACCTCAGGGGCATCGGTGCCGGAAAATTCAGCGAATATTATAGCCAGGGCGATGTTGTTGTGTATGTGGAGACCATAACTGCCGATAAAAAAATGCACAAGGTTTTTGTACAAAGCAGGCAAACCGGCGGCCTGGCGCTTATTACGGCCGAATCAGGCATAGTGCAGGAGTTGACTGACGGACGTTATATAATTCTCGACCATGGAGAACGCATACAGGGTCTGCCGGGAAATTTAAATTATATCATTGAAAAATTTGCGGAGTATGGCGTGAGAATCGAGGAAAAAACTGGCGCTATCGATTTTGATCGCGCCGCGGTTCCTGCGGACAGGTTATGGATGTCCGACTCCATGCGGGATATTGCTGAATTGCAGCGCCGCTTTTCAACGCCCCTTGGAATGATATTGTTAAGTTTCATTGCCGTACCTTTAGCCCAGATTTCGCCGCGCGGCGGAGTTTATGGAAATATGCTGACCGGTTTTTTAATTTATTTCAGCTACGGAAATCTTTCTCGTGTGAGTGAAAGCTGGGTCATGAATGAAACAGTTCCGGCATGGCTTGGGGCCATAGGAGTCAATTTGCTGTTGCTATTGGCCGGGGGATTTCTGCTGGCAAGATTGTATGGGTGGACATGGATTATTTCGAAGCTCAGGGAAAAGGCTGCATTATGAATGTTTTAACAGGCTATATCGTCAAAGAAGTTTTAAAAGGGTCATTTATTGCGCTTTTATTATTATTGACATTATTTAATTTATTTACTTTTACTGATGAATTAAAAGAGCTGGGCAAGGGGCATTATGGTTTGAGAGAAATTTTTTATTACCTGGCCTTGACTTCGCCGCGCGTTCTTTATGAGCTAGTGCCTTCCTCGGCATTGCTGGGCAGCCTGTTCATATTGGGCGCCATGGGTAATCATCGTGAACTGATTGCCATGCGTGCGGCCGGTTTATCGATTTTCGGTATTATTAAAGCGGTGCTGCTGGCAGGTGCCATTTTGGCCCTTGTTTCCCTCTGTATTGGCGAATTTATCGCGCCCTTGGCTGAACGAAAGGCGCAGGTTATTAAAGTCACTGCCCAAAATGAACAGGTGGTTGCGGGAACCCGCTACGGATTATGGCTGCGCGAAGGCAAAAAATTCATTAATGTCAGGCAGATAAAGGACGGCGGGAACTTGGCCGATATCAGCATTTATGAACTAGATGACGATCATCATCTGCGTCTGGCCAGACATGCAGAGCAGGCTGTCTATCTGGGGAAGCAACAATGGAAATTAATGCATATCAGCCAATCAGAAATTTCAAGCGGGCAAATGGCCGCCGCATATCAGGATCAGCAGATTTGGAAATCCTCTATTGCCCCGGATCTGCTGAAAATTGTTGTAGTAAGTCCTGATGACCTATCGATAGTCGACCTGGCGAACTATATTGATTTTTTAAAGGAAAATCATCAGAAGTCCCACGTGTTTGAGCTGGCTTTTTGGGGACGCCTGGTCAATCCGCTCATCATTTTTATCATGCTGCTGGTTTCCGCGCCGTTTGTTATCGGCATTAAACGAGGCGTCAGCGTTGGCGGCAGGATGATGATAGGTATTATTATCGGGATGAGCTTTAACATAATCGACAAAATTGTCGGCCATATCGGATTAATTTATGAACTGAATCCGGCGCTGATGGCTATATTGCCGAGCCTGACAGTTTTAGGTCTGGCTCTGTTTACCGTGAGCCGGCTG
Organism: Candidatus Methylobacter favarea; assembly: GCF_902806695.1. Taxonomy (GTDB): domain Bacteria; phylum Pseudomonadota; class Gammaproteobacteria; order Methylococcales; family Methylomonadaceae; genus Methylobacter_B; species Methylobacter_B favarea. Next base: position 99,952 of record NZ_CADCXN010000058.1, on the reverse strand, counting down.
CAGTAGCTAAAGCAGCATGAGCTTTTTTACCCTATGAACTAGCTGTGAAAGGCTTTCAAGGCGTCATTAATTTGCTGTTTGGCTTCGTGCAATAAATTCAGTGAATGTTCGGGTGAAAGTGAAAAATTCTTCAATTTGCTGGCAGCGGGAATAGAGGTAATGGCAGGCAATTCAGACCTGTCCGCCTGCCCTATGTAGCTGTGTAAACGGGAGAGCACAACGATGTCGGTCAAGTTAAGCTCTTCGCTGCTATTTTGATACCAGTCCTGAGAGAAAATAGGAATTTTAACGAATTCCTCACTAAATCCCCAGTCCAGCAAAATTTTATAGCCTATCGGGCCTTTAACATGATGCAAGGCGAGAGCGATATCTGATTCAGAATAATAGTCTTTCGGAAGGTTAGCCGCATAATTCAAAAATGGCACGGCTCCTATGTCGCAAATTAGTCCGGCAAGCAGTGCTTCTTCAGGATTAGCCTGCCTGGTAACCGCAGCCAAAACATAACTGAGAGTGGAAATGTATAAACTTTGTTTCCATATTCTATCAAGCTGTCTTTTTATCAGCGGCGAATTGCTTTTAAAAATATGGTTAATACTTAAACCAATAACCAGATTGCGGACCGCATTTAAACCGATGCGGCTAACTGCTGTAAAACAGCTTTTTGCAGGGACAGCACTCATATAGAGAGCACAATTGGCTACTTCAATAAGCTTGGCTGAAATTATCGGATCAAGCTGAATAATTTTTACCGCATCGGCAATACCGATATCCTGCTGCATAGCTTTACGCAGCTTGAATGCAATGTCCGGCAGAGAAGGCAGTTCAAGTTCTTCACTTGTATAATACTGTGAAAATGTCTGTAACAAACGATTGTCATTCAGGTAATCTGGGATATTCAGTTCTGATAAAGGTGATGACGGGGCAGTCTTGGCAATCATGATTTTTTGCGAAACCCGCAAAATGCTTACATCAGTTTTGGCTATCGCGGTGGTTGTGTGCAGGGCACCACTCGAAAGGGGGAATTTTGCTTTTGCAGTTCCGGCATCGACTTCATACGATGTACCGCTGTCATCGGACAAAGTAATAATGCCTCTTAACAGGTAGAGCGCGGAGTCAGCCCGACTGCCCAGTTTAAACAAGGTAGTTTGCGCCGGAAAAACTTCTGATGAGTGATTGGTGGCAAAAGCCAGAAGTTTTTCATTGCTGAAATTTCTGATAGGAATGAGCTCTTTTAAAAGCTCTACTGAAATCTTTTCAGGAACAAGGCTGCATATGGACGATACATTTTTCTTGCCTTTAAAAAAAGGATTAAGAAAAGACATGTTTATTTCCTAAAACAGATAAAGATCAAACTAAAAGCTCAGCATTTCAATTTTCTATGAAGCTGTAATGCTAAACCCGATTACTCCTTGAGTATAGCAAATTGAAAGTTACCCCTATCGAAAAAGCTGAAAATTAAACCCTATGAATAACTGCTTTCGGAGGATATCGTTTAGAGCGTCTCTCTTTAGTAGCTGCAGGAATTCACTTCTATGTGCGTCATCGCACCGACCTTGTGCAGGAAAGCGGCTAGGATAAGCTCATGGCATGGGCATTCGCCCTGCCATTTATTAATCGCCAAGCGAGGAATTTAAGATGAACAAAGAACAAGTGAAAGGCCGCGTTGAACAAGCCAAGGGCAAGGTCAAGGAAGAACTCGGCGATGCCGCCGATGACAGCTCTACAGAACTGGAAGGCAAGGTTCAGAAGAATGTCGGCAAGGCCCGCGCCGGAGCCGGCGATGCCGCTGCCGACGTCAAACGCAAGATTGACAAGAACACTTAATCCCAAGGCGGCCGGGCTAGAACCAGCAGCCTTGGCCGCCCGCTCTCACCTTTTACACAGGAGCAACTTCCATGAATTATACCGACAAAGATACCTATGGCATTTACAAAGACCTCGACAATGAAGGCCCCGGCCCTGAACTGATGGGCGCTGACACCCTGATCGGCAATGATGTGGCCAACCACCTTGACGAGGACCTGGGCAATATCAAGGAAATCATGCTGCATGTGCGCAGCGGCACGGTCGCCTATGCGGTGCTCTCCTACGGCGGCTTTTTAGGCATGGGCGACAAGCTGTTCGCCGTGCCCTGGAAGGCCTTGACCCTGGATACGGTTAACAAGCGCTTTGTGCTCAATGTCGCCAAAGAGCGCCTGGAAACAGCCCCGGGCTTTGACAAGGATCACTGGCCGGATATGAACGATCCGGCCTGGCAGGAACAGATCAGTACCTTCTACGGCAGCGGTCTGAGCGAAGGCGAAACGGGCCGCGAGCAAGCCGAGATCCGCTAGGCTGCTGTTTTCCTCTTCAACCTCAGGAGGCATGACTATGAGAGTACTTAGTTTACTGCTGTTAAGCGCGGCGCTAGGCGCAGGCCCTGCCGTCCAGGCCGCTGACGAAGAGCATCTGGATGAAGCCATGAAACATGTGAAAGAAGCCGCCGCTGCCGACGATGGCCCGAGTATTGCCAAGCATGCCGAGCTGGCCAGAAGCCATGCCCAAACCGCCGATGAGCATCTGGCCAGAAGCCATGCCCAAACCGCCGATGAGCATCTGGATGCCGCCATCAAGAGTCTGGGCAGCGCCATTGAGCAGGGCAAGCTCGGCCAGGGCGATAGGGCCAAAAAAGCCGCTGATGAAGCCAGGATGCATCTGAAAGCCGTCAATGACTGATAGCTGCACTACCCCGGCGTTATCAGCCGCCGGGGTAGAAAACCTCCTCTTCGCAAGGCTGCAACCCCTCGTTTAACGAGGGTTTTTTTTGCCCGTCCGGTCCGGATCAGGCGCTTTCGGGCGCAGGTTGATGCGCAGGCTGCAGACTGCCGATCTGCACGGCCAACTGGCGCGTGAACTCGGCGCCAAAAAAGAAGATCTGCGCCGAATAATAAACCCACAACAACAAAGCAATCACCGAGCCGGCGGCCCCAAAACTGGAAGTTACGCCGCTGTTGCCCAGGTAGGCGCCAATGGCGTATTTTCCAAGGCTGAACAACAGCGCCGTGAAAGCCGCCCCCCACCAGGCTTCTTTCCAGGTCAACGGCGCTTCCGGCAACATTTTATAAATCACCGCAAACAGGCTGGCAATGACAGCAAAGGAAAGCAGCGAGGCCAACGGCGATAACAGCAGCGCGGCCACCTGCCAGAGTCCGCCTACATAATCATGAAGTACGCCCAGGATAGCACTGATGACCAGCGATACCAGCAGTAAAAACGCCAGCACCAGCACCAGGCCGAAGCACAGCAGGCGGGTTTTTAAAACCATGCCAAGCGGCGAGGCCTCCGGTTTATTCGTACCCCACATTTCATCCAGGCTGTCTTTGACTTCTACGAACACGCTAGTAGCGCCGACTAGCAACAGCCCCGTAGCCACAGCCGAAGCAATAATGCCAGACTCGGTGTTACGCGCTGCCGCCAGCAAGGCATTAACGGCTTGGGCACCATTAGGCCCGATTAATGCCTGCATCTGGGCAATGATTCGCCCCTGCGCGGCCTCGGCGCCAAAAAAATAGCCTGCCACGGCAATTGCAAGCACCAGAATGGGGGTTAAAGAAAACAATGCGTAAAAGGCCACTGCCGCGCCTTTACTAATCGCCCTATGGGCCATCCATTCCCGTACCGACTGGGACAACAAGGCAGCGCCGCAGCGCCTCCAGCGGGGCAGTTCGCGTATCGCCTGTGCCCCTATGGCGGCGCTGCGGCGCTGCCATAGGGGCAACGCTTCTTTTAGCCAAATTAGGGCCTGCTTGCTGAATCGTGCGGAGGTTTCCACAGCCTTAGTCAATCGGCGCGTATCCGCCGGCATCGGAGTTGACCTTAACCGCCGCGTCAGGCTCTGTTGAAGCAGGAGAAGGGGCCAGCCAAGGCCACCCGGCGGATACGGTCTGGGCAAGAGTAATGACTTTCATAACCTGCTCCAAAGCCGTAGGCCGTTTAACGCGCGGAGGAGAGGCATTTTTAGCCGAGTTCGTAGGCCTTCTTGTTAACTCTCCTGCAATAAAGCCTGCAGCCACTCCACATAGCAACGAAGAAGGTTGTCTGAATGTGTAGCGAAGCTTGCCGGCCCAAGTGGAAGCATGCATCCGCAACACCTGCCGCCGCTCATCCAGCCGCTGCTCGTGATAGCGGATATGCGCGGCTAAAGAACGAAAGGGCGGTGCTTTAGCCAACGGTCCAGCCATTAGCGGCTTCCCCTAAGCTGTGTTGACAAGGCCTGCAGACTGCGACGGGTAGCGGAAAATTGCAAACGCCTGCTGTGGTAACCGATCATTCCGTAAATTAGTAATGCCCCCAGCAAATTCAGACCAACACCGGCCGCCAAGGCTAAGCTAACCGGCAGTCCCTGTTCATGCAGCCAGACTACACTTGCGCCCAGCAAACCCAACCACGCTCCCAACAAAAAGACTGCTAAAAGGACGGCAAAAATGAGCAACCTGACCAAGCTTTTGCCTGCCTGTCGGGTTTCAAGCGAAGCCAGTTCCATCTGCTCATGCGCCAGTCCGGTTAGCTCGCGCCAAAGCGCTCCCGCATCCCGGATCAAATCGTCCGCTCCCAGTCCGTCGCCCGCAGAGGCGGGCCGGGGCGGGCTTTTATCTACAGAAGAAGATATCATGACGCAAGGTTAGCGTGTGCTAACCAAGCGGCTAAGTAAAAAACCCAGAGCTACGGCAACGCCGAGAGAGGTCACCGGCTTGTCATGGACATAGTTGCGGCAATTTTCGACAAATTGCTCTTCCAGGTGTTTCATTTGCTCGCCTTTTTCACCCATAACTTTGGCGGCCTGGCGGGAGACGTTCGCGGCGGTTTCCACCGCTTCATGGGCATCGGCTTTAACGCGCTCGACAGTCTTGCCGGCGGCTTTGGATAGTTGTTCTGCACTAGATGCGGTCATAGGTGTATCCTCGATTGAAAGTAGTAACAAGAGCTATTTACTTCGATTTAAAGAACAATTCAAATATACAGAATATTTTTCAGCTTGGCTTTTTCATTGTGTAACAGAAAAATTATTCACAATTTAAAAAAAGAATATCAAATCAAGCGGTTTTAGTCAGTGCGGTAGCGCACTTAATTATTTTTCATGTCCCAATTAGTAAACTATCCAAAAATTGTTAAATTTTTGCCTGAGATCTTCGAGCTTTTCTTTTGGCATAAAGACTCATTAGCGGCGTTACTGATATGCCATGAAGTACAATCGAAACCGCTACCGTTGTAATTGTCAGGGAAGTAATTTCGTGGGCTATCGCAGGTGGCAGGCCATGGTTAATTGAATACATCAAGTAATAAATTGAACCGATTCCCCGAATCCCGAACCATGACATTAAAATCCATTGATCCTGGTCTATAGCATTACCGCGCAGTCCAACCCATACTGAAAGAGGGCGTATTAGCAGAAACAATACTGCAAGAAACCATACTGAGCCAGACGCAATAGAAATAAATGGCAACATCGCCCCTACTATTAGCACAATCGCCACTTCAGCAATGCGTTCCAGGCGTTCGTTAAAGCCCTGCACTTCATGCATCATATAAAGACCTGCATATTCCGAATGGGTTGCCAACTCTTCCTGAACCTGTTTGCTCTGCAAATAGGTGGCTTCAATGGATACAGATGAGGCAGGATCGATTTTGCCGGGCTGCTTTATTCGCTGCAGAGCAAAGCCGGCGGCGAAAACAGCCAAAAAACCATAGGTATAGCTGAGGACGGCTACTCCATAGGTAAAGGCGATAAGACCCAGGGTAAGGAATTCATCGAGACCCACTGACTCTTTGTGATGGCTGCGCATATAAACGACCAGGCGCCCGATCAAGGAGCCCAGGACGGTTCCTATAAGCAGACCGCCTGCCGCGGCCCAAAGCACATCAACTAATAGCCAGCGCCCGCCCCCTATGCCTAAATCGTGTAAACCCAGTAAGCCCAGGCCCAACATTACAAAAGGAAAAGCGGAGCTGTCATTCAATGCCCCTTCGCCAGTCAAACTTATGCGCAACCGGTCCTGATCATTTGCTTCTTCGACCTGCACATCGGAAGCCAGAACCGGATCGGTCGGCGCCAAAATGGCGCCTAGCAGAATTGCCGCGCCCAAAGGGAGACTGAAAGCCAAAATTCCGATTATAGCGATCAGTCCTATGGTTACCACCATAGAGATAACGGCCAATCGCACGGGCAGACGCCAAACTTTGTTGGATAGGGGAAGCCCCAATTTCAGGCCCACAGCGAAAAGTGATATAAGCACTGCAGCTTCCGCCATTCTTTCCAGAAGTATGGAATAGGTGAGCGGATTGGGCTCCATGAGTCTCAGTCCTGCCGGCCCCAGTCCGTAACCTACTGCCAGATAAACCATGGCAGTACTGACAGGAAGCCTTTTCAGCAAAGTATTCGACAAAGCTGCGACTATAAGCAGCGCGCCGATAATAAGAGCCCAAATTGCGAATGACATAGCCTCTGAAACGGCCGCTTAAGCTTCTCTCTGCAGAACGGCTCTAATTATAGTAGTTGCTTCATTAACTCGGGTTAGCGCAAACCGCTCCCCCTGCCGGTACGCAGCAATTGCGGCTATAAAATTCTCCGCCAAGCTTGCCGGCATAGCAGTCTTGCTGCCTATAATTATTTCTGAAGGCATAGAAGTTTTGTTAGTTTTAATGCCCATCTTCAGTAAAAAATCTTCAGCCTGGTCGACAGCTAGGCTCTTGCTCTGGGCATCGAATACTTTACCCAGACTGGGGGACGCTATTTTAGTTGCAACGCCGACTTTCTCCAGCGTGGACTTCATTATTAAAAAAGCTTCTATACCTATCCATGCGGCAGCAAAAATTACGATTTTAAGCGCAGTGGCTTCATTCCCGGTATAGAACTTGACGGCCAAACGCCTGCCCTGATGTATCGTACCGGCTGAATCCAGAGCAATAACCGCAAAAAAACGCCCAAACACGGGCGTTTTATTAGCGGAATATTGAACAGATTTTGCCGATTTAGCCTTGGTATAAAGTACTTTCGAGCGATAAACCTGACAGCACTGAACAGCCGCTTCGTCACTCGCATGCTCCAGGCATTCAGAGCTGCCTTTACCGGCGAAGCGGGCTATTTTTCTCGGCACAATAAAATTATCTGGCAGCGTAGGTATCCGAGTTCCGGATTTCAGGCAGTTTTGATTACCCAGGATGTGTAATCCCCGATTTATAGCCAGACATACACTGGTCTGGGATTTAAAAGGTTCCAAGCTTTCCATTCGGCCCGAAGCTTCTTTAAGACCGTAGCTGCCATCTGTTGTGCTCATGATTATTCCTTCGCTAAAACACTTGTAAATGCGGCATGTTAGTAATTAACGGTATATATATTTCCTATGACTCGCTTATTTAAACTACGGTAAGCGCAGCAGGCCGCCTCATACTCATTCGTTAGGGAATTTCTCCTTCACGTTTGGTTTCCATACCCAAATTTTGGTATTCATGTTGTTCCAGTTTGCCGTCCTTGCCCGCATCTACCTTGTCGAATACTTCCAGCAACTCCGGGAAATCCTGGATTTCATCTTTAGTTACATAGTGATCGCCGTTTTTATCTGCCTTATCGAAGGTGAGGAATGCCTTTTCACCTTCTGCAGCGTTACTGACCGGATCAATTTTATGATCAATTTGGGGTTTTTGATCCTCAGAAGTTGAGCTTGCGGCTTTTGTTTGCTTAGCTGGGGGCGTTATTGGCGGAGGGTTTTGGCCGGTAGTAGCAGGCGGGTTGGCTGATGGCGGTGTTTGACCGCTGGGTTCTTTGACTGTTGCAGCAGATGATCCTTTAGGTTCTTGCCCGACAGTTCCCCCTGTGGCAGTATTCTCAGAACCTGAAAGGGGTTTTTTAACATCAGGGCGTTTATCAGCCGAACTCTCTTTAGAATTTAAAGGAGCGGTTTCTGTGCCGGAGCTTCTGGTTTGTTCGCCTGGCTGTGCTTTCTTAGGCTCCTTCATTGTGCCGGAACTCTCCTTTGCACCTTGCTGGGCACTTTTCTCAGTTCCGCCTGTGCCTGAAGTGGCTCCGTGCTCTGGCTGATTTGTTTTTTTAGCTTCATCAGCAGTTTTTGCCGAGGTGGATTTCTTGGTGCCTGAGTTACCGGTTTCCGTTTTATTTTCTACACCCTGAGGTTTGATATAGCGATAATTCCGCTTCACATCTTCGGTTCCGGCAGTTTGTGACCGTACAGGTTTGGCAATTGAACCAAGACCGATAGTTATAACAATAGCCACCCATACCGGTAGAGTGAAAATTTTAAAAAATTGCAGGCTTCTTACCTCTAACCGGTCAATTTTTATAGAGTTACTTGCTTCGTGTATAATTTTTTTAGTTTTCATAAAATATTCCTTTAATTTTAAAATGGTTACCAGGATCAATTTGATCTTGAAAATAATTCCAACAGGAATTCAATTTGAAGAATCTATTTCGAGATAACTGTTAATAGTTGCTCAAGGCCTCTGGACAGCTAATGATGAAATAATAAAAAACCCAACTATGGCAATAACGCTCATCTTCGGCTTGATGCTACAGTCGTCATGCCTGCTTTATTTCCTCCTATTGTCTAGGGTCGATGGAGAGTGAGCCTATCGCCGTATTCGCCTCAATCAGGTTTAAGAACCACTCCAGAAATTAATGAATTCTTTCAAATCTATAATAAAATGCTTGGGTGACTCTAGTCGGTGCGCTGTCACACATATCGCCCTGGGCAGACTTCAGGAGAAAGGGGAGAAGGCCAGGATTTTTTTCCGCAATAATAAGGCCAAAGAATGGCTGTGTATTCGATTATTCGAAGGGGATAGTAAAGCAACTATCAAGGAAATCTTTTATGGGTAAAGGCCCGTGGTGGATAAACCCAGAAGCCCGCTGAAATTTTTTCAGCAAGAGTCCGGCTAGAAGATGAAGCTAAGGGTGATGAGGAATATATAAATATACAGGCTCATAAAAAATTATAGCGTGGTGAACCCGGCGAAGAAAGGGAGGGAAGTGCTTTCGTTCAGGCAAGCGCTTAGCTAAAAAGCATACTAAATTAATGCGGATTAGTCAGCAAGCCGGTAATCAGATTTTCAACCGATTTACAATGCGTCCCTGCTGCAGATGTTCTTCGATAATTTCATCAATATCGGCTTTGCCCGCATAGGTGTACCATACTCCTTCCGGATAAATCGCCAGTACCGGCCCTTGACCGCATCGGTCCATACAGCCTGCGCTATTGATACGGCATTTACCGCGGCCGTGCAGTTTCAGTTTCTTAACTTGATCCTTGGCGTAATCGCACATTGCCCGGGCATCCTTATCTGCACAACAGGCTCTGCCGTCTTGGCGCTGATTGGTGCAGAAGAACACATGGTATTTATAATAGCTCATAATATTTTGGTTGCCGCTGGGCAGGCGGTTCAGGGAGTCAGCTGTCCATAGCTTACAATAAAATTTATAATTTCGATAGGATAAAGGCGGCAAGTTTCCATAGGGCCATGCCTGTAATAATTACGCTAAGAAGAACGATCAGACAGCCAAGCCTGACATTTACATAACTTTTATTTTTCAGGTTAGTATTATACGGCTTCATCTCATAAAAATTTACCACTTACTCCTTGCATGGAAACAGAATGCTGATGAGCTATTTGTTGATCAAGGCTTTTTCTTCAAGCAAAAATTTTTCGATCTGCGGTGCGGGAACGCCCGGACTGAACAGAAATCCCTGAATTTCGTCGCATTTGAGCCGTCGCAGCAGATTAGCCTGTTCATCAGTCTCCACACCCTCCGCGACGACCTTCAGATTTAATGTGTGGGCCAGGGAAATGATGGTTGAGACGATAGACAGGTCATCGCTGTTAGTGCTCATGTGGGTGATGAAGGCGCGGTCAATTTTCAAGGTGTTTACAGGTAGTTTGGACAGATAGCTGAGAGAAGAATAGCCGGTACCAAAATCGTCTATGGATACTTCTACATTCATCTCCCGAATGCGGCGCAGTTTTTGGATATTGGCCTCGATATCCTGCATAATGAGACTTTCCGTAATTTCAAGCTCCAGTTCAACCATCCCCTTGCCGGCGCCGCTTAGGGCACTCGCCACTGTATTGACAAAATCCTTCTGCCGAAGCTGAATCGGCGATACATTGACCGCTATTCGCGGCGAGCGGAATCCTTTTGCCTGCCAGACCAGCGAGTCCGCTACGGCTTTTTCAAGTGCCCAGCGTCCTGCCTCGATAATAAGTCCGGTTTCTTCAAGCAGAGGTATGAATCTCATGGGCGGGACCAGGCCGATTTCAGGATCATTCCACCGCAGCAGGGCCTCAAGTCCGATAATCCTGCCGTTAATAAGCTCAATTTTCGGCTGGTAATGCAGAACCAGTTGTTCCTGTTCAAGCGCCCGCCGCAATTTATTTTCCAGCGACAGCTTCTCGGAAACCTGCGCATTGAATTCAGGCGTATAAAACAGATATTTGTCGCCCGAGCGTTTAGCCTTTTTCAGAGCTGCCTCGGCATTGCGTAACAGCGTCTCCATGTCCTGTCCATCGGCAGGATAGGAAGATATTCCTGCCCTGGCCGAAACACGCAACTCGGCTTCGCAGATACGAAACGGTTGATTTTGAATGCCCGATAAAATCATTTCAAGAATATGGGCGACCTCGAGACTTTTATCGCCGCGAAGGGTAGCAATGCAAAAGTAGTCGCCTGAAAGATGCGCCAGAATATCGGTTTCATCCAATATTGCAGTCAGCCGCCGGGTAAACTGGCATAATAGATCATCACCAGCTCGGCGGCCGAAAGATTCATTAATGTTGCTGAACCGTTCCAGATCCAGCATGATTAAGGAAAACTCTCTTTGATCAAGGTTTGCAGTACCTATCCACTGATCCACGCGGTCCTGAAACAGCGCGCGGTTCGGCAGTCCGGTAACGGCATCAAAGCAGGCAAGATAATTGATCAGTTGCTCTTTTTCAAGATGATCAAGAGAAAATGAAATATCGCCCGCCATTTCGACTAGCAGCGCCATTTCCTCCTTGTCAAACGCATTTGCCTCCGCTGCATATAGCACAAATACGCCAACCGTCCGCATTTCCAGGATCAGCGGCAGCACTGCGGCTGAGCGGTAACCCCGCTTTAATGCAGCGCTGCGCCAGGCTTGCACACGGTCATCCGTAGCAATGTCGTTGCAAATAAACGGCCTTGCCTGTGCAATAACTTCTGTTACGAAGCGGCAGGCGTCTGAACTTGCGGCTGCGGCGCTTAAATTTAGTTGCGCCAAATAGCCGTCGTCATACCCTGCTGTTGCAATGGGCTTAATTTTCAGGGTGCTGTTATCAAGCATCCCGATCCAGGCGAACATAAATTTACCCAGATCAATAGCGATGCGGCAGGCCTCAACGAACAGTTCTTCTGCCTTGCGGACACGTACGATGGTCGTATTAATGCCGCTGAGTAAACTGTAAATCCGGTTTAGACGGACAATTCTGGCTTTGTCCGCCTTAAGCTGGGTAATATCGCGGCCGATAGTGGATAAATATTGTAGCGATCCGTCCTTATCCTTGTGCGCAATGATGACTTGAAGAAAGGGCATCTCGCGGCCATCATAGCTTAAGACGGTCGTTTCTCCGCTCCAGACGCCATGCCGAATCGCATGCGGAATGCCTTCCTTCATCACCCGCTTGCCCATCCATTCAGGAAAGCCGCCATGCAGGGACTGTCTGGACAGGTCATTATTTTTCTTTAATCCCAGTATTTGCTGGCCTGTCTGATTGGCATAAAGCATGCCGCCCTCGGGTGTTAGGGTAACCACCAGATCGGGCGTGGCCTCTATAATAGCGACAAGACGCGCCTGGTCTTCCTGGATGCGTTTGCGTTCCTCTATCTCGAGCGTGAGCGCCCGGGTTCTTTCCTTAACCAGTTGCTCGAGGTGCTCGTGTAAGCGCGCGCGTTCAAGCGCCACAGCTACTTGATTGCCGACATTGTCCAGAACCTTCAGTTTCTCTTCATTGTACAAGCTGTCCCGTGAGCCGGCCAGATTCATCAGTCCGATAATGCGTCCGCCATTCCACAGCGGCACGCAGACATGGCCGGACAGTTTGTCCCTAGCAACATCAGCCTTGCCCGACAGTTCACATTTCTCGCAGGTAAAGACCTTGATATTTTCTTTAATCTGGTCTGCAGCAAGCTGGCGGCAGCAGATGCAATTTTCATCCAGTATCTCGGGTATTCTCAGGGTAATGGGTAAATTACGAGTGGCGGCAAGGCGGAAATGGGCAGTGTCTTCGCGCAAATAAATCCAGCCGTATTCTATGCCCGGTACTTGCATTGTTCTTTCCAGGGCTATTTCTACCACGTCCTGTTCACTAAAAGCCTGGTTGAGACCCTCTGCGATACGGTACAGTCCATTGAGTACCAGGTTGGAACAGGCCAGTTCCTGTTCACGCTGCTTTAGCTTGCTATTGATATGAATAGCCTGTTCATAGGTGGAGATAAGCAGATCCAGGATTTGCTGGCGCTCGGCGGTAATAAAATGCTTGCTGCCGCCAAGGTCGATTTCCACCCCCAACTGCATTTTCTGATTTTTGCGCATTTGCAGGTTCATCAGCAAATAGTCAATGCGCGAGAGCAAATAGCAATCATCATAGGGTTTTCGGATAAAATTGTCCGCGCCGCATTCAAGACCGCTAATTACATCCTTTGGATCAGACAGCGTGGTTACCAGAATAACGGGGATTTGTTTCAGAGTAATATCGGATTTAATTGCCTTGCACAGTTCGTAGCCGTTCATTTCAGGCATAATGATATCGCTGATAATCAACCAGGGCATGCGCGTATGCGCCGACTCAAGGGCTTCCCTGCCGTTAGCTGCGGCAGTTACTTTATAGCCGCGCTCCTCAAGTAAAAAACGCAGTTGTTCGGCTTGCGTCCTGCTGTCTTCGGCAATAAGGATTTCGATATTATTATTCGAATTATCTCTTCTTATGTGATTGTCCATGCCTTAATCCCTTCACCCTCCATAGTCATACAGCTCAGGCATTTCAATAAAGAAGGTCCAAACAACATTAACGATTTCCAACAGTGAAATTCGGCGTTAAAGCTATAATAAAACACCGCCAGGTGGCGCAGTATTTGTTTAAACGCAATTTCACGCTTATTGGCTGTGGGTTTATTTCCCTCAGTAAAGCCTTTTGTTTCCACTTAACCTCCGACCTGATTTTTTTAACCTTGCTTTGGGTTTCTTGGCACAGCCTGATTAACAAATATTTTCAAGTATAGTCAATTTCAACATAATAGCCGGCATTTAAGGAAACGGGCTTGGGTTCCAGATGTGATCAGTGTTTATAAGTTTTTTAATGGAACTTTTTCATATTTTTTCGCCGCCTCGATCAAGAATGCGGCTATTTTTTCGGGCGGTAAAACAAACCTAGCTGCATCAAGTTTAATCGCTTCGCCGGGCATGCCGTGTACTACCGAACTTTCCTTATCCTGGGCAAGGGTTATTGCGCCTGTTTCCTTCAATAGCCGTAATTCCTCCGCGCCATCGCGGCCCATGCCGGTAAGCAGGCAGGCTACGCTACCGCTACCGTAAACTTCCATAATTGACCTGAACAGATACGCAACCGAAGGACGCAGCCCGTTTTTAAGTTCATCCCGGGTGAGAAGGATTTTTCCGCCGTATTCCACTTTCATCTGAAATTCATCAGGAGCCACATAGACATGGCCGGAAATTATGTACTCGCCATGTCTGGCCACATGAACGGGCATACTGCATGACTGGCTCAGCCAGTCTACAAAACCCTGAACAAAACCGGGAGCCATGTGTTGAACAATCAGCAATGGCAGCGAGAAATTTTTTGGCAATGCTGCGAGAATAGACTGGAGCACAGGCGGTCCGCCGGTTGAAGCGCCGATTGCAATCACCTTGCTGCGTGAAGTTTCCTGAGTAAGGCTTATATTTCCCGGCTGCCGGGCTGCTGTCGTATGATATTTGGCCTGCGGCCAGCGCCGCACCACTTTGACTTCCGCCATCAGCTTCACTGTTTGCAGCAATTCTCCGGCCATAATGTCGTGATTCGGATCAGCGAGTCCCGAGGGCAGACCCACTAAAGCCAAAGCGCCTGCCTCCATAGCCCGAAATGTCGTTAAAGCTTCCTGTAAACCAGCGCTGCCGCTAACGACGACAATCGGTGTGGGATGGGTTTCCATAATGCGGCGCGCCGTTTCCAAGCCGCCCATTTTCGGCATATTAATATCTATCATGATTACATCCGGACGATAGCGCTGCACCGCTTCAAGCGCCTCATCACCGTTCCTGGCCGCCCCGATAATAAGAATATCGGGGGCCGAGGCCAGGAGATGGATGAGGAATTCACGTTTCGGAGGAGAGTCTTCTATAATCAGGACTTTGAGCATAAATTTCCGTGATTCGGTTAAATCAGCCGCTGGATAACTTCCAGCAAATTGCTCTGGTCGAAGCTGCTTTTTACTATATAGGCGCTGGCGCCGGCATCGATGCCCCGTTCGCGATACTCACGTGAATCCAGCGCCGTTATCAATATAACTGGTAATTCTCCCAGCTGTTTATTTTCGCGAATCCTGGCAGTAAGCTCAAAACCGTCCATTCCCGGCATTTCCACATCGGATACTACCAGATTAAAGGTTCCGGCTTTTATTGCAGTATAGGCATCCGCTCCATCCACGGCAGTCGTAACCTGATAACCTGCACCCTCCAGTATATTCTTGAGCAGGGATCTTGAAGTAATCGAATCCTCTACCACCAGAATGGAGGGTTTTTCCGGTTCAGGTTTTTCGCTGGCGGCAATGAAGGGCCCCTTAGCGCATTTTACGGCCGATTTCAGCAAGTCAGGAACATTCAGCACCGGCACTACCTGGCCAGTTCCGAGAACGCTGGCGCCGGTGACATTGCGTACCCGCATCAGTTGTTTTCCCAGCGATTTAACCAACACTTCCTGCTCGCCAAGTATATCTTCCACCCGATACGCAACCCGGATCATGCCCAGGCAGAGAATAACCACGCAGGTCTGTGCTGAGGCTGCCTTGGCAGGAAATTCCAGTACCTCGCTGAGCCATACGAGTGAAACTGCCTGGCCATCGTGCAGGATCGTTTCCCGGTTTTGCATCGTTCGGACGTCTTTTTCCTCTATTCGCATCACCTGTTCGACACTGGCGGCAGGAATGACGAAAAGTTGTTCGCCTGCGCAAACAAGAACGCCTCTGAAAGTGGCCAAGGTGAGCGGCAGGGTAATTCTGAAGGATGTGCCGGTAACAGGATTTGACGCAAGCGATACAGCCCCGCCCAGGCGTTCGACTTTTTCCCGCACAATCGCAAGGCCCAGTCCCCGTCCCGACACATCGGTAATAATAGGGCTGGTGGAAATGCCGGACTGAAAAACAAGCGCCATCGCTTCGGCGTCGCCTAATTGCTCGGCTTCGTCGGCACTAACAAAGCCGAGTTTACACGCGGCTGCCCTTAGCTTGGCGGCTTCAATGCCTGCTCCATCGTCAGCAATGAGGATTTCAACCTTGCCATTGTCTGTTTGAGCAATGGCAAGAGTAATAGTGCCCTTGGCCGGCTTGCTTTTGTTCCGGCGCAGGGCGGGCGGCTCGATGCCGTGATCTATGCAATTGCGCAATATGTGAATCAGCGGATCCTTCATCTCTTCCAGAATACGCCGATCGATCTTGAGTTCGCCTCCCTGGATGATCAGTTCCACTTGTTTGCCTTGATCCCGTGCCAGTTCGCGGGTAAAGCGGGGGAAAATCTCGACTAAAGAAAAAAACGGCTGCAGATGTATTGCCTTTACATCGTGCAGCAGGCTATCGGTCATATTTTCAAGAATGCGCTGGTCATGACTGATTAACTTGCTTATCCTCAGTAGCTGTTCGTCAAGGTTTTTCAGGAAAAGCTTTTCCGCTTCCATATATTCCAGCAGCTTGGGAAGCTCCTGGAGCTCTTTAGCTGCGCCATTATTGGCACCCGTTTCGTTGACATAGCGCTCGATTTGCCGCAATGCAGGGCGAAGTCCAGAGCGCTGCTTTTTCCAGCTTGCCAGAGCAGCAGTGACTTCGCCTAATTCCTTGGCGCGCTGCGCTGAAGCCAAGCGCGGCGACAGGAACTCTTCCGCCTGTCTTATCATGGCATCGAGCTTCACTGTAGAGACCCTGACGGTGTCAGCTGAAAAGCTGAATGCCTGATAGGGCGTATGCATCACATCGGCGTCACGCGTCTGGGCCGGCGCATGCGGGAGTTGTTCGGATGAGGTGGAGTCATCGGGTGACATTAATTCTTCAGCTGCAGCCATGCTATCTCTTCCGCGCAGGGCATCCTCGAGCCGGCGAACCAGCGCTGCGCCTGGCGTTCCAGCCGTTTCCCGCTTGTTTCCATCCGGCACCGGCGCAAGCAGGCCGGCAATGCCATCGATTACCTGATACAGGAGCTCAAATAAAGATCCGGTGATAGTCAGCCGCCTGCTTTTTAACCCTGAAAATACGCTTTCCAGCGTTTGACAGATCGACTCAATCTCTCTGAAGTTAACCGTGCGGGCAGCCCCTTTCAGACTGTGCGCTTCCCGGTATATGGTTTCAATGATTTCGGCTTGCCGATTTTCCGGCGGCGATTTTTCCAGCTCGATAAGTGCCGAAGTCATTATTTTAAGATGCTCATCCGCCTCGATTCGGAAAATCGGCACCAGTCTCTTTAGAAATTCCTCACTCTGCCCGGGCATGATCCAATTAGCTTGACAAACGTCGCCGCATAGTTAGCATAAAACCTTGTACTGCGCGGCCAGTTGCTTCAGCTTCTGTCCCAGTTCATGCAATCTTTGAGCGGCCACTTCCGCTTGTTTGGTGCCTGAGACATTCTGAAAACTGGCCTGCTTGATGTTTTCCATTGCCAACGCTACCTGATCCATGCCCACCATCTGCTGCTGGCTGGACGCAGCAATCTGGGTAGCCGCCTGTGCGGCTTCACTGATGCTGTCGGCAAGCAGCCGGATGGCTTCGCCGGTTTCAGTGGATTGCTTCATGCCTGACTCAACAGCCTTGTTGCCTTGTTCTGCAGCGAGTACCGAGGCGCTGGTGGCTTTCTGAATATCGCCTAAAATAGCGCGCACTTGCGCCGTCGCCTGCTTGGATTGTTCGGCCAGACTTTTAATTTCCTGGGCCACCACGCCGAAGCCCTTGCCCTGCTCGCCGGCCTTAGCCGCCTCGATAGCGGCATTGACCGCAAGCAGGTTTGACTGTTCCGCCAGGCCATTGACAGTAGCAGTAATCTCGCCGATGGCCTGACTCTGTTCGGACAGCTGCACGATGCTTTCAGCGATGTATTGCATTTGCTCCTGGATGCGGTGCATGCCCTGAATGGTATCATCAACCGATTTGCGTCCGGTCTTGGAAACCTGCGACGCCTTCTGGGCGCTGTCGGAAACGTATTTCGCTTTCTGGCTGGCTACCTGAGCGGTCTGTTTTACCTCTTCCACCGTGATTGTCGTTTCTTTTACGGCGGCGGCTGTGCCGGTAGCATTGGCGGATACCTGCGCAGTGCTGGCCAGAATCTCACCTGTGGTGCCGGCAAGCACCTGGGCTACTTCGCTGATCTCCTGAGTCATGTTACGCAAATTGACTATCATATGAGCGAAAGTATTTATCAGCACGCCAATCTCATCGGCCCGTTGCACAGCTTCGACCCGGGCACTGAGATCGCCGCCGGCGATGCGCGATGCAGCCTCGGCAATATCGCGCACCGGATCCGCAATGACTGAATTCAAACGCATGGCAATCGGCAGCGTAATCAACAGCGAGCCTACCATTACTAGCAGAATAATGCCGCCAAAGCGCGTGATGCGAACTGCCAGGGGCTCAATTCTGGCGCGCAGATAAACGGTGCCAATCCGTCGCTGGCCTTGTTGCACCGGCCAGAAAACGGCAAGCTCGCTATCTTCAAGCGGTTGCGTCTGAGATTCGATTGAAGCTGGCGGCGGGCGGGCTCCGGAGCGGGAGTAGGCGGCAAAAAGCGAGCCGTCACGCACATATACGCCGGCCGCAGAAATTGCCGGGTTGGCTTCGAGCGGATTCAGATATTCCTGCGCTGCCTTGGGATCATTAAATTCCAGCGTGGCATTCACGCTGGCGGCTATCACCCCGGCTTGCGCAGAAATCTCGCCGGTTTTTTGAGCATGATAAGCATAATTGTCATAGACAATAATGATGGCGCTAGCCAAAAGCAGTGAGATGGCGCTGGTCAGCACAGTCACCAGCGTCAGTTTTGCCCGGATACGTAAATCAGCCAGCCAGTTCATTTATCGGTTTTCCTTGGATGTTCTTTTTTTGACATTGAGCGCGAGGCTCATTAGTTTGGAACTGAGAACCAGGCCGTTTTGCGCTGCCGCTTCATCATTAATGTCAAAGCGTACGCGGTTATCGGCAATTACAAAGTTAATGATCGCTGCGCTCGTTTCAGAGTTGCCGGCATCGGTTACCGTAAGCACATTGCGGCCGCGAACAGATTTAATCATCCTGGCTTTGCTTTCAGCGTCGGAACCGCCGATAAAAAGAATGTGACAGCTTGAATCCGGTTCCATCTCTTTGAGTCTGTGGATCATGACATTCCGGCCGTTGATACGCCCCCCGGCTACCACTTTATCAAGAGCTTCGCCGAAAGGATCTTCTCCGGCAATACACAGGTTTACCGGGCTGGACGGAGATGAAAACGCTGAGCCGGGCCATTCGACAAATAGTCCGAACTTATACAGGAAGGCGGCTTTCAAGGCATATTCCTCTACGCCGGCATGGGCCGTGGCAACGGCGCCGGATGTCAGCGCCATAAAGACGAATAGCCACAGATGGGCGCGGTTGGAACGAGTCACTATGCGTTGCAGAATCGTTAAAAATTCCATAGCACTTTTACATAGAAGGTCCGGTCAATTTCGCTGCGTCCAGGCGCATTGCCAAACTCCGGATGCCGATTATCGAGCAGGTTGAACCCTGACAGCGACAGCTCCGTGTTTTTTAAAAACTTCCAGCCCAGGCGCCCATCCATCGTGACATATCCCGGAACAGCGGGAGCAGGCAGGCTGTCCACCGTGCGCAGAACTAAATCGAGATCAACGTTATGCCAAAGATTCATGATCGAGCGTGCTGAAAACTGGTTTTGAGGATCATTGCCCGCCAATGGCGCGCCGAAAGGATCGTTGCTGCCGGGCTTCAGGCGTAAATGCTTCCTGAGATAGGTATAGCCGGCTTTAAGCTGCCACCAGTCGCTTACCGCGTAGCTGCCCCATAGTTCAAGGCCGTAGGTATCGCCTTCCATCATATTGGCTATTACGAAGGAGCTGGCGCTCACGGGCTCCAGGCTGCGCAGCTCATCATAGATATTGTAAAACGCCGAGATTGAAAACGCCGATTTCGGCGTCGGCTGCATGCGGTAGCCGAGCTCAAAGGCCGTCAGCTTTTCGGATTGAAAATCGAGGCCGCCGGCAAGGGCAAGTATGAAAGGCGGATTGCCCGGAATAAAAAAATCGCTGTCCAGCCGAGACGGCGTGCGCACGGCATGAGAAATGGCCGACCACAGCAGAACCTGCTCATTAGGTTTCCAGGCAAGCCGTATATTGGGCTGGACTTCCAGATCGGTGTAATTGTTGTAGGAAAGCCGCGCGCCGAGGGTCAGCTTTAATTGCTCGGTGAGCGTAACAGTATCCTGCGCAAAAACATTAGCCAGGGCCAGGTCGCGCTGGCCGGGAAGAAAGGCCAGCACGTCGCTGTTGCTGACATCATCGCGCGCATAACGGTAGCCGCCGCCCCAGACGATATCATGGCTCCGGCCCAGACTGAAGCGATGTTGCGCGGTAATGTCATAGGTATTAAGCACTTCACCGAAAGTGCCTGGATAGATGCGCCGCGTCTGGTCGAAATAAGCCTGAATCTGGACAGCCGAGCCGGCCGCCAGGGTTTTATCCCATCGCGCCAGCAAATGCGCGCCGGAAAGCGACTTGTCATCCAGGATTTTCTGGTCGATAGATCCTTCATACGCATCGCCCTGAAGCATTAGAGTATCATTGTTTTTTCCCCAGTCCAGACGAAAGCCCAGTTGCCCTTTTCTCCATGAGTCATCAATATTGCCGCCTTTCGGGTTAAAAGTATTATCCCGTTCAAAGCCTTTGGCGTAAACGCGATAAGCGATATTTTCACCCGCTTGACCCCCGTAGCGGACGCCTCCGCCATGCTCGTAATTGCCGGCGCCGGCGCTTAAAAGGCCGCCTTTGGTGTCGCCGGCGGATTTTGTGATGATATTGATGACGCCGTTGACTGCATTAACGCCCCATAAAGTGCCGCCGGGGCCGCTGACCACTTCAATACGTTCTATATCCTCGATCATGGTGTCCTGAACATCCCAGAATACGCCTGAATACAAGGGCGTATAAACGCTGCGCCCGTCGATAAGCACGAGCAGCTTGTTGGCTGTGGTGCTGTTGAAGCCGCGCGCCGAGATCGCATACTGGCTTGAATCCACTTTGGCGACCTGGAGGTTTGGAGCAAGCCGCAGTATTTCGGGAATACTGGTGGCGCCGTAGCGGCGTATGTCCTCGCGGCTTATGACATAAACCGAGGCGGCCGCGTCGATCAGCGGCTCCGCACGTTTGGATACCGAAGATATTTCGATATTGGTCAGTTCTTCCAAACTCATGCGGGAAAGATCAGCCGGCGCTATGGATTCTGCCGAATCAGCAGCCGCGGCGGCTGCGCAAACGAAAATAAACGCAAGCCAGATAGCCAAAGCCATCAAAGGGATGACAAGGGGCCGGCATGGAACCGTAATCTTTTTATTGGCCATAAATGCCCTTTTATTCAATTCCAACTTTCGTATTGCCGGTGGACGTCGGTTGATTATATTCATTCATCGATTCCTTTATTGCTTTTCATCAGCTTTTACAACCATCAGCTGTGGCGCCGTCAACCTGTTCACGGACGATGATTTTCTCATCCGTGAGCAGCTTGCCGGCATCAAGAATCACTATACCTTCTTTACTCATTACCCCCTTCAGATAGGTTTCGCGGAGGCCGCTAAAGGTGGGCAGCGATCCTTGAAGAGCAGATAGGGCCAGGCTGCGCACGCCGCAGATCGCATTAGCTAAAATACCGAATACCATAGCGTCGGACTGGAGTACGATGATTTTGTTAAGGTCGGTCAGCCCTTTCTCGGGCAGAGCGAAAAATTTTTTGAGGTCAATCACGGAAACAATTTCTCCTCGTACATTGACAATGCCAAGCACGAACGCCGGCGTGCACGGCAAGGGAGTCAGGTTTTCCAAAGGGCACACCTCGCGTACATATCGGGATTCAACCGCATAGTGCTCATAAGCCAGCCTGAACTCCACTACTTCGATGCGCTCACCGGCGTTATCCGCCGGCATCGGCTCCTGGGCCAGCTGCTGCGCCCGCGTCTTCAGAATCTGTCTGCTTTCGTCGGGGGAGGGCGACCAGTCATGCTCGATAGCGGCGCGAGCGGCTTTCATACGCTGCCCAATCTCCTGCCAGTCGATGCCGGTGGTTTTCTTTTTTACTGCCATGGATTCTTTGCGCTTCATACGGCCTCACTTTTATACAGCATTGTCGGGCGAGGTAAATTTAATTGCATAAGCACGACAATTTCCCCAAGCCGGCCTGCTGTCAGGCCTTCCGATTCCGGCAAGATGTCATCCTGCGAATAGGCCTCCAGCAAATTCAGCACCTTGTTAAAATACCAGTCAGCCTTGTCACGTCGGCCCTGCGACAGGTGCATGTTAGCCAGAGCAAAATGTACGAGGAGGAAATCAGGGTCCAGATAGAGCGCGCGCATCAGTAACTGCATGGCGATCTTCCCCTCTCCCTGCTCCTGTCGAATGGTGGCGAGCAAATAACAATGGGCCGGATTAAGCTTGTCAACGGCCAATGCCTTTTCAGCCCATTCAACCGCTTCTGTAAACCTGCCCTGGTTGGCATAATTTCGGGCTATGCGTGAGACCGTTTCACAGTCGTCAGGTTGAGAGCCCGCACTAATAGCAGGCGGCTCCGGTAAAAGCGCGGCTTGGGGAAGCACTGAGGAGGACGCCGCGGACAGGCGTTCTAGCGTAGATAAAAAATCAGCTGAGGCTGCACTGGAAGGAATAGGGGAGCCGGGAGCTGAATCTGTCAGTTCGGAATGCGCTATCTTTTGATAAAGCACGATACCCGGAAGTTCGACAGGCGTAAAAGAAGAGAATAAGGTATGGGAAGCCTCGGCAGGGCTGACAATCAGCCAGCCTTTATCAGCAAGTGAATGATAAAGTTTTTCGATTACTTTTTTTGCCTGCTCAGGAGTGAAATACATCAGCACATTTCTACAAAAAATCACATCCATTGCAGGAATATGCTTTCCTTGCAGTGAATAATCATCATCAACAAGGTTGAGGTAGGAAAACGCTACTTTATCGCGGATTTTTTGAGCTAATTCAAAGCGACCGTCTTTTCTCTTCTTGAAATAACGATCTCGTATCCAGGTTGGCGTCCCGCGAAATGACCATTCATTAAACAGGCCATCGGCCGCCTTCTGCAGAAACTGTGGCGTGATATCTGTAGCCAGGATGGAAATGTCCAATGCTCCGGAATCCGGCATGAGTCTGTCCAGAAGCATGGCGATGGAATAAGGTTCTTCCCCGGTGCAGCAGGCGGCGCTCCAGATGCGCAAAGGCTGCTTCGGGGCGCAGCGGGAACGCAAAAGCTGCGGCAGAATAAAGTCCTCCAACACGTCAAAACTTCGGATATCGCGGAAAAAATAGGTTTCGCCCACAGTCAAATGGCCGGCAAGGGTTTTAATCGTGGTATTCGTCCAGGGAGCGAACAACAACCCGCGAACATAAGCTTCAACGTTGGTGAACTCGAGTTCATAGGCTGCGCTGGAAATCGCACGATGCAAATCATTCCAGCGCGCCGGAGGAAAGTGCAGACCCATGTGGATAGCGATAAACTCACTCAAGCGGGACAGCAGTAAAGGAGAAAGACCGGGCTGCATGCTTGCTTCAGGAAGTTTGCAGAGCCATGTCCAAAGACTTTTCTTCCGGGCCCGAAAGAAACGCGTCGAGGCAATGGATCAGAATCAACCCATCCTGAAGTTTTATGATGCCTTCAACATGCTCGAGACTGGGAAGTATATCGCCTGTTACAAGCAGATCCTGTTCAGGACATTGAACCAGGCCATCTACTGCATCGACCACCAGCGCTACAGTCCGGTGCGCCGCATGCGCTATGACAAGCTGGTCATCCATAGCAATGTCGCGTTCAGTAAGTTGAAAACGCCGACGTATATTAAAGACGGGAAGCACCCGCCCTTGCATATTAATTACACCGACAATAATTTGCGGGGCATCCATAAGTGGAGTTATGTCTACCATGTGCACCACCTTTTCCACAGAGGGCAAAGGCAGGGCATAGCGTTGGTCATCCAGACAGAAGACAACATAGTGGCTGACTTGATCGGTTACCGGGGCGGACGTAATGTTCACAGATGACAAAGTTGACATAATCATTCATATTGAATGACTTGCAAGACCTGCCATATACCGGAGCCGACAGCTAGCAGCATATGAAAGAAAAAAATTTACCGGGGCAAAAGGCATCAGCAGTTTACTAAATAGGATGATGCAGCTTCGCATACACAATTGTCCTTTTCCCCCTCTGGTAATTTGAAATTAAGTCTACTTAAAACTAGTTCAAGAAACTTATTTTGCAAGCCGGGAGAAAAATTATGGACCAGAGCATTTAATTCAGAGCACGGCCACTAATTGCTCTATCAAGCAAGTCTGCGGGCTATTAATTCCGGGCATTCCCGCTGTAAAAGCCTGTCCCTGTCAGTTTAACTGATCCCCGGCGCGTGATTTCCTTATGGCCTGACAATGCCTGAAAATAAAACCGCTTGTTTGTACGTTAAGCCACAGAAGAACTTTCCTCATGATAGTAAGTTAAACATAGACAATTAGCTGCGCAAAATGGGCTGATTAAAAAGACGGCAGATATGTATCAGGGGATTGAAATGAAAGCATTATGTTGGTTCGGCACGAACGATATCCGGGTTGAAAATGTGCCCGATCCTAAAATTATCAATTCGCACGATGCCGTCATTAAAATCACTTCTACGGCAATTTGCGGCTCTGACTTGCATATTCTGGACGGCTACCTGCCTACTATGGAAAAAGGCGACATATTGGGTCATGAGCCAATGGGTGAAGTTGTTGAGATTGGCAGCGCCGTTAAAAAACTGAAGGTCGGCGACCGCGTCGTTGTGCCATTTGTGATTGCCTGCGGCGAATGCTTTTTTTGCCAAAAACAACTGTACTCCTTGTGCGACAATTCCAATCCCGGCGCAAAATTAGCGCGCAAGGCCATGGGTCATGCTACTGCCGGAATATTTGGATATTCCCATATGCTGGGGGGATTTGCCGGCGGTCAAGCCGAATATTTGCGGGTTCCGTTTGCCGATGTCGGGCCTTTTAAAATTCCCCCCGGCATTGCCGATGAAAAAGTCCTGTTTCTTTCGGATATTTTTCCTACAGGCTATATGGCCGCGGAAAATTGCGGCATTGAAGCCGGCGATACGGTCGCCATCTGGGGCTGCGGTCCGGTGGCGCAGTTTGCCATCAAAAGCGCGTGGATGTTCGGCGCAGGACGCGTGATTGCCATTGACAATGTGCCCGAACGTCTGAAAATGGCGGAACAGCAAGGCAAGGCGGAGACCGTTAATTTTGATGACGTGGACATTTACGATCAATTAATGCAGATGACCGGCGGACGCGGGCCTGACCGCTGTATCGATGCCGTAGGCTGCGAGGCTCATGCAGGCGGAACCCTGGATGGAATTGTGGACACCGTGAAAACCGCGACTTTTCTTGCTACTGATCGTCCCCATGTGTTGCGACAGGCGATTATGAGCTGCCGCAAGGGTGGAACAATTTCCATACCCGGCGTTTATATCGGCTTCGGCGATAAAATTCCCTTGGGCGCGGCCATGAATAAAGGTCTTACCTTCAGGACCGGCCAGACTCATGTGCAGAAATACATGCCGCTTCTGTTTGAGAAAATTGAAAAAGGCGAGATCGATCCGTCCTTTGTCGTTACCCATGAATTGCGGCTTGATGATGCGCCTGAAGCCTATAATATTTTCAAGGAAAAAAAAGATGACTGCATCAAGGTGGTGCTGAAACCCTAAAAGTCAGAGTCAAAGCAAGACTAGAATATTGCTCCTGCGCATATTTCAAAATTCTTCTGATACCGTGGAAGTTGAAAAAGCAGGCTGCCAACTTAATATTTAACTAGAAACTTAACAGGAGGTCTCATGGCCGACATCGAGCATCCCACTCCACCCAATCCGCCTCAAAATCAGGATAACCAACCGGGACGGGAATCCCAAATGCAGCCTCAACCGCAATCCCACGATCCAACTTATCGAGGCTCCGGCAAGCTCAAAGGCAAAGTAGCTCTTATTACCGGCGGAGATTCGGGGATTGGAAGGGCTATAGCCGTGGTTTTTGCCAAGGAAGGGGCTGATTCAGCCATTGTTTATCTCAACGAGCATGACGATGCCGAAGAAACCAGACGCCTGGTCAGCGAGTGCGGTCAAAAATGCCTGCTTATCGGAGGCGATATTGGTGAGGAAAATTTTTGCCGGCAGGCGGTTGAGCAAACGCTCGGTGAATTGGGCCGGCTTGACATCCTGATTAACAACGCTGCTGAGCAACATCCTCAGGAAAGTATTGGGGACATAAGCTCAGAGCAGTTGGAAAAGACGTTTCGCACCAACATCTTTTCCATGTTTTATCTAACCAAAGCAGCTCTTAAACACCTTCAGCCCGGCAGCACAATTGTCAATACTACGTCGGTTACTGCTTATAAAGGCAGTCCGAAGCTGCTCGATTACTCGGCTACGAAGGGCGCTATTGTCGCTTTTACCCGCTCCTTGTCGCTGGCGCTGGCCGAACAAAAAATCCGTGTCAACGCTGTCGCGCCTGGGCCGATCTGGACGCCTCTCATTCCTTCTACTTTTCCGCCTGAGCATGTAAAATCTTTTGGTCAGGACGTACCGATGGGGCGGCCCGGGCAGCCCGAAGAAGTCGCCAATTGCTTTGTCTTTCTGGCTTCGGATGATGCATCCTATATTTCCGGCCAGGTCATTCATCCCAATGGAGGCACCGTAGTTAATGGATAGCGGTGACCGTAAAACCGGGATATGGCTTGCCCCAAAACCGAGTATTTTTCTTTTAACCTTAATTGCAACAATGGAAAAATAATGACTGATAGTCAAATATCCAAACAGAAAAATAATGAACTGTCCATTGTCTGTTTGGGTGCATCTGCAGGTGGACTGGAAAGCTACATCAAGATTCTTTCAATATTGCCCGCCGATACCGGCTTTGCGTTTATTATTATTCAACATCAGCCTGCGAAGTGGAAAACGCTATTGACTGAAATTCTTTCCTCTTACACCGCCATGCCGGTTGTGCTTGTGGAAGAGGGGGAGATTGTGAAACCCGACCATGTTTATATTGCGCCTTCAGGAATGCAGGTTCATTTAAATGCCGACCGGTTCAGCCTCTCTCCGCTTGTGAGAAAGTCAGGCTGGCCGCAGAATATCTCTGTTTTTTTGCATTCACTGGCGGCTAATCAATCAAAAAACGCCATAGCCGTGATTTTGTCAGGCCTGGATGCAGATGGCGTAGCTGCGCTCAAGCCTATCAAGGAGGCCGGTGGAATTGTTATTGCCCAGGATCTTCATACCGCAAAACAACCGGATATGCCGCTGCACGCTGTCAATACCGGCTATGTTGATTTTCTGTTATCGCCCGTTGAAATTGCCGAAAAATTATGCGCCATTGCCAAGGAGCGTACTCGTCTAAAAAAGTCCGAAGGCAGATCTGATCCAGAGATTAAACCTGTATATTCAGAGCTTCGGAGTAAAAATTAATAGCTGTCGTTTGATAAAAAAATTTACTGGAGAAACCAAAGTGAACATTAATTTACCAAAAAGGGCTTACCAAGAAATATTCGCCTATTCGTTCAATGAAGTGCCGGATCCTGCGCCAACCGAGGTTCCGGAGCGAAGCCCCGATGAAATACTCCCCAATACCCCTGTTGAGGAACCTCTCGATACGCCAAGTGAGATTCCGGCCAATATACCGGTTGAAGAGCCTCCGTATTCGTCGCCGGAAGTCTAAATCAGAAGTTCAAAGAAGGTGGGTATCCGGACCCATAAACGGACTCGTTTATGGCGGGCAGAAGGAACGACTGAAAATTCAAACACGCCTCTATTTTACTGATTTCCGCCCGGGCTAGCGATGAGGCGTCAACGGCGCCTGCAATATCAGGCATTTAATAAAAAAGCGGCAAGGAGAAACCCATGCATGTGACTTATGAACAAGCGCAACAGGCTATTGATGCCGCTGTTAAAAAGGCCGATGAAACCGGCGTGCCGAGTTGTATAGCAGTTGTGGATTCAGGGGCCAATCTTAAAAACTTTCGGCGCATGAATGGCGCCTGGGTCGGCAGTATTGATGTTGCCATAAAAAAAGCTAAAACCGCCTGCTATTTCGCCATGCCTTCCGGCGAAATAGGCAAACTTTCGCAGCCTGGCGGCTCTCTCTATGGCATAGAGCATTCTAATGAAGGCTTGATTACTTTTCCGGGCGGGCTTCCGATTGTAGATCAGGAGGGCGTATTAATCGGCGCTATTGGCGTCAGTGGAGGCACCGTAGAAAACGACCAGTTGGTAGCTCAAGCTGGCGTCAAGGTGGTGGGTGTTTGCGATTTGCCCCGGCATCCCTGGCGAACCTGAACTAGTCACAGGACAGTTCGGGCTTATTGTAGAAGGAGTAGGTTTGATCAAGCGGCAATAAGCACGCTCATGAGCGCTCAGGCCAGGGCGGACAGTCAACAAATACCACCCCAGCGTCCGAGCAGTACAAGCAGGGCCGAAGCAAGTGCAAGAACATAAAATCTTCCTGATCATTGCGGACAGCCATTTATAGTGTCTGACATGCAAGACTTCATTACGCCGCCCTATCCGATATTTTACCCGGCGCTGTTTTTTGACTGTTGCAGCATTAGACCTTCTGATCTTTATTTATCCCCTGTCTGTCGTTATGCAGCTGATGCGGTCAATGTGTATCAGGCCATAAAGAAGCCGGATCGCTTAGGTATTCAATGCCAATGATGTCCGCGATCGCCCTTATACTCCGGTCGATGGCCTCCGTGAGAGCGGATTCCGTGAGATTGATACGGCTGTCTCCAGCTATTATTCCAGCCTCGATTTCCATTATCGCCATTATGCCGATGATGGCTGCCATATCTGCCGGGATAATAATTAGGGGTATAATGATCAGGCGCACCGCCATAATAACTTTTGTGTCCGCCGCTATAGCCGCCGCCATAAAACCCTGTATTTGCATAGTAAGGATAAGGGGCACAGGCACTCGCCAATAGCAGAAAACCTGCAGGCAGTATTTTAATAGTCAATGAATTCATTGTTATCTCCTCTACTATAGTTTCAACCGGATAATATCCGGGGAACACTGAATGTCGAATGAATTGCGATAGAATGAATAGTTTAAAAACAAGGTGTTTAAAGGATACGATGACATATCAAGTAGTTGATGCACAAGTTACGCCTGAAGGCCGTCTGGATGTTTTATCGAAGCTTGAAGTCAGTAAGCTGCTGGATACCAGCCAGGGCGGTCTATATCGAGTTTTTCGCAATTCTTCACTCGCGGTTTTGAATAGCAGCAGTGCTATGGATGATGGCAAGGAACTGCTGGATCGTTATCCCGCCTTTGATATCCGGCTTATTCAGCAGCAGCGGGGCATCAAGCTGGAAGTCAGGAATGCACCTGCTCATGCTTTTGTTGACGGCAAAATAATCAAGGGCATAAGCGAGCATCTGTTTGCAGTGCTCAGGGACATTATTTATGTCAGCGACGAAATCAATGATAATCCAAGGTTCAAAATGGAGACCTCGGCAGGAATTACCGATGCCGTTTTTCATATTCTGCGCAATGCCGAAATTTTGCGGCCGCTGGCTAATCCAAATCTGGTGGTGTGTTGGGGCGGGCACTCGATCAGCCGTAAGGAATATGAATATACCAAACAGGTCGGCCATGAACTGGGTTTGCGCGGTATGGATATTTGTACCGGCTGCGGGCCTGGCGCCATGAAAGGGCCGATGAAAGGCGCTACCATTGGCCACGCCAAACAGCGTATTAAAAACGGCCAGTACCTGGGCATAACAGAGCCGGGGATTATTGCGGCCGAATCACCTAATCCGATTGTCAATGATCTGGTTATTTTGCCTGATATTGAGAAGCGTCTGGAAGCCTTCGTCCGCACCGGCCACGGCATTGTCGTGTTTCCCGGCGGCGCGGGTACAGCTGAAGAAATCCTTTATATACTGGGGATATTGCTGCATCCCGATAATAGAGGCATGCCGTTTCCGCTGATATTTTCAGGGCCTGACAGCGCTGCAGATTATTTTACCGGGATTGATCAATTTATTGACGCCACCTTGGGCAGGAAAGCCAGGGAGCGTTACCAAATCATTATTAACGATCCCGTTAAAGTGGCTTTGGCAATGCAGGCAGGCATCAAACAGGTGCGTGATTTTCGCAAGGAAACAGGCGATGCCTATTATTTCAACTGGTTGTTGAAGACCGATAAAATATTTCAAGAGCCTTTTATTCCCACTCATGACAATATGAGAAATCTCGCCTTGCATAAAAATCAGGATAACCACTTGCTTGCCGCTAATCTGCGGCGCGTATTTTCAGGTATTGTAGCGGGCAACGTTAAAAACGAAGGAATTCGCGCCATTCAGCAAAATGGCCATTTTGAAATATACGGCGATCCCCACATCATGAAGCTGATGGATGCCTTATTGACATCTTTTGTTGAGCAACACCGAATGAAACTGCCCGGGAAAAAATATTCACCCTGTTACCGCATTATTAAATAAATGGGCACTTGGCTTTTTAAATTCTCATCCTGAAAGCCAATGAGCGGCCTGACAGGAAAATTTTATGTCCGTACCGGATTTAAAAGGTTAGCTGTGAGCAAGATCATTCTGATGATGGATAGCGCGGTTATAGCCGAGAAAACGTTCGTAGGTTTCTTTCTCTGCCCGGTAACAGGGGCAGGCCGCAGCCTCCAGGCCATTGCGGTCGAGAATGGTAACATCGCCTCGATGATAGCTGATAAGCTTTTGCCTCTGTAAAGAACTTGCTGCTTTGGTGACGCCGACGCGACGCACGCCCAGCATATAGGCCAGAAACACGTGCGTAACATGAAAGCTGTCGGAGTGCGCGCGATCCTGAGTCATTAATAACCAGCGGGCAAGGCGTGCTTCTACGACATGAAAGCGGCTGCAAGCGGCAGTTTGAGCGATTTGACTTATTAATACATAGAGGTAGCGGTTTAATTCCCGTTGCAAGGCTGCGCTGCGTTTAAGTTCATGAAGAAACGCTGCGCCATTCATCCGTAATGCCAGGCCTGCGCTTTGGACCAGGGCGAGAAAAGGCGATTCATCGACGCCGAGGGTGAGTGGGATTCCGAGCATGCCTTCATTGCCGATTAATCCCACTTCCAGGCTGGTGCTTCCTTCAAGCGGGGTCACTAACGAAATCGAACTGTTAATCGGGAAATAAACGTGGAGAACAAACTCTCCGGGCTTGTTAATGATATCGGCGAACCTGAGCTCGACCGGCTCGCATTGCGCAAGCAGCCGCTCACGCTCTTTAGCGGGCAGAGCCGCCAGCAGGCGATTAGTAGTATTGACATAGTGGCTAAATGGCACGGGCACCCTCCAGCGGAGTTGGAAAATTCCAGGTTGAAAGCATAAGGGCTGATAACCCCCGCCATCCCTATGCCGAATAATGACTCATGTTGAACGGTATGGCTGTATCTTGATTGCGTAACAAAACTACCGTAGTAACTTGCCGAGGTCTGTACGCTGGCACACAGAGATAAGAGAGGCAACCTTACTATGCTACATAACATAATTTTGAAACAGGCTCCGCCTAATCTGGGCAGTGAATTAACTTCCGGCAACCTGCAATCGCCCAGCCTGTGGAATTCTTTACAAAAACCCAGTAAGCTTAAATTTATGCCAAGCCTATTTTTTACGTCGAGGATAGTGTGTTTTTATGAAGGCAACCAGAAGGACGCCGCTCTATTTGACTGTGTTCTCGTAACCTGAGCGGCTTTTGAAAATTACAAGAATAATTGACGCCGTTAAAACTTACTTAATGGAGAGATTCATGTCATATTTACTAAGGCATCAGTATGCAGAGTTGTATAGGGGCAATCAATGCCCGCCCATTCCACCTTATTACCGTCCTGGCGGGAGAATCAGGTCAGGGGCCAGCCGTGAAAGGCTGCTTCAGAGGCGGCTTTTCGATTATTCACGGCTTGTCCTGACTGGCGCTCTACTATTATTATTAAGTTGCACTTCGGAACGGCCTGGAGATCATGCCCGGCAACAAAAAGAAACTAAAGAAAACAGTATTGCTAAACCGGCCCATAAGGAAGTCGGCGAGGCTTCCTGGTACGGGCCTGGATTTCATGGCCGGGAGACAGCCAGCGGCGAAATTTTCAACCAAAAAAAGTTGACGGCTGCACATCCGACATTACCTTTGGGAACCAAAGCCCAAGTCACCAACCTTGAAAATGACAAAAAAGTCAGTGTCACAATCACCGATCGGGGACCCTACGCCGATGATCGAGCCATTGATCTTTCCCGCGCCGCGGCTAAAAAACTGGGCATGGTAAAAGACGGCACCGCCAAAGTAAAAATTGAGTCCAGGGCTGTCAACAAGAAAAAATCCCTTGCCAGGAAGAAAACCTCCAGCGCCCGCTCCCGAAAAGTCCAATAGCCTTTAAAATGTCATTGCCGGCGAATTGCTTCCTGGCCGACAATATTCTCTGTGCGGGGGCAGTTTAAACCCATCAGCGAAAACGGTGAGTCAACCTTTGGCCGATGCTTCGGCAGAAATTAATTTGCATGAGTCATAATGACAGTGGGCCTGTACGCAAATTAATCATTTAAATGATTATAGGTACAGGGTTTTATTGGAGATAAAATAGCGCATATGAAAGATGGCTCATTAGTAATGTCAACACAAGCTGAATTTGTAAATTTGCATTTTTTTAGAGAACGCTTCAAGCGTTTTTTGCCAAACTCCCAGGCTATTTCACTGGCATTTATTTTAATTGTCAGTTTTGCCCTGATTTATTCTTTGTCCGGCGTATTAATGCCGGTTTTTGCATCCATTATTCTGGCCTATCTGCTTGAAGGCCTCGTGGCTAAGGCGGAAAAACTGAATTTACCGCGTTTGCCCGCAGTATGCTTGGTATTTTCAGTTTTTATGACGGGTCTGATATTTTTATTATTTTATTTGATGCCGATTGTTTCCCAACAGGCTGTAGAACTTATCCAGCAGATTCCAGATATTATCAGAAGAGCGCAGACTGAAATCCTGCGATTACCTAAAATGTATCCGCAATTTATTTCAGAGAACAAAATTCAGGAAATAATGTTTGCGGTACAAAAGGAGTTGTTAACCTATGGACAAAATATGTTATCGGTCTCGGCGGCCTCCGTAGTGGGCCTGGTCAGCGCCCTGATTTACCTTTTCCTGGTGCCGATGATGGTGTTTTTCTTTTTAAAAGACAAGCGCTTGCTGGTAGAGTGGTTTTTGCAATTCATGCCCACGGATAGGCATTTGACCGTGCGGGTCTGGGAAGAGGTCAATGTACAGATGAGTAATTATGTGCGCGGAAAATTTGTCGAGGTTTTCATTCTCTGGTTTGTCAGTTATATCACTTTCGCCACGATGGATTTGAACTATGCCATGCTGCTGGCGGTTTTGATGGGCTTGTCGGTAATTATTCCGTATGTAGGCGCCACTTTGGTTACTGTTCCGGTGTTTGCAGTGGCTTATTTTCAGTGGGGATTAAGCAATGATAACTTTATGTATATTGTCATTGCTTATTCCATTATCCAGGCCTTGGACGGGGTAATATTAGTGCCGGTATTATTTTCTGAAGCGGTTAATTTACATGCTATCGCAATTGTCGTTGCCATTCTGTTTTTTGGCGGACTTTGGGGTTTCTGGGGAGTATTTTTCGCCATTCCCCTGGCGACAGTGGTTAAGGCAGTCCTGACTGCCTGGCCCAGAATCGGCGATAAAAGCCCTGATATGCTTTGTTAATAAAAAAAGGCTGCTTCACGGGGGCCAATAATTATTGGCAGGGGCGAAAAAATCGTCCTGCTTGGCTTTTAAACTTTGACAGCAATAATACAAACAAAATTAAACCACTGGAAATAAGTATCCATGCGCTTGAATCCGACGCGTTGCAGTAATGCATAGTTTTCATCGAGACGATAAGGAATCAAGACATTTTCCAATGCTTCGCGCTTGCGCTGATTTTCAGCATCGGTATAACCGCTCTGGGATTTTTTAAACTGTAAATAGTGGTCTATATACAAGCGGTTTAAAACAGGATCAGTGCCGAGAATCTTTTCCGATAACAGTAAAATGCCGCCGGGCCTCAGGGCCGCAAAAATATTTTTCAGCAAATATTCCCTGTCAATGGGCCGGACGAACTGCAATGTCCAGTTAAGAATTACCGCATGACAATGAGGCAATTCAGGCAGACAACTCAGGTCGGCAAAATTCAGCGATACTCTCTCTGCCGTTATTTGCCCGGATAATTTTATCCGGGCTTTATCCAGCATGGACTCGGAGTTGTCATAACCGATAAAGCGCGCATTGACAGGGCATCTTGAATGCCTGGTAAGATGTTCTATTGTAGTCCCTGTAGAACAGCCCAAATCGCAAACTACGCCGCATTCGTCGGGCAAAAAATCCATAATAAGATCGGCCTGAATACGCTGTATTTCATTGTAAAAAGGCACGCTCCTTGAGACCATATTGTCAAATACCTGGGCGACTCGCTCATCGAAAACAAAATCCTCTGCCCGGCCTGTCTTTTGAAAAATATTATCTTGTTCAGTCATATGCTGTGTTGTGAGTTATTAGCTACTTTTTTGTTATATGAGTAAAGTGTACAGGATGAGCAGGCACAATAATAGCACTGCCAAACGGCTTAGCGCATCGATCTGAGACGCTCGGTTTTCTTTAAATAGCGCACCACGGCATAAGCGGTCATTACCAGTAAGGCCAGGCCAATCAATAAGGGCTGATAATCGCCCAGTTTATGCGCTAAATTCAACTTCCAGGCTATCAGGCCTAATGGGACCATGAACGAAGTCATTATGGTGCCATACTCCTTAACAGCGACGGTGGACCAATCAAATTTATAGTGTCTGATTGTCGCCAGCAGGCCTTTAAACCTGGGTATCCAGCGAGGAACACGTGCGCAAAAAGCGACATAGGCATCAGCAAATTTTTGGCGTAGGAAGTGTTCCTCGCTAAGAATTATGAGTCGATAAATAGCCATAAAACCTATTGAACCCGCAAGAATTCCTGTCAAATTGCCAGATATGAACATAAAACCCATAGTAATCAATATATTACCAACATACAAGGGGTTTCTGCTGTGTGAAAAAATACCCTCTGTAACTAATTGATCGGCATAAATTCGTCTTTTTTGCCCACCGCGTACAATATAAACAAGGCCTATAGTGAGTATTCGCAGTCCCTGCCCTAGTAGGATCATTACTATTCCGATAATCATAAAGTAAATGCCGGGAACATTATTAATTGCAACGGGAGGCGCTATAAACAAAAGCACGGCAACAAAAGCAGGAAAAAGGACGTTGCGGGTATGAAAAAGAAAATTTCCCCATTGAATAAATAGATCAGTCATTTGCTTTTAGTTTTATTATGGAAACGTTAGTTTTATTAGTGCGAGAAGTAGGGTCGCTTGAAGTCCAATCGCTTTCCGCTACAAATCCAGTGTTGCTATTAACCCTATGTCCAAGTCTTTAATTTTTTCTGTAAGCCTTGGCTGGCTTTGCTTGGACGGGATTCCTGCCCGGTTAACTCAACACAGTCTGTTATAGAATTCCGGAAGCAAAATCCGCCAGTCGTGACCGCTCTCCCCGGCGTAAAGTAATATGGGCTCCATGCGGCCAGCTTTTGAAGCGATCGACTACATAGGTTAGCCCGGAAGTTGTCGCAGTTAGATAAGGCGTGTCTATTTGCGACAGATTGCCGATGCAGACTATTTTGGTGCCGGGACCGGCCCGTGTAATCAGGGTTTTCATTTGCTTTGACGTCAGATTCTGGGCCTCATCAATAATCATGAACCGATTAAGAAAAGTGCGCCCGCGCATAAAATTAAGCGATCTGATTTTAACCCGGTTCATGAGTATATTATTGGTCGCGCCCTGCTCCCATTCATTATGTCCGGAACGGCTGCCCAGCAGTTCAAGATTATCCATTAAGGCGCCCATCCAGGGCGCCATTTTTTCCTCCTCAGTGCCGGGCAGAAAGCCGATATCTTCGCCGATAGGCACGGTTTCCCGGGTCATGATAATTTCGTGATAAATTTTATGCTCCATCGTCATGGTCAGTCCTGAAGCCAAAGCCAGCAAGGTTTTACCAGTGCCTGCGGTGCCCAGCAAGGTAACAAAATCTATTTCCGGATCCAACAGAACATTGAGGGCGAAATTCTGCTCGCGGTTTCTCGCCATAATTCCCCAGACATTATTGTATTTGGTCCGATAATCCCTTGCCAGTTCCAGTAGGGCGACCTGACCCGAGCAGGATCTGACGATGGCTTCAAAATTCGATTCATCTTCAATATATAAATACTGGTTCGGGTACCATTCGGCAACCACCGGGTCTTCCAGCTTGTAAAAAGTCCGGTTTTTTTCCTGCCATGATTCCGTTTTTGCCCCATGCTCGTTCCAGAAATCCTTGTCCAGGGCTGTAGCGCCGCTATACAGCAAGTCTATGTCGTCAATTGTCTGATCATTATAATAATCTTCGGCAGGCAGTTCCAAAGTGGCTGCCTTGATGCGCATATTGATGTCTTTGGATACCAGAATAACTTTTATTTCAGGCAGTTCCTTGGTGAGAGCCAGAACCACATTGAGTATCGAGTTATCGGCGAGATTACCCGGCATGCTGTCGGGAAGCAGCGAAGTCATAACGCTGGTTTGAAAATACAAACGTCCGGCACTGTTAGCGGCCTCGGTATTCGCTCCATAGTCCAGGCGTGACAAGGGCAAGCCATCCTTGAGAGTTTGCTGATTCGCATCCCTGATTAATTCATCGAGGAATCGGCTGACTTGTCTTACATTGCGGGCTACTTCGGTTAAGCCTTTTTTGTAATGATCCAGTTCTTCCAGAACAATCATCGGAATAAAAATATCATGCTCCTGGAAGCGGAAAATAGCGGCAGGATCATGCATGAGGATATTGGTATCTAAAACAAACAGCTTCTTATCCGGCGTTGTTTGAATATTCATCACGATCTAGTTGCCTTTGAGTTTATTTAAAGCTTGCAGAACTTCTGCACTGTGGATTTTAACGTTTACTTTGCGCCATTCATGAACAAGCCGGCCGTCCGGGCCGACCAGAAAGGTGCTGCGCTCTATTCCCTGAACCTGCCTGCCGTACATGTTTTTCGTTTTGATAACAGCAAATGCTCGGCACAGCTTTTCATCCTGATCTGACAAAAGATCAAAAGGCAGTTGCTGTTTGCTTTTAAAGCCTTCATGGCTGCGCACAGTATCACGAGAGACGCCTAATATGACCGCATTTAATGCCTCGAACTTTTCCATAAGGTCACGAAAACCCTGGCCTTCCTGAATACAGCCGGAGGTATTGTCTTTGGGGTAAAAATAAAGAATCAGGTATTTGCCCAGGTATTCAGTCAGCTTAATTATTTTATTGCCGGTGGACGGAACTTCAAAATCAGGTACGGTACTGCCGATATTTATTGAGGTCATTAATAGTTTATCGTTTTATGGGTTCAAGAATGGCGTCTATATTGGAGTGATCGCAAAATTCCAAAAATTCTTCCCGCAATGAAAGCAACGGGAGTTGGGGAGGGATTAAAATGATAAACTTGGTCGAAAATACTGACGTTTGAATATAGGGAGCTTGGTAGCAGCTGCCCGAAATTTCCTCAATCTCTATGTCCCGGTCAAACAGAAAAGAGGTAATGGATTCAGTAACGTTGCAGCGATCCAGCGATATTGTTTCCAATGAATAGGGAATGCACTCCTTGCCTTTATCTTTTTGCTCGGGCCGGAAAGTATGAATTTTGATTTCCAGGCGTTTCTGGATGGAATCGAGGGTGTTTTCAAGCTTGGCGACCTGATTCCAGTTGCCCTGAACAAGCAGATAGGCGGCAGTAGACTGAGCCAGCCGGGATAATCTTATTTCCAGAATCGCGCATTTACAGTCGCGTATGGCCGGCAATATTTCGGCAATAAAATTACTCTGAATGTTACCTAAGGCAGTGATGGTTATTTGCATTATTATTTTTTAAATTTTTTGGAAGTTTATCATTAATGAATAACTCGTTACGAACATTAAGCTTTACAGCCATTAAAATAAAGAAAATTGTGTTAAGGCCGGCATACAACCACTACCATAGCTAAGCTTTATGTTTATCATACTTCCAGTCAAGAGCCCAAATGACAGATCCCATACATAGAAAGCCACGAGAGAAACAAAATAACAACGATGATAATTTGAATGCAATCCTCGATCAAGGAGACTTATCCCTCAGGCCTGGAAATGAATGGCTGGATGAAGAAGACGCTATCGACAGACTGCTCAGAAATGATGGCTTTGATTTGCCTGAAGCCGGGCAGGCAGCTGATAAATATGCAATTGTTGAAGATATTTCAGAGGATGGATTTGATGATGTTTCCGGGTTTGACCAGCAGAGTAGGGCAGCGCAACTTGAAACACTTCAGGCCTTGGCTGTTGAAAAGGATGACCGGATTGCCGCTGACGCAGCGGAATTTATTAAAGCTGTTCAGCAAGCCGCTTTTATTGCTGATACAGGTGCTGAAATAACAGGCGAGTTAACGAGGGAGGATCAAGGCGGGAAGGAAATTGATGAATTTGTTGATGATTTTGTCGAGCCGCAGAATGATAGGTATGTTGTTGAACCCGTTAACCCGATAAAGCAACCAGCGGACACTGAGGCATCGTCAAGGGAATATCAGGATGATGATTTTCTTTTGGCTGATTTAAATATTACTTCTGATGCCGGCCTTTCCGGTATGGGTATCCATCCGAACATTGAAGAGGATGGGTCAGGGGCAAAGGATGCCGTGGCCGAAAAATCGATAGAGGAAGAAGTAAAAGCGGACAGCTACATCAGTGCGACCGCCGAAGACATTGAGCCTGAACAAATTTCCGCTCATCATGGCGCTGTTATAAATAACACTGATGCTTTATTGAACCG
The DNA here is from genome assembly GCF_902806695.1 of Candidatus Methylobacter favarea. Taxonomy (GTDB): domain Bacteria; phylum Pseudomonadota; class Gammaproteobacteria; order Methylococcales; family Methylomonadaceae; genus Methylobacter_B; species Methylobacter_B favarea. Next base: position 61,482 of record NZ_CADCXN010000058.1, on the reverse strand, counting down.
GTTCAGGTCCGAACAGGAAAAACTGCTAAAGGAGTATGAAAATAAAATTAAAAAAACAGCGGTTTTTACTTACGCAGCGCTGGGTTTTGGTATTGCTGCCCTGTGTGCTGCAATCAGACTGGGATGGATTACCTATAATGCGAAAACTGAAGTTGCAAAATTGACGAAATTAGTCGCAGTTATTACCGAAGATATGGGAGCCGGTGGCGGAGAAAATGCCGCCAGGCAAGCCAACAGTAATAATTTATCCATTGAACAGTTAAACGAGAAGGTGGATGAATTGCAAGAGCAATGGCAAGTAAAATCCCGGTCGCCAACAGATAGAGTAACGGATGAGATAATGAATGTGATAGCGAAGCAGGAAGCCTTATCCAAAGCGCTTGAGCATCTGCAAACTAAAATCGATGTGCTGGAAAAGCGAAAATCATCGGAAAAATACGGCGCTGCCGCTGATTTATTGAACAATGCAACACCAGCTAGCGCCGCGAAAGCCGAAACTATAAACAACTCAACCGATATCCAGAATACCAGGACCAAAAGGGCAGCAGTGAAAAAATCTCTACGGCCGCTTGCCAAAACCGCGCCTGTAAAAAAGCAAGCGGAAAAATTAAAAAAACACACCTTGGCGCGGACTGGTCGGTAAATCTCGTGGCTTTTAAACAGCAAAGGTACGCCAAAAGCAAGGCGGACGAGTTTGTCCAAAAAGGCATCCCTGCCGAAGTTATAGCAGTCAATATTGATGGCGCCAGCTGGTATCGGCTGCGGGTGAACGGCTTTAGAAATAAGGAACAAGCGACTTCCCATTCAGCAAGGGTAAAAAAGCGCTTAATCTGAGTGCGACTTGGGTGGGCAATATATAAAATCCATAACCTAAAGACCTTATGAAAAAACAAAAACTCGTGGTGGCAGTTTCTTCCAGAGCATTATTTAATCTGGATGATTCGCATGCCATATTTGAAGCCAAAGGCAAAGAGGCCTTCTGCCGCTATCAAATAGATCATGAAGATGAAATTCTGGAGCCGGGCTACGGTTTTTCGCTGGTCAAAAAATTCCTGAGCTTGAATGAAAGCCGCCTGGATGATCCTCTCGTGGAAATTATCCTGCTTTCGCAAAACAGCGCTGATACAGGCTTGAGGATTTTCAACTCGATTGCCCACCACGGCTTAAATATTACTCGCGCGGCTTTTACCAGCGGCGTATCGCCTTACAGTTATATTCCGGCATTTGGTGCGCATCTGTTTTTATCGATAAATGCCGATGATGTCGCCAAGGCATTGAATGCCGGTTTTGCTGCGGCAACGATTCTTTGCGGTTCTTCGATAACCTGCCATGCCAGCCAGTTGCGCATAGCCTTTGACGGCGATTCCGTGGTGTTTTCCGATGAGTCGGAAAGAATTTATCAACAAGGCGGCCTGGTTGTATTTACCGAAAATGAGCGTAAAGAAGCCAAAACCCCATTGCCCGGCGGACCTTTCAAGGAGTTTTTGAGCGCCCTGCATCATATTCAAACGCAATTTGATTCACAGTCCTCACCGATCAGAACAGCATTGGTGACTGCGCGTGCAGCCCCCGCTCATGAGCGGGTAGTCAGAACCTTGCGGACCTGGGGTATTCGCATTGATGAAGCGCTGTTTTTGGGCGGTATGGCTAAAGGCGCCTTTTTAAAGGCATTCGGCGCCGATATTTTCTTTGATGATCAGCAGGGGCATTGTGAATCTGCGGCCAGGCATGTTACATCCGCGCATGTGCCGCATGGCATTGCCAATAAAAAATAATTTACTTTTTTATGCAATTCTGAATAGTAAAAGTATTTTCTCGGAGGCTGTTTTAAGCTCGTTCTTCAGTCCGGGGCTGAGTTCCTGAAGAGTAACTCAGACAAATAAAAATAAAAAACTGCAAGCCAAAAATCAGGTTGGCCATTAATAAATGAACAGGCTGAACAATAGGCGGCACGCCAAGCCTATCCAGGGTAATCCCTGCGATGATCTCGATAATTATCAATGCGGCAAGGGCCAGGCCGGCCCGGAATAGCAGACTTTTCTTGTCAGCAGCCTGATAAATTTTCCAGGCCAGCCAAAGATTGGTAAACAGAATGACGGAGGAGAACGATCTGTGTATATAAAAGATTACCGGAAAGTCATCACGCCAGTAGCGGCGATCAATATAGGCGTGTTCGTGAGCAATAAAATCCACCGCTTCTCTGACTTGCGTGCCCATCGCGACTTGCAGCAAGGTCATGATCATGGCGACGATTAAAACGGCTTTAAATTTAGCGGGCAGTAAACGCGTATCAATTTGACCGATAAAATGCCGCTGCGAGCGGGCAATCGTATAAATAAGCAAGGCGACAATGAATAAAGCCAGCAGCATATGTAAAGTAATCATGAAGGGTTTCAGGTTGCTTGCGACAACCGTCGAACCCAGCCAGCCTTGAAAGGCCACCAGAAAAAAAGCGCTTACGGATAAATAAAAGATGGTCTTGTCGGTCTTGAGGTAGATGCGCGATGCCCATGCGGTCAGAAAAATTAACAAGCCGATGGTTACGCCGACCAGTCGATTGGTATATTCAGTCCAGGTTTTTACCGGATTAAAATGGGTATTTTCATAGCCGCGCTGCGCATAAATCTCATGATAATTGGCTGGCAATTGAGATTCATCTGTGGGAGGAAACCATTGCCCGAAGCAGGTCGGCCAGTCCGGGCATCCCATGCCTGCGCCTGAAGCCCGTACAATCCCGCCCACAAGAATGACGAAATAAACGGCGAAAATTGTAAGCGTGCCTAGACGTCGAAAACGCAAGGCGGCCTGGGTATCAATCATAGTAAAATAGGTTTTGGCCGGTTATGAAAGCATGCTTCGTGCTAATTCGACGTCATCGGAAATCCCTTCGATTTCCAGTACGTCGGTATTTGCTGCAAGCCCGAGCTTGGCGAAGGAAAGCACCTTCGAACAATCGACGCGGCAGGCCGGGTGATCGCTTCCCGCGATGCTCTGCAGGAAGGCGACTTGCACCACATCGACATAATCCGCATGGACGGCTGAGTCGTAGCGAAAGTTAACATAAGACGAAGCTACGGACTTTAATGCTTGCGGAAAATTCCAGGAGTCCATTATAAGCTTGCCGATAGCCGAATGGGCTTTTTCAAGCAATATATCCATTCGTGATGGACTGTCCCGGAATTCCGCAATATTCTCGGCCAGAGCCAGAATGGGAAGCTTGCCTATTTGATGGATAAGGCCTGCAAGCATGGCTTCATCGCGATTTAAATGAGGAGCAAATGCAGCCAGCGCCCGGCTGATAGAAGACACGTTAATGCTGTGTTCCCAGATTTTTCTGAAATAGTGTTCCAAAAGCCTTGATTTCGGCTTAAACATTTGCTTCATTGCCAGGCTGGTAATCAGAGCCCCGACAGTATTATTGCCCAGCCTCAAAACAGCCATCTGTATCGTATTAATTCCCGTGGCGCCGCGGTATAAAGGACTGTTTGCGACATAGATCAGGCGGGTCGACAGCGAGGCGTCGGTCGCTATCATTTCCGCTAATTCCCTGGCCGAAGCATCGCCTCTGGATGCAGCATCCCTGACTTTTAAAGCAATGTCAGGCAAGGTAGGCAAAACCAGCCGGTTTGCATCGAGTTCTTCCTGAACATGATCGAGAAAGCTCTGCACTGAAGTGAATTGCATTATTGTCGAATTCGGGTTGAAAATTATAGGCCTGGAATTATAGCGTTAATAGCTTGACTTTGCCCTGGTTCTGACCCATTAATTTGAGATTGTATGTCTTCGTCTCCGACAGTTGGAGAACAATCAGCATTTTACAAATAGACCCTTGGTTTTGGGCCAGCAATACTTTGCCTGCCGTTTGGCCGGTATTACAATCGATGATGGCGGAACCGGGTTCAGGCGCAGCTTCTGTAACGCATTCGGCAAGAAACATTGCCCTTTTGGCGGTGCCGAGATAATGGGTGCGGGCGACAATTTCCTGGCCCGTGTAACAGCCCTTGTTGAAACTGATGCCGCCCAGCTTGTCAAGATTGAGCATTTGCGGAATGAACTCTTCCGACGTTTCCGCAGTAAGCCAGGGTATGCCGGAGATAATATCAAGATACCGCCATTGCTCTGAATTTTCAGGCTGAAAACCCTGATTGCCTACTCGTTCCGACCAGATTGCGATAGCTTTGTCTGCTTCAGCGATAATCAGATAGCGATTCGGAGTCTGCATTGACGAAAAATCGACGGAAATATAGTCGTTCTGAGTTGTGGCAAATAAATTTTCGGGTGGATGGAGTCCGCTTAACTGCGAATCCGGATGGTATAATCCGATCAGGCAAAGTTTATTGCTGCTGTCAGTTAAATCTACATCGGATCGCAGAATATACATTTGCAGTCTTTTTTTAACAGGTGTCACCAGTTGTGCAGGCAGAACCAAAAGAAAAGCGTCCATTTTTTTTATCAGTAAAAAAGTCGCTATTGCTCTACCTTTGGGATTGCACAGAGCGCCTGGACTGCTTTTACTCTCAGTAATATCATTGATATTACAGGTGATTTGCCCCTGCAATAATGCCGCAGCATCTTTTCCGGAAATTTCCAAAACAGCCAGCTGTGAAATTGCATAAATATTCTTGTTACTTTCAATCAGGGGTTCTGGAAAGACAATGCAATCGTCTTTTCCCAATATTGCAGTTCCGGAGAGCAGAAAGTTTTTCCAGTGCTGATTCATAAATAAACATAACAAATAAGTGTAAGACAGTTTTAAATTATATCGCGCTTTTGGCAAAGGCAAGAACACAGGGTGCTTAATAAATACCGCAATAAAAATACCTGGGGCTTTATTGAAGCGTATGTCATCGGCATTCCACTATTAATCTGGCAGAGTTTTCTTGGCAAAAAAACACGAACCCGAGTTTATACTGGAACTTAAACCTCCGAGACGATTAGGACAGCTGATGGCTTTTGCGCATGTGCTGGCCTTAGGCGCTTGTATAATGAATGACTTGCCTCTTACTGTCAGGTTTGGCCTGCTTGCAGGCATTGTCCTGCATCTGGGGTTTGTTCTGAATTGTTTAAAAACCGAGCGGTATAAAATCCGGCATACTGAAGCGTTCGGCTGGGAAATATCGGTAGGAAAAGACTTTAACCCTGTCATTATTCTGAATTCAACGGTCATTACAATATTTGCCATATGGCTGCATATTAAAAGGCAAAATGCAGATAAACAGGCTATTCTTGTTTTAAACGATGCGTTGAGCGAGGATGATTATCGGCGTCTTATCGTTATGCTGAAAACATCCATTACCGAATAGAGGCAAGCATGACGCCTGTGGATAGAATTAATCTTAAAATTTCAACGATAAAAAATCTGCCTGACCTGCCGGCCGCCAATCTGAAAATTATTGAGGCGATGAATGATCCGGATATTTCAATTAATAACCTGACAGCTGCCATTTCCGTTTCGCCTGTGCTGGTGGGTCGATTATTAGGCCTGGCCAATTCCGCCTATTTCGGTTGTGCCGGCAACATCAGCGACTTGCGCATTGCCATCATACGCGTGCTGGGGCTTGACCTCGTTAAAAGCCTGGCTATGGGAGTAGTCTTGAACCTGGCGCTGGATACGCGTAAATGCAGTGAGTTTAACAGCGAGAGGTTTTGGATGGATGCGCTGTTAACCGCGACCTTAAGCCAGCAATTCAGCACGCTTCTCCATGATGAGGCCCTGGCTCCGTCAACATTGCATACAGCCGGTTTATTGTTAAACATCGGCTTGATAGCGGCTGTTTACCTGCTGCCGGAAGATGCCAATAGAGTCCTGTTAAACAGCCGGAAAAATTCAACCTCAGTAGCCACGGAAATGACTTGCCTGCTAGGAAAAAATCAATATGAACTGGGTGGATTATTACTGGCGCATTGGCATTTACCTTCAACCTATGTGACAGCAATTAAGGAGTTTAAAAATAGCGCCTACTGCGGCGAGGAAAAGAAAATGATTGATTTATTGGCGCTATGTTTTGCGTTGGCAAAAAAAATTCTCTCTGACCGGCATGAGGAACTGCCGCCATTAATAACAAAGCTGAAATCATTCGGACTTTCTGCATCTGTGGTGAAGCCTGTTATCAAGCGGATTTTGGCCAGAAAAGACAATATCTATGCAGCCGCGCTTGCCATTACGAGAAATAGCCATGCCAAAGGCTGACATAAAGGGCGGCGCACAGCCATTCAACATACAGGACATTATTATAGAGTTACTGAATTCGCTGTCCGCCGTAAGAGCGCTTTCCGAGTTAAATCCTCAGGCAGGGAATGAAAAAGAACTCATTTCCAAAGCCTTGTCGGTCTTGATTCAAAATCAGGATATGGAGCGATGCTCCTTTTTTATATTGAATGAAGATAAGGATCTGGTTAATTTAACCGGACTAAGCACTAGCGAGCTTTTTGGCGCGGAAAGAATAAAAAAGAAGTCTTTAACATTTAAAATCGGCCAGGGCATTATTGGTTTGGCGGCGCTAACCGGGGAAATACAGTATTGCAAAAATTGCAAGACAGATGCGCGATTTATAAATAATAACCTTCAGCATTCTCTTGACTCTTTGCCAGGATCGCTGATTAGTGTGCCGGTTATAGCGGCTAAGGAATTAATAGGCGTCATAAATATTTCTCATCCTGAGGCTGCCTACTTTTCCGAATGGCATATTCGTTTATTGCATATCTATAAAAACATGATGGGGGAATTGATTACTAATTACCGGCTGCTTAAAAAAATGGAAGAACAAATTGCCGTCAGGACAAAAAATCTTGAAGCAGCGCTGGACGATATAAGAAAATTGAAAGAATATCATGAAAGCATGTCCATGCGGGATGAATTGACCGCCTCTTACAATCGCCGCTACTTTTATACGCAAATTGAAGCGGCCCTGGCGCGTGCGAAACGCTACAATCAGCCGCTTTGCCTGCTGGTGCTGGATCTGGATAATTTCAAGCTAATCAACGATACTTACGGGCATGGCTTTGGCGACATTGTGCTCAGGGATGTAGCTGGCTCAATCAGGGAAGAAATTCGTGAATCCGACATTTGTGTGCGTTTTGGCGGTGAAGAATTCGTCATCGTATTCACCGATATTGAAAGCGCCAAAGGCAAATTATTTGCTGAGCGTATCCGGCAAAGAATTGCCTCGTTAGCCTTGAAAGTTGAGGAGCGAGAGGTCAAAATAACTGCCAGTATCGGTGTTTATTGTTTGTATGGCGAAGCGCTTGAGCAACCCGAGTTTGATATTGATACGTTCCTTCATTATGCGGATCAGGCTCTTTATGCTGCAAAAGCAGCCGGTAGAAACAGGGTGGTGTTTTTTTCAGCTGAAATGCACGGACAATAAAATATTAATCCTGCTTTTTAGATTAAAGCCATAGCTTGTATAATCCCTTTCTTATTTCGGCCGGCAGGCTGAACCTTTTACCTTGAAATTTTCAAAAGAACACTATGGCCCTGTATTGTGGAATCGTTGGTTTACCCAATGTTGGAAAATCAACCCTGTTTAACGCCTTAACCCGTGCGAAAATTGCCGCCGAAAATTATCCGTTCTGCACTATAGATCCGAATGTCGGCGTAGTCCCTGTCCCTGACATTCGCTTGGAAAAGCTGGCTGAAATTGTAAAACCTGAACGCGTCTTGCCAACGACAATAGAATTTGTCGATATAGCCGGCCTTGTCGCCGGCGCCTCAAAAGGCGAAGGATTGGGCAATCAGTTTCTGGGCAATATACGGGAAACCGATGCGATAGCTCATGTTGTGCGTTGCTTTCAGGATGATAACGTCATTCACGTCGCCGGGAAAATCGATCCTGTATCGGATATTGAAGTCATCAATACTGAATTGGCGCTTGCCGATATGGCTTCTGTTGAAAAAGCCTTAATGAGAGCGGCAAAGGCATCCAAATCCGGCAATAAAGAGGAATTGGCGAAAAAACAGCTGCTGGAAAAAGTTTTCCAGCAGCTTGATAAAGGCGAGCCGGTGCGGGCACTGGCTTTGACAGACGATGAAAAAGCCTTGATTAAGGAGCTTTGCCTGTTAACGATCAAGCCGACCATGTACATTGCCAATGTTCAGGATGACGGTTTTGACAATAATCCCTTGCTCGATAAAGTACAGGCGCTTGCCGATAAGGAAGGGGCAATTGTGGTGCCTATATGCGCGGCAATAGAAGCTGAAATAGCCCAGTTGGAAGACGATGAAAAAAAGGAGTTTCTTGATGACCTTGGGCTGGAGGAGCCCGGACTTAATCGCGTAGTAAGGGCAGGTTACACCTTATTGAATCTGGCCACCTATTTTACCGCCGGCGTAAAGGAAGTCAGAGCCTGGACTATTCCCCTTGGCGCTACCGCTCCCGAGGCTGCCGGCGTTATTCATACCGATTTTGAAAGAGGATTTATTCGCGCTGAAGTCATTTCATACCAGGATTTTATTGCCCATAAAGGCGAGCAGGGCGCCAAGGATGCCGGAAAATGGCGGCTGGAAGGCAAGGATTACATAGTCAAGGACGGCGATGTCATGCATTTTAGATTCAACGTTTGACAAAGCGGGGGGCCGGTACTTATAATTCCTGCTCTTCAAAGAACTGCCTAAAGGCGATGTAGCTCAGTCCGGTTAGAGCGTGGGATTCATAACCCCAAGGTCGGTGGTTCGATCCCACCCATCGCCACCAAATAAATCAAGCACTTACGAGAAATTGAAGTGCTTTTTTTATGCCTGAGGGACACTGGCGGGACACTTCAAAATAACTCATCACAACAAATCGCAACAAAAATCCAAAAATTATTCAGCGCCTTACTACAATTTTTATTGTAATAATCGGACTTTTAAACGTTAGGGAATAAATGTCAGAAGAGCAACGCCGACAATTACTGCAACCGCTTTCGAATATAGCCGACACTTTGCGCATCAAGATGGGGCTAACGCATTATTCGTTTAAATGCCACACAGTTAAAAGCGTTCTTTTGATATAAAAGCTTTGGTTTTCAATTTCACCAGCAGCTCATTGAATAAAACAATTACACCAGGACATTAGACATACATGCAAGGAATACAACTTAGAAAATTAGAAGCTGAACTTTGGAGAGCAGCAGACCAGTTACGGGCAAACAGTAAACTGACTGCATCAGAATACTCAATGCCGGTGCTGGGCTTGATATTTTTACGACACGCTTACAATCGCTTTCAGAAAGTAAAAGCCGAAGTTGAACTTACCTTGCCTTCTCACCCGCAACGAGGCAGACGGGCGTTGACCAAAAAGGATTTTGAAGAACAGAACGCCATGTTCCTGCCCGATGAAGCACAGTTTGATTATTCGGCGGCATTGCCGGAAAGCGCCGACATAGGCGAAGCCATTGATAACGCAATGAAACTTATTGAGGACGAGTACGATAACCTCAAAGGGGTATTGCCGAAAAACTTTTCCATTTTCAGTAAAGACTTGTTGCGGGAATTACTGCGTATTTTCAATAAAGAAGTGCTGCAAAAAGCCGAAGGCGATTTGTTCGGCAAGATTTACGAATACTTTCTTGGCAAATTTGCCATGACCGGCGCCCAGGAAGGCGGCGAATTTTTTACGCCGATGAGCCTGGTGCAAACCATCGTCAATGTGATTGAACCTGACCATGGCATTGTCTTTGACCCTGCCTGCGGCAGTGCCGGAATGTTTGTGCAAACCGGTTATTTTATAGAAAGCGAAGGCTTGAAGCCTGCCGAGAAAGTGACTTTTTACGGACAAGAAAAAGCAGAGATCAATACCAGGTTAGCCAAAATGAACCTCGCCGTTCACGGATTGGAAGGCAATATAAAAGAAGGCAACACTTTTTACGAAGACAAACATAACCTTGTCGGCGGCGCTGATTTTGTCATGGCGAATCCGCCCTTTAATGTCGACGGCGTGGACAAAGCGAAAGATGCTGTAAAAAAAGACCCTCGTTTGATGCTTGACGGCAAAGTCAACCTTCCGAAAAACGACAACGCCAATTATTTATGGATACAGTATTTCTACAATTACCTGAAACCAAGCGGTAGAGCAGGTTTTGTCATGGCTTCGTCTGCCAGCGATGCCGGACACAGCGAAAAAGACATTCGGGAAAAACTGGTAAAAACAGGCTCGGTTGATGTCATGATGGCGATTGGCAACAACTTTTTCTATACCCGTTCATTGCCTTGCACTTTATGGTTTTTTGATCGCGCCAAGGAACAGGACGCAAGCCAAAGCGATAAGGTTTTGATGCTGGATGCCCGAAAAATTTACCGCAAGGTGACCAGCAAGGTGAACGACTTTAGCCCCGAACAATTGCAAAACCTGATTTGCATCGTCAATCTGTATAGAGGCAATACCGCAAAGTTTGCAGCCGCTGTAAACAGCTATCTGGAAAGGTCGGCCGCCTTAGCCAAAGAAACCGCCGAGGCCGCTGCAGAACTGCAAAAGCTATTTCAGAAAGCGCATAAAACTGTCAGCCATTTTGCCGCTCAGTATGCGCAGGAAAACAAGGCAGCCGTCGTGTTTGCCGATGCCTTGAACATTGAAGAAATCGCCAGTGTTGTCGAGCAGCAAAACACACTGATAGCCGATGCCGGCAATGCAATCGCCCATAGTGAGGGTTTGGAAAGCATTGCCCATTTGTGCAAAGCCTTACGCAAACCCCAAGACAAACTCATTAAGCAATTGCTGGATGTCATAGCCGCTGCCGCCAAGGAATACCAGCTCAACAAAAACAAAGACTGGAAAGACCTTAACCTGAAAAAACAGCTCGACCGACTGAAGGCCCTGCAACAACAACTCAGCGGCAACCCCAATGAAGGCGAACCCGGCCTGCTGCACGAAACCGAATATTTCTTGAAACAAGCCCACTGGCTGCAAAGCCGCTTCCCCGATGGTATTTATAACGATGTGAAAGGCTTATGCAAAGTCGTCAATAAGCAAGAAATTGCAGCCAAAGACTGGAGCCTTAGCCCAGGCAGGTATGTCGGCGTTGATACCGCCGCCGATGATAATTTTGATTACGAAGAGCGGCTTAATGAAATACATATTGAGCTGGAAGGATTGAATGAAGAAGCGATTGCTTTGGCAAATGCTATTGCTGAGAATTTTAAAACGGTTCTGATATGAACTGGGAGAGAGTTGACTTAGGAAATTTTGTAGATTTTTTTAATGGGAAATCAATTAAGCCTCATGGAATTGGGGAATATCCTGCTTTTGGTTCAAATGGCTTAATAGGATACTCAGAAAATTTTCTTTATACCGATGGGATTATTCTTGGAAGAGTTGGAGCTTATTGTGGAGCAGTAGAAATTTCTAAAACAAATTTTTGGGCTTCAGACAATACTATTGTAGTGAAACCTAAATCCAATGCAGATTTAATTTTCCTTTACTATTTATTGAAAAATTTCCCGCTTAATAATTATGCAGGAGGTGCAGCACAACCTCTAATTACTCAAACAGTTTTAAAACCTTTACCATTTCAACTTCCCCCACTCCCCACTCAACGCAAAATCGCCTCCATCTTATCGGCTTATGATGATTTGATAGAAAACAATTTGAAGCGGATAAAGTTGTTGGAGGAGTCGGCGTTTTTGAAGTATTCAGAGATTGTGCGAAGTGAGAAGTTGGAGAAAAATATCTTGTCTAACTTTGGAGAGATTATAACTGGAAAAACTCCATCTACTATTGTCTTAGATTATTTTGGCGATGATGTTCCCTTTATAAAAACTCCAGATATGCACAATCAAATTTTTATTGAGAATACAGTTCAAAACTTAAGTGAATTGGGTGCAAAATCGCAAGAGAAAAAATTTCTACCACCATTGAGTTTATGTGTTAGTTGTATTGGAACTGCTGGTGTTGTAGGAATAACTTCAAGACCAAGCCAAACAAATCAGCAACTCAATTCAATCGTTTTCTTTGAACCGAGAAACGTTTATTACTTTTATGCATTGATGTCGAAAATGAAAGAACAACTTGATGCTTTAGGAAGCAATGGTTCAACTTTCACAAATGTAAATAAGAATAAATTTGAAAATATGGAAGTGCTTGTTCCCAATAAAAAAGTATTAAATGAATTTGCGGGTGAGTTTGAAGCACCTTTCAAAATGATATTAATTTTACAAAAACAAAACACCAAACTCCGAGAAGCGCGGGATATTTTATTGCCCAAGCTAATGAACGGACAAATTGAAGTCTAAAATGGCCAATAAAATCACCTCATATATCCGGTTTGATAATAATGAGAGTTTTATAAAGAAGAAAAGTAATTTTTCTTGTCGATTAATACAGAGGTAAAAATGAAACAACTTATTGTAGAAATAGACGAAACGACTGAAGCCAGAATTATCATAGCCGCCAAAACAGCAGGGCTTTCTGCTCAGCAATGGTTAAAGCGCATTATTGATGAAAAAACCGTCAGCTCATGGCCTGATTCGGTTAAAGCGTTAGCGGGTTCATGGCAAGATGTGCCTTTTGCAGAAGAGTTACGCTCCGGCGAAGGCCGGGAGAAGACCTATTAACAATCTTTTAACCTGACTTTTATCCACATAGTGCGCTAAGGGGTTATGCTAAACTCGCCTTACGCTGTTACTTTTAAAAAAACCATTATTACCCATGAATACATTAAACAGAATCACCATTGATCCGCAAATATGCGGTGGACGCCCCTGTATTCGTAATATGCGGATTAGAGTAAAAGATATACTTGATTTATTGGCGTCGGGCGCCGGCGCCGCAGAAATCCTGGAAGATTATCCCTATCTTGAACCGGAAGATATTACCGCCTCTCTTGCCTATGCTGCACACTCAATTGATCATCCCGTATTAAGCGTTGCCTAGCGTGCGTTTTTTAGTCGATGCGCAATTACCCATTGGTTTAGCTCGTATGTTGCAGCAACAGGGTCACGAATCTTTCCATGTGGACGATTTAAAAATGATGCAGACTCCAGACAGGGAAATTTACGCATGGGCCAAACAAAATCAAAGCGTCATCATTAGTAAAGACGAAGATTTTGTCATTTTACATAACGCTGACGACAATCCTTGCGTACTTTGCTGGATAAGAGTGGGCAATACTCGCCGTAAAGATTTACTGGAGTGGTTTGAACGATTGCTACCGCTTATTGAAGAAAAAATATTGGCCGGAGAACGGCTGCTCGAACTAATCTAGCCAAGTTATTGATTAATCATTTAAAAGTGCCTGATGAGCAAAGTCAATATATTAAAGCAAGCCGCATTGAATCTAAAAATCAGCGTTAGTTAAAATCATGACCAGGGAATATTCAGAAGATAATTTGATTGAGCAAACCGCGATTGATCTGTTTTTTAATCAACTGGGTTGGGATACGCTGCTGGCTTACAACAATGAAGGCTTTGGCGAAGACAGCACGTTAGGCAGACTCAACAAAAAAGAAGTGATTCTTAAAAAAACAGTCCTGGCGAAACTTAAACAGTTTAATCCCGGCTTACCCGACCAGGCCTACAGGCAAGCCTACGACAAACTCATCGAAGAAAGCAGCGCCAAGTCGTTGGCTGAAATCAATTATGAGAAATATCAACTCCTCAGAAACGGCATTGCTGTTGACTTTATCAATGACAAAGGCGAGCCGGTAAAAAACAAAACCCTGAAGATTTTTGACTTTGATAAAGCAGACAATAATAACTTTTTAGCCGTGCGCCAGCTTTGGCTGCAAGGCAAAAGCAATCGGGAACGCCGTCCCGATATTATCGGTTTTGTAAACGGTGTTCCTCTGCTGTTTATTGAGCTGAAAGCCGCCCACCGCAAATTGGAAAACGCCTATAACGATAATTTCACCGATTACAAAGACGTTATCCCGAAGCTGTTTTATTACAACGCTTTTGTGTTATTAAGCAACGGCATTGAAAGCCGCATTGGCAGCGTGACCGGCCAGTATCAGCACTTTCATGAATGGAAACGCATCACAGAAGAAGACGACGGCATTGTTGCTCTGGATAGAATTATTGTAGGCGTTTGTGAAAAGAACCGTTTTTTAGATTTGTTTGAAAACTTCATTCTGTTTGATAACTCCCTGGGCAAAGTCGTAAAACTGATTGCCCGAAACCATCAATTCATTGGCGTAAACAAAGCCATTGAAAATATCCGCCACAAAGATCAATTGTATAAGCTGGGCAAAATCAGCCTGGAAGAAAAGCAAAAGCTTGGGGTGTTTTGGCATACCCAAGGCAGCGGAAAGTCGTATTCCATGGTGTTCTTTTGCCAAAAGATTCACCACAAGTTTACAGGCAGCTATACGTTTTTAGTCGTTACCGACCGCAACGAATTAGACACGCAGATTTATGGCGCGTTTAGCGGCGTAGGCGCTGTGCCGCAAGTAAAAGCCGGAGCAAAAAAGTCTTTGAAAGCCAATAGCGGCAAACATTTAAAGGAGTTGTTGAGTGCGGAACACCGGTATTTGTTTACACTCATTCATAAATTCAATTTTGCAGACGTCATTACACCGCGTGAAAACATCATCGTTATTTCAGATGAAGCCCACCGGACTCAAGGCGGTAGTTTGGCGATGAATTTACGCAATGCCTTGCCCCATGCTTCTTTTATAGGGTTTACAGGAACACCGCTGTTTAAAGATGATGAAATCACCAAACGGATTTTCGGTGATTATGTCTCCCGTTACGACTTTAAACGCAGCGTTGATGACGGCGCAACGGTGCCGCTTTATTACGAAAACCGAGGCGAATATCTGGGCTTAAAAAACCCCGTTATCAATGAACAGATAAGAGCCATTATTGATGCTGAAAGTGAAGATTTGGATACCGACCAACGCAGCAAGGTTGAACAGCTTTTCGCAAGGGAATATCCAATACTGACTGCCAGGAAAAGATTAGACGCCATTGCCAAAGATGCCGTTTGGCATTTCTGCAATCGCGGCTACAAAGGCAAAGGCATGTTTATCGCCCTGGATAAGCTCACCGCCGTCAAAATGTATGATTTGATCTCCCATCATAAGAAGCTGACGGTTGAGCATTTAGAAAAAGACATTGCGAAAGGAAAATTCGGCGACCAGGAATTATTGGAAAAAAGCCGGGAACTGCAATGGATAAAGGAAACAGAAATCTGTGTAGTGGTCAGTTCGGAGCAAAATGAAATCCAGAAGTTTCAGAAATGGGCTTTAGACATTGAGCCGCACCGGGAAAAAATGAACAACCAAGACCTTGAAACACGGTTTAAGGATGAAGATGACCCTTTCCGTTTTGTCATTGTTTGCGCCATGTGGATTACCGGATTTGATGTGCCTTCACTTTCAACTATGTATATAGACAAGCCTTTGAAATCCCATACGCTTATGCAAGCCATTGCCAGAGCAAACCGTATTAGTGAAGGCAAAAATAATGGCTTGATAGTTGATTATATTGAAACGTACACCGCATTATTAGAGGCTTTGGCAATTTATGGGACGGGTGGAAACGGAGGCGATAAGCCTGAACCCCCCGTAAAACCCAAGGAAGAACTGATTAGCCTGTTAGAAGAAACTTTGGAGGCTACTGAAATATTTTTGCAAGACGAAGTAAATTTCGATTTGCAGGAATTAATCAAAGCTGAGGGCTTGCATAAATTATCGGCAATGGAAAAAGCGATAAATGCAGTTTACACCAATGACGAAACCAGGCGGAAGTATCAAATTTTAGCCAGGGAGGTTTTCAAAAAATTCAAAGCCTTACAGCCAGACAAAGCATTAAGGCAATATGAGGCGAGAAAAAATGCGATTGATGTCATTTACACAGCCATTGAAGATAAAGTAGAAA
This sequence comes from Candidatus Methylobacter favarea, assembly GCF_902806695.1. GTDB lineage: Bacteria > Pseudomonadota > Gammaproteobacteria > Methylococcales > Methylomonadaceae > Methylobacter_B > Methylobacter_B favarea. The sequence goes on along the minus strand of NZ_CADCXN010000058.1, from coordinate 45,688 downwards.
GTGCTGATGTGGCGGACATCATGATGAAAATCCAGAGCGTGGTTGACGGCTCCATTGAAAATACGGTTTCTGAACCGAGCCACAATGCAGGCAAGGCCATTGATTTAAGCGGGCTAAACTTTGAGCTGCTTGTGCAGTATTTTATGAAGACCCAAAATAAGAATGCTGCCGTACAGTCACTGAAAGATAAAGTTGAAAAGCGACTCAAACAAATGGTTGAACGCAATCCCTTAACCGTTGATTTTTACAAACGCTATCAGGAAATCATTGAGGAATACAATCGGGGCAAAGACGAAGTGACCATTAAAGAGACTTTCAGAAAATTACTTGAACTGGTTAATTCCCTTACACAAGAAGAAGCCGACACCAAACGAGAAGGACTTACAGACGAGCAGAAAGCAATCTTTGACATTTTAAGGCAAGGTAAAGTACTGGAAGAAAAAGAGAAGAATGAGATAAAGAAAATAGCGGTTGAGTTACTTCAAGAACTGAAAGAAGAAAAATTAAAAGTTCAGCATTGGGCAGAAAAGACATTAACGGCAGCAGCGGTTTTTAATTATGTTGATAAGACGCTCTTTGAAGATTTGCCTTACCCGACTTATCAAAAAGCCGACATTGATTTAAAGACGAACATGGTATATGAGCATTTAAAACATCAATATTATGGTGGAGGAATGAGTGTTTACGGCCGGTATTAGCCAATTCGTTGTGTAAACACAATTAGAAACAGCACAAATTGAACCTCGCAAGTTTGAATAAAGTCCAGCTCAGCCAATGCCTTCAAAATACCGAAAGTTCGGTGTTTTTCGGCCTTGCCCGGTACCTTGCCAACCGCTTACCCCGCGAGCAAGAGATTGTTAGCGCACTCAGCTTTAAACCGAAAATGCTGCAACGTAAGTCAATTATTGAACGGGTGGCCGATAAGATTAAGGCGTTTATTGAGGGGAAGTGTTTGATGAATGCTGTGCCCTGGAACACTTTTACCAGTGAAAACAGATAAATTTAAAACATTCACCTTCAAACAACAATTCCTTTGTCGGGCTAAAAAATAGCCATTTAAGCGGTTTTTGTTTTCAACTGCCCCTTGAGTGTTCCATATCAGAATCTTTATAAATAAAAAATAAATAAATACAATAACTTAATATTATAATTATTGGGGTTATATATCCCAAGGTCGGTGGTTCGCTCCCACCCATCGCCACCATAAAAATCAAGCACTTGGCTTGAATCAAAATAAAATTCCAGGGCTTTTGTGACACTGACGTGTCACTGGGTTTTGGCCGGCTTGTTGCAGGGCTTGTCGGTCAATCCGCAAATTAAGTTCGTAGCATCAGTTGGATTTAAACCAAATCTATATACATATCAGGTCAAATTCAGAATTTTATATGGTTTTAATTTCTCTCTTTCCTTTAATTTCAGCATTTTTAAGTTATTCCATAGAAATTAATCAACTTCCTGTATTTTTTACCCGTTTATGAGGTAAAATGGCGGGTTAAAGCTGGAGAAGTGAGAAGCGATGGTATTTTAAACGTACTTTGGCTCGCTTGGCTTTGAGCTACCTGCCTATCCCGACGTAGTTCATTCAAACCGATGGCTTATCAGCTCCTGCGGTCTTAGATGGGTGACTGCGGCTGGTTGTCTGTAGCCCTGTGCCCCGGCGAACCATGCCTGAGTTTCTCAGACATGGTTACCTGAAAAGTTTTTTATGCCTAACTTTAGAGTACAAACATGACAGATTTAACCCTTTACAGAAACATCGGTATATTTGCCCACGTTGATGCCGGCAAAACCACGACTACCGAGCGGATATTAAAACTTACCGGTAAAATTCATAAAATTGGCGAAGTACATGACGGCGCGGCGACGACTGACTTCATGGAACAGGAGCAGGAGCGCGGCATTACCATTCAATCGGCTGCAACCACCTGTTTCTGGAAAAACTATCGTTTTAATATTATTGATACGCCCGGACACGTTGATTTTACCATCGAAGTTTATCGTTCGCTTAAAGTTCTTGACGGCGGCATCGGCGTTTTCTGCGGTTCAGGCGGCGTTGAGCCCCAATCAGAAACCAACTGGCGCTACGCCAACGATTCTGAAGTTGCCAGGGTTATCTATGTTAACAAACTGGATCGCGTCGGCGCCGATTTTTATCGCGTCGTGAAACAGGTTGAAGAGGTGCTGGGCGCCAAACCGCTGGTGATGACGCTGCCCATTGGTACTGAAGACCGCTTCTCCGGCGTCGTTGATATACTGACCCGCAAAGCCTGGATATGGGATGATTCCGGCGATCCGATGAATTATAAAATAGAAGACGTGCCCGCCGATATGGCGGCGGATGTGGAAAAATGGCGCGAAAAACTAATTGATGAAGTCGCTGATCAATATGACGATGTCATGGAAAAATACCTTGACGGCGAAGAGCCCGATATTGACACCCTCAAGCGCTGCATACGCAAGGGTACGATTAATCTGAATTTCTTCCCGACTTACTGCGGTTCATCCTTCAAAAACAAGGGCGTGCAACTGGTGCTTGATGGCGTGGTGGATTATTTGCCTAACCCTACGGAAGTCAAACCGCAGCCGGAAGTTGATCTGGAAGGCCATCCAACAGGTAAGTTCGCTATAGTCGATGCGGATAAACCGCTACGCGCTCTGGCCTTTAAAATTATGGACGACCGCTTTGGCGCCCTGACCTTCTTGCGCCTTTATTCCGGCAAGCTGGAAAAAGGCACATCAGTATTGAATACCTTTACCGGCAAGACCGAGCGTATCGGCCGTATTGTGGAAATGCATGCCGATGCCCGTAATGAACTGGATTCTGCACAGGCAGGTGATATCGTGGCGGTTCTCGGCATGAAGAATGTACAGACTGGTCATACGCTGTGCGATCCAAAATTCCCCGCTACCCTGGAACCGATGGTATTCCCGGATCCGGTTATCTCACTGGCTATTACGCCTAAAGACAAGGGCGCGTCTGAAAAAATGGGCATCGCCCTGGGTAAAATGATCCAGGAAGATCCTTCCTTCCATGTTGAAACCGATGAAGACAGCGGTGAAACCATTCTTAAGGGCATGGGCGAGCTGCATCTTGACATTAAGGTTGATATTCTCAGACGTACGCATGGCGTTGATGTAATTGTGGGCAAGCCGCAGGTTGCCTACCGTGAAACCATCACCCAACGCGTTGAAGACGAATATACCCACAAGAAGCAATCAGGCGGTTCAGGCCAATACGGTAAAATCAACTATATTATCGAGCCCGGCGAACCCGGCAGCGGCTTTGCCTTTGAATCGGCGGTCACCGGGGGTAATGTGCCCAGGGAATACTGGCCTGCGGTCGAAAAAGGTTTCAGAAGCATGCTGGATAAAGGCGTTTTGGCCGGCTTCCCGTGTCTGGACTTTAAAGTCATTCTGACAGACGGCGCTTTCCACGCAGTTGACTCATCCGCTATCGCTTTCGAAATTGCTGCAAAAGCGGCGTTCCGCCAGTCGATCCCAAAGGCAGGCCCGCAATTGATTGAACCGATCATGAAGGTTGACACTTTTACTCCGGAAGCCCATGTCGGCGATGTGATCGGCGATCTTAACCGGCGTCGCGGCCTGATTAAATCCCAGGAGCCAGGTGTTACCGGCGTTCGTGTCAAGGCAGATGTTCCGTTGAGCGAAATGTTCGGCTACATTGGCGACCTGCGCACCATGACCTCAGGTCGCGGCCAGTTCTCCATGGAATTTTCGCACTATTTGCCATGCCCGAAAAATGTAGCTGAAGAAGTCATCAAGGAAGTGACGGAACGCAATAAAAAGAAGTAATTTGAATGTATGCCGGGCCGAACTTTTTGCCCGGCATACATTTCCATTAGCGCCAAAATTTTCATATTCCTCAAACAGGCAATTAGCCAGAAAAGGGCTTTTACTCCAGGTTCCCCCCATTTATAAATTGCTGACGGCTAACCGGCAATACTCAGAAGACGCCCTTTTATGGGGCGAAAGCTGCCAAGTTGGCCCAATCCACCGGTTTGACTCTAAGAGCGCGAACCGCTAGACCTGAAGGCGAGCTTTTTAGATAAAGCTTTTATCTTTAGAGAAAATAGTCCTTAGCCTGGACTTTCAAAAACAGGCAAAGCAGCGCTGTCTTGCTCTCCCGTCAATGGCAAAAATATTGCATGTATATCAGAACCCCTTCAATAACATTCTGATATGAACCCGGAAAAAAAACTGTTTCCTTATTTTCAGCCCATAGTTTGCGTTGCCAGCGGCTATGTTATCGGCTATGAAGCGTTAGCCCGGCAATATAATGAAATGGGCCAGATTATCTCTGCCGGCAAATTATTTTCTTCCCGAGAGCTTCCTGCTGAACAATTGATTGAATGGGACCGCATTATCCGGCGTCAGGCGCTGCAGCGATTCAGCCGGTTAAATTACAGCGGTTATTTAAACCTTAATATATCGGCGGCATGGATTGACTATGTTTCGGATATCAATTCATTGCCAACCATACGAATGATCGATGAGCTTAACATCGATAGAGACCGCATTATCATTGAAATAACTGAATCAAAAGGCGATCTGGACAAGCTGACGAAAGTGGTCCGGATATACCGGAAACATGGCTTGAAAGTAGCCATTGATGATTTTGGCGCGGGCTTTTCACAGCTGGAAAGAGTCATGGCCATACGTCCGGACATCATCAAGCTGGATATGCAGTTATTTCAAAAGGCAACCGAAGGCGGCATTGCCAGTGATATAGTGCATCTATTAACCCGTTTGGGCAAACGCACCGGCTGTCGTGTTGTTTGTGAAGGGGTGGAAACAGATAATGAATTTCTTTTTGGATTAAACTGCGGAGCCCAGTATATGCAAGGCTACCTGTTTGCGCCGGCCGAAGCCGACTTCAAGGATTCAACATATTATCGAGGGCGTATTAACCTATTAAGAAATAGATTTCTGCAAAAAACCCTGCTTAAGGAACGCGATAAAATTCAATATATCGGCAAAGTTAAGGGCTTGATTGGACTGCTACAGAAAGCCCTCGAAACGGACTTCAATTTAAATGAACTGTCTGCTCATCCCTTTGAAAAAAGCGGGGTGCTAAGATTTTACTTATGCAACAACAAGGGCGAACAAATTTCCTCAAACTTTAATTTTGCCGGCGGGGAATGGTTCGAAGAACCCAGGACAATCGGTTTTAACTGGTCATGGCGGCCTTATTTTTACCAACTGCTGGCGCTTGAAGATACCCAGGATTGCTATCGCCTCGTGACTTCTGAACGCTATAGGGACTTTAACACGGATCTGCTTTGCAAAACGCTGGCGCTCAGACTCGACGGCGAACGTATCTTGCTGATTGATATCATGGCGGAATGGACTTAGCTCAGCTTAAGGTTAATTTGCCGTATGGCGAGAATATCGAATGGGAAGAATTTTTGCGCTTTTTATTCATGTTTAGGCAATCATGGCATTAAATATAAGGGTGATAGAAAATATGAATATTTTTCTGATTTAGTTAGCTGATTCTTGATAAATAATAAAAATATTACTATTAAAAACTATCTGGTTCTCCCTGCTTTATCCGTTTTATTTTTGACACATCCAAGCTTGCTTTTGGGAGTTATCACCACATTGCAGCGCTGCAATGCCTTATCTTCCTTCTGTTGCCGCTTTCCGTATCTAAAATTAATTTAGGGACTTTCTACTAAGGTCTTAATAGTGAGCATAATGAGCAGGAAATAATTATATAATTAAATCAATTTAATTACCCTGACCTAAATAACTTCAGAAATTAGCGCTTCCTTTTTGCACCAATTTAATGCGTGACACCCCAAAATAGGGCATTTCCAATAAATTATATTCACTTGGTAATTTCGCTGGAAAGATTACATAGTGCTATTTCCTAATGGCCGGGTACAAAAATAATTTTATGAAAATTTTAAACACCCCCCGTCTTTTCTACATTAGATAAAGCGGGTTATGTTATTTTATAAAATAGAAACGAAGTATTCTATTAAAGAAAATTTCTCAAGAATGGCATTATTTATGCTGGTGCATTATAAATTTAATATAAAACCGAAATGCTATGAAATCAATCTGGGAAAAATATAAAACAGAGGGCGCGTACGATGAGCTCATGCACTCAGAATTTCAACCGCGCCGGGTTAGTCACGGCTTGTGCCAGTATTTAAATTCCCTTAATAAGAATGATATAGATAAGCGTAAAATCGCGGCTGAGCTGGCAATTATGGAAATGGGCATCAGCTTCACTATTTATAGTGATGAAGGCAATATAGATAGAGCCTGGCCTTTCGACATCATTCCGCGCATTATTGACGCTAGAGAATGGCGGGTCATAGAGAAAGGGCTAAAACAGCGGTTAACCGCTTTAAACTGTTTTATCAATGATGTGTATGGCGAACAAGCCTTTATCAAGGAAGGCAAGATTCCGGGCGAGATCATTAACAGCTCGAAAAACTTTCGCAAGGAATGCGTGGGCATGAAGCCACGCCATAATGCCTGGGCCAACATTTGCGGCACGGATCTGGTGCGCGATGTAGACGGTGTCATGTATGTTTTGGAAGACAACCTGCGCGTGCCTTCGGGCGTTTCCTATATGCTTGAAAACCGGGTTATTACCAAGCGGGTTTTTCCGGAACTGCTGCAGGACACCGATATTCTGCCCATTGATGATTACCCCACTCAACTGCATGACATGCTCTCATCAATAGCCTATAACCAGAACCATAATCCGCATGTTGTTGTGCTAACACCCGGCATCTACAATTCCGCTTATTTTGAGCACGCCTATTTGGCTCAGCAAATGGGCGCTCAACTTGTCGAAGGCAGCGACCTCATAGTCAATGACGATGACCGCGTCTATATGCGCACGATTGAAGGGCTGGAGCAGGTTGATGTTATTTACCGGCGCATAGACGATGATTTTCTTGATCCGGAGGTATTTCGTAAAGATTCTGCATTGGGAGTGCGCGGTTTGATGCGCGCATGGAAAGCTGGCAATGTCGCCCTGGCTAATGCGCCGGGCGCAGGCGTGGCAGATGATAAAGTCGTGTATGCCTATGTACCGGAAATGATCCGCTACTATTTGAATGAAGAGCCGATTATTCCAAATGTGCCGACATACTTGTGCAGTAATGAAGACCATCTCGCCTATGTTCTTGAACATATCGCCGAACTGGTCATTAAACCGGCGAATGAGTCGGGCGGTTACGGAATGCTGGTAGGGCCTCATGCGTTGGCAAAGGAAATAGCGGCGTTCCGCAAGGTCATTCAAGCAAATCCCCGCAATTATATCGCTCAGCCGACCTTGGCAATTTCGACTTCTCCCACCTTGTGCAAAGGCCGGCTGGAGCCCCGGCATATAGACCTGCGGCCCTTCATTTTGCAAGGCGCTAATACCTTTGTGACCGCCGGCGGCTTAACCCGCGTGGCGCTGAAAAAAGGTTCATTAGTCGTTAATTCATCACAGGGCGGCGGCAGTAAGGATACCTGGATTATTAATATGGAGAACGCTTGATGTTATCGCGTTCTGCGGAACGCCTGTATTGGTTGGCGCGCTATCTGGAACGTACTGAAAACATCGCCAGACTGGTCAGTGTGCACATGAATTTACTTTTGGACCTACCCAGAGGTGTTGAAATGGGCTGGCAGCAACTGATCCGCATTAATGCTTCGGAAAGAGATTTTAATGAAAGAAATAAACTTGTAAACGAGCGCAATGTAACGCGTTTTCTGCTAACCGATTTAAGCTATCCGGGCTCACTAATCTCATCATTAAGCTCCGCCAGAGAAAATATTCGCACATCGCGGGAACTATTGCCCGATGAAGCCTGGGAGCAGGTCAACGAAATGTACCTGTTCGCCAAAAATAATCTCGATGCCATCGCCAGCCGCCACAGCAGGGTCTTGTTTGTAAATGAGATTTTAAAAGGCTGTCAGCGTTTCACCGGCTTATTATCAGGGTATATGAGCCATAATCATCCCTACCGGTTTATCCGGCTGGGAAGAAACCTTGAACGTGCCGATATGACCAGTCGGATTCTTGATTTGGCTTCCTTACTGCTAGCAGAATCGCGCAGCGCTGAAATGCGTCAGTACGAGACCATTTTATGGATGAATATTCTAAAATCCCTGAATGCCTTGTTAATGTATCGACTGCATTTTCGAAGCCGTGTTAATGGCGATGATGTCCTGAATTTTCTTCTCCTTGATACCAACCTGCCGCGTTCGGTAGCATGTTGTATTGTTGAAATAGCAGATTGTATTAACAGACTGCCCAACCATGATCTTTTGCCGGAAAAACTTATGGAACTGAAAACGTATGTACAGGCAATAGATACCCGGCGGGCTACGCAACTGCAATTACGAGCCATACTCGATGATTTACAAAATAAATTGGGCGAGCTGCATATTCAGATTACCGCCAACTGGTTTTTAAGTGCAGTGGCCGAGGAACCAGTATAGACTCAAGTTAATTAGCCAGGGTATTTTAACTAGAGCCAATAAATCCCTAACACCTAAACTTTGCCTGAATATGAAACTGAACAGCCCACATGACAAGCTGGAAAATTATTACCGGCAGGTGCAGGAAATCATTCTCAACAGACAGGATTGGGTAAGCGGTTTGCTTCCCGCGAGTACAGCTGTCAACGTGCATGGCAATTATAACGATGCCTGGGTAAGGGATAATGTCTACAGCATTCTGGCGGCGTGGGGTTTAGCCCTGGCTTATCGACGCGACGGCGAGGCGAACGGACGAACTTATCTTCTGGAGCAAAGCGTTGTTAAATTGATGCGCGGCCTGCTGACAGCTATGATGCGGCAGGCGCCTAAAGTTGAAAAATTCAAGCATACCCAGAATCCGCTGGACGCCTTGCATGCAAAATACGATACAAAATCGGGAGCTTGCGTCGTTGGCGATCAGGAGTGGGGGCACTTGCAACTCGACGCAACCTCTTTATTTCTGCTGATGCTGGCGCAAATGATCGCCTCGGGTCTGCGTATTGTCTTTACCATTGATGAAGTCAATTTTGTGCAAAATCTGGTGCATTATATCAGTCGTACCTATCGCACCCCTGACTACGGCATCTGGGAGCGCGGCCATAAAACCAATCATGGCATCGCCGAGTTAAACGCCAGTTCGATCGGCATGGCAAAAGCGGCATTGGAAGCCTTGTCCGGTTTTAATTTATTTGGACAGGAAGGCGGTCAAGCGTCTGTTGTCCATGTTATCAGTGATGATGTCGCCAGGACGCGGATTACCCTGGAATCCCTTTTGCCCAGAGAATCCATTTCCAAAGAGACGGATTCAGCCCTTTTGAGCATCACCGGATTTCCCGCTTTCGCGGTTGATAATCAGGCCATTCGGGCAGAAACAGAAGCGATTATTTGCGAAAAACTGGAAGGCCGGTATGGCTGCAAACGCTTCTTGCTAGACGGTCATCAAACAGCAATAGAAGACCATTATCGCCATTATTACGATCCCTATGAATTAAAACAATTCACCGATATTGAATGTGAATGGCCATTGTTTTTTACCTATTTACTGCTTGCCAATCTGTTCAAAGGCGATAACGAAGCCGCTTTGCACTACCACAGTAAACTGGAAAGCCTAGTCATTGAACAAAATGGTCAGCAATTATTACCGGAACTGTATAGTGTTCCAATAGCTTCGATTGACGCAGAAAAAGCCAGGCCTCATAGCCAGGAACGTGTTCCCAATGACAATATCCCTTTGGTTTGGGCGCAAAGCCTTTTTATATTGGCTAGTCTTATTCAGGATGGTTTGCTGAGTTGTGATGACATAGACCCCTTGGGACGACACAAGATTATCAAGCAAAACCCGGATTGCACACTGCAAGTTTTGTTGCTGGCGCAGGATGAAGCCGTACAATCCAGCCTGAGGGAAGACGGCATTTGCACTCAGATCCTGGCTGAAATAGCCCCTGTTCAAATAAGGGAAGCCAATGAACTCGCCGAGGCCTATACGCATGTAGGCAGAAATGACCGTATCGGCTTGACAGGCCGCCCGTTGCGGCAGCTTAGAACCCTGGCAACCTCCAAGATGTATATACTGGCGGGTGAGCGTCTGCTTTTTTTACCGCAATGTCTCAATCAGAAAGGCTTTTATCTGGCGATGGACAACCGTTTACTGATACAGCGTCTGCGCCTCGAATTTGCATATCTTTACAAACATTGGGATAGGCGGGGTAACCCATTGTTAATCATGACCATAAAACATAATATGCTGGGCAGCCATAATCGGGAAATTCTTATTGAATTTATCAAGGAACTGCAGCAAGGCACCGCTCAAGGTATTTCCTTGCAAGTCGGAAAGCTTGCCGATTTCGAAGCAAGCTCAAGTTATGAAAAAATCAACTATTTGCATGACTTTAAGTTCTCCAAAGCATCCTGGCAAGAAACTCAGCGACCCTGTTTTCAGGCCTTGCCTGTCAGTAATGCCATATCCATACCATTGAGTCCCCGGTTACTGACTGAATGGGAAATCAGTGAAGATGCTCTACTCATTGAGCAACTGAAAAATAATTCCAATCTTTATGCCCAGCTCGAAGCACTAAATCTGCTGAGTAATCGTCATGGTTTGGAGTATGACACCGGTTTAGTAACAGCTGATGGAAAAATCTGCACCGTGCGCGACCTGCTGGAAGAAATTTATGAGCGGGCAGGAGATCAGCATGCCTGGTACATAGTCAGGCGCTGTGCCGGTTTACTGGGCAAATACGATATAAATCTGGAACAGACGGCTAATGAGATACTGATTCGGCAGCATGCCTTGACGGTGGGCCGGGCTTACAGCGGCCGAGCTACCTTAAGGCGTCCGGCTGATTCTTCGGAGATTCTTCAAACCATCCGTACCTACAACAATAACGATGCCAGTGAACGCATCATTATTCAGGAATTGATCATTTACCTGGGCCTGTTAATCAAATCAAAACCCGAACTGTTCGCGGATATGTATACCGTAAGAGTAGGTCACATACTTCAGTTAATCATAGTCAGACAAAAGCGGGAAGCAAGCTGCACGCTGGATCAGGCCTTTACCCTGATTATGTCTTTACCGCCTTATCAATTATCCAAAAAAGTCCAGGAAACCCTGGAAGACTACAGTAATACGGAAAGCCAGCTGGATCTGGCAGAAACACTACACTTTGAAGGCGACTACCAGAAACTGGCGAAAACATGGTCGCCAAAAACCCTGGAGCCCATGGCGAGCGAAGAGACGATGGACTGGTATGAATGGCGCGAGCAAAAAGGCAGTGTGGGCAGAGAAAATACTGCCTTTTTTGCCTGTGTCTGGGATATTCTGCATCACTGCCGGGGATTAACGATAGGTGAAAAACTCGACAGTAACAGACGTCTGGATAGCGAAGCCACGCTTTCTCAAATGACTTCTGGCGAACAAAGCTTCAAATTGCTGGTCAACCACTTGCTCAATAAGATTCAAGCGCCTGTCTATCGACAGTTAACCGTAGAAACTCTAAAAGCAATAGCTTCTATTTTTCGCAGCAGTTCATCATTGCATATAGATGACACATTGGTGACTGATATAATTATTGGTCATGCAGTAAAAATTTGCTGGCTTCAGTCTCATCCGGAATACAGGGAAAATTACGATGAAAATACGGCCCTGGCATGGCAAGCCTTCTATCACCTGCCCCCCTATAATGTGGCCGCCGCTATACTGGATGCCTTATTACATCTGCTTGATAATAACAAACCTCAAAACAAGGAAATAGCCTATGATTCTGGCAGGTGATATAGGAGGAACAAAAACAGTTTTATCTCTGTGGGACAAGGGGGTTGACGGCTCATTTATTTGCACTCGGGAACACTCTTTCGCAAGCCGCGAATATAAGGAATTTGATGAGATATTGGCCATTTTTTTGCCCAGCGGCGCTAGCCTTGATTCAGCCTGTTTTGGCGTTGCCGGGCCGGTCGTAAAACAACGTGTTCAAACGACCAACCTGCCCTGGTTTCTCGATTCTGAAGAGCTCAAAATCAAACTGGGAATAGCCGATAAAGTAAAACTTTTAAATGATCTTGAAGCCATGGCGCTGGGCATGTTGTATTTGTCTGAAAAGGATCTGGTAGAGCTAAATACCAACGCAGAAATTCAGCCAGGAAATATCGCCGTTATCGCTGCCGGCACCGGGCTTGGCGAAGCCATTCTGTATTGGGATGGCGCTAAACATCATCTTATGGCTACTGAAGGGGGCCACTGCGACTTCGCCGCTCAAAATGCCGACCAGGATTTATTAGTGGCCTATCTTAGGAAAAAGTACTCTGATCATATCAGTTATGAACGCATTTTATCCGGCGACGGCTTAGGTCATCTTTATGATTTCCTCTGTGCACATAAATTTGCGCCTGCATGCCTTGCCGTTCCTTCTGTAAATAGCGATATCGATAGAAATGCCGTTATTTCCCGGTTGGGTATTTCCGGGGAAGATCCATTATGCGCCGAAGCAGTAAGAATTTTTGTGGAAATTTACGGGGCTGAAGCGGGCAATTTGGCCTTGAAAGCATTGGCTATCGGCGGGGTGTTTATCGGCGGAGGTATAGCGCCAAAGATCCTGCCGGCAATGGCTGACGGTAAATTTATGCAGGTCTTTAAAGCCAAAGGCCGACTTCTTCCCTTGCTTGATAAAGTCCCGGTTAAACTATGCTTAAACCCCCGCACGCCGTTGATAGGCGCCATAAATTATTTTAATTTATAAAGCTTCTGTTCCAGGAGGCCCAAACCTGAAAATTTTCATGTCCTGAAGACACGGCAGTATGCTTATAGATCAATCTGCATAGATTTAGCTGATTCCTTATCTAAATCAGGTAAGGCGGCAATCGCCTCGCGCAACTTATTTTCCCAGCAGCGCCGCAGCTGCAACATATAATCATCATCGCCTTCAAAAGAGTAATACTCGTCAAGGCTAAAGCTGTCCTTACGGTAAATCAGCAATTCTACCGGCGGCCCGACACTGGCATTACTGCGAATGGTAGAGTCCATTGAAACCAGGCAGCATCGCGCCGCCTCGTCTATTGAATTGCCAAGCCTGAGAAAACGATCCAGTATCGGTTTGCCGTACTTGCTCTCGCCGATCTGTAAAAAAGGCGTATTAGCAGAAGTAGTTATACTGTTGCCTTCGGCGTAAACCATGAAAGCGCCATGAGGTTCATCACCGATTTGCCCCGCTAATATAAAGCTCGCCGACGGGTTAAATGCGGATTGTCCCTCGGCATTTATATGCTGCTTTTGCTTTTCAACACTGACATGACCTAAATAAGCCGCCGCTGCCGACAAGCAGTCGACAGTATTAAAATTGATGGGTGTATTTTTGAGTTTATCGCGGTGCAATTGCTCTAAAACTGCCTGAGTAGTGGCGAGATTGCCTGCGCATAATAAAACAATCTTACGATCGCTCGTGGTATTAAAGGCATGCATTTTGCCATGCGTGCTGACATTATCAATGCCTGCATTGGTCCGTGAATCAGAAACCAGTATCAGTCCTTCATTTATAGAGGCGGCAATACAATAAGTCATAAATTAAAAAAGCAAGGCAAAAATTTACAATATCTTATCCCACCTCATCTTTCTGATCCAGAAATACAACCATAGCGGTAAACAATAAACTTTTTTAAGGTTAATTTATTCAAGGGATAATTTTATAATTATCCGGTAAATTGACCCGACCGTCCAGAGTGTTAAAAACGGTCAGATCAGCCTTTAAAGCAGCAGCATTAAACCCAGCTGTTGCAAGCAGGTGCGGCCCGGGGGATTTATTCAACCCAGGAAGGTGAAGATAAATTTGTGCTTAACAGGAAAATCATTACAAACCTACGGATTCAATCTCACTATAAGCGTGTCTCAGCCAGATTTTCACGCGTTGCCGTTCCAGCAAACCCAAGGCGTTGAGATTGTCTGTATCTTTATTTTTTGCCGCCCAGAAACTCGAACTGTTACCGTCAATTTTCGTCATTACCGGGGCATGCAGCTTCTTTAAGGTAATAATTTTGGCACCAAAAGCCAGGGCGCGGTCCTTTACACCCGAGGTTTCCAGGATAGTAAAATTATCATCGCGAAGCTGGTTCCGGACCACTATATAATTGAAATTTGTGCCATATTGGTCGAGCAATTTGTTGAGCAAATCCACGCAATCCTTGCCCGAATCCATCACATTCCAATAGCATAAGGAAATCCCCAGTTCATCAGCCAGTTCCAGTACGCCCGACTCATCTATCCATTGCTCCAAGGGATGATGCGTTTGAGCCGCAAGGTCAACCAGGATGCGCTGTTCAGGGTTCGCTGAAGCCGTTTCCATAATGGCATCCAGACTTTGGTAATTATCGATAATGGTAGGCGATGCATAGTCCGAGTAAAAACGCAGCAGCGCGCCGTGCGAGCGATCCGTATCAAAACCGGTAAACGGTATTTCATTGTCAATCATATATTGAGCCAACACCCGCGCAACGACGGATTTACCGACTCCGCCTTTCTCGCCGCCAATAAAATGAATAGTAGTCATACAACTCCAGTTTTAAGGTACTAAATTTAAAAGAACGCCCCACAGGGCGCGAAAAAACTTTGTGCTCTTGGTGCAATTTATTAAGTCATGCAAGCCTTAGCACATCAACCGATACGGACAAGGTATGCTGGCCGCCGCCGAAAGCTATGCCTTTAAGAGGGGTGACATCTGAATAATCCCGCCCCCAGGCCAGCGTGATATGCTGATCATGCGGCAATTTATTATTGGTTGGATCAAACTCCAGCCAGCCGCTTCCCGGAAGATAAACCGCAAACCAGGCATGCGAAGCGTCTGCTCCCACCAGACGCAGCTTGCCGGGCTGAGTTGCCGTTTCAATATAGCCGCTGATATAACGGGATGCGATGCCGTAAGCGCGCAGGCCGGCGATAGCCAGATGCGCAAAATCCTGACAAACGCCGCGCCGGTGAGCCAAAACGTCAGACAGCGGCGTAGCGATAGTAGTAAAGGTTGGATCATAAATAAAATCGGTGTAAATACGCTGCATTAAATCGCGCACGACTTCAACCAGGGGACGATTCGGCAGGAATGAATTCTTGGCATAGTCTGCAAGCTCCGGGCTAGTCGTCGCCATCGGGGAATCAAAAATATATTGCCGGGCATCAAGTAATTCCACACCCAGGTTCTGACTCTGGAATTGGCTCTGGGCCTGAGTCTGGATTTGATTCGGCGACTCCTGTAACATATCGCGCACTTGTTCCCAAGCTACCTGATTATCCAAATCCATCGTATTTTGCCTGGGGAAGAGCATTACTTCACTAATGGCAGTTACAGTCAGCTGCTTATGCGGCTGCTGAATAGCAAAATAAGCTAACCGGTTGCCGAAAAAATCAGTGCGCTCGCGGAAATCCGCAGGCGTGGGCGTAATTTCAAAGCGACTGGATTGACATTGCTGGCGCCAGAAATCACGCGGTTGCAGCTTTGCTTCATTTTGGCACAGACCTACCGCCTGGCTGTAATTATAAATAGTCGTATGGGTAATCCGGTATTTCACAATTCATCCTCAACTGCAATAGGCGTCATGATCTGTGACACCTGAGAATGACTAAAATAGGCCTGTCCTATCACTTCTGAAATTTGTTTTAACAAATCAGCTGTATTTGCAAGCAGCCTGTCAAGATCAGTATAAATAGCGGCATTGTCATTGAGTTGGGTTAATTCAAGCACCTTGATGACTCGTAGATCAGTATAAGCTTTTAAAATTAACCGATCTTCCTCACTTAAAGGGCCCGTGCTTTTGCCTTTAGGCAAGGCGCCGAGATGCCGGGATAATTGATGAAGCTGGTAAGCGAGCGAACGCGGATGGGTTTCATCCATCAGCAATAATTGCAGCACCATCG
Organism: Candidatus Methylobacter favarea; assembly: GCF_902806695.1. Taxonomy (GTDB): domain Bacteria; phylum Pseudomonadota; class Gammaproteobacteria; order Methylococcales; family Methylomonadaceae; genus Methylobacter_B; species Methylobacter_B favarea. Next base: position 29,781 of record NZ_CADCXN010000058.1, on the reverse strand, counting down.
GCAGCTGGATAAATGAACGATAGCGTTTTTGATAAATGCTCAAGCTGTCAGTTGCAAACAAAACTGCCTCAAGCACCTGATTCTGTAAAGCGTTCTCGTGTTTTAACACCAGTGTTGAGCGGAGCAATGCAATAAGCGCCAGCGCGCGCTCCAGCCTGCGTCCGCAATCCAGCATTAACCACCCCGCTTCACGGGTCATGCTCTCGCTGGTCAAGCCTGTAAAGGCGACAATATGGGTAATCAATTCGTCAAGACTATTCTGTAACTGATCGATATTACAGTCATGATTAATGACGCGCTGCTGCCATCTTCGCTGTATATTATCGATGCTGCGCCAAATATCCAGAGACCACAAATCGCGTATGTTGAATGCGGCTTGAGAAAAGGCCTGTATATTTGCTGCCAGCGAGCCTGAGCGGTTAATATCTTTAGCCAGCGATAACAGTTCGCTCTGAGAGGCTTTCAGGTTTTGCAGGTTGCCTCTGACAAAGCCCGGATAGGTGCCGGTTACATGAGTGATGGAACGCAACAATACTGCCAGGCACTCGGTATCAACAGGAGTTTTAAATTCAAGTGTTTCCCTTAATTTCAATAACACCGTTCGCAACAGCCGTGTTGCCGCTTCCATGCGCTCAAGATGACGCCCGACCCAAAACAAGTTGTCAGCCGCGCGGCTTGGAAGCGACTCACTGACTGCCTCGCTGACAAAATTGCGCCCCGTCTGTGACCATAAACTCACATGTTTTTCAGGTTCGCTAGCTAATACCCACGTATCTTTACTGATGCCGCCCGCCTGATTCGACACTACAAAGTTATCTTTCTCGCGGGCAATACGCGTCAGGCCGCCCGGCATCACTTCATAATCATCTCTTCCAGCGACAATAAAGTTACGCAAGACTGCGTTCCGCGGTTCTATATGCTGATCAATAAATGCCGGCACCGTAGAAAAACTGACCTGTTCCTGTCCTACATATAAATGCGGTTTGGCAATAATTTTTGCACGCAACAATTCTTTTTCTTTACTGTTAAGCAGGTTGCCAAACACGACTTCATTGGCCTGGCTACGGTTGATCGGCTTAATAATCAGACGCTCAAGGTTGAGCAGGACAAACTCGCGTTCGCGCCGTTGCCCGCACCACCAGGTTGCAACCGAAGGCAGAATCAGCTCCTGATTTAAAAAATAGCGGGCCAGTCGGGGCAAAAAAGCAAGAAGTGCGGGATTTTCCAGAATACTGCTGCCCAACGGATTGGCGATAGCCACATTGCCGCGCCGTACAGCTTCAAGGAGGCCCGCAATGCCCAGCCTGGAACCGCTGCGCAATTCCAGCGGATCGCAAAAAGAATCATCGACGCGGCGCAAAATAACATCGATCTGTTGCAAACCTTGCAAGGATTTGAGCCATACACGGCCGTCCCGAACAGTCAAATCCCCGCCCTGAACCAGGGTATAGCCAAGGTAGGAGGCCAGGTAGGCATGTTCAAAATAAGTTTCATTAAGCGAACCCGGCGTCAGCACAACAATGCAGGGATCTTCCTTGTTATGCGGCGCAATATCAGCAAGGCCTCTGCGCAAGGCCTTGAAAAAGCCCGATAGCCGATGCACCTGAGTGGCAGCAAAGATATCGGGCAAGACCCGGGTCATCACTGTCCGGTTTTCCAAGGCATATCCCGAGCCGGAAGGCGCCTGGGTGCGATCATCCAGTACCCACATGCGGCCGTTTGGGCCGCGAGCAAGATTCGTTGAATAAATAATCAGTTGCCGCTGCTGTTCTGGCAATGCCCCGACACACGGATGCAGGAAACCTTCATGGCCATAAACCAGCTCAACCGGCAACAAGCCTTTTTTCAGCAGTATTTGTTGATCATAAACATCTTTCAAGATCAGATCGAGCAGCCTGGCTCGCTGCTTAAGGCCGGCTTCGATAACAGTCCATTGTTCGTTGCTGATCAGTAAGGGAACAGGATCAAGCTTCCAGGGTCTGGCTAATTTTTGCAAATCCCCATAAACATTATAGGTAACCCCATTTTCGCGCAGCAAACGCTGGGCTTCCCTGCGCCGAAGCTCAAGTTCTTCACTGCCCATACTTTCGAGCGCGCTGAGAAAGCGCTCCCAATACGGCAGAACTTTATCTTCGGTCGCATACATCTCATCATATGTGCCGAGTTGTGTCGCATAATACTGCACGCCAATATCGCTGGTGGATGCCTCTGTATTGCGCACAAGTCAGTCCTTAAAGCTATTCATTTGATGATGGCGTTGACATGGTTAATATTCCAATAAGCGCAAAACCACTCACAGCACAGGAATTTTTTCATGTCTTTGCGCTGTCTGCCCGAATAAGCTATTAATGACGGCGATGCCGCAAATCCAGGGTAAAAGGATATTCTTCGCTCAATTCTTCTGCCGGAGGCGCCATAGGGCGTGGCGCTTCGTCCTTTACAATAAATTTTGCCACGGCCGGGTTATCGGAAGGCGACACGGGAGACGGTGCAATGGGAGCACGACTTACAGGACCCGGGGTATGTCCATAATCCCAAAACCGGGTAATGCGCCGCGCTTCCGCTTCGAAACTGTTCACTGGAAAAGCATCATAACTGCGGCCGCCTGGATGAGCTACATAATAAGTACAGCCGCCCACGGAATGTCCGTTCCAGGTATCGATCACATCAATTACTAAAGGCACATGCGGGCTAATGGTCGGGTGCAAGGCCGAAGGGGGCTGCCAGGCGCGATACCGCACACCGGCAACAAACTCACCTTTGCGGCCGGTAGCCCGCAATGGCAGACGCCGGTTGTTGCAAGTTATTACATAGCGGCCTTCAGTAAATCCGCTCACTTTAACCTGCAAGCGCTCTACTGAAGAATCCACATACCGGGCGGTACCGGTACTGCTTACTTCCTCACCCAGTACATGCCAGGGTTCAATAGCAAAGCGCAGTTCCAGATCAATGCCGTCAACCAGCGTATTGCCGTAACGCGGAAAGCGGAATTCAAAAAACGGCTCCAGCCATTCCAGTTCAAAGTCATAACCGGCTCGGCGCAGATCTTTGATGACGTCCTTCATATCTTCCCGCACATAATGCGGCAGCATGAAACGATCATGCAATTCCGTTCCCCAGCGCACCAGATCGTGTTTATACGGTTCCCGCCAAAACCAGGCTATCAGTGAGCGCAGCAATAAGGTTTGCACCAGAGCCATACGCGCATGCGGCGGCATTTCAAAGGCTCTGAGTTCCAATAGACCCAGCCTTCCTGCCGAACTGTCCGGCGAATACAGCTTGTCGATGCAAAACTCGGATCGATGCGTATTGCCTGTAACATCGGTCAATAAATGGCGCAGCAAACGATCAACCAGCCAGGGTTCGGGCACTTCGCCTTCGGGCACTTGCTGAAAAGCGATTTCCAGCTCATAAAGTTTTTCATCTCTGCCTTCATCGACGCGCGGCGCCTGGCTGGTAGGGCCGATAAACATGCCGGAAAATAAATAGGACAAACCGGGATGATGCTGCCAGTAAGTGATCAAACTGCGCAGCAAATCTGGACGGCGTAACAACGGGCTGTTGATCGGCGTATCAGCGCCCATAGTGATATGGTTGCCCCCGCCGGTGCCGGTATGGCGGCCGTCCAGCATGAATTTTTCCGTACCCAGTCTGACCTGATGCGCCTGTTCATAGAGGATGGTGGTTTTTTCTACCAGCTCCGGCCAGCTTTTGGACGGATGAATATTAACTTCAATGACGCCGGGGTCCGGCGTAACCATCAGCCGTTCCATACGATAATCGCGCGGAGGTTCGTAGCCTTCAAGCACCACTGTCATTGCGAGGTTTTCTGCCGTTGCTTCAATGACGGCAATCAGTTCAAGATAATGCTCCAGCAGTGTAAGGGGCGGCATAAAAATATGCAGACGGCCATCTCGGGCTTCTATGCACAGCGCCGTATGCGGCACTTCAACCTGTATTGTTTCATCGCCCGGCTCCTGGGTGAAAATTTCCGAATGCTCTTCGGGATTTTTTTCAAAATGACTATAACGGCGCGCCACTTCACCATAATATTCGCCGAGTTCGGGAAGCTCTTCAAACAGGCTTTGAGGTTCCTCTATATCGATTTTATCGGGTGCAATCCAGGGCAGGCTGCCCAGCGGCAGGCGCATACCCATGGGTGAATTGCCGGGAATCAGAAACATCTGGCCGCGGCGAAAATTCCAGGGGCCGCTTTGCCAGCATTGCTCTGACCAGTTCCACTTGACCGGCAGTGCAAATCCGGCCGGCTGACCTAAATTGGCATCCAATAATTGGGCAAGCGTTTTGCGCTCAATTGAATCTTTCAGATTGGCTTTTAGAGGATCCAGATTTTCCGGTAACGTGCCTTCCTGCCATAAATAATAAAAGCTGTCTTCAAAGGCGGTAGTGACATGCCGAAGCGGAATGCCTAACCTATGGGTGACCTGATTGATAAATTGGTGCGCATGGTTAACGGTATAGCCATAATCCTGAGTAATTTCAGCCAGCAGTTTCGGATTCCGCCAAACGGGAATATTATCCTTGCGCCAGAAAATGCCGTATTGCCAGCGCGGCAAGGGCTCGCCAGGGTACCATTTGCCTTGGCCATAGTGCAGCATGGCGCCTGCTGCAAATACGTCACGCAGGCGTTTGGTCAATGCCTGCGCACGATCGCGTTTATGCTGGCCGTCAGCATCGGTATTCCATTCCTCGCCCTCCATGTCATCGACGGACACAAAGGTAGGCTCGCCGCCCATGGTTAACCGGACATCATCCTCAATTAACTGCTTGTCGATTTGCTGTCCCAGGGCATCAATATAATACCATTGCTCATCGGTATAAGGTTTAGTGACGCGCGGATCTTCATGCAGTCGTTCCACGGTATTGCTAAATTCAAATTCTACCTCGCATTTGTCGGTGCTGCCGGTAACCGGAGCCGCACTGGCCGGATTCGGCGTACAAGCCAGTGGAATATGGCCTTCGCCGGCAAGCAGGCCCGATGTTGGATCCAAACCTATCCAGCCGGCGCCGGGAATGTAAACTTCGGCCCAGGCATGCAAATCAGTAAAGTCCTGTTCCGGCCCTGAAGGTCCGTCCAGCGACTTTATATCTGCAGACAGTTGCACGAGATAGCCGGAAACGAAACGCGCGGCCAGCCCCAGATGACGAAGTATTTGTACCAGCAGCCAGGCCGAATCACGACACGACCCGCTGCGTTTTTGCAAGGTTTCCGCGCAGCTTTGAATGCCCACTTCCATGCGGATATTATAGCCAATGTCTTCAAAGACCTGGCGATTAACATCTACCAGAAAGTCATTAATAGTACGCTCGCTGATATCAAGATTTTTAATCCATCTTTTTAATAAGGGGTCGTTTTCAGTAATTTCCAGATAGGGTTGCAGTTCCTTGAGTGTTTGCGAATCATATTTAAATGGATATTTTTCCGCATACTCCTCAACAAAAAAATCAAAGGGGTTGATTACAGTCAAATCGGCAATCACTTCAACCTCAACGCTGAGTTTTTGGCATTTTTCAGGAAATACCACGCGGGCAAGAATATTGCCAAACGGATCCTGCTGCCAGTTGATGAAATGATTTTTCGGCTCAATGCGCAATGCATAGCTTTTAATCGGCGTCCGACTATGGACCGCAGGACGCAAGCGAAAGACATGAGGCGACAGGGTTACCGGTCTATCGAAGTTGTATACAGTTTGGTGACGAAGTGCCACACGAATTGTCATAATAATTATACCTGTTGCCGTTTGTTTGTGAGTCTTATTTGCCGCAGTTCAGCTTGCTGCAAATTTCCTGGTCTTCATGAATACCTAGTTAGCCCGGGTAATTAAACCTTAACAGTTTTCTTTACTTCAGTCTGCATTCTTGTCACTTTTAGTGAATCCTTTTCTTCATGAGTTAATTCCGCTGTATTTTTTATTGGAAAAAGCCCCAAAATCCGTACAAAGCATTGCACCTAACCATTTCTGCTGCCCCGGCATCGGGCACGGTGTCACAGGCGGCCTGATCCTCGGGATTTTTACGTTAACTCCCGGAACTTTCACAATATGAGCAACAACAGCAGGCAGCGCGGGAGAAGGCTTTGAGAGATTGCCATAGGATACCGCAGTCTTCAGGCAGTTTAACCATCTATTCGCTAAAGGCGAATAACTGCTCTTTTTTGCCCAGGCGGGAAAATAAGGATAAGTAAAGTTCATAAGATATTGTAAAAGTTCTTTAAATAGACAAGCAAGTAGCACACCAAAATCACATTAAAATCTCATAACTAACAAGCTATTGTAAATTATAAGATTTTTTATTTTGGCATACATTTAAATTTACTTTTTATTTATAATAATCTTAAAGCATTTATTTTTATGCACCTTAACAGTGCATTCAATAATGTCAAAAAATCAGACTTACCAATAAATACGTTGTGTAATTACAACTTTTTTGCTTAATATGCACAACTATAGGGAATAATTTGGTAATTTTGATTTTATTTGGTGCACATAATGGCTTAATTAGCCATGCCGCTTGCTTAGCCTTAACGACAATAATAATATAACTGACTGATATTAAATAAATTTTAAATTAATTTATATATTTAACATTAGTTGGCCCTGTAAATGCTTCACTTATAGTAAACGCAATACCGGCGTGTTTGACCTCCTCGTGTGACATACCTGCTTTAATATAAGCACCGGCGCATTACCCTTTCGGCGGGTTAATGCGCTTTTTTTTGCCTTAAAAAGCTGATCTTGGGGTATGTAGCCATAACTGCACCTAGTTACACTGCCAAAAGGCGATGGGATTGAGCCGGCCAATATGGACGAGGCCGTCAAGGTGATGGATGCCACCGGCGCTTCGATCCCTTGGCAAGAAGCCTATGCCGGACTGGCGGTAGGGCGCTTCTATTTTTACCTCTGCAACGCGAGGCCATCTGATTAAAATCCCTGAGAAATGAACAGCTCTCGTAAAGCAAGGGACAGCCGGGATAGTTCATACCAAACCGCTAGTTATGGTTTTGCTGTTAATAAGCGCTGGATCTATGGCATTGCAATATTTTCAAGCCCGATAAAAATTATTCCGGATACGCAAAGATTTTCTTCCTTCCTGCTGAAAATAAGAAATTTTACAATCTTAATGTAATAATAAACCCGCTTCTAACTGAGCTTGAATATTAATCAACACTTCTAAAACCCCAAATAAAATGGAGCTGGAATGGCAGAGAGAAAAAGAGCATTAATAACCGGCATAACAGGGCAGGATGGCTCTTACCTTGCTGAATTTTTATTGCAAAAAGGCTATGAAGTACACGGCATCAAACGGCGCTCCTCCCTTTTCAATACTGAACGGGTTGATCATATTTATCAGGATCCGCACATAACCAGCGCGGCATTTTATTTACATTACGGCGATCTCTCCGATAGTTCGAATTTAACCCGCATTTTGAGCGAAACTCAGCCTGATGAAGTCTACAATCTCGGCGCCATGAGCCATGTGGCGGTTTCTTTTGAATCGCCCGAATACACGGCCGATGTTGATGGGCTCGGTACTCTGCGCCTGCTGGAGGCGATAAGATTTCTGAAGATGGAGAAGAAAACCCGGTTTTATCAGGCCTCTACTTCGGAACTCTATGGATTGGTGCAGGAAATACCGCAAAAGGAAACCACGCCGTTTTATCCGCGTTCACCCTATGCGGCAGCCAAGCTGTATGCTTACTGGATTACAGTGAATTACCGGGAGGCCTATGGCATGTATGCCTGCAACGGCATTCTTTTTAACCATGAATCCCCGCGCCGCGGCGAAACCTTCGTAACCCGCAAAATAACTCGCGGCCTTTGCAATATAGCCCTGGGACTGGAACCCTGTTTGTTCATGGGTAATATGGATTCACTCAGAGACTGGGGGCATGCCAAGGATTATGTGCGCATGCAATGGATGATGCTGCAACAGGAGCAAGCCGAAGATTTCGTTATTGCCACCGGCGTGCAGTATTCAGTACGGCAGTTTATAGAAATGTCGGCCAGGGAACTGGGCCTAACGCTGCGCTGGGAAGGCTCAGGCGTTAATGAAAAGGGCTATGTTGAAGCAATAGAAGGTAACAAGGCGCCCGGCCTGAAAATCGGCCAGAATATAATCGCCATTGATCCGCGCTATTTTCGGCCGTCAGAAGTGGAAACCCTGCTGGGCGATCCCGGTTACGCTAAAGAAAAGCTGGGCTGGACGCCGCAGATAACCTTGCAGGAAATGATTGTTGAAATGGTCGCTCATGATCTTGAGCAGTCCAAAAAACATGCCCTTCTTAAAAAACAGGGGTATAACGTTTCAATTACGCGGGAATAATAGTATGCTGGAAAAACAGACTAAAATCTATCTGGCCGGACATCGCGGCATGGTGGGTTCAGCCATAATGCGGCAGCTGAATAATGCCGGCTTTGAAAATATTGTAGTGCGCACGCATGCCGAACTGGACCTCACCGACCAGGCGGCAGTACGGCAATTTATGCAGAGCGAAAAGCCCGCTTATGTGATTCTGGCAGCAGCTAAAGTAGGGGGGATTCATGCCAACAATGAATATCCCGCAGAGTTTATTTACCAGAACCTGTTGATTGAAGCCAATGTGATTCATCAGGCATGGGCTTCCGGTTGTAATCAACTGCTTTTTCTGGGCAGCTCCTGCATTTATCCAAAACTGGCAGCACAGCCCATGAGTGAAAAGGCCTTGCTGACCGGGACACTGGAATCAACCAACGAACCGTATGCCATTGCAAAAATTGCCGGCATCAAGCTGTGCGAATCCTACAACCGCCAATATGGCACGGATTTCCGTTCTGTCATGCCAACCAACCTGTATGGCCGGAATGATAATTTCCATCTGGAAAACAGCCATGTTATACCGGCCTTAATAAGGAAATTTCATCAAGCCAAAACAGAAAACTCACCCACGGTTACTGTGTGGGGCAGCGGCAAGGCGATGCGCGAATTTTTGCATGTCGATGATATGGCCGCCGCCTGCCTGCATGTGATGGGATTATCAAAAGAACATTATCAAGCCTGCACCGAACCGATGCTTTCCCACCTGAATGTGGGAACAGGCGAAGATGTAACTATCTCGGAACTCGCAGAAACCATACAGGACGTGGTCGGCTATCAAGGCAAAATCATTTGGGATAGCAGCAAGCCCGATGGTACGCCCAGAAAATTAATGGATGTCTCAAAGCTTAAATCGCTTGGCTGGCGTCCGCAAATACCATTAAAGGAAGGTCTATCCAGCACTTACCGGTGGTTTGTTGAACACCAGAATGAATTTAGAGCTTAACTTTCCAGCATACAGTAATAGCGCTCCGGGGCGATTTTTATAAAGTATACCTCTTTTCCGTTGGTCAAACTTGAAGAGCGGCGCCTTACCTCGAAAGGCCTTGCTGATATATTCCAGCCGGACCGCCGCAACCTGCCTTACCTTGTAAGACTGCCCTCAAGTTATAAGTATTAGCTCAGGCAATGGAGCAAAAACCGGGCAATGCCTGATTATTTTTCACCACTCTGACAGAGCAAAGTTAACACTTATGCCAATGCGCCCAAACCAACAAAAGTCTCTACGCCAATGTCTTGCCTATGAACCTCGGGAATTACAATTTGGAACCAGCGGCCGAAGGGGAGAAGTTGTTCATTTAACGCAACTGGAAGTCTTTATCAATGCAGTGGCAGAACTGGAGTTTCTTCAATCGCTGTCTAAAGCCGAAGGCGGCATAGCGCGGGGTGAGGAATTCTTTTACGCCCGTGATTTGCGGCCCAGTTCCAGCGCTTATGTTGCCGAACAGCAGGGGCGGGGCGAACTGGCCCAGGCCATTGAGCAGGCCATTCTCTATGCGGGAATGATACCGGTAAATGAAGGCATGATTCCGACCCCCGCGCTTACCCATTATGCCCTGGCGCAGGGCAAGGGCAGCATGATGGTGACGGGGAGTCATATTCCGTTTGACCGCAACGGTTATAAAACCAATACGTCGCGGGGCGAATTGCTCAAGCAGCATGAAAGACCCGTCAACGAAAAAGTTAAAGAAGTCAGGCAGAGGTTTTACGAGCAGCCGTTCGATGATTCGCTATTCGGGGCAGACGGGCTTTTTAAAACCGGTTCAAGGGCATTATCTGTTGAACGCCGTGAAGCGGCTTCGGCTTATATCCAGCGCTATGTCGATTTTTTCGGAAAACAAGCGCTGGCCGGAATGCGGCTGTTAACCTATCAGCATTCAGCAGTCGGGCGCGATATGCTGGTTGATATTCTCCGCGCCTTGGGAGCAGAAGTCGTTATTGCCGGGCGCAGCGAAACCTTCGTGCCTATCGATACCGAAAACATGGACGCAGGGCAGCTTGCCGTCATTCAGAAATTGTACGATGAGGAGGCTGCTCAATACGGCCAGTTTGATGCCGTTGTTTCCACGGACGGCGACAGCGATCGTCCGCTGATACTCGGCGTGGAAGCTGAAACGGCTACCGTACATTTTTTTGGCGGCGACCTGATAGGCATGCTGACAGCGGAACTATTAGGCGCCGATGCCGTGGTAGTGCCGATAAGCAGCAATGACGGCATTGATCGCGGCAAGCTGAAAGATATTATCGAAGCCAAAACGCGAATCGGTTCGCCCTATGTGATTGCCGGCATGGAAAAGGCGTTGGCTCGGGGTAAAAAAGCGGTTTGCGGCTGGGAGGCTAACGGCGGCTTTCTCACCGGTTCCGATATATTCCTGAATGGCCAAGTATTAACCGCCCTGCCCACGCGTGATGCGGTTCTGCCCATTTTGGCCGTGCTGTTTATTGCCCGGCGGGATGGTGCGCCCTTGACTGAAATCTTTACGCGTTTGCCGAAGCGCTATAGCCGGGCGGCGCTTATCAAGCAGTTTCCAAGAACACTGGGCCTGGAGATCGTGAAACGCTTTTCCCCGTCTGATGAAGCTATTCAGACGGCAGCTTTTTTGTCCGATGATAAAATCGTTTTCATGAATGAAAATAATAAGGAAATAGCAGCGGATACCGTGCAAAAAAAAGCTTTAGAGACGATCAGGCAAGAGCTGGAAGTTTTTTTCTCGCCGGAGCTCGGCTTCGGAAAGATAGAACGCATTAATTATGTCGATGGCGTGCGGATGTACTTCAGTAACGGCGACTTGGCGCATTTGCGCCCTTCAGGCAATGCTGACGAACTGAGAATTTATGCAGTCGCGGATACTCAGGGTCGCGCCGATAAAATCGCCGCCATGGCTATCGCCGAACCTGACGGACTTTTGCGGCGCCTGGCAGCTTATGTTCGCTAAATATGCCGCGTCGGTCAAAAGCCAAGCAAGAATCTACGATATAAACAATGCCTGATAAGCCCGGGCCGATTGCTCGGGCTGAGCGTCAAATATTCCTCCGATAACCGCTAAAAAATCTGCTCCTGCGGCAATTAATGGCGCCCCGTTAGTCGGCAGAATTCCGCCTATGGCGACAATCGGAATCTTTAGCGCAAGTTTAGCTTTTTTCAGCGTTTCAATATGGGCAGGTGCAGCCATGGGTTTTGAGGAAGAAGGAAAGAAACGCCCGAACGCAATATAGCTTGCGCCGCGCGCTTGCGCCTCTACAGCCAGTTCGATAAAGTTATAGCAGGAAACGCCGATGATAGCGCCAGCGCCTAAAAACTTTCTTGCCTGAGCAGTATCTACGTCTCCTCTGCCGATATGCACGCCGTCAGCGCCTGTGTTTGCAGCCAGCTCGATATCGTCATTAATAATTAGCGGGACATTCGTTTGATGACAGATTTTAATTAACTCTCTGGCAATAAAGGGCGCGTCAGTGGGATTTTTATCGCGGTACTGCACTATGACTGCCCCGCCCCGAACGGCAGATGCAACTTCATCAATTATAGTATCGCCGGATTTATTTTCAGTCTGGGTGATTGCATACAAGCCGCGGGCTGGAAATTTCATGGGTCTTCCTCCATCCAGAAAAAACGATTGGGAATATGTTGGCCTTTGCCCGGCTGAAAAGCGCTGTTTAAGGAATTCCAGGTATATTCCTGAGCTTCGGTAACTGCTTGAAAAGGCTCCAGCCCATGCGCAATTAAAGCCGCAATACTGGCGGCCAGCGTACAGCCGGAACCATGATAACTGGCCGGCAGCCTGTCCCAGGTGAATGTTTCCAGGCAGCGATGATCATGGAAGAGCCGGTTGCTGACGGCGGGTGTCGTTTCATGAGTACCGCTAATCAGCACGTAATTACAGCCTTTTTCCAGCAATGCCAGGCCGCATTCATTCAAGTCATCAAAGCCTGCAAGTTTACGGGCTTCTTCACTGTTCGGCGTTAACACGGTCGTACAGGGCAAAAGCAGGTCAATAATAGCAGCAATAAGCCGGTCATTTGAAAGCTCGGCGCCGCCGCCCGCAGCCAGAACCGGATCCAGAATCACCGGAATAAGGGGGTATTGTTTTAATAGGGAATGAATGGCTATTGCGGTTTCATCATGCCCGATTAAACCGATCTTGAAAGCGCTGACCTGCAAATCATTTAATAGGGTGTTCGCCTGACTGACGATGTCTTCCGGATGTTGAGGAATGAGTTTTTTTACATTCCGCGTATCCTGTTCCGTTAATGCAGTAATAACGCTCGCGGCATGACAGTGATGGCTGGCCAGAGTCTCAATATCCGCCTGCACGCCGGCGCCGCCGCTGGGATCATGGCCTGAGAATGAGAGAACGGCAGGGCGGGGGCGGATCATCGTATATTACCTTTCTATGGCAGTCAGCCTGCCTGATATTCTATTACTTACAGTTCCCGCGTCGCGCTGAATTTAATATCCGGCCAGCGTTCTTCGGTCAGTTGCAGGTTCACCCGGCTATTGGGCAGATAAACCAGATAGCCGCCGCCATCCTCAGCCAGATTATCAAAGGCTCTTTTCCTGAATTCTTCAAGTTTGGCCGGTTTGTCCGAGCTCACCCAGCGCACCGTTGAAATGGGAACAGTATCATAAACGCATTCAACATTATATTCCCCTTTAAGCCGGAAGGCAGTGACATCAAACTGCAGAACGCCTACCGCGCCCAGTATAAGATCATTATTCTTCAGCGGCCGGAATAACTGCGTCGCGCCTTCCTCGGTCAGTTGCACCAGACCTTTTTGCAACGCTTTGGACCTTAACGGATCTTTTAATACCACCCGGCGGAATAGTTCCGGGGCAAAATAAGGAATGCCGCCGTATTTAAGCGTTTCGCCCTGCGTGAAAGTATCGCCTACCTGAATCGTGCCATGATTGTGCAAGCCGATAATATCGCCGGGGTAGGCTTCTTCCACGTTTTTTCTCGTGTCGGCCTGAAAAGTGATCGCATTGGCGACCTGGGTATTCTTGCCGATGCGCACCTGATAGATTTTCATGCCTTTATCAAATTTGCCCGAACAAATGCGTAAAAACGCCACCCGGTCTCTATGCGCCGGATCCATATTGGCCTGAACCTTAAACACAAAACCGGAAAATTTATCTTCCTCGGGCAATACCGTGCGCTGTTCTGCCTGCCTGGGTCTTGGCGAAGGCGCATATTCAGCAAAAGCATCAAGCAATTCAATAATCCCGAAATTGTTAATCGCCGAACCAAAGAAAACCGGCGTTAAATTGCCGGCCAGATAGTCGTCAAGATCAAATTCATGGCTGGCGCCTTTGACTAATTCAATCTCATCCCTTAATTCTTCAGCCTGGTCTTTTAGCAATTCATCCAGCTTTGGGTTATTCAATCCGCGGATAATCTCAGCAGCTGCTATTTTCCCGCCATGCTGCGCACTGAACAAATGAATTTCATCTTTATATAAATGATAAACACCCTTAAAGCGCTTGCCCATGCCGATTGGCCAGGTCATGGGCGCGCATTTAATTTTCAGGACAGCCTCGACCTCATCCATCAGCTCGATCGGCTCCCTGCCTTCCCTGTCCAGCTTATTAATGAAAGTAAGAATAGGGGTAGTGCGCAAACGGCAGACTTCCATTAAATTAATCGTCCTTTCTTCAACGCCCTTGGCGACGTCAATTACCATCAGCGCGGAATCGACTGCGGTTAATGTTCGATACGTATCCTCGGAAAAATCCTCATGCCCCGGCGTATCGAGCAGATTAATCAGGCAGTCTTTATGCTCAAACTGCATCACTGAAGTCGTCACCGATATACCCCGCTCCTTTTCCATTTCCATCCAGTCGGAGGTCGCATGACGCGCGGCCTTACGCCCCTTTACCGAGCCGGCAAGCTGAATCGCGCCGCCGAACAGCAGGAGTTTTTCGGTAAGCGTGGTTTTTCCTGCGTCAGGATGAGAAATAATGGCAAAAGTTCGGCGGCGTTTTATTTCCGCGGCTATTTCAGTGCTTGACATGTTTTATAAATAAATATGTACACTAACAGGTACATAACAAAAAGAATGCCCGCTAAACGGGGATAAATGAATGAACGAAGCTTTGTTTATTATTTTTGCAGAGGCAGATAAAGAAAAATATAGCGAATAATTCTACAGCATCGGCAAACCCAACTTTAAATACGCCTGTATCATGTTAAGTGGTGGATTTTTTAAATCTTATAGACGTTAAATATAAAGCTTATGATTTTACCTAATTTATAAACATTAAGTAAGCCTCAGACACTTCCATTTAACAATAGGTTGAAGATGTCCTGTATTTTATTGGCTATTAAAATTGCTTTCATCGATATTGCTGGTAGTTGCCGGACCCATGCTAGACTTTCATCAGCTGGCTGAACTATTATGCAATCCGCCCCTCCTGATTTTGCCTATCACTTACCTTAAGCCAAGACCTTTAAAATAATACCAACATGATGAAATTAACCAGGAAATTTTTGGCGTTATTGGCTTTGTTATATCTTGCGCTATTGTGCGCTTGCGCTGAAGTCAAGGATGCGGGAAAAACAATTGGTCATACGACGCGAAATGTCGCGAGAGAAATCGGCCATGGCACGCGAGATGTAACCCGAACGATTGGTCATGGCACTCGGGATACTGTCAAGGCGATAGGAAAAGGCACAAAGGAAGCCGTGAAATCCGTAACTGACGATGGGGAATAAACGCCTGATTCAGGAAGTTGATCGCTGGCATTAGCTGCCAGCCGCCCTTTGAAATTTCTGACCCTTTGGCTTTGGAGCTTTTCCCGCCATCTTTCCTGGCAAGCATCGGGGCTAGGCAACCAAACGCAGAACCGCCACAATCAGACCGCCGATAGCCAGCAATGTACCGAAGCTCCAGCGTATTAACTGCCTGATTTCCTGATGCACACCCAAGATTTCCTGATGCATCTGTTCAAAGCGCTTGTCGACCTGTTCAAAGCGCTTGTCGACCTGCTCAAAACGCTTTTCCATTTGCCGGAAGCCTTCACTCATCAACTCGCGCTGGTGCTTGAGCTCTTCTTCCACGCGAATGACCCGTTCCCGCACCTCCAGCTCATAGCGCACATTGGCATTCACGGCTTCAGGCGCCTGGGCCATCACCTTTTTGATCAAGTCCTGAATCTGTTCGATATCTTCCTGAGCCAATGCCATCTTCCAAACCTCACTGCCAATCAATAAGCTTCACTATAGCAAAATACACTCTTAACTTTATATTAAATGGAGCAGGTAGGGCAAGGTAACGGAAAGAGCCGAATGCCTGGCTTACTTCCGCTTTGTAGTCCTGATTGGCAGCTTCTATTGAAGATCCGAGCTTGCATCGGGATTAAATAAAAGGTCGTGATTGCGCCAATCAATCAGAAGGGTTTTTGAGCGACAATAAAAAACTGCTTGCCCAGAAATCTCCAGGCGAAAGGCATTTTTAGGTAAAGCCAAACCAACCAGGGGTGGGTTGGCAGGGCGCCTTGAGTGGTAAAGGGCAAAAAGCGATCAATACAGAGGCGTATGTTAAACCCTTTTAGCTGCAAAGCTTCACTTAATGATAGATGAGTCAGCCCCAAATGGTGGTCATAGAAATCCCAGTATTGACCGGGCAAATACCGCAAATTAGGCCCCAGGACAAGATATTTTCCACCCGGTTTGAGAGCAATCATCACTTGATCCAGAAATTCGTCCAAGGTTTTCTTATCTGGCAAATGCTCTAAAAAATTAGAGGTGAATACAGCATCCGCTCTCCCTGCGATTACCGAGCCCAAACTTGTAGCTTTGCACTGATGAAATTCGATATCGGCGTCCAAAAACTTCAAGGCATCAGCATTCAAGTCCACAGCAATTTTTTTATTTGCCGAGATATTGTTAAGGAACTCGCCATAACCGCATGCTACATCTACAACGGTATCCGATGCTTTTATAAAACGCTGAAGAAAGCTTCGACATATCACTTGCCAGATCGCTTTTTTGCGCGGCAATTGATCCTGGGCAAAGCGTATTTTATACAGCTCAGACAACTCAGTGCTATTCATAACGCCTCTCCTTGAAAGCAAAAAATTTATATATCAGAAACGTGGCAAGCATAGGCAATGAAATAGCAATAGCATGTGCCAATCCTTCAGAATGACTTGTCATTCCAACAGTTTTCAGCCAATTATTAACTTTTACTGAAACCAGCCAGATCAATGGGAAAAACGATAAATTCACCAAAACAAAATCTCGAGCTTGTGTGTGCATTGCTTTTTCTGATTTTGGAAATATAAAGACGCTGTTTAACAGAAAGGCCACCGTCATTCCAACAATATAGGCACTAATAACCGCCCAGGAAAAAGGCATCCAAATGCTCAAGAACATGCGCGCCAGCCAATGTAGAAGCGCAGCCAGACCTCTTACAGCAAGAAATCCCAGAAACTGTCTGGTAAAAAAAATACTTGATCATAAAATCGCCTGTCTTCGCTAGCCTTCGACCAAAGCCCATAGAGCATGCCTGATTTTCATTAACAGGGCCTTATCGGAACGACCAACGCTTGTGGCCAATGTAACTGGTGAACACGGGTACAACTACACCGACCGCATGGGCGATTTCTGGCACGAATAACTTTACCTCCAGCGATGGCAAGAGATAATACGCCAAGCCCATGCTGATGATCCAAGTTTGCAGTACTGCAACCAGATTCACCAGAATAAAAAAAGCAGCAGAACGACGTATTGATTGTTGGCTCGCCTTGAATACAAAAAGCTTGGCCAGTACGAAGGCGGTAATCATCCCTGTGATAAAGGCAAGAAGCACGGAAGTAGAAAAATTCAGCCACTGACTGTACATAATTCTGGAGCCAAAATTGACTGCTGCGGCAGTCCCCCCAGTCAGCAAAAAAAACAGAAACTGCCGCGATATAAATTGCCGAATCATACCACCGCTTCCCTAGCCAATCCTCGACCAAAGCCAATACTCTCGGATATTCCTCTATCCTCAGGATAGTAATAAGAGGTATCAGCCACCCATAAGCCTTTAACGGGCAGCGCAACCGGAGGCAGTTTATCCAGATAGCCAGGATCGCAAATCGGCTGCGCATAGCGGTAACGGCTGGCGCGCAGGTCGATGAAATCTTCATCGCATAGATCAGGATTGATCTTCTTCAAGTAGCGGCGCACCTTGTCGAGGAAGGCTTGATCCGGTTCAGCAAATTTCGGGTGCTCGCCCGGCATGTAAAATGGCACATAGACGATGTGCTGATCGAGCGGCCGCAAATTGGTGTACTCCACGAGGCCGGGAATATCCATCTCCGGGTCATTGGTGTTCAACCAGAAGTTCCCGGTCACGGCCTTGCGCAATTTGACGATCACACAGACCACCGCGATATTCTTGATAGCCTGAAAACGCTGCAGAACGTCGACCGGCAAATCGGGCATCAGCCGGGATACATAGGGCAGGGGAATAGTACTGATCACCTTGTCGAAAATTTCGACTTGTCCTGCCATTTCCACGCCCTGTACTTTGCCTTCATCGATGACAACTTTGCTAACCGGAGATTTGAGGCGAATTTCGCCGCCATGCGCTTCAATATCGGCGCGCATGGCTTGAAGCAGGGTTTCCGAACCGCCTTCCAGATAGCCCAGTTTCTCGCGGAACAGACTGTAGCGCGACCGCCCGATGCGCCGAATCCGGCTCCATATCCAGGCCGCTGACAGATTGTCAGTGTATTCGTAAAACTTGTAGTCGAACAACCGGCGCCACATGACCTCGTAAGCCTCCTTGCCCACCCAGCGCTTGATCCAGCCAACAGCTTCGACATAATCCAGCGGCTTCCAGTCATTGCGTTTGGTCGACATAAAAGCATGAAGACCATAGCGGAGTTTGGCAATAAGACTTAACCCCCGGAACTTGAGGAGAGCGATGGGATTGCCCCAAGGCTGCAGTTGGCCCTGATACCAGTAACCCATCTTCGTTTCTACCCAGCGCATCTTGCCGGCCAAGGCCAATTCGTCCAGTACGGCCAGGAAAGCATGGTCGGAGATGCAATGAAAATGGTAATAGCGTTCGATAGTCAAGCCGGAAAAATCAAACGCAGCGGTCATTCCTCCCACCCTGTCATCGGCTTCAAAGACAATCGGCTGATGGCCATCGCGGGCCAATTGGTACGCTACAGCCAGGCCCATGGGCCCTGCGCCAAGTACGGCAATACGCTGCTTCATATTCAAAACTCCAGGACCACTTTGCCGTAAGTCGGATCGTTAAAAGTTTCATCGATGGCTTTGGCGAAAGGCGTATAAGGCACGCCAAAAATACCGGGCCAGTCGATTACTTCAAATTCATCTTTGGCGCCGAGCGCGGCAAGTTGTTGGGTAGTGAACGGCGGATTTTTGTCAAAAAGCCCCCAAATCCAAAGCAACGTATAAAACAGGCTATAGGGAATCTTGGCAATCAGAGCCCTTGCACCAGTCGCATGCTTTATCTCGCGAATAATATCGATGTAATCAACCTTCTCATGGCCGGAAATATTGTAAATGCCGCCGGCAATTCTATTTTCAATGCAGCTGATGATGATGTTGCAAAAGTCTCCAACATAAAGCGGCTGGCGCATATAGCGGCCGTGCCCCGGTATCGGGAAGACCGGCGCCTTCTTCATGAAACGGGAAAGCCAGCCCAGATGCTTGCGATCAAACCAGCCGAACATCAAGGTCGGGCGCAATATCGGGCAAGAAATGCCGCTTTCCAGCACCCTGCGCTCCTGCTCCTTCTTGGTATTGGTGTAGAAATCATCGGCGACCGATTCCACTACCGAAGAACTGATATGAACCAAGTAGGGCGCCTTGTTGATTTTGACGGCATCAAGAATTAAACGAGTAGAATCCAGATTGTTGCGGACAAATTCCTGATAATCATTGCCGCCGATTTGAGCCTGCAACATCACTACAACTTCAGCATCAATAAAATGCCGCTGCCAGTCACCGGGCTCGGCCAAGTCGGCATACTCAACCGTGATATCCGGCTGAACCTGTTTCAGGACGGCCAGATTGGTTCGATGCTTGTCGAGAACAACTATATTTTTATAGCCTTTGGCCTTTAAACGGGCCACAAGATTTTGTCCAACAAGGCCGGCGCCGCCGGGGAGGATGATTCTTTTCTTATTCATTGAAGCCTTTATTGTTTAATGAAACTTTCTTTTGAAACTGGCATTGCTCCAGAAAACCTTGGTTTAATCTGGCGACACCTACAACATATTCACCAGCAAGAGAATTCGTATTTATTATTCTTGAAAATCCGCTGTAATCTAAATTGGGTCGGCCGAAATGGGTATTGACATCAGGACGATTTACTTGCACTGTCTCAAAAAAAACAGGTTCGCTATTTTTTGTTAATGTGACGTAAACTTTTTCGGAGAGAATTCCTTGCTTTCCTGATATGGTCGTCCAACCGGCAATATTTAAATAGTTACGTTTGCCAGCCTGTGACTCACCGGCAACATCAATACTGCCTTCACATTTTGTAGATGAAAGCTTTAAAGATGGATTTAATGCTACTGCTTCAGGAAACGCCAGAAAACAACCATGAGTCTGTCCGATTTTCCAATGCCTATTGTTTGACGACCACTGTATGAGGCTATCAAGATTTTGTATGAGGGTATCAAGAAGATTTGGGGCCACACCCGTAAGACATACAACAATGCCGCCCAGTTGTGTTTCTTTGATGAAGTATTCTGGATTAAGGGATATCTTTTCATATTGCTTAAAGGATTCCGGTACGGTAAAAGATTTTCGTTCTGCAAGGTAAGCAAATGACGAGCTCCACCTATTGCCGAAAGCAACAAAATATTTTTCTTCAGGTATTTCTCTCTTTAATATTTCCGAAACGGCATAATCGCGCGAATTCGCTTTATTAAATTCTGTTTTAATAATGGCCAGATAGTCCTTGGAAAACCAGAAATAATTGGACGCTACCATGATTGCGGCTAGTATAAATAAGATGATTTTCTTTTCAAAATAACTCATTAATATGTGGCCTATAGCTACTGAGACCGCATATATGATAAATATTAAATTTCCTGTTTGATAGTAGGTATGGACAATATGAAGATTAGTGAATAGAAATAAAGGAAGTAACCCCATTAGAATTGAAATTGCAATTATTGATTTTACTGATTTTTTGGCATGTGAAAACAGTGCAATCATCAGAATCGCTATGCCCAGCGCTCCGGATAAATTCCGCTCAAATAATCTTTTCCCGATAACTTCGCTGTAAAGGCTAGTTGACAGCCTTTGGCTCATGCTGCCCCAATTCCACGTGGTGAGCGCGCTGGAAGTCAATTCTATACCAAGATCATTCAGTGACTTGATCTGGTCGGTATATAAGGTCCAAGCAATTCCAATAAGCAGCGGGATGCCAAAATAAACCAATGCCAACATGATTTTTTTTGACAGTAAAAAAGCCTTTAAGGATTCGGCGTCTTTAATGTTTAAGAGTACATAAGCAAAACTCAGTAAAGCCAATACAGGCAAGCCGGTTGTTGCTTTCTGCAGAATGCTCAACGAAATAAAGCCCAAAAAGAGAAAGGAATTCTTTAATGTATTTTTTGCTTGAACTATATCAATAAAATATTTTATGGCGGCTATGGAGAAAAAGACTGCCGCTGTTTCGATCATAAAAGTACGTCCCCAATAAAGATATAAGGGACTGGAAAAGAGCAGTGCTGCAAAAATATAAAAAACCCATTGAGAAAGATTCAGATTTTTTGTAATGGATCGGGCTGGAATAAGGCAGAGAGCTAAAAATAAAAAGCTTACAACACGCCCTGTGGCGTTTAATGAATACTTCGTTATCTGGGATGCCAACGCAACTATGTACTGATAGAGGGGGAACTCAAAGGGGATGCTCCAGGGCGGGCCTGCTACCGGGGTTTCATATGCAAAACTAAAACCGTTTTTTACAAGCCAATACGCAGTCAGCGCTGTCTGCGTTTGTCTAAAAGAATGTAAGTCGAGAGGAATCTGGGTCGCATAGTTGATGGCGACGTATAGCGAGTATGAAAAACAAAATATGGCAAGCAAAACTATCAATATCTCGCTCGCAGAGATGTTTTTTAATTTATATATTGTATTCATCGATAAGAAAAATTCATGTGGCTTCATATGAATATCCTAAGTTTATATTTACGGAACGATTCGTGTAGCACTTAAAACTACTTTTTCCAGATGCCGGGACAATATTAATGTTTTGTTTTCCAATTTATCTTGTAATAGTTACCGGAATTTTAAATTGCGGGCAAATTTGTAGCTCGCCGGACATTTTTATAGCAAGACCGAGAGTATATTTGCCTTATAGACAGCCTCGGGCAGAGTTGCCTTATCCACAGAAGCAGCGAGCCAGTCATTAACTTCTAACAAATTTGATACTGAAAATTGCTTAGGGACGGCCGACATATTGTTAACTGCATCAATAGAGCCGTCTCATTTTTCTGCCATTGTTATCCTGGAAGCAGGCAACTCGTCATCAAATCCATCAAGTTTATAGATTTTAGAGATATCGATTGGAGCAGGACGTTTGATTTGATTGAATGTAACAGTATATTCATCGTTCCAAAGGCTGGTTCTGCCATCACGCGGCACAATTGCTATCGCCTTAACCAGCTTGCCAGCCAGAAATCCTTTTTCGCCATATAACTTGAGAAACTCGGCGGTATTTTCGATGAGCGGCGATATTAAAAAACCCGATTTCGCCATACCGGCAATGATCCGGTACTGTTTTATCAGACCATTTTTCAGTTCAATTTCTATTTGCAGTTGACTTGGCTTGAAAAAAATACT
This sequence comes from Candidatus Methylobacter favarea, assembly GCF_902806695.1. Classification (GTDB taxonomy): domain Bacteria; phylum Pseudomonadota; class Gammaproteobacteria; order Methylococcales; family Methylomonadaceae; genus Methylobacter_B; species Methylobacter_B favarea. Next base: position 7,588 of record NZ_CADCXN010000058.1, on the reverse strand, counting down.
AGCTAAACGCCCCAGAATAGTTGATTTAATCTCGATCTGAGCAAATATGGGTTGGCTTGAGTGCGGTAAATTAACACTTTCTCCAAAAACATGTTTTTCACTTGTGAGATTCAATGGTTCTTCAATTTCGTCGATGCTTTCTTTTTTTCGGAGGAATAAAAAATTATTTTCCATGAAGGATGGCTGATAATTAATCACCAGTATTGGCCAGCTTGCCCCGTCTTCAATTGAAGGAAGTCTTCCATCAATCGGTTCCACTCTAAAAATAATATTATCTGGTGCCCGGTTCCCCAAGAGATGCTGTCTATTTATCTCAGCCAATGCGGGTGTATAAGCGCCTAAACTCTGAAATATGGGGCGAGGCGACCACGTGTTTCCCGAAGCAATCAAATAGGCTTGGTTGAAGGAGTAGATATCGGTAGTGCCTGGCAAAACAGGAAAGGATGCCTGCTCCCGAAGGGAGGTTACTGCGGCATCGTAATCAAGCCTTGGCCAGTTTTTGTTTTCCAGTCTGTTTTTAATGCCGTGCCATGCTGGGGAATAAGGAAGGTGAATGTTTTGAGAAGCAATTAAAAGCTGAATAAAACTTTCCAGTCCAATGACATTATAAATCTGGAGAGCTTGGCTGTATCTGCTGAGCGATCCTGGAGTATTAATATCTAATTTTTTCTCAATTAATTTATCCTGGAAAAATACACCTGGGATGCTATATGTTAAATTTGTAAGCAGGTAAAAAAAGACGCTGATTACCGCAATGGAAAAGGTCTTTTTAGTGTTCCAGTCCTCGCTTTCTGCAAAAAAAAGTAGAAATAACGAACCAAAAAGTAATGCATTAGACGCAATTAATCCATGATCCCCGTGGCGTACATATCCCGCCTTAAAAGCAATAAATAAAAAAACAGAAAAAGCGCAGAGTAAAAACAGTCTTGAAATGCTGTTTATTTTTCTCTCATTAAATACCGCTAACAAAAGCAGAGAAGTTATGACCAGGTACAGAAACACTTCATGAATGAAGCCTTCAGTGCCCATAGCTTCGGTGTAGCCCGAGATTATGGGCTTCATATTAATAAAATAATCTGGCAGGGTTGCTGCAGACTGCCCAGAGGCTATCCACAATAGAAGCATGGACATCACAGGGGATGCGAGGCAAATTAATGCAAGAAATTTTCTTTTGCTGAGGATAAAAAATACAGAACATAGTACAGCGATAGCAGCGCACAAAGTAAGGACTGATCCTTTGACCAGGGTAAGCAAACCGAATGGTGCAAACAGTAATGCCGCCACAAGTGGAGAATATTTCCTTACGGCCGCCATAGTATCTTCTGGATGCATCATCTTGAAGCTGGCTAATGCAACAAGAAGGGGATATGAAAATAGCAAAGAGTCTCTCTGGTCTCTTGAGTCCATCAATACTAAGACGGCGCAAAAAGCCAGTACCCAGCGCCATTGAACCTTTTTCATCAACAGAACAATACAGGCCCAGTAGGACAAAGCCAAATACAAAGTTCCGCTAACCATCATAAAATCAGTGGAGGGGTGGTATGACTTCGTGAAAATAGACGCATAGGGGCCAAAGGTATAGATGATTTCCTTGCCAAAGGAAAGCCGCTGAGCCGTTGCCTGATTCATTCCCAATACCCACGACGGATCAAAACCGGCCGCCGACATTAGAGGAGAAAATGGCACAAATACAGCAATGATTGTAAGCAGTAACACCAGCCATAAAATGGCGTTAACTGTTGAGTCTAATTTTCCTGAGCTGAATTTATTCATTATTGCGTCAGGCGCAGGCATCTCAGATTTCCAGTTTATTGAAAACAAAGCGGGGCAGGTGACGAATTACCATCATGATCAATGCCCATTTAGCCGGTACATACACAACCGGTTTGCCTTGAGTGATTCCTTTAACAATTAACTGAGCAACATTCTCTACACTGGCAAGACGGGCGCCTTGCTGTTTTAAATGCGCGGTCATTGGCGTATCTGTCGGCCCAGGCTTGATGAGAACTACCTTAACGCCGGTATTTGCCAGACGGTGCTGCAGCCCCTGCGCGTAGCGTGTAACCAAGCCCTTGGCTGCGCCATAGACATAATTTGACTTGCGCCCTCTGTCACCCGCCACCGAGCCGATCATCGCCAAGGTTCCACGATTGGCTTTTTGCATATGTCCGGCAAATGCTTCGGCAAATAGTACGGGAGAGATTCCATTCACGGTCAGCGCCTCATGGCATGCAGTCAAGTCCTGCTGGCAAACAGCCTGATCAGGCAATGAACCATGGGCGATTAGTACGATGTCTACGGACCCTTCGGCAACAATGCCATCAACCAGTTGGCGAATGGCGAGCGGATCAATGAAGTCTGCTTCAAGTATACGAAAAACGGATTGCGGACTGCGTACGCGCAGATCGGCTGCCACTCGCTCTGTTCTGTCTGAATTTCGACCGATTAGCGTCAGATCTACTGCTGCTTCACTCACCCATAAACGCGCGCAGTGCTCAGCAATGGCCGAGGTTGCGCCCGCGATGACGATTTTTTTTTTATTGTCTGTCATGTTTAGTTTTCCATCAAGCGCCTTGAGAAGGCTGAGCTAATGCCCGGGTCACGGTATTGAATAAATTCTTTTAGGCGAGGATAGCCTGACTCAAAAAGGTCGCGCGGCATACGCGCGTCCTTGGCCGGGTATATCCGCCCCCGGGCCTCACGGACGATGGCGTCCAGCCGCTCGAAAAGCTTCAGCGTTCGCTCACCCTGGTTTGGAAAGTCCAGGGCCAGAGTCACGCCAAGCTGCGGAAAGCTCATCATGCCCACAGCCTGACGATTACCGAAGGTTTTCAGCACGGCCAGGAATGACCCCTCGCCGGAACGGGCGATTTCGCCCAGCATAGCCCGCACCGCTTCGCGTCCAACCTCACGAGGGACAACACTCTGGTACTGAAAGAAGCCCTTGGGGCCATACATTCGATTCCATTCCAAGAGGTTGTCGAGCGGGTAAAAGAAGGATTCGTAATGAGCGATGCCGCTGCCCGCTTGCCTTTTTTTCAGATTGAAATAGGCCATGTTGAAAGGCCGCAGGGAAAGCCTATTAACCAGGGATATCGGCGGCACCAAAGGCATAGTCAGCTTGCGGTTTTTTGGCTCCGGGCGATGATCTACATGGGCGGGATTGCCGCGCATGAAGATCCCGCGTCCAACTTCTCCAGAAATGCAGTCTACCCAGGAAACAGTATGTTCCCAGTCAGCTTCTGAATCGTCAGCCAGACGGAAAAACTCGTCCAGATTCCCATACGGCACGGTTTCGGTAGCCAGCCAGGGGCCCGGCACCCGGCGCAGTTGAATTTCGGCTTCAGTGATGACGCCGGTCAGACCGAGACCGCCTACGGTAGCGGAAAACCAGTCGGGCAGAAGATCAGGTCCGCATTCAGTGGCTGCACCGTTGGTACGGATCAGCTTGATCCGTTGAACGTGATCGCCAAAGCTACCTAAAACATGATGATTCTTGCCGTGCACATCGTTGGCGATGGCGCCGCCCACTGTTACTAGTTGCGTTCCCGGAGTAACCGGAAGAGTCCAGCCTTGCGGCATGACTAATCGTTGAATGTCACGCAACAGCACGCCTGCTTCACACGCAAGCAGGCCCGTGCTCTCATCAAAGCTGATAAAGCGATCTAATCCAGTGGTATTCCACAAAACGCCATCCGGATTCAGGCAGACGTCGCCATAGCTGCGCCCCATGCCGTGAGCAATACCTGACCGGCTGCTTTTCAGTTGCTGAATTACATGATCGCGATCAGATAGAGCCACAACCTCGTGCTGCCGCTTGCTCAATCGTCCCCACGACGAAACCGCTACCATGGCCAACCGACCGTACCGATTGCCAAGACGCCTGCAAACACTATTCCTGCCAGCAGGCTGGCTTTGTCTTTTACGGCAAAGACCAGGGGATCATCATGCATTTCGCCCCGATGGGCCCGCATCCACATCCAGCTCACCCAGAACAGCATGACAGGCACCGCGCCCCATACGAATTCCGGGGCTCGATACAGCTTCACGACAGCATCGCTATTAAGATAAAGCGCCAGCACCAGTACGGCGGCGTAGCCGGAAGCGATGCCCAGCGTCTGCACCAGCGGGGCATCTGAGGAGTAATAACCGCGTCCGTGCGTCTTTTGCTTGCCATTCAACAACTGCACCTCCAGCTCTGCATAGCGTTTGACGAAGGCCAGCGATAAAAACAGAAAAACCGAAAACGCAAGCAGCCAGAATGACAGACCCATGCCCGCAGCGGCGGCGCCGGCGACAATGCGCAAGGTATAAAGCATCGCCAGAATCAGGCAGTCCACGAGAATTATACGCTTGAGCCCCCAGGAGTACCCACAGGTCACGACAAAATAAAACAGCAGCCATGGTAAAAAGTCGCCTCCTGCATGTTGAGCCAATGTCAGACTGGCAAGCAGTAACAGGGGCGCCAGGGCCACGCCTATCCAGGCCGGAACCAGACCTGAGGCAAAGGGTCTTTTGCATTTGCGCGGATGCTGCCGGTCACTCTCCAGATCCAGCAGGTCATTGGCGATATAAACCGCTGAGGCACATAAGCTGAATGAGATAAAAGCCAGAAAGAGCGTCAGCCAGGTATCGGGGCTGGTGAATTGATGCGCCGCGAATAAGGGGATGAACAACAATAAGTTCTTCATCCACTGGTGCACACGCAGCACCCGGCACCAGGTTGTAAAGCCACGGCCAGGCGAAGGGAGCACGTGTGTCACCTCACAGTAACCTCCCGCTTTGCGGGCCAGATTCGCAGACCCATTGACGACCACTGCCCTTCTGGCGCATTGCCACACCGCCAGATCTGCGCGCGAGTTGCCCACATAATCAAAACCGGCATGGCCAAAACGTTCTTCAAGGGTTTCGGCCTTGTGTTTTCCAGCCAGATTTGTGGCGCCATCGCTTGCCATTACTTCGTCAAAAATACCGAGGTGCTCCGCAATTGCAGTGGCGATGGAGTGATCAGAAGCGGTGCACAAGATCAACTTTCGACCGTGAGCCCGCTGCTGCTTTAACCAGTCTAACAAATCCTGATTATAGGGCAGGGAAGTCGCGTCAAAATCAGTGCGGTCGGCCAGATTCTTCTTGAGCGATGCCTTGCCTTTCAATAACCAAAAGGGAATGCGCAAGGTGTCAAACGGGTTATCGCGCAGGGCTCTCAATGCGGATTCATGCAGCATGTCTGTGTGGATCAGCGTTCCATCCAGGTCAACCACAAGAGGATGCAAGCTCAAAATTCCCTCCCGCATAGCAAGTGAATATCACTCTTTTTGACTGCCGCTACATAAAATCCACAAACCATCATAGCAAAAACTCCCCGCTGTTTAAAAACCTAATAGGTACTTCCTTCCTGCTTGCCCTAATTAATTAAAGTGCTGAATTGGATCAAAAACGGTAAAAACAGGTCCTGGCCCAAGAATAATCAGGCAAGCGGATCAAAAATCAGCCGCCGTCTCCAGATGAAATTTTTCTAAAGCATTCTTAAGGTATTATTTATCCAGTCTACCTCATTTTTGAAGCGAACCCGGCGTAAATTATCCGCGCCCGCCAGTCTACCGGCGCATACTCCGGAACAGGCGCTTATCCAGCACCCGCCAAATCTCGCTTACGGATGCTTTCCGGCTGTTCTGGATCTGTTGGCGCTTTGCCCACGCCTGAGGCAAGCCTTTTACCGCATCCTTCTTGGCGCGCAGAATCACGCCGCCTTGTCCGCGCGCCATGAATACCACGATAGTGACTACGTTAAGCAGCAATTGCAGAGGCAGCAGCATCCAGAACAAGGCGCCCGGCATATTCTTTACAAAAGTCCAGACCAGATTGCGATGGCCGTGATAGACTGAAAAATCACTGTGCCGGCCGCCCGTCGTCCCTGATCCGACATGATGCACCACGGCATCAGGCACTAACAAACAGCGATGACCCAGTAACCGCAAGCGAAAGCTTAAATCAACATCTTCGACATAACAAAAGAAATCCTCGTCAAAACCTCCGACTGATAGAAGTGCTTCTCTTTTATAAAGCGCCGCCGCCGCACAGGGTGAGAAAACTTCTTGCGGCTCAAGTGCGGCCTCATAAACAGGCTGGCCATGCCCTTTGCGCCAAACCAAACCGCTGATATGGTAGATATCGCCATCACCATCCAAAAGCTTACTGTTCCCCTCCATTAACTGCCGGCTCGCAAACATCGTATAGCCCGGATAGTTTTTAACGGCGTTTATTAATTGCTCCAGCCAATCCGGATCGGGGAAAGCATCAGGATTAAGCAAGCCCACCCAATCAGATTCATCAAGCAACTTTATGGCCTGGTTGTTCGCCGCGGCAAAACCTAGATTAGCCTGATTCTGAACCAGCGTTACATTCGTATAACGCACACATAGATCAAGGAGGGGCGGTTGATCGCTGGCATTATCAATGACCAGCACCTTGAAATCCCGGAATGTCTGGTTCTGAAGCTTTTCCAGGCAATGCGATAGCATATCCCAGGAGTTCCAGTTGACGATAATCAGTGATATAGACGTGTTCAAAAGACCGAAGAATCAGGTTTTGGGGTCAAGCGGCATATATGACCTGTTTTTGTGTTGGCAATGCCAAGGCGCATCAATTATATAGGCATTCGGTTCCCAGCTTTTCCCTCCTGGATTGGCTCATAATGCGATCCCGTATTTCATCGCTGACTGCTCAATCGGAGCATTTTTATTGCTGAAGATTATTACATCCTCTTTCTTTTCAATCATTGTTTATATGCTTTTCCACTCTGATAGACCCAGGCAAAAAGCGAAGGCCACGCAAATCCCCTGATTCACTAACAGGCAAGTTGTTATTTCTATGGTGAAATAAAATCTGATGAAATCTCTTGATTTCACTTACTTTGTTTTTTTCAAGGGGATTGAGAGACTTATGCAGTTACTACCACTAACCAAAGGCACTGACTGTCCATCCACCTCAACCGTCAGCGACTCCAGCAAATTATCGCCCTGTCGCGGCAACAGTTCCAGCATGAGAAAGCTTCCCTCTTCGCTGCTAATCGGCCATTCAATACTTGATAAGTCATTCGGGCCGCTCCAGCGAAAGAAAGCTGCACCATTGTTTTGCTCCGGCTCATACCAATTCCTGATTAGCAGGGAGTTTCAGCTAATCCGCCAGGCCAGGCTATCCTGTCTGAGGCCTTTAAGGAATCTATGAATAAGTTGATTCTACTCATGGTTCGACAGGCTCACCACGAACGGCTTCGACAGCCTCACCACGAACGGCTTCGACAGGCTCACCGCGAACGGCTTCGACAGGGCTATTCTGAGCGTAGACAAAAGACTTGCTACGAGCCGAATCAACACAAACCGTTCGTCCTGAGCCTGTCGAAGGAAGCCTGTCGAAGGAAGCCTGTCGAAGGACTTAATCAGGGATTCCTTAATAATAAGGCAGGTATTGCTAATTAACTATAGATAATCTCATTATTTCTTTTAGCCATCAGAAGCCTTACGGAATATTCCAACATCTTTTGGCACTTGCTGTAGCATTTTGACTTGCGGCGCAACCTGGCAAGGAA